>NZ_AZFK01000061.1 GCF_001435775.1 Limosilactobacillus ingluviei DSM 15946 | reverse complement strand
GACTTTAAAGCTGGTCGCTTTGCGACGAGTGGGATGAGTATGGCTTTGATGAATGGAGAAACCCATGAATTGATTGATGTAATTGAATCCCGCACCAACACTTGTTTACGTAAGTATTTCTATCGGTATGAGTATGCCGTCCGGGCCAAAGTTAAATTAATCGTGGTTGATCTCTATCAACCTTATCGGTCTTTGATTCGAGATCTTTTTCCAAATGCCGCCATTGTTGCTGATCGCTATCATGTCGTGGTTCAAGCTTACCAAGCATTGAACCGAGTCCGTACCCAAACTATGAAGGCTTTGCCTTCTAAGAATAAGCTGGCCCACGCTTTAAAACGCTATTGGCGTTTATTGGTTAAGGATGCGGCCAAACTAAATTGGTACGATTTTAAGCGGCGAACTGGTTTTGGTGGCGCCCAGTTGAATGAGCGAGAAGTAATCGATCGGCTGACCGCTACGAGCGATGAGCTTAGTACGGCGTATGGTTACTACCAACAACTGTTGTGCGCCCTCCATTTTCAAAGTTCAGAAGTTTTGGCAGAGTTGTTAAAAACCAAGTTAACGGCTTTGCCGAAGCCTTGTCAAACGGCCCAACGTACGCTGCGAAACCACCGTCAGGAAATCGAGCGTAGTTTTGAGCAGCCTTATAATAATGGCTCGTTAGAAGGGACGAACAACGTCATCAAAACGATCAAACGAGTTGC
>NZ_AZFK01000060.1 GCF_001435775.1 Limosilactobacillus ingluviei DSM 15946 | reverse complement strand
GTCAACTGGTACTGATGAACTTTTAGAAGAATAATTGGTCTACCCCCACAGCTGCCTTTTTTCAGGCAGCTGTTTTGACGTTAAAGTATGGTGATTTAGCGACTAGTAGAATTCGAAGCCGGAAGTTGGGGAAGCTCCGGAAACCAAAGGCAACTCGTTTGATCGTTTTAATGACGTTGTTCGTCCCTTCTAACGAGCCATTATTGTAAGGTTGTTCAAAACTACG
>NZ_AZFK01000059.1 GCF_001435775.1 Limosilactobacillus ingluviei DSM 15946 | reverse complement strand
AAAAAAGCGGCGAGCGGTGCTCGTCGCTTTTTGCGTGTGGCCAAAGCCTATTGTTCTTCGTACCAGCTGTAGTGGAAGTTCCCTTCGCGGTCTACCCGTTCGTAGGTGTGGGCACCGAAGTAGTCCCGTTGTGCTTGCAGCAGGTTAGCTGGCAGCACTTCAGCCCGGTAGGAGTCGTAGTAGCTGATGGCTGCGGCAAATGCCGGTACCGGAATCCCCGCCTTGATGGACAAGGCTACGACTTCCCGGATTGCCTTTTGGTACTTAGCTGCGATGTCCTTGAAGTAGTCATCTAACAGCAAGTTCTTCAATTCAGGGTTCTTTTCGTAGGCGTCCGTAATCTTTTGTAAGAATTGAGCCCGGATAATGCACCCTTCGCGCCAGATTTGGGCTAATTGACCGTATTGCAGGTTCCAGTCGTAGCGTTCGGAGTCGATCCGCATTTGGTCGAACCCTTGAGCGTAAGACATCACCTTCCCGAAGTAGAGGGCTTGGCGAATCTTTTCGATGTATTCCTTCTTTTCAGCGT
>NZ_AZFK01000058.1 GCF_001435775.1 Limosilactobacillus ingluviei DSM 15946 | reverse complement strand
TTCTCGTTCAGCTTGAGTAACTTTGCGTTTGGCTTTCATCCGGGTAGAACCTCCTGGTTTCTCCGTAAAGGTTTTACCACTAGTATATCGTTCCAGCCACCTTTGTAACACACTGTAACTCGAAATATTGTAACGATCACAACACTCGGAAGCGCTATATTTCCCTGATAAATAATCCTGACAGGCTTGACGCTTTAGTTCTGGGGAATAACGGCGCCAAGTGCGAGACTCTTCCAATCCTGCTACCCCATCATGTTGATAAGCACGGGCCCAATTCTGCACAGTACGCTTGCTAACGCCGTATTGTTTAGCTAATCGGGAATTGCCAACCTGACCACTCAAATACTGGAGGACCGCTTCAAGCCGTTCTTCTAAAGAGTGATGAGTTGTTCTGCCAGACATAAAAATACCCCCTTTCAGGTGAGATCGAATTTTACATAATTCGTTTCTCCACCTAA
>NZ_AZFK01000005.1 GCF_001435775.1 Limosilactobacillus ingluviei DSM 15946 | reverse complement strand
CAGGTGAGATCGAATTTTACATAATTCGTTTCTCCACCTAAAAGGGAGCATATCAGGGCGGTTGGAATGGTGATCTTTTTTCGGTTAAGCTTGATCTTGAGCCAACAGTTGGCGGATGTGCGTTTGTAACGCTTGGCCGGCGGCTTGCACGGCAGGTAAGGTCCGTTGCAGCTGTTGCAGACTAACCGTCAGCTGGCGCTGAGCGTGGCTGATGGTTTGTAAATCTTGTTGCAATTGGCGCCAATCCGCGGCCAACTTAGTTGTTTTCGTTTGCCAGTTGGGCCACGATGGCATCACAAACGGCTTGGTATTTAGCTTCATCATATGCCTCCTGGTTGTCAATAAAGGTCATGCTGAATTTGTCATCCGCATAGCGGGGCAGCAGGTGAATGTGGGAATGGAAGACGGATTGGTAAGCGGCCTTTCCGTTGTTGTTTAAGATGTTCATTCCCACGATCTTGGGGTTAGAGGCCTTGATTGCCCGGGCAATCTTTGGCAAGCGGGCAAAGACTTGGGCGGCCAAATCCGCATCATAGGCAAAAATATCTTTGACGTGGTGCTTAGGTACGACTAAGGTGTGACCAGGGGTGGCTTGCGAAATGTCGAGGAAGGCATAGACGACCTCATCTTCATAGACCTTGTAGCTCGGAATGTCACCATTGATGATTTTACAAAAAATGCAGTCTTCCATTTGATTACGCCTCGTTTCTTAAGTTTTAAATGGGGTTGTTGACACCCCACGTTGCGATAGTTAATACCAGTATACCGCACTTCCCTTGTGGTATACTTGGAGAATGAAAACTTTTTTAGAAAGGCCTGAAAAAATGACGTTAGAAATTAAAAACCTGACGGGGGGCTACTCCCAGTTGCCGGTACTTCACCAGGTCAGCTTTACCGTGGCTGCGAGCGAATTGGTCGGCTTGATTGGCCTCAACGGGGCGGGTAAGTCCACGACTTTAAACCACATTATTGGTTTAATGCGCCCTTTCAGCGGACAGATTACCTTAAACGGGACCGCGCTAGCCACCGATCCGGTTGCGTATAAACAACAGATTGCCTACGTGCCTGAAACCCCGATCCTCTATCCAGAACTAACCTTGCGCGAACACTTGGCGCTTACGATCAAGGCATACCAATTAGCCCCTGAGCCAGCCTGGCAGCGGGCCCAGGAACTGCTAACGACGTTTCGGTTGGCGAATAAATTGGATTGGTTTCCAGCCGATTTTTCGAAGGGGATGAAGCAAAAGGTAATGATTGTGATGGCCTTTTTGACGGAGGCCAAGCTTTTTATCGTTGATGAACCGTTCTACGGCTTAGATCCCTTAGCGGTTCGGGATCTCTTGGCGTTGATTGAAGCACGCAAGCAGGCTGGCGCGGCGATTTTGATGTCCACTCACGTCTTGGATACCGCCCAACGCTATTGCGACCGCTTTGTGCTATTAACCGATGGGCGGGTTAAGGCCCAAGGGACGTTAGCGGACCTCAAAGCCCAAGCGCCGGATCCGACCGCCTCGTTAGATGAAATTTACCTAGCCATGGCAAGGGGGGAGCAGGATGCGTGATTTGTTTATTGCGCGCAAGCAGCGGCACTTTACTCAGCTGTTGAAGTATTGGCGCTTGGTCTTTAATGATCACTTCATCATTGCCCTGTTCTTCTTGTTTGGCGCCCTCGCGTATCGTTACGCTCAGTGGCTGCCCACGGTGGCTCCCACGGCGTGGTGGGTGTGGCCGGTGGTGTTAGCTTGGCTGACATTAGTGACTCAGGCCGGGCAATTGGCGACCTTGGTGCAGCCGGCTGATCCGGTCGTCTTGCTGCCCCAGACCAGTGCCGCGCAGGGGTATTTTCGGGCCGCCTTTTATTACAGTGCTTGGCGCGGCATCTTGCTCAGCGAAGCGGGGCTGGTGGTGAGTCTGCCTCTTTTGCTGCGGGTCAAAGATCTCAGTGCCAGTGCCTTGCCGTGGTACGTGGCCGGGCTGGTCGGGGCCGCGGCGGTTTTGAAATGGGGTTGGTTGAAATCTGCCTACCAGCAGCTGAGCTTCCAACGGCGGGGCGTGGCTTGGTGGCAATGGGGTCTCCCCTTGGTGGGCTGGAGCTTGAGTTTGGCTTGGCCCCTGGTTGGGCTGGGCTTTGGGCTGGGGTGCTTGCTGTTCAAAAAGCCAGCCCAAGCACTTGACTGGCGGCACGCCGTTGCATTTGAACAGCAACGCATGGACCGCCTCTATCGCTTCTTTAACCTCTTCACCGATGTGCCAGCGGTTCAGGGAAAAATTCGGCGCCGCAAATGGCTGCAAGGGGGCGTTCGTTGGCTGCAGGGGGGCCCTTCGGCGTGGGATTACCTCTATGCGCAAGGCTTGGTGCGCAACGTTGAAGTGGGTAATTTAGTCTGGCGGTTAACGGCCGTCGCGATGGTCGTGACGTATTTTGTTACGGTCCCGTGGCTCAATACCCTGTTGGTCTTGTTATTTATTTACCTGGTCGCCAGCCAGGTGATCCCCTTTTATCACCAATACGACCAAATTGTCTTTCCCCACCTCTTCCCGCTCCCAGCGGCAACGCAACCCGCGGCGTTTCGGCGGTTAATGAATCGGTTGCTGAGCGTGGTTGCTGCCCTGATTGTGGTCGCCTCGTGGTCGGTGGGGCGGACCAGCTTTTTATGGTGGCATGCTGGGGGCAACGTGCTGTTAGCGGGGATTGAAGTTTGGCTGCTGAACCGGTATTATTTGAAGGTACGAATTAAGAAAAAGTGAGGAAGAAACTTACATGCGTGTAAAACACAAAAAGTGGGCGGAACCGTTATTGGCCGCCCATCCCGAAAAAATGGCCCTGGATGCAGCCCAATTCAAAGGGCATTGGCAAGAGCGGTTTGAAAAAGTTCAGCCGTTACATTTAGAGGTCGGCATGGGCAAGGGTCAATTTATCATTGGCATGGCCAAGGCGCACCCGGAAATTAATTTTATCGGCTTAGAAATTGAAAGTACGGTCGCCGCCATTGCCTTAAAAAAAGCTTTGCCGGAAAAGCTGCCTAATTTGCAAATGATTCGGGCTGATGGCGCGGGGTTGGAAACGTTCTTTACCGATGGGTCAATTGAACGAATTTACTTGAACTTTTCGGATCCGTGGCCGAAAACGCGGCATGAAAAGCGGCGCTTGACCTACAAGAGCTTTTTAGCCAACTACCAACGGGTCTTGAAGCCGGGCGGTGGTTTAGAGCTTAAGACGGACAACATGGGCTTCTTCGAATATTCCCTGACCAGTTTTAATAACTACGGCCTGGTCTTTGATGGGGTCTGGCTGGATTTGCACCACGCGGCGGAAAACGAAGGTAACGTCGAAACGGAATATGAACAACGCTTTGCGGCGCTCGGCCAACCAATTTATAAAGTGAAGGCTCATTTTAAAGCTGAATAGTTTAGGGTTAGCACCGTGCTCAGCACGGTGTTTTTAAATTGGTCTAGGTGATAAAAAACAGTAAACAAAAAATTTGCGCAACGGGTTGCCTCAGACTGAAAATGCTGCAGAATTGGGTGGTAACGCTAGGTCAGACGCAGGTTAAAATTACGTAAAAATCCCGGCAAAAGATTTGAAAGCGTTTGACAAGCGGCGCCGAGCGTGAGAAGATATGGCCGTTGAACAGATAAAAATTGGATTGGTATAGTTAAGAGGGGATCAACTAAGATGAAACTAACAACCAATGAATTGCTTAACCGCGGCCCGAAAAGCAAGCGGGCCCCAGAAGGCCCCAAACTGACTGATGGTCAGGTGACGCTGACCCAAGCGGCTTGGGTGGGGCCCCAGTTGATGGCCCAAAGCGAGACGGCTTACCTCAAGGTTCGGCTGACTACGCCATTATCCCCAGCTGAGGGGACATTATTGGGACAAATCTCGCAAGCCGGGGTCCGGTTGGAGCTCACCGGCCTCACCTGCTTAGCAGAGCTGCGCTTAGTCTTGCTCTATTTGGCTTGGGCCACGCCGACGGTGATCCAATTGCCAGTGCAAGGGGACTGGTTGGCCACAGCGCGGCAGTTGAGTTGCGGGATGTTCCTGAGCAAACCATGGGAGCGGTCGGTAAATAAAAAAGCGATCCCAGTCAGGATCGCTTGGTTGGCCGCCCGCTAAGCGTTTGGCACTCGTTTCATTTCTAAAATGGAGCCGGTGTAGGCATCTGCTAAGAAGCGGTAAGTGGTTAATCGATCATCTTCTTGGCGGGTGATGCCACCTTGGTAGGCTTGCGTGCGGACAGCAAAGCGTTGGAAGGGCCGGGCTTGGTAGTCAATCCAACTGCCCGTAATCGGGCCTTCCTTTTTAAAGTCGTTGATGACCAAGCGGAGAATTGCGTTGGCACTCAACTTGCGGTCACCAAACAATTTACCAGCTAAGAAGCCCGCGGCTCCAGATAATCCGAGGGTAACGGGAATCACCCAGGGGTTAAGGGAAGAATTAGAACTTGCCATTGTCTGCCTCACTTCTCTCATGTAAAGTAAACATATTGTAACACATGTGGCGCAGAAGCCAAAAATTTTCCCGGTTTGAGCAAACCATTGGTGAAAGTTGGAAAATTGTGTATAATTATCCTTACAATTAATAAGTATGGAGGAGAGCGAATGGAAAAGTTACCAAAGATGACCCAAGCAGAATTAAAGCAAAAAGTTGCTACGGGCAAGTATGTCCTCTTTTTTACGGCGGATTGGTGCCCAGATTGCAACTTCATCAAGCCGGCAATGCCAGCAATTGAAGCCGATTTTAGTGATTTTACCTTCTTGCTGGTTGACCGCGATGAAAATCTGGAATTAGCAGCTGAGCTGGGGATCATGGGGATCCCTAGCTTTGTGGCCTACCAAGCGGGGCAGGAAATCGGGCGGTTTGTCAATAAGGACCGCAAGACGAAAGAAGAAGTTGAAAGCTTCTTACAAAGTTTGCCAGCTTAATGGCAGTCGCAGGGTGGTCCCAAATGGGGCCACTCTTTTTGTTTGCTTTGTCGCGCGGAGAGCAACTTGTGGTAAACTATAGACTGATTTATTTAGAAATATAGATTGTGAGGGATTCATTGCCATGTTAATTGCAGGCTACAACCCGGCGGAGCTGGGGGATATTTTAGTAACGATGACGGCACCGGGGACTGGTGAACAAACGGTGGAAAAAAAGGGGCAGGTCGTGGCGATCACGGCTGCCGATGGTCAATTGTTGGGGTACAACTTCTTGGCTGCCAGTGCCATCCTGCCGGAATTAGCGACGGGGGTCAACGGGAATGTTGATCTGACCGCTGCTCAAGTGGCTAAGCTCAACGCGGCGATTCATGAAGCGGGCTTTACGGCTGAATTGACCGCCGCTTTGACCCCACATTTCCAAGTTGGCTATGTTGAAAAGATGGAAGACCACCCGAAGTCGGACCACTTACACATTACGACGGTGGACCTGGGCGATCACAAGCAACAGATCGTCAGCGGCTCGCCAAACATGCAAGCCAACGTAAAAGTCGTCGTGGCCAACGTCGGCACGATGATGCCCAGTGGCAGCATTATTTGGCCGGGGGCCCTACTGGGGGTTGAAAGCAACGGGATGATTTGCTCGGGGCGGGAGCTCCACTTGAAGGGTGCCCCCCAAAAGCCAGGGGCCTTGATTTTGCCGGATGATTTTGCCCCGGTGGGAGCGGCCTTTGATTTTACAAAGGGAAATGAATTGTTTGCCTAAGAAAGGAAGCGGCAAAATGGAACAGAAACACTATTACTTTATCGGGATCAAGGGGACCGGGATGGCCGCTTTAGCCGAGGTCTTGTTTGATTTGGGGCATACGGTTGAAGGGTCAGATATTGAAAAAGAAACCTTTACCCAAGGTCCCCTGCTTGAAAAGGGGATCCAAATTCACTCTTTTGATCCAGCTAACTTGCGCGCCGGGATGACGGTGGTGAAGGGGAACGCCTTTGGGATGGATCACCCGGAAGTGCAACAAGCGTTGGCCTTAGGGCTACCCGTCCAGTCTTACCCAGAAACGGTGGAAGAATTGGTCCAAAGCTATACCAGTATTGGGGTCGCTGGTGCGCACGGTAAGACCAGTACGACGGCCTTGTTGTCCCATGTGCTGGCGGGGGTGGCCCCAACCAATTACTTGATTGGCGATGGGGAAGGGAATGGGCAAGCCGATGCCCGCTTCTTTGCCTTTGAAGCCGACGAATACCGGGATCACTTCTTGGCTTATCACCCGGATTACGCCATCATGACCAACGTTGATTTTGACCACCCGGATTATTTTGCTGATTTAGCCGCGGTCCAAGCTTCCTTTGAAACTTACGGTCGGCAGGTTAAGAAGGCAATTTTTGCCTGGGGGGACGATCCAAGTCTGCGGCAGTTAAAGGTTGACGTGCCGGTCTACTACTATGGTACCAAACCAACGGATGACTTCTACGCCGTTGACATTCAGCGGACGCCGGCCGGATCGACCTTTACGGCCTTTTACCGGGAAAAGAAGCTGGGCGAATTTACGGTCCATCTTTACGGGGAACACAGCGTTTTGAACGCCTTAGCCGTAATTGCCGTGGCCTACTTGGAACAGGTGGATTTGACGGAAATTCAACGTGAATTGGCCAGCTTTACCGGGGTTAAGCGGCGCTTTGCCGAACATAAGGTGGGAGAAGCAACCATTATCGATGACTATGCCCACCACCCGTCAGAAATCAAGGCAACGCTGGATGCGGCCCGGCAAAAATACCCAGATAAGGAAATCGTGGCGGTCTTCCAGCCGCATACCTACTCGCGCTTGCAAGCCTATTTAACGGAATTTGGTCAAAGCCTTACCGCCGCGGATCAGCTGTACGTGACGCCGATTTTTGGTTCAATTCGCGAAGCGGCGGGGCAAATCTCCAGTGCCGACTTGATCAAGCTGGTGCCTGGCAGCAAAGCGATTGATTTGGATTCCATTGATCAATTGTTGACCCACCACAATGCCGTGGTTGTTTTCATGGGCGCCGGTGATATTGAAAAGTACGAAGATGCTTATGTAGCGCGCTTACAATAGGGCTTAAAACGGGAGGTCGGAATATTCCGGCCTTTTTATGACCGAATAGTTCACAAAGAAAAGGTTAAGTTGCTTGCCTTCTACGGTGGGATTTGCTAGGATTTAGCTAGATTAAACGTCAAAGATAGTCAAATTTGAAGGGGGATTTGAATTGAACGATTTCTTTTCTCAGGAACCGCAACGGCGGGAAGTTAATACCGACGTGGTGGGACTGAATCGCTTTTTAACCCGGATGTACGGGAACATGGCTTTAGCCGTCTTGGTCTCGGCTTTGACCGCCTACTTATCAATGACGGCCTTTCGGGCGGTAATTTTTTCCTACTTTGCGGCGCACAGTGGGATGGTGTGGTTGGTCTTGCTATTGCCAATTGCCCTCACCTTTGGGATTAACGCCAGTGCCCAGCGCAATCCGGTCGGCAGCTTCGTGATGTTGATGGTGACCGCGATCATCTACGGCCTGGTTTTTGCACTGATTGCGGGAGCTTACACGGGGGCCAACATTGCCGCGGCGTTCTTGTCTAGTGCGTCCTTATTTGTCTTCTTAGCAATTTATGGGACGGTTACCAAGCGGGATCTTTCCCGGGCCGGGGGCCAAGCGACCGCCGCATTATTCGCTTTGATGATTGCTTGGATCATTAATATGTTCTTGCAAAGTCCAGCGATTACCTACATCTTTTCCTTTATTGCGGTCATTATCTTTGTGGTTTTGACTGCCTGGGATGCTCAAAAGATGAAGCAACTGTACTTACAAGCGGGCAGCCAAGTTTCGGTCAGTGGTTTAGCAGTGATCGGGGCCTTGCAATTGTACTTGGACTTCATTAACCTGTTCTTGCAACTCTTGCAAATTTTTGGGATGTCGGATCGTGATTAATGAAAAAACAGCGTTGGCGATTAAGTCAACGCTGTTTTTGATTGTCTAAGCAGGTTGGGGAGTACCATCTAAGTTAAAGAGGGGCAGCGGGGCCAAAAAGGTCACGTCCGTACGCTTTTGGGCGGCCCCCTCGGCAAGGACGGCCGCCCTACCGACGACGGTGCTGCCAGCTTGCTGGAGGAGGCTTTCGGCGGCCTTCAATGATTCGCCAGTACTGATTACGTCATCGACGAGGATCACTTTTTTTCCTTGCAGGGCGGCTGCATCTGCCCCGTCCAGGACCAAGGTTTGCGCCTGGGCGGTTGTGATCGATTTGACCGTGGTGGTCAGTGGCTGTTGCATGTAGCTTTTAATGCTTTTGCGGATGACAAAGGAGCGGGGATGGTTGGTCAAGCGACTTAAATCGTGTGTTAAGGTCAGGCCCTTGCTTTCTACGGTAACCAGGTAATCGAAGGGGGTGGTTAAGCGGGCTGCCAATAGCTGGGCAGCTTGATAGGTCAAGTCATCATCGCCTAACAAAACAAAGGAAGCAATCGCGGTGGTTGCATTAATGGGCACGAGTGGCAAACGGCGAGTTTGGTTGCCGATGGTTAGTTGGTATTCCATGATTTCTCCTTTTCCCGAACAATATGAGCTCGAAATACTTATTAAGATCGCCTTTAACGGTATTATCTTACCGTTGCGGACGAAAATTGTCAATTTTGTTTGGCTGGGCCTGCCGGCGGCCGTTTTCCCAGGGCGGGTTGACGTCGGTAGTTTGGTTGGCAACCTTCACCGGGGGAAATAGGAAATAAAAGAAGGGTGGGGGAGACTCCACTTTTTTGTTACAATGAAATTGACGCGATCGGAAAGGACGAGGTAAATGACCAAAAAATTATTATTGATTGATGGAAACAGCATTGTCTTTCGGGCCTTTTTTGCGATGCATACGCAAATGGACCGCTTTACCAACCAGGCGGGGCTGCATACGGCGGCAATTTATGGTTTTAAGTTAATGTTGGACCATATTCTGGCGGATTTTCAGCCCGATGCCGCGTTGGTGGCCTTTGATGCGGGGAAGACGACCTTTCGAACGGAACGCTACGCGGAGTATAAAGCGGGGCGCAATCAAACCCCAACGGAATTGACGGAGCAATTTCCCTATGTGCGCCAGTTGGTCAAGGCCAGCGGGATGCACGCTTACGAACTGCCTAATTATGAGGCTGATGACATTATTGGGACGCTAGCCCAAGCCGGGGATCAAGCGGGCTACGAAACCTTGATTGTGTCTGGGGACCGCGACTTGACCCAGCTGGCTACGGAGCACACGACGGTTGCCGTGACCAAGAAAGGGGTCACTCAAACCGAACACTTTACGCCGGCTTATATGCTCGAAAAGCTGGGGGTAACGCCGACCCAATTTATTGACGTCAAGGCGCTGATGGGGGATAGCTCGGATAATTATCCGGGGGTCACCAAGA
Organism: Limosilactobacillus ingluviei DSM 15946; assembly: GCF_001435775.1. GTDB lineage: Bacteria > Bacillota > Bacilli > Lactobacillales > Lactobacillaceae > Limosilactobacillus > Limosilactobacillus ingluviei. The sequence goes on along the minus strand of NZ_AZFK01000005.1, from coordinate 106,971 downwards.
TCGGGGAAAAGACGGCGATCAGCCTGATTCAAGAGTATGGTTCGTTGACTGGCTTATACGAGCACGTTACTGAGATGAAAAAGAGCAAGCGCAAGGAAAATCTGATCAATGAAAAAGAGATTGCCTTCAAGTGCCAAGATCTGGCCCGGATTCGGCGGGATGCGCCGGTCACGGTGAGCTTGGCTGATTTGACCTATACGGGGCCGGATCATGCGGCGCTGGTGGACCTGTATCAAGAACTGGATTTTAAGTCCTTTTTAACCAAGCTGACCCCGGATGAAGCCACGGCGCCGAGCGGGGAAACGGCGGTTGCTTTCACCCCGCTCACGGCTGAAAACTTAGCGGCCGTTGGGCAGCTGAAGGCGCCGTTGACGTTGCACCTTGAACAATCCCAAGCGAATTACCACCTGGCTAAAGTGGAAGGCTTTGCCTTGGGCGATGGCCAGCATTGGTTTGCCAGTCGGGATGCGACTTTATTGACCCAAGCACCAATTAAGGAGTTATTGGCCGATCCTAAGGTCGCGATTAACCTGTTCAATGCCAAAGCCCACCTGGTCTTATTGCACCGCTTGGGGATTGATTTGACCGGGATCGATTTTGATTTGCTGCTGGCGTCGTATTTGCTGAATCCAACTTTGAATGCGGATGACGTGGGGACATTGGCGCACGAACATGACTATTTGGCCATTTTGTCCGACGAAGAATTGTATGGCAAGGGAGCCAAACGCCAACTTCCAACTGATGATGCGGTCTTTTTGCGGCACTTGGTAGCCAAGGGACAAGCGATTGCCAAACTGCAACCCCAATTAGTGGCCAAATTAAAGGCCAACGAGCAATGGCCACTGTATACCCAAATCGAGCGCCCCTTGAGTACGGTGTTAGCACAGATGGAAATGGCGGGGATCAAGGTTGAAAAGGCGACCCTAGAAGCGATGGGCAGTCAATTATCAGAACGGCTCAGCGAATTAGAAACGGCAATTTATCAGGGTGCCGGCGAAGAATTCAATATCAATTCGACTAAGCAGCTGGGCACGATCTTGTTTGATCAATTGGGCTTGCGGCCGATTAAAAAGACCAAGACGGGTTATTCGACTTCGGTGGCGGTCTTGGAGAAATTGGTTGATCAGCATCCGATCATCAATAAGATCTTGGCCTACCGTCAAATTGCCAAGTTACAATCCACCTATATCGCCGGGTTGTTGAAGGTAATTCATGCCGATGACAAGATTCACACCCGTTATTTGCAAACCTTAACGGCGACGGGGCGTTTGTCTTCAGTGGACCCGAATTTGCAAAATATTCCGGTGCGCTTGGAAGAAGGGCGCAAAATTCGCAAGGCCTTTGTTCCCAGTCAACCCGGTTGGCAAATTTTCTCAGCTGATTACTCGCAAGTGGAACTGCGGGTGTTAGCCCATGTAACGGGAGATGCCAATTTACAGGCCGACTTTTTGGCGGGGGAAGACATTCACGCGGCCACGGCGCGGCGGATCTTCCACCTTTTGCCAGATGAAGAAGTTGATCCCAATATGCGGCGGCAGGCCAAAGCGGTTAACTTTGGGATTGTGTATGGCATTTCCGACTTTGGCTTGGCCCAAAATATTCACGTGACTCGTAAGCAGGCCCATGAATTTATTCAAGCCTACTTTGCGGAATTTCCGGGGGTTGAAAAGTATATCCATGACATTGTGGCCAGTGCCCGGGAACAAGGCTACGTTGAAACGCTGACGCACCGGCGCCGTTATTTGCCGGATATTCACGCTAAAAGTTTTAACTTACGCTCGTTTGCGGAACGAACGGCGATGAATACCCCGATCCAAGGCAGTGCGGCTGACATTATCAAGATGGCGATGATTAAGATGCCAGCGGCCTTGCAGGCCCACGGGCTGCAAGCGCGGATGTTGTTGCAAATTCATGACGAACTGGTCTTTGAAGCGCCGGCGGAAGAAATTCCGCAACTGGCGCAGGTGGTACCAGAAGTAATGGACTCAGCCATGCAGTTGGCAGTACCGCTGAAGGTCGAAAAAAAGGCCGGGGCCACCTGGTATGATTTAAAGAAATTGCCGGATTAGTGCATTGGGATGGAGGAGCCCAAGTGGTTCCCCCGCCTTTTTATTTTGACCGGAAAACAGGCACAAGCCTTGTGAAAACACGATGAAACTGCCTATAATATGGCTAAAAAAGGAAAGTGAGCGATTTTATGCCAGAATTGCCAGAAGTTGAAACGGTCCGGCGGGGCCTGTTGCGGATTGCGGCCGGCCGACAAATTCAGGGGATCGATATTTTTTACCCGAAGATGATTGAAAATCCAGTGGACGAATTTAAAGAAGCTTTAGTTGGGCAAACGATCGAAACGATCGACCGGCGGGGCAAGTACCTGCTGTTCCGGTTTAGCAACCAGTTGACGATGATTTCGCATTTGCGGATGGAGGGCAGTTACTTTAACCAACCCACTGGCACCACGATCGATAAACACGTCCACGTGCTGTTCCACTTTACTGATGGGACTGATTTGGGTTACCGTGATACCCGTAAATTTGGGCGGATGCACTTAGTGACCACGGGAACGGAAATGAATTACGGGGGCTTGGCCAAGATTGGGCCCGAACCCACCGCCGCCACGTTGACAACGACGTATTTGCAGGAAATCATGCACAAGTCACGCAGCAAAATCAAGCCCTTTTTATTAGACCAATCCCACGTGGCTGGGTTAGGAAATATCTATGTTGATGAGGTCTTGTGGGAGACAAAAATCAATCCCGAGCAGCCCACCAATACGATTCCGGCGGCGAAGGTTGCTCAGTTGCGGGACAACATCATTCACGAATTGGCCCGGGCGACCAAGCATCACGGGACGACCGTGCATACCTTTAAGAATGCCTTCGGGGATGCGGGAGAATTTCAAAATCAGCTCGATGTATATGGCCGCAGCGGGGAAGCGTGCCGGCGTTGTGGCACCAAGTTGGTTAAAATTAAGGTCGCCCAGCGCGGGACGACGTTTTGTCCACATTGCCAACCCTTGGTAGCCAGTGATGACTAAGGTATTGGGGCTGACCGGCGGGATTGCGACCGGTAAATCAACCGTGTCACGCTTTTTGCACCAGCAAGGGGCGGTTGTGATTGATGGCGATTTGGTAGCGCGTCAGGTGGTGGCCCCGCATCAGCCGGGGTTAGCGCGTTTGGTAGCCGCCTTTGGGCCGACGATCCTGGCCCCTGATGGGACGCTCAAACGCGCCCAATTGGGGCAAATGGTCTTTGGTCATCCCGCGGCCGAAGCGAAGCTCAATGGCATTTTGGGGCCTTTAATTCACCAAGAAATTGTTTGGCAACTCACCCAGGCCCGCCAAGCCGGGGTGCGTTTAGTGATCTTGGATGTGCCGCTCTTATATGAAGGGGGCTACGAAACGCTTTGCGATGCGGTGATGGTGGTTCAGGTCAGCGCGGCGACCCAATTGCGCCGCCTGATGGCCCGCAATGGCTATGATGAAACAACTGCCCACCAGCGGATTAATGCCCAGTGGCCTTTGGCTAAAAAGGCAGCGCGCGCCCAAGTTGTGATTAACAACGAAGGCAGTGTGGCTCAAACCCACCACCAAGTTATGGCCTGGCTGTTTCAGTGGCTTTTGCCGGTATGGTATAATTAAATAATTAGTTAAGCTCAGGGCCGGGGTTGGGACTGCCCTAACCAACGGATGGCCCTTGATTGAGGAGGGGAGCGCATGATTTGTCCACATTGTCAGCATAATGGCTCGCGGGTGGTGGATAGTCGGCCCAGTGAAGATGGGACCTTTATTCGCCGGCGGCGGGAGTGTACCCATTGTGGGTTCCGGTTTACCACGTTTGAACGCTATGAAGAGACGCCGTTGCTGGTGGTTAAAAAAGACGGCACCCGGCAAGAATTTAGCCGGCAAAAAGTGTTAAACGGCTTGGTGCGGTCGGCCGAAAAGCGGCCGGTCAGCATGGAAAAGTTGACGGATATTGCGGCCAATGTTGAAGCCCGGGTGCGGCGCTTGGGCGAAAATGAAGTTTCCAGTCAGGTGATTGGGGAATTTGTCATGAATGAGTTGCAAGAAGTTGACCAGATTGCCTACATCCGTTTTGCCAGCGTGTACCGCCAGTTTAAAGACGTCGATGCTTTTATGAGCGAATTAGAAGCCATCGTGGCCAAACAGCACCAAACCGAGGGGCCAACCCATGCTTGAGCGTTCACCGCTGACCCCTAAGAGCCACTATGTTATCAGTGCCGGGGCTAATTTTACTGGGCTTTCGCAGCCGACGTTTGTGCCGTATTATCAGCCCTTGTTAGGCTCAGCGGCGCTAGGGGTGTTGCTGGCTCTGGCAACGGAGCTGCACCCCCAACCGTTATTAACGGCGCCCGCCCGGATTAATCAATTACTGGTGCAACTGAACACGGGGATCCGCGAATTGACGGCAGCGTTGGATCGCTTAGAAGCCTTACGCTTGGTAAAAACCTTTGAGCAAGCAAGTGAACTGGGCGTGGTCTTTGTCTTTGAACTGCAACCGCCCTTACGGCCCGGTGAATTGTTAGCAGATGACTTATTATCGGTCTTGTTATTACAACAAGTTGGCGCCGCACGTTTTGATCAATTGGCGCGCCAAGCCCAGCAATTTAGCTTGGATACCAGTTCGCTCAAGCAAGTGACCAAGAGCTTTTTTGCGGTGTTTAAGCCGGATGAAACAACCAAGGCCCAAGATGATCAGGCCTTGCAAAAAGCCCGGCAAGGCCTGATCCAAGCGGCCGCGCCAGCGCAAGTTACTGCCCCGGATTTTGACTTTGGCTTCTTTTTACAACAAGCAACTAGTCTCGGGGTTCCCCAAGCGGCTTTGCAAGCTGCCCAAAATTTAATTTTGGCTGAACACCGCCTGTATGCGATGGATGAATTTCAACTGGCGAACTTAGCCGCCCGGGCAACGGATATGGCGACCAACCAGTTTAATGAACTGAGTTTTAAGCGCCAAGTTCAAGCGGCTAATCAGCCGCCGGCGGCCCCACCGTCAAGCACACCGGGGACTGATGATATGACCGGGTTGTCAGCCGCCATGCGCCAGCTGGTTAATTTAGCGAATCAGGTGCCGCCGGTTGAATTTTTACGGCAGTTAAAGGAACAAAAGGGGGGCTTTGTAACCCCGGCTGAACAGCGAACGTTGACGGAGCTGGCCCAAAACAGTCGTTTGTCCAACGGGGCGTTGAATGTTTTGACCTGGTACTTGTTGGTCGATCAAGAAATGCCCAATTTAGTAGCGAACTTAGCTAATTCAATCGCGTCGACCTGGCAAAGTCTCGGGGTAGCTTCGGCGGCTGACGCGTTGCGCCAAGCTCGGCGCCACCAACAGCAAAAACAAGCCCGCTTGGCCCAGCGCAACCAACCGAAGGGCAAGTATACTAAGCGGCCGCGGATTAAAGAACAATTGCCAGATTGGGCTAAACAGGCGAAGCCAGCGGCCTCGTCAGCCGCGGTCAGTTCTGCCAGTGTGCAAAAGATTGAAGATTTGCTGGCCGATTTGAAAAGTGATTCGCCAGACAAGAAACAGTAATGCTTGAAAGGAGGTGCCAAAATGGAATCCCTGAATCAGACCCTTGACCATTTATTGGCCCAGCAGGCTGGCAATGAAAGTTACCAGCAGCTCATGACGGAAGTTTTTGCTGATCCTGAAGTGCAGGCCTTTTTGCAGGCCCACCAAAGTGAATTAAGCGCGCAAAGCATTCAGCGGGGGCGGGCAAAATTGTATGAATACGTGCACGAACGAAACTTGGCCAATCAAGGGCGGGTTAGCGTAGCGCCAGGGTATGTTCCGAAGCTCGTTGTCTCCGCCGGCCAAATTGACGTGGCCTATGTGCCAACGGACCAGTTAAAAGCCCAACGCGCCAAGGCGGCCCGTTTAGCCCGGGTGACCCCAATCAGCATGCCCAAATTCATTCGCCAAGCTAGCTTCGATGCCTTCTTTCGCGAGGGACCGAATGCGACGCCAAGCCGCAATCAAGCCTTAGAGCGCGCCTTGATGTTTGTCAAACAATACAGCCCGAACCGGTTTGTTCCGGGGCTGTATTTATCCGGCAGCTTTGGGGTGGGAAAGACCTATTTATTAGGAGCAATTGCCAATCAGTTAGCAGACCAGGGCGTGCAGACGACGTTAGTACATTTTCCGTCCTTTGCGGTTAAAATGAAGAGTTCAATTGGGAAAAATACGACCGACCAGGAACGGGACCGGATCAAACAAGTCCCGGTCTTGATGTTGGACGATATTGGTGCGGATGCGCTCTCGGCTTGGGTACGCGACGAAGTGCTGGGGGTAATTTTGGAATACCGGATGCAAGAAGAATTACCGACCTTCTTTACTTCGAATTTCACGATGGCCCAATTGGTCGATCATTTGGCGATCGACAACCAGGGAAATCAAGAACCGCTAAAGGCCATGCGGATCATGGAACGGATTCGGTTTTTATCGCGCGAAATTGTTGTTGAGGGCGATAATTTGCGGCAAAAACTGGGAAATTCTTAAAAAGGCTTGACTTTCCACTTTAAATCACATAAGCTAGTAAACGTTGAAAGAAAAAAGCAGAAGCACCCGCTTCTCGCCTTGGTGATAAGTGTCGCCGGGCTGACGAGTTGAAGTACGACGATCGAGAGGATTCTCGGTAGTTTTGCGGCGGGGTGTTTTACCCCGCCTTTTTGCTTGATCTTTCCACTTAAAAAAATCGGAGGTGTGTTGCCATAGCTCAGGGAATGATTGTCAATAACGGTATTCGGGCCAAAGAAGTCCGGCTGATCGACCAAAACGGTGAGCAACTTGGGGTTAAGACCAAGGAAGAAGCTTTACGGATGGCTGAAGAGGCAGACTTAGACCTCGTCTTAGTTGCGCCAAAGGCACGGCCGGCGGTTGCACGGATTATGGACTACGGGAAGTACCGTTTTGAAATGCAAAAGAAGGAACGGGAAGCCCGGAAGAACCAAAAGACGGTTGCCGTCAAGGAAATTCGGTTGAGTCCCACAATTGATACGAACGACTTTAACGTGAAGTTAGGTCGGGTCCGCAAGTTCATCGAAAAGGGTGACAAGGTCCGCGTCTCACTGCGCTTCCGTGGTCGGGCGATCACGCACAAGGATATCGGTCGCGACATGATTGAAAAGATGGCTGAAGAAACCAAGGACATCGCAACGGTTGTGCAACGACCAAAGATGGAAGGGCGGAGCATGTTCTTAACGTTGGCTCCGCTCAACGACAAGGCAAAAAAATAAAAGAAGGTAGGAAATCGTTATGCCAAAGATGAAGACTAATCGCGCTGCTGCTAAGCGTTTCAAGCGGACTGCTAAGGGTGGATTCAAGAGCGGTAACTCTTTCACCAGCCACCGTTTCCACGGTAAGACCAAGAAGCAACGTCGTCAATTACGGGGGCTGTCGATGATGGACAAGTCCAACGTAAAGCGTTACAAGAAGATGATTCCTGCTAAGTAATTAGCAGCGACCAACCAAAATTAAGCAAAAAATTCTAGGAGGTTACCACTATGCGAGTTAAGGGTGGAACAGTTACGCGCGCACGTCGGAAGCGCATCATGAAGTTGGCAAAGGGTTACACTGGTTCTAAGCACCGCTTGTTCAAGACGGCGAAGGACCAAGTCATGAAGGGTTACACGTACGCTTTCCGTGACCGGAAGGCTAACAAGCGGAACTTCCGTGAACTTTGGATTGCCCGGATCAACGCTGGGGCCCGCATGAACGGGATCAGCTACTCCAAGCTGATGCACGGTTTGAAGCTGGCTAACATTGACATCAACCGCAAGATGTTAGCAGACTTGGCTGTTAACGATGCTGACGCCTTTAAGGCATTGGTTGACGAAGCTAAGAAGGCTTTGAACTAAACTTAATTAATCAAGCCCAAAAAAGATTAGGACGGTTCAAGGACTAGCCCTAATCTTTTTTTTAACTTTGGTTTTCGCGTGGACAGTGCCCGGGATTGGATTGGTCGTTTGAATTGAACCGCTAAAGCTCCCCCGGTATAATTAGCATGATTAACAATTAGGTGAGGAATTAAGCAGTGTTAGAGATTTTCAAGCCCACTTGGATGGTAAAATCGATATATCAAGTTTCCCCAACAGAACTGAAGCAGGCGGGGATCAAGGCTGTTTTAAGTGATTTAGACAATACTTTGATTGCCTGGAATAACCCCGATGGGACGCCTCAGTTGCGCACTTGGATGGAAGCGCTAGCCGCTGAAGGGATCCCGTTAGTGGTGGTTTCCAATAACAACCGGCGGCGGGTCGCCAAAGCAGTCGCCCCGTTGCAATTGCCGTTTGTTGCCCGGGCCTTGAAGCCATTGGGGATCGGGATTAAACGGGCGTACCGGGACTTAGGCTTGTCGCCAGATGAAGTCGTGATGGTGGGGGATCAATATTTAACGGATGTCGCGGCTTCCCACGCGGCTGGCGTCCGGTGTATCCTAGTCCAACCGCTGGTGACCAGTGATCAATGGAACACTAAGATCAACCGGTTTTTAGAACGCTTTGTTAAACAAGCACTCCAAAAGAAGTATCCAGAACAAACCTGGCAGGAGGGATTAAATGACTGACCAACAAGAAGAATTACGGTGTATTGGTTGTGGAAGTGTGATTCAAACGACTGACCAGCAAGGGTTGGGTTACACGCCGCAATCTGCTTTGGAGCGGGGCCTGGCCAGCGGTGAGTTATATTGCCAACGGTGTTTTCGCTTGCGCCACTACAATGAAATTGCGCCCGTGGCGTTGACAGATGATGATTTTTTAAAGCTGTTGAATCAGATTCGGGATGCCCAGGCCCTGATTGTGTACGTGGTGGATATTTTCGACTTCAACGGCAGCCTGATCCCAGGCTTACACCGGTTTGTGGGGGATAATCCGGTCTTACTGGTTGGAAATAAAGAAGACTTGTTGCCGCGCTCCTTACGGCGTTCTAAGCTGACGGATTGGCTGCGCCAGCAAGCCAATCAAGCGGGGATTCGACCGGTGGGGACGACTTTGGTTTCCGCCAAGAAAAATCACCAAATTGAAGCCCTCTTAGACCAAATTGAACAGCTGCGTGGCGACCGGGACGTCTACGTGGTAGGGGTTACGAACGTTGGGAAATCGACATTGATCAACCAAATTATCAAGCAACGGACCGGCGTGCAAGATTTGATTACGACTTCGCGCTTTCCGGGGACCACGTTGGATAAGATCGAAATTCCGCTCGACGATGGCCACCAATTAGTCGATACCCCGGGGATTATTCACCAAGAGCAAATGGCTCACGTCCTACCAGCTGAAGATTTACGGTTGGTAGCGCCGCAAAAAGAAATTAAGCCGAAGACGTACCAGTTAAATGATCAGCAAACGATCTTTTTGGGTGGGCTCGGTCGGTTTGACTATCTTAAAGGACCGCGGGCTGGGATCGTGGCGTATTTTGACAACAATTTACCCTTGCACCGGACCAAGCTGGCCAATGCCGATCAGTTCTATGACCGCCATATCGGTGAATTGTTGACGCCTCCCCGAACGGACCAATTGGCGCAATTGCCACCACTAGTCCGCTATGAATTTAAGACCACGGTGAAAAGCGATTTGGTATTTGAAGGGCTGGGATGGATCACCGTTCCTAAGGGGGTCACGGTTGCCGGTTGGGCCCCCAAGGGAGTAGCGGTCCTGTTGCGCCCAGCGATGATTTAATAAAAGTGAGGAAAAAAGATGCAATTACGCGGAAAGCAAAAACGATTTTTACGGGCGCAAGCCAACCACTTACAACCCTTATTTGCCGTTGGTAAAAATGGGTTGACCCCGGCGTGGGTGGCCCAATTAACGGGTGCCTTGGAACACCGGGAACTGATCAAGGTTAACCTGTTGCAAAATACCAGCGTTGATGTGACAGAAGTTAAGGATTACATTGAAGCCCACAGTGAGATTCAAGTGGTGCAAACGATTGGACGGGTCTTGGTGCTCTTTAAGCCGGCTTCTAAGCCCCAATTCCAGGATCTCTCCATTCAAGTCGCCAAACTATAAATTGGCTAGCATGAGGGGGAACAGTCATGGAACAGGTAACGCTTGAAGCAATTCCACAAGTTCAAGTTGCGCCGGTTCAAACCCGCCGGCGGCAACGCATCGGGTTATATGGGGGAACCTTTAATCCCGTTCATACCGCGCATTTAATGGTTGCGGATCAGGTTGGCCATGCGTTGCGTTTGAATCGGGTCGACTTTTTACCAGATGCCGTGCCACCGCACGTGGATAAAAAAACGGCCATCGATGCCACCGACCGGGTTGCCATGTTGCGCTTGGCAATTCAAGATAATCCGCTCTTTGGTCTTGAGTTGGCGGAAATTCAGCGGGGTGGGGTCAGTTATACTTACGAGACGGTTAAACAGTTAAAGGAAGCCCATCCAGAAAATGATTACTATTTTATCATTGGGGGCGACATGGTTGATTACCTGCCGAAATGGTACCGCATCAATGATTTATTGAAAATCGTCAATTTTGTCGCGGTGCGCCGGCCAGGCGCCAAAAATGAAAGTCAATATCCCGTGATTTGGGTTGATGTACCAGAAGTGCAGATTGCCTCAAGCGATATCCGCCAACGGGTTGCCCAGGGGGAATCAATTCGCTACTTGGTACCAACGCGCGTGGAGCAATATATAAAGGAGCATGATTTGTACCATGGCAGAAATTAAGTATCATAAACATTACTTACCCCTCAGTCGGCCGGAGCTGGTCGAGCGCTTAAAAGCGGCATTAAAACCGGCCCGGTTTGAACACGTCTTACGGGTTGAGCAGACCGCCTTGACCTTAGCTAAGGCCAATCACGTTGATTTAGAAGCCGCCAGTGTGGCAGCTTTGTGTCATGATTATGCTAAGCAACGCCCGGATGAAGATTTCGTGCGGGTGATCAAGGCTAACCACTTGGCACCGGAATTATTGAACTATGGCAACGCTATTTGGCATGGGGTTGTCGGCGCGGAGTTGGTAAAGGCCGAATTAGGGGTCCAAAATGAAGATATTTTGAATGCGATCCGGCAGCATACGACCGGGGCAGCCTTTATGACCCCCTTGGCCCAGGTCATTTACATGGCTGATTACATCGAACCCGGCCGTGATTTTCCGGGCGTTGAGCGGGCCCGCGAACTAACGAAAAAGAACTTGGCGTTTGGGGTAGCCTACCAAACGCAGCAAACTTTAACGTACCTGACCCAAAAGGGCAAGCCAGTTTATCCGAAGACCCTGGCGACTTACAATGCTTGGGTCCCACCATACAGGAAGGAAATTAAATAATGGAAAGTAAAACACTCTTAGAAAAAGTTGTTAAAGCAGCCGATGGGCGGCGGGCGGAAGACATTGTGGCCATGCAAGTCGACCAATTGACGCCGATGGCGGATTACTTTGTTACGATGACGGGGAGTTCGAACCGGCAGGTCCAAGCAATTGCCAACGCGATTGTGGAGATGGCCCACGAAAATCACGTGGAAATTGGCAGCGTCGAAGGGAAAGATGCGGCCCAATGGATTTTAATTGACTTAGGGGACGTTGTTGTACACGTCTTCCGTGAAGAAACGCGGCAGTTCTATAACTTGGAAAAATTATGGTCGGAAGCGCCCCTGGTTAATCTGTCAGCGTGGCTGAGTGACTAATGATTTATCAAACCTTTGCACAGCTGTATGATGAATTGTTTGATCCCCAGCTGTACGATGATTGGTTGCAATTTGTTCAAGCTCACGTACCGGCGGGACGCCATCTTTTGGACTTGGCCGGTGGGGCTGGCCGGTTGGCGGTATTATTGGCGCAAGCTGGTTATCGGGTCGTTGATGCGGATTTTTCGGCGGAAATGTTGGCATTGGCAGACCAACATCGGCAGGCGGCGGGAGTCGACTTTGACTTGGTGGAAGCTGATATGCGGGACCTCAGTGGCTTGCCCAAGTACGATGCAATCACTTGCTTTGCCGATTCCTTGTGCTACCTACCAGATTTAGCGGCCGTAACGGCAACTTTCCGGGCCGTGTACGAGCACTTGGTGCCGGGGGGCTACTTTTTATTTGACGTGATTACCCCCTACCAAACGGATGAGGTTTACCCGGGTTTTACCTATAATTTTGAAGATCCTGATCACGCCCGGGCCTTTTTGTGGGCCAGCTATGCTGATGATGCGATCGCCCATGGGGTTGTGCACGACCTCGCGTTTTTCATTCGCCAAGGTGACGGCAGCTATCAACGAATTGGCGAGCAGCACTTTGAGCGGACCTATCAGCAGGCAGATTTACGAGCCGCTTTAGAGGCAGCGGGCTTTGCCGACGAGCAGATCCAAGTCAGTGCCGATTTTGGCCGCCAAAAACCGGCAGCGCAAACGGCCCGGTGGTTTTTTACCGTCCAAAAGCCTGGTCAAGCAGTAAAGGGGTGAGTAGGATGAAAGCAGTGGGCCTGGTTACCGAATACAATCCATTTCATAACGGTCACCTCTACCACTTACAGACGGCCAAACGCTTAACCCAAGCCGATGTGGTAGTGGTGGTGATGAGTGGAAATTTTACCCAGCGGGGTGAACCAACCATTGTCGATAAATGGACCCGGGCGCAAGAAGCGCTGGCTAATGGGGCTGACCTTGTGGTTGAATTACCGCTTTTCGACGCTGTTCAGCCCGGGCAACGGTTTGCGACCGGGGCGCTGCGTTTACTAAATGACTTACAAGTTGCTGCGGTCGTTTTTGGGGCTGAGCATCCGGCTTGGGATTTTGAACGGTTGGTGGCAGCCGAAGCATCCTTTGCGGCGCCGGCATTTACTGATTACCGGGCGACTTATGCTACTCAGTTTAATGCGGCATTGGTCCAGCAAACCGGGGTGAGTCTAGTCGATCCTAACGACATTTTGGCTTTTTCGTACTTTAAAGCCCGCGCTGAACACAAGTGGTCAATGGAGCTGTACCCGATCCAACGGCGGGGCAGTGGTTATCATGATCAATCGTTGCAAACCACTTTGGCCAGTGCCAGTGCCATTCGCCAGGCGGTCCAAGACCGGACCGACATTGATGACGTGGTCCCAGCCCAAACGGCTCAGGACTTGGCAAATTTATCAGTCATCCCCAATTGGCAAGCGCTCTACCCGCTGTTGCGCAACCACTTGATTCAAGCGCCGGTAACCGAATTACGGCACATCTATTTAATGAGTGAAGGCCTGGAATATCGGATGAAAGAAGCGGCCAGTCGGGAGCTGACGTTTGATGGCTTTTTGCACGCCGTGAAAACGAAGCGCTATACCTTTGCCCGGTTATTGCGGCTGTGCTTATATACGGTCTTAGAAGCGACCCAAACGGAGGTCTTAAATGCGCAGCCTTACCATCACGTGCTGGGTTTTACGGCCCCGGGGCGGGCGTATTTACATGCGCTGAAAAAGACCGTTCAATACCCGTTGATCACTAAGGTGGATGCGGATAAAAAAGCGACCCTGATGAATTTGGATTACCGGGCAGGGAAGCTGTATCAACTCTTTACCCCAGTGGAGCAAGATTTAAAACACGCCCCAATCATTAAGCTGTCAAGCAAAAAACATTGACATGGCTGATCACGCCGCGTATAATAAAACGCGTTGCATTAGGAGGAACAAGGATGAAGTGGACCTTAAGTGAACTTCGCCGCTATGCAGATGAACCAATGCATCTGCAAAAGCAGTTAGAGTTAAATGATGCAATGAAGGCGCGCTTTCCGGATCAAATTTTAGCGGTTGCCCCCGTTAAGATTGACGGAAGCATGATGTATGAACGCGGGGATGCGACGATCTTTGCGACCGTTAAAACGACGGTCACCGTCCCATCAACGCGTTCGTTAACCCCGGTTGAGCTCCCGTTGGACTTTTCTTTTACGGAAAGTTATACCAATGACCAAACGCACCTTGACCGGTATGAAGAAGCCCAGACGCTGGCCTTTTTGCTCGATGATGCCCAAACGCCGATTGATTTTGAAGAAGCGGTGATGGAAAACATTATTGAGCAAATTCCCAGCCGGGTGTTGACGCCTTTAGAAGCTGCTGGTAATTCAATGCCCCAAGGTAAAGGATGGGACGTCCAAGAAGAAGGGGCGGTGGCTTCTGAAGCTAATGATTCTGTTGATCCACGTCTCGCTAAGTTAAAAGAATTATTTCCTGATCAGGACTCAAAGCATTAGCGAACGGTTAAAAACCAAAAGTGGATAAATTACATCTAAGGAGGTGTAACACATGGCTGTTCCAGCACGGAAGACGTCTAAGACGCGGAAGCGCAATCGTCGCGGTCACATCAAGTTGACTGTTCCTGGTTTGGCACCTTGCCCAAACTGCGGTGAATTGCGGAAGTCACACATGGTTTGCCCATCATGTGGCTACTACGATGGCAAGCAAGTTGTTAATGCCAACAACTAATGCCGTTTAACCGAAAAGATCCTCTCTAGGCGCCGGACCTGAGGGGATCTTTTTTTATGGGGAAATCCCGGGCCTGCCTAGGGAAAATCGGCGGGGTATGCTAAAATGTTGATAAGACTGAATAGATTTATGAGAGTAGTGAAGGTGATAAAATGAGTCGAATTTTGATTATCGAAGATGAAGAGAACTTGGCCCGCTTCGTTGAACTGGAATTAAAGCATGATGGTTATGAAACCGATGTTGAGCTGGATGGTCGGGCCGGGTTGGAAGCGGCTTTGAACCAAGACTTTGACGTCATTTTGTTGGACCTGATGCTGCCAGAATTAAACGGGATTGAAGTGGCCCGTCGGGTGCGCGAAGTTAAGGATACGCCAATCATTATTATGACCGCGCGGGACTCGGTGATTGACCGGGTTTCTGGTTTGGACCACGGGGCCGATGACTACATCGTCAAGCCGTTTGCCATTGAAGAACTGTTGGCCCGGGTCCGGGCCTTATTGCGCCGGATCAGTATTGAAGGTGGGGCCAACGGCGGCCACCAAACGACGGTGAACTACAAGGACTTGACGATTGAAAAGGAAAACCGGGTCGTTCGCCGCGGTGATGAAATCATTAACCTGACCAAGCGGGAGTACGAATTGCTGTTGATCCTGATGGAAAATATCAACGTGGTGATGTCCCGGAAGGAATTATTAAGCAAGGTATGGGGCTATGATGCCAAGGTCGAAACGAATGTTGTGGACGTATACGTTCGTTACTTGCGCAATAAGATTGATCGGCCGGGTGAAAAGAGCTACATTCAAACGGTCCGGGGGACGGGTTACGTCATTCGGTCGTAGAAAAAGAGGCGCAGTATGGAAAATGAGCAAACCAAGCCAAAGTTTGTCTCATTGAAGGTGAAGTGGGCCCTCGGGACGGCGGTGGGCTCACTGTTGATCTCCTTGGTGGTTGTAACGGTCCTGTTTGGCAGTTTTACCAGGGATTTGTTGCACCAGGAGCGTCGGGCCCTCAAGGACAATTTGGTCACCATTAGTCGCCAGTTAGGCGAAGTTACGACCAGCAATAATTTGACCAGTCAGCAGGTGAATGACTTACTGCAAAAACGGACTGCCCCGCTAAAGGGAACGGACGCCGGCAAAGTTTATCAGCGCCCGGTGATTCAAGGCTTCTCTAATTCGCATTTAGTGGTGGGGATTTATAATCGCGACCAACACTTGGTCTTTACGACGGGCCAATTAAAAAAGCCGTTTCACGCGGTTAAGGACGAACAAATCAAGTTGGTCGCCGGACGACACCACAAGGTGCTGGTGGGGCGGATTCCGGTGTATAATCACCAGACCCAGCGCCTTACGGGGTATTTGCAAATTGAAAACAACCTCAACAATTACTACCAACGTTATCAACGGCTGTTGTTGATCAGCAGCCTGGCTTTAACGTTGGTGGTGATTGCCAGTGGCCTGTTGGGCTACGGCTTATCCTACTTGATTTTACGGCCCTTAGACGATATTCAAACCACAATTTTGGCTTTACGGGATGACCCGACCAAAAACCAACGGGTCCCCGAGTTAAACCGGCACGATGAATTAGCTGAATTAAGCCAGATTTTTAATGCGATGCTCGACCGGATGCAACGCTATATTGAGCAACAGTCCCAGTTTGTGGGGGATGTTTCGCACGAATTACGGACCCCGGTGGCGATTATTCAAGGCCATATGCAAATGTTGCAGCGGTGGGGTAAGGATGATCCGCAAGTCTTGGAAGAATCCATTCCAGCGGTGATTGCGGAAACCAACCGGATGAACAGCCTGGTACAAGAGATGTTGGACTTGTCACGGGCGGAACAAGTGGAATTAAATTTCCATGATGCCACAACGCCCGTGCGGGAAGTGGTGCATCAAGTTTACAATAACTTTAAGATGATTCATCCCGATTTTGAATTCATGTTGGATGATGATTTGCGGCATGATGAAGTGGTGAAGATTTACCGGGATCACTTAGAACAAATTTTAATTATTCTCTGTGACAACGCCGTGAAATATTCTGGTGAGCAAAAGCGGATCCACTTGTCGCTTTCCCGCAACCTCCAGGCCGTTGAAATTGGGGTACAAGACTTTGGGGAAGGAATTTCCCCGGCGGAACTGTCGAAAGTCTTTGACCGGTTTTACCGGGTCGACAAAGCCCGGAGCCGCAAGAAGGGGGGCAATGGGCTCGGTTTAGCCATTGCCAAGCGCCTGATCGAAGGTTACCACGGGACGATTACCGTGGAAAGTCAGGTCGGTTCCGGTTCCCTGTTCCGCTTAACCTTACCAATTGTGCCAACCAATACCACACCTAAAGTGGCCGGTAAGGGGCGCAAATATCACGATAAAAAAGAACATTCATAAAGCAAAAGCCAGCTGAACCGTAGATGCCGGATCAGCTGGCTTTTTGGGTTAAATTAGGATTCCTTGGCAATGATCAAGCTCATGTTGAACGGCTTGAGCAGCGATGCCGCTTAAGCTTAACCGTTGCAATTGACCATGTTGATCCAAGTAGCGGACCGTGATTTCTTGGTAACGAGTAGTCGGGCGCTGTCCATTTAAGGAGAGACAGCCCTCGGTGGTTTGATAGGGGTGCCGCTTTTTTTCTAGGACGGGATTGAGCATGGCGACGTTAACGGGGCCAAGGCAGACGGCAATGATTTGTTTATGCACTCCGATCATATTGGCCGCCATCCCAATACATTCGGCTTGGTGGGCAGCTAAAGTTGCTAAGAGCTCTTGGGCGACCGGCCAGTCGGCTAAGGTTGCGGGAACACTGGGTTGTTGCAAGCTCAGGGGGTTACGATTGATAGGCTGGGTCATGAAATTTTCCTCCATTAATCTTAAAAAGACTGGTCAGCCAAGCTGAAGCTTGACGGCCAGTCCGAAATAATTACTTTGGCTTTCGGTGTTGCTTTCCGGCGTTACGCTGTTTACCAGCGTTGCGGGGCTTGGTTGGCGTAGTGTTTTTCAACGCGTTGATGGCTGCCGTGGGTTTAGTTGTCGTGGGCTGAGCAACAACCTTGGTTGGTTTTGGTTGCGGCCGGTTGGCCAATTCTTTTTTGATTTGCTTGCGCCATTGGGGGCGGTAGGCGTTAATCATTAGCGTTTGTAAGATGGCAAACAGTCCCCCGATAAAGAAGTAAACCCCGAGGCCGGCGGAAGACGATAAGCTGATTCCCCCGATCATGACCGGGTTTAAGAACAGCATCATCCGCATTTGCTTCTTTTGCTCCGGCGTTACCCCCACCATTGACAACCAAGCTTGAACAAGGTAAGCCACAAAGGATAGGGCGGCTAATAGGAAGCTGGGTTTTCCGAGGGGAATCCCCATAAAGGTGGCGACTGACAACTCCGGTGAGTAGCGAATGGCGTTGTACAGCGCGGTAAAGATTGGAAGTTGGATTAAAAGCGGCAAGCACCCGATCCCACCAACCATTGAAATATTGTTATCCCGGTAAAAGGCCATCATTTCTTGGCCAATCGCGGCTTGTTCTTCAGGGGTTTTGGCCTGCTTTTGCTTTTCTTGTAAGGCCCGCATTTGCGGTTGAACCATCGCCATGCGTTCTTGCATCAACGTTGATTTTTTCATTTGACTCATCATTGATGGTAAGAGGATCAATCGCACAATAATCACAATGACGACGATGGACCAGCCATAGCTGCCTCCCATGTGTTGAGCAATAAATTCCATCAAGTGTTGCATCGGTTTGGCCAGGTAGTCATAGACCATGCCGTAGGGCTTGCCATCCTTGACCCGGACACAGCCGGACAGGAGGACTAACAAACTGGCGAGGGCACTCAGCGTCCCGAGCCGTTTAATTTTTTTCATTGGTAAACCATCCTTCAGTAAGATTATCATCACTAAAAAATAATCATACCCGATTTACACCTAAATTGCTACTTTTGTTGCTAATTGGTAATTTTAAAAGTCCGCCACTTTGCCAAGGGTTGGGGTTGGATGTGGACTTCCTCCACCCGGCAATACGGATTAGGGCCAGCCTTAATGGCGAGGACAAAGGCTTTGACGTCACTGGCCGGGCCTTGGACGTTGATTTTAACTTGGCCATCGGGAAGATTTTCAACCGTTCCGGTCAGGTGGTACTGGCGGGCGAGCAGGAGAGTGGCATAGCGAAAGCCGACCCCTTGGACCCGGCCGGAAACAAAAATTAAGTAGTTAATCATTAAGCTGCTCCTTTAAAAATGTTATAATAGTTTAATTGAGGTGATAAAATGCGGGAACAATTAACGTCTATTAAGAACCAACACGTTAAAGACTGGAAAAAATTAGCCACCAAGCGGGGCCGGGAAAAATTTAATGCCTACTTGTTAGATGGCTGGCATTTAGTTGAAGAAGCCCTCAAAAGTGGGGTGACCTTAACGGCTTTAATTGGGACGGCCGATGAGTTGGCCGCTCACGAAGACATTGTAGCACGCTTTGACCGGGTCTACGAAGTTACGCCGGCGATCCTAAAGCACGTTTTGGACACGGTCACGCCCCAAGGCATTGCAGCGGTGGCCCAACTGCCCAACCACCGCTTCCAACCAGGGGTGGATCTGAAGGGGGCGTGGCTCTTGCTTGATCGCGTCCAAGATCCCGGCAACGTGGGAACCATGATTCGGACCGCGGATGCGGCTGGCTTTGCTGGCGTTGTGGCCAGTGCGCAAACGGCGGATCTGTTTAGTCCCAAGGTAGTGCGCTCAATGCAAGGCAGTCAATTTCATTTACAATTGTTCACTGGCGACTTAAGGAAATGGATTGCCGACTTTAAAGCCGCGGGGAAACCAGTGTATGGGACCCAATTAAATCCAGCGGCGCAAAGCTTTCGTCAGGTACACCCGGGTCCGGATTTTGCCTTAATCATGGGCAATGAAGGGCATGGGATGGCCAGTGACCTGTTGGCGGCGACCACGACCAACCTTTACATTCCAATGAAGGGGGCGGCCGAATCCTTAAACGTGGCGGTATCGGCCGGAATTTTAATGTTTGAATTGAACCGCGCGGCGTTGACGGACTAAACTTTCAAAAGCAGAAAAAAGTCAGGAAATTCTTAAGACTTACCAAAAGGAAGCAAAACGGTTCCCCTTTAAGGAGAAATCGTGTAAAATGATGGCAACAAAATAGAAAAGGAGCAATCTAGTGCATGAAAACAAGGG
This sequence comes from Limosilactobacillus ingluviei DSM 15946, assembly GCF_001435775.1. Classification (GTDB taxonomy): domain Bacteria; phylum Bacillota; class Bacilli; order Lactobacillales; family Lactobacillaceae; genus Limosilactobacillus; species Limosilactobacillus ingluviei. The sequence continues at coordinate 87,398 of NZ_AZFK01000005.1, read as the reverse complement.
ATGAATGGCGCAAGGACGAGGAATACGTGGCGTTAGTAGCGGACTTGTTGGCGCAACCGGCGGTGCAAAAGCTCGCCAACTATACCCAACATCATCACTCTGACCGCTTGCAACATTCGCTTTCGGTTTCTTATGACAGTTACCGAATTGCCAAGCGGCTTCACTTAGATTACGTGAGCACAGCGCGGGCGGGCTTGTTGCACGACTTGTTTTACTATGATTGGCGCACGACCAAATTCGATTTGGGGACGCACGCCTTCATTCATCCGCGGGTAGCGTTACGCAATGCGGAGAAGTTAACCCCGTTGAACCCCAAGGAAAAAGATATTATTTTAAAGCACATGTTTGGTGCAACTTTGGCCGTACCACGGTATGCAGAAAGTTTGATTGTTTCTTTAGTTGATGACTATGAAGCGCAAGCTGAATTCTTTGGCCCCTTAAAGCGGCGGTGGCAAGCGCGCATGCAGAGTCGACGATTGGTAAAAAATTAATTTGTTTGGTTGGAGGGGATTGTTATGAGCAAGGAAATGACGTTAGCGGGTGATGATTTTAGCCTGTGTCCGAAGTTTGCAAAGACTTTTTCGATTCTGGGCAAAAAGTGGAATGGAATGATTATTGAAGTGCTGTTGCACGAAAAGACCCAGCGGTTCAAAGATCTGGCTGGGCACGTAGCGAAGTGTTCCGATCGGGTGCTTTGTGAACGTTTAAAGGAATTAGAGCAAGAAGGGATTGTGGAACGCAAGACCTTCCCGGGGGAAAGTCGGATTGAATACTGCTTGACGGATCGCGGGGCGGAATTGGCCCCAGTGATGGCCGCTGTCCATGCTTGGTCTGATAAATGGTGTGAGGCTGAGCTTGACCAAATGCAAAAGATTGGTTAGAATGTAGCAGTGTTTATAAAGACGTTGAAGGAAATTAGTAGTTCTGGCAGCTCGTCAGGGAGGCTCATCAGTGACTGGAAGTGAGCCCGGGCTTAAAGGATGAATTTCACTTCCCGAGTTGGGGCCACCCCCGGTTGATGACCGTTATCAATCAATGAGTGTATAGCATAGCTATAAACTAGGGTGGTACCGCGAAGCCTCGTCCCTTGCTGGACGAGGCTTTTTTTACTACCCCAATTATTGCATACCATCGTGGATGAGGAGGATAAAATGGGCTTACGAGAAAAATTGGAAGAATTGCGCAAGCAAGGGATCCAAGAAATTAAAGCGAGCGCCGACCTGGATCACTTAAATGACATTCGGGTCAAAATGTTGGGTAAAAAAGGTCCCTTGACGACCGTTTTGCGGGGGATGAAGGACCTTAGCAAAGAAGAGCGACCAAAGGTGGGGAAGTTTGCCAATGAAATTCGGGACGAACTGGCCCAAGCCTTAGAAGCCAAGAAAGCTGAATTAGCGACCGCCCGGCTCAATGCCAAGTTGGCAGCGGAAACCCTGGACGTAACCTTACCCGGGACCCCGACGGTCCAAGGGCAACCCCACGTAATCCAACAAATTATTGACCAGCTGGTTGATCTGTTCGTTGGGATGGGCTATCAAGTGGCCGTGGGAGACGAAGTGGAACAAGATGAATATAACTTTGAACGGTTAAACCTGCCCAAAGATCACCCGGCCCGCGACATGCAAGATACCTTTTATGTGACGCCATCCGTTTTGATGCGGACCCAAACGTCACCAATGCAAGCGCGGATGATGGAAAAGCACGATTTTGCGAATGGGCCGTTGAAGATGATTTCACCCGGAAAAGTTTACCGGCGCGATACTGATGACGCGACGCACTCTCACCAATTCCATCAGGTCGAAGGTTTGGTCGTGGGTGAACATGTCACGATGGCCGATTTAAAGGGGACCTTGGAAGTCGTCGCCAAAACCCTGTTTGGGGATGAATTAGCCGTCCGGTTGCGGCCGAGCTACTTCCCATTTACTGAACCATCCGTTGAAGCTGACATTACTTGTTTTAACTGCCTGGGCCAGGGGTGTGCAATCTGTAAGCACACTGGTTGGCTGGAAGTCTTAGGGGCCGGGATGGTTCACCCGAACGTGTTGAAGATGTCAGGGGTTGATCCAGAAGTATACGGAGGCTTTGCCTTTGGGTTGGGGCCTGATCGCTTTGCGATGATTAAGTACGTGGTCGAAGACATTCGTGACTTCTACCAAAATGATGTTCGTTTCCTGAACCAATTCAACCAGAAAGGATAGCCGCATGAAAGTTTCATACCAATGGTTAAACCAATATTTGCCCCTGGAAGAAAAGGGGATTCAACCAGCCGCGTTAGCCGAAAAACTAGCCCGGACTTCGGTTGACATCAATGACGTCTACTCACCAATGGACGGGTTAAAAAAGTTGGTGGTCGGGCTGGTCGTGGCCTGTGAACCACACCCGGATTCCGATCACTTAAACGTCTGCCAAGTCCAAGTCAGCGAAACGGAAACCCTGCAGATTGTTTGTGGGGCTCCGAACGTGCAAGTTGGCAAAAAAGTTATCGTGGCCTTGGTGGGGGCCCGCATCAAAGATAACATTAAGATCAAGCGCGGCAAGATCCGGGGCGTTGAGTCCAATGGGATGCTGTGTGCCTTACAAGAAATTGGCTTCAGCGAGCAAGTGGCGCCAAAGGATTATGAAGCCGGGATTTGGTTCTTACCAGATGATGCTGTTGTCGGGGACGCCGTCTACCCGTACTTAGGGATGGACGATACGATCATTGATACTGACCTGACGCCAAACCGGGGTGACATGCTTAGTATTTTTGGGAACGTCAATGACCTGGCGGCGATCTATGATCTGCCAAACGGCTTTGAGAGTCATCCGGTCGTAGAAAGTGATGAGGCGATGGCTGATCAATTATCAGCGACCTTGGCGGATGAAGCAATTGCGCCGGCCTACGAAATGCGTTTAATCAAGCACTTGCACGTGGCGGACAGTCCAATGTGGCTGCAAATTAAATTATGGAACGCCGGGATTCGGCCGATTAATAACGTGGTTGACATTACTAACTACATCCTGCTGAAGTACGGGCAACCCTTGCATGCCTTCGATTACGCTAAGTTGCCAAGTCACCAAATTACGGTGCGCCATGCCCAAGCTGGTGAACAGTTGACGACGTTGGATGGGGAAGCCCGGAGTTTGCAGGCCAGTGATATTGTCATTGCGGCGGGCGAAGAAGCGGTGGCCTTAGCCGGGACGATGGGCGGTCAAAGCACGATGGTCGATGAACAGACGACCAGTGTGGCCTTGGAAGCCGCAATTTTTGATCCGGTCATGGTCCGCAAGCAAGCCCGGCGCTTAGATTTGCATTCCGAATCCTCAATGCGCTTTGAACGGGGCATCAACCCAGAAACTCTGCACCAGGCCTTGGATGAAGCGGCTTACTGGTTAGCTGAATTGGCCGGCGGGCAGGTTGTGGCTGGGAAAGCGGTCGCTGCCCGGCCCCAATTTGCCGACCGCGAAATTACGCTCTCGGTGCGGCGGGTCAACCATGTCTTAGGGACGGAATTGACCATGGCAATGATTGAACAGCTGATGGTCCGGTTAGACTTTGCGGCGCATTCTCTTGATGATGATCAATTGGTCGTGGCGGTCCCGGCCCGGCGTTGGGATATTGAATTGCCGGCGGACTTGTACGAAGAAATCGCCCGTTTATACGGCTATGATAATTTACCATCAACCTTACCAACCATGACCAAGACGGCTGGTGGGTTGACGGAAACGCAAGCCCGGTTGCGGGCCAGTCGCCACACATTGGAAGGCCTTGGCTTAACGCAAGCCATTTCCTACTCTTTGACTACCGTTAAGCGGGCCCAACAATTCCGGGTGGCTCCAGACCAAACTCAACCAATGCAATTGGATTACCCAATGAGTTCGGATCACGTGGCAACGCGGATGAGCATCATTAGCGGGCTGTTATTGGACGTGGCGTACAACCACGCCCGGAAAGTGGCCGATGTGGCCTTGTACGAACAAGGGCGCGTCTTTCTTCCGCAAGGCGGTGAACGGCCGTTAGAAGAAGAACATGTTGCAGGGGCAGTGACGGGGCACTTAACTCCGGCCAACTGGCACCAAGCGGCCCAACCAGTTGATTTCTATGCCTTGAAGGGGATTGTGCAAACCTACTTGCAAAACCTGGCCGTGGCTGGTGAGATTACTTACGTGGCCGATTCCAGCCGCCCAGAAATGCACCCGGGGCGGACGGCCAACATTTTATTGGACGGCCAAGTGGTTGGGTTCTTAGGCCAAGTGCACCCATCATGCGCGGCAGAATATAAGATTCCTGAAACCTACGTCTTTGAGCTGAACTTAGCGGCGCTTTTGGCAGCACCAAAGCGCGATAAGCACTATGTTCACATCAGCAAGTACCCGGCAGTCACCCGTGATATTGCCTTGTTGGTTGACCAAACAATTACCAACCAAGCAATCGTGGCGGCAATCAAGCAAAAGGGCGGCGCTTACCTTAAGCAGGTGCAATTATTCGACTTATACCGGGGGGAACACTTACCGGCCAATAAGAAGTCCTTGGCTTACACGTTGACTTACCAGGCCGATGATGCCACTTTGAAGGAAGACGACGTCAACCAAGCCTTTGAAAAAGTTGTGGCGCACTTAACGACGACCTTGGGCGCCGAAATTCGATAATAATAGTGAGGATTATGATGAACGAAGATAAACGACCAATCGTAATTGGGGTAACTGGGGGTTCTGGGAGTGGCAAGACGACAGTCTCCAAGGCCATTTATGAAAATTTGCGTGGGCAATCGATCCAAATTATCAACCAAGATACGTATTACAATGACCAAGCGGATATGACCATGGAAGAACGCAAGGCCGTCAACTATGATCACCCCTTAGCCTTTGATACGGCGCTGTTGATTGAACAACTGGATGCGCTGCGGCATAATCAAGCGGTCGAAATGCCGGTCTATGATTACAAGGAATATACACGTTCCCAAGCTACGGTGCACGTAGAACCCCAAGACGTGATTATTCTGGAAGGAATTTTAATCTTAGATGATGAACGCTTGCGGGATCTGATGGATATTAAAGTCTACGTGGATGCCGACGATGACATTCGGATTTTGCGCCGGATCCAACGTGATATGCAAGAACGGGGCCGGAGTTTAGAATCGATCATTAGCCAGTACCTTAAAACGGTTAAGCCGATGTATCACCAATTTATCGAACCCACCAAGCGGTATGCTGATATTATCGTCCCAGAGGGGGGCGAAAATCACGTTGCCATTGATATTTTGACGACGAAAGTCCGGGATGTCTTGGCTAAGCGGGGCCATTTGACTGCTGATTAGGAAAAATTCGTCACCTTCCTTAAAATAGCGCTTGAAATCGGCGGGGGAACGTGATAAATTTTCACAGTATTTGAATGAAAGGAATGGAATAATATGGCTGAAGAAAAAAGCTTCCCAATGACGGAAGATGGGAAAAAGAAGCTGGAACAAGAATTAGAAGATTTGCGCTTAGTGCGGCGTCCAGAAGTTATCAACCGGATTAAGATTGCCCGTAGCTACGGGGACTTATCCGAAAATTCGGAATACGAATCCGCAAAGGATGAACAAGCCTTTGTGGAAGGGCGGATCAGCCAAATCGAAACGATGTTGCAATACGCCGTCATCATTGATAATGACGCGGTTGACAAGGACGAAGTTTCAATGGGGCGTGAAATTACTTTCCAAGAGTTACCAGATGAAGAGCCCGAAACGTACACGATCGTCGGTGAATCAGAATCCGACCCGCTGAACGGTAAGATTTCTAACGAATCACCAATGGCCCAAGGTTTGTTGGGACACAAGGTCGGCGATGAAGTGGACGTGGAAATCCCAACCGGGACGATGAAGGTTAAGATTTTAAGCGTGAAGTAAAATTTGTTTGAACCTAAAAATAGCGTCAGGCCAAACGGCTTGACGCTATTTTTACTAAGCTTTTCGTTTCTGCCACGTTCCCCAACCTAGGGCGGTTAACAGGGTAATGGTTAACCCAAGCCACCAATAAGGCGGCCAGTACGTAAAGCTGACGGTATGCGTCCCCTTTGGCAGTTTTACCGCCAAAAAGGTTTGCGCAGCCTTGTGCGTAGCAACTGGGTGCCCATCGATTTTAACGTGCCAACCTCGCGTGTAGGGAATTGAGGTCATTAAGACCTGCCGGGCTTTAGTCACCGTAATGGTACCGGTAAAGCGGTTGCTGTGCCAACTGGTGATCTTAAGCGGGGCCGTTTGCAAACGCCGGGCGCTTTGCTCAAAGCGCGCCCGGTTCAGACGGTAGAGACTAACGTTTTGCAGCCAGAGGGACGCTTTTTTCAGCGCAATGGTGACCGTGATGGTTTTTCCCTTAGCATGATCGGCAATCGTGGTGACGATCGTATTTTGATAGGTTGGGTACTGTTTGAGCGGTCGGCCGTTCAAAGTGATGGTCGCGTTATCCTTCAGTGCTGCCCCGAGGGTAAGGTAGTAGGGGTCATTGGTTTGCGGCTTAATCGTCAGGGTCAGTTGGGCCGGGGCCATTAGCTTTTGACGCCGGACGGTAATGCCCGTAATTTGCCGCGAAGTCGGTAAATTGACAAATTCGACGTGATCAAAGTTTTGCACGGTAAAGAGTTCGGGTTCCTTGGCTTGTCCCGCTAACGTTTGGTAAAGCTGTGATTGGTAGCTTAAAGGATCGAGGGTGGTCGGATTGAACTGCAAGATTCGGGCGTTGGCTGCGAAGGCCAGGGGCAGGGCCCAACGGTTTTGCCGAATCTGTACGGCGGAAGTCTGGCTGACGACGGGGGCTTGCTTCCAGTCGGGGCGGTTGGCGACGAGGGGTAAGATCACGTTGCCTGCCGGCCCAAGCCCCTGACGTTGGGCTTGCCAATAATACTTCATGCCTAAGAATGAGTCGGTAACGGGGGTCCCGTTAGAGTAGGTCACATAGCCATCCCCGGCTGGTTGGCCGATTCGTTGGAAAAATTTGCTGACGGTTGGCTCCATCGTGGAACCAAAGTGGTCACCCGTAAAGAAATCGCCTTGAAAGGGATCATCTTTGGTCCGGGCGAAGTCCTTAGCGATTCGGTAGAGCCCGTGGTCAGTTTGGCGGTTTTGCTGACTGACTTTTACCAATGCCTTGGTGTAATTGGCAAATTGAGCTTGGCTGACGTAAGAAAGCTTGTTGAGAGCGGTCACCGCATTGAAACTCAGGTCAAAGATGGTCAAAGCTGCTAAGGCGACCCCAAAGTACGATAACCGCCGCTGGTCAAGGTATAACATCGCAATGGCCAACGCAGCTAACAATAAGCCGATGCCAATTTGCCAGGGGGTGAGGTAATCGAGTTGCTTGCGCAGCCCCCAGGCCATCCCAGCTCCGCTACCGGCGATCGCCACCAGCAAGAGGGCCAGGCGCCAACTGATGGGGCGGTGGGGGCGCCAGGCTACCGCGGCCAGCCACAGCCACCAAAAAGAAATTAAAAAGGAGAAGCGCGCTGGGTACCAGACGGGAAATTGGCCCAAGTGCCAAAGCAAATCCAGCGGGGGCCAACAGCAAGAAAGCAACAAGCCCCCGGTAATGGCGCCCGCTAACCACCGGCTGCGTTGGCGTTCGGTGGGCGTAAAGAAGTATAAAAGACCAGCAAACAAGGGTAACATCCCGAGGTAAAGGTTGGCTTGACCGCTGGGCATTTGATTGAAGTTAAACGCCCCGGGGACCAGTTTACCGAATAAATAGAGGGGGTTATATTCCAAGCGCCACTTAATGCTGGTTGTCGTATAAGTCCCTTTGCTGGTGGTTAAGGCCCAGATCGTTGGCAAGAGGACGACGGCACTGAGGGCGACACTGGTTAGTGAACTAAGCAAATAGGTTTTAAAAACCGTTTTACTGGCGGGAGCGTTTTGCCGACTCAGTTGCCAAAGTAAAAATGGCAAAGTGAAGAGGCAAACCATCCAGCCCATGTAGTAGTTATCAATGATCAACAACGTCAACCAACCAATATACATGTTGGCTGATTCCTGCCGGCTAATTTTTAAAAGCCCGGCGATTACCAATGGCAACAGGGCTAAAACGTCCAGCCAGAGCGGGTTGAGTTGGTTGGCAATCATCCAGCCCATCATGGCGTACCCGGTCGTAAAAATGATCAGGCGACTGCCGGTTTGCAAGTGTTCGTGCTTTAGCAGCCAGCCAAAGCTCAGGGCGGCTAAACCGTATTTGAGCAATAAAACGACCATGATCCCACTGGTCAGCCATTGGTGGGGGAATAAAAGCAACACCAGGTTCAGGGGGCTTAATAAGTAATAGGCGTTGGTCCCCCACATTTCGCCGCCTAAGCCCTTGCTGAATGAATAAAGCAAACTAGCGGGATGATGTAGAAGACTGGTGCGCAGGTAGGCAAAAAAATCGACGTACTGTTGCCCGAGGTCAACCGTTAATAAGGAACTGGATCCAAAGGGGACCATTCCCCGGCTGGCAAAGTAACTCCCCATTATTAAGATCGGGAGGAAAAAACAAATGATTAAATCGCGGTGACGAGTAACAAAGGTTTTCAAACCATGGACAGTCCTTCCGTAAAAGTAATTGGCAAGTGGCGATTGCCGTGATTGCTCCCCATTATATACCGATTTGGGTGGAGCCGGGGGTAAATTAAAATTTCTTAAAAACCCTGTTGATTCGAGTAAAATGATAGTAAGATTGAATGGTTACCATGAGAAGTTAAATTGGGGCGAGTTGATCGCGCTATTTAAACTAAGGAGAAGCGAGCAATTGTGAATTTTTTAAAACGTTTTAAAGGGATCTTTAACCAACGCGACGAAAAGCGGCAGACCTCACAATCGGCGATTCCCTTCCGGTTGAATTTGTTGCTGTGGATCGTGGCCTTGCTTTTATTGGCCCTTGGGGTGCGCCTGTTTTATCTCCAAGTGCTGAACGGGACGTCATACAAGGCCTTAGTTAAGCAGGCCGATACAATGACGGAAACCAATAATGTTCAGCGGGGGATGATCTATGATACCAACGGAAAGGTCTTGGTTGGTAATCAAGCCCACCAAGCCATTACCTATACCAAGGGCAGCACGGTGACGGATCGGGAAATGTATCGGATCGCGAACCGCTTGGGTAATTACCTGACGGTTAATACCAGTCGCCTGACCACCCGGAACCAAATGGATTACTTTTTGGCTGATGAAGCACATTTAAAGCAGGTAGAAAAGGCGGCCAAGATTAAGGCGGGCTCAACCAACGCTTATGACGAGGCTATTGATTACCTGCAAAAGCATCCGCACTTCTTTAAACTCAGTAAGCAAGAAAAGAATAAGGCGATGATTTATGGCTCCATGAGCGGGGCTTACTCACTGTCGACGACTTATATCAAAGCAACCGGCGTTACCGCCAAGGAATTGGCCGAAGTCGGGGAACACCTGAGTGAGATGCCCGGGGTGAAGATTGGTTCCGCCTGGACGCGGAATTACCCAGAAGGCAAGGATATTCAATCCCTCGTGGGGACCGTAACCACGACTGGGTTGCCAAGTGATACCCAAAATACTTTGTTGGCGCAAGGCTATTCGCGCAATGACAACGTCGGGGCTTCGTATTTAGAAAAGTTATTCCAAGCTACCTTAGCGGGTTCAAAGTCCCAAACGGAAGTGTCGACTTCAGGCACGCGAACGCACGAAAAACTTAAGTATGCCGGCAAGAAGGGGGACAACTTGGTCCTGACCATCAATGCGGAATTTCAAAAGAAGGTCCAAAGTATTTTGGAAAGCAACTACGGCTCGGCCGGGATTGCCAATTCGCCAGGAGCCTACGCGGTGGTCATGAACCCGAATACCGGGGCCATTTATGCGATGGCGGGAATTGACCGTGATTTAAAGACCGGGAAACAAACCGTCGATGAAATTGGGGCCATCAACCACCCGATTGTTTTAGGGTCGGTGGTCAAGGGGGCCACGATTATGGCGGGGTTAATGACAGGGGTGATCACGCCAAGCAATAATGTTTTAACCGACCAACCGATCAAGGTGGCTGGGACCTCCGTCAAAGGGTCTTGGTTTAATAAGTCTGGCGGTGCGAACGTTGGCTTGACGGCTCCGGAGGCCTTAGAAGTCTCCTCCAACTCGTATATGATGCAACTGGCCATGAAGATGGGTGGGATGCACTATTCTTATGATACCCAAATCACGTTAACGCCAAGCATCTTTACCAAGTTGCGTTATTACTTTAATATGTTTGGCTTGGGCGTGAAGACCGGGGTTGATTTGCCAGGCGAAACCGTGGGCTACCGCGGGGCAGCGGACCAAAAGCACATTGGGAGTGCCTTGGACCTTTCCTACGGGAACTACGATGCGTACACGGTCATGCAACTGGCCCAATACATGTCGACCTTAGCTAACGGGGGGAAGAAATTACGGCCCTACATTGTTAAACAGATTCGGGAAACGAATCCAGATGGGACGTTGGGCAAGATCCAATCCGAAACCCAACCTGAGGTCCAATCAGTGATTAACGCGCCGAAGTCGTACTTTGATTTGATTCACCAGGGCTTGTACTTAGTGACGCACGGTTCGAGTCCGTACGTGACGGCAGGGACAATGAAGAGCGAAACGCCATCGATTTCCGGGAAGACGGGGACGGCCGAAACGGTGTCTAACGGTCATTCGACGGTGACCCTGAGTTTTGCGGGCTATGCACCATCAGATAATCCGCAGGTGGTGGTAGCGTTGTCGATTCCCGGGGCTTCCAATGATAACAGCCAGGCCAACATTAACATGGCCAAGCAAATCTTTGCGGCTTACTGGAAGTATGTTCAGGCCAAGCCGAGCAGCAACTAGGCCCTGACAAGGAAAAATCCTTAACAACTTCGACTAAAAGACTGGTCAAATCGAGCAATTGATGATATAGTTGTACGAGTTAGGGTTACGTATAACGTATTCTCGTTAAAATAATTATAGTTTGGAGGCAAGAACCGATGCGTGTAAACATTACTATGGAATGCACTGAATGCCACGAACGGAACTACTTGACTAGTAAGAACCGTCGTAACAACCCGGACCGGCTGGAATTAAAGAAGTACTGCCCACGGGAACGCAAGGTCACTTTGCACCGCGAAACTAAGTAGTGGTCAAGGGCTCAACAAAAAAGACTGGGTTATGCCCAGTCTTTTTTGTTGTCAGTGAAGCAGACTTTTTTAAGAATAATAAATTGACCTGGTTGCTAAAATTTGTGATAATTATTCTTTGTAAACGTTTGATCAAAGGAGAGAGATTTGATGACCTATACAAAGAAGGAGATGCGCCAGGCCTATATTGCGCGTTTACAACAGCTGGATTCCAATATCAAGCTGAAAGAAGAGCGGGCCTTGGCACAAAAGCTGTATGATCAACCGGCGTGGCTTAATGCTCAAGTGATTGCTTTGACCTTAAGTCAGTCCTTTGAGCTGGATACTGCCCCGTTGATCCTACACGCCCGGCATAAGGGGCAAACGGTAGTAGTGCCACGAACTTTACCGCACCGGCAAATGGAGTTTGTGGAACTAACGGAGGAAACCCACTTTGGTGAGTCAAGTTTTGGCGTTTTGGAACCATTGGATGGGCGTGTGTTTGACAAAGCTGACATTGACTTGATGGTCGTCCCGGGAGTGGCCTTTACCCCGGCGGGGAAACGGTTAGGCTTTGGTGGTGGTTATTACGATCGCTACTTGGCTGATTATGCGGGCGCGACCGTCGCGGTAGCCCTGACGACTCAGGTGGCTCAAGCAGACGAATGGCCAGGTGAAACGCACGATATCACCGTGCAGCAGGTGGTTAGCTTAGTGGACTAAGCGTGATTGGAGGGTGTTTTGAAAGAAATGTGGCGCAAAGCCCCGGTAACGACCGGGCTGGTAGGCATCATGGTCGTGGTCTATTTAGGGGTCATCATCACCGGTGGCCTGACCGTCCCGAACTTATTGCGGTGGGGCGCGCTGTACCCGCCGTATGTTGCGGTTGGCCAAGTTTGGCGCTTGCTGACGGCAGGGTTCTTGCACCTCGGCTGGGAACACTTATTACTGAACAGTTTGACCTTGGCGTTAATTGGCTATTATGTTGAGCAGCTTTTTGGACACTGGCGGTTACTAGCCTTGTTTCTACTTAGTGTTTTGGGGGGCAATTTAGCCAGTTGCGCCTTTGATCCTACCAGCCTTGCGGTGGGTGCCAGCACCGGGATTTTTGGCCTATTTGGGGCTTTTATCTTTTTAGGCAGCGAGTTTCGCCAACAAGAAGGGGTCCGTTTAATGGCGCGCCAATTCTTGATCCTGGTGGGGATTAATGTGGCCTTTGATTTTTTGCTGCCGCACGTGGGGTTAGTCGCTCATTTAGGCGGACTGTTGGTTGGCTTTTTGGCGGCTGCTATGTTAGGGGCGCCACGCTTAGGCCCAGTTAATTTGGTTAAGCGGGGCTTAAGTGGGGCCATTTTAATCGGTTTGGCAATTTTGTGTTATGGAATGGGGCGATAGAATGCCGGGAACGACGAACTTGCGGACCCTGTATGACGTCCAGCAGCTTTTAAAACGCTTTAATGTATTTGTTTACGTTGGCAAACGCTTGTGGGACATTGAATTGATGGCGCTAGAACTAGATAACCTTTATCAGGCCCGGGTTCTGGAGCGCGATGTGTATCTGCAGGCTAAGCTGGTGTTGAAAAAAGAACACCGTGAAGAAGAGAAATATCAACAAGAGAGGTAATTTATCATGACGAACAAGAAGTTGATTGGGGTTGACCTTGGTGGGACCACGATTAAGTTTGCAATTTTGACGGCCGAAGGGGAAATCCAACAAAAATGGTCATTGCGGACCAACATTTTGGATGAAGGGTCGCACATTGTTCCGGATATCATTGAATCCATTAACCACCACATCGATCTATACAAGATGAGCCGCGATCAATTCATCGGGATCGGCATGGGGACCCCTGGGACGGTTGACCGGGACAACGGGACCGTTATTGGGGCGTACAACTTAAACTGGAAGACCTTGCAACCAGTGAAGGAACAAATCGAAGCCGGGACGGGCCTGAAGTTTGCTATTGACAACGACGCCAACTGTGCCGGTTTAGGCGAACGCTGGAAGGGGGCCGGCAACGATGGTGACGACGTGGCCTTTATTACCCTGGGAACCGGGGTTGGTGGGGGCTTAATCGCCAACCGTCAACTGCTTCACGGGATCGGTGGGGCCGCTGGGGAAGTCGGCCACATTATTGTGCAACCAAACGGTTACCAATGTACTTGTGGCAACCATGGGTGTTTGGAACAATACGCCTCTGCAACCGGGGTCGTTCACTTGGCCCAAGACTTGGCTGAAGAATACGAAGGGACTTCCCGGCTAAAGAAGATGATCGATGACGGGGATGAAATTACCTCCAAGATCGTCTTTGACTTAGCTAAGGAGCGGGACTACTTAGCCAACAAAGTCGTTGATAAGGTTTGCTACTACCTGGGCTTGGCGTGTGCCAACATTTCAAACACCTTGAACCCTGAATTTGTGGTTATCGGTGGCGGGGTTTCCGCGGCCGGTGACTTCTTGTTGAAGCGGGTTCAAAAGAACTTTAATGAATTTGCCTTTGCCACGGTTCGGACTTCCACTCAACTTAAGTTGGCTGAATTAGGAAATGACGCGGGGGTAATTGGGGCGGCTTCATTGGCAACTCAATTTGCTTAATTGACGGCGAGGAGTGTTGGATTATGGTGATTGCATCCGTTTCAGGCGGCTTATTATTATTTGATGCTGTCATTATTGCGATTTTATTGATTTGGCTGGGAAGCGCTGGTTTGAACCGCTGGCGGCGGAAGCGCTACGCGACGGTGATTGATCAAGCGGCTTTTCAAAAGGGTTCCCACCGGGCGCAAGTCATTGACGTGCGCAACAAAGAAGATTTTGATCGGGGTCACATTTTAGGGGCGCGGAGCATTCCCTTGGCTTACATGAAGCAGCAAATGGGCGATTTGCGGGCTGATTTGCCAGTTTACCTGTACGATGAGGGGATGACGCTGAGTACCCAAGCGGCGGCCTGGTTGGCAAAGCAAGGCTTCCAACAGGTTTACATCTTAGATGGCGGGTTTGCCAAGTGGACTGGGAAAACCAAAAAAGCCAAGTATTAATGTTGTGACTGAATCGATAACAAAAAACGGGTGCCGCTTCCTTGTTCAAAGGAAGGGTTGGCGCTCGTTTTTGTTTAGAAGCAAAATAAAAAGGCTGGGTTACCAAATTAGTTGGTTGCCAGCCTTTCGTGAAGCAGGTTTAGAATTGGTGGGCGGAGCGGCCCTTCCGGACCGCTGCCCGCCGGTTGGTATCAAATTTTTCTTCGGTTTCTTCAATTGGCTTGACAACCGCTTTGTGAAAAGCCAACATCCCGCTGGCGATTGCGCCCAGGGTAGTTAAGGTGCCAAAGAAAAAGCCTTTTGAGAATTGTTTCATAATAATCTGCTCCCTTCTTGCTTAACTATGTTCATTATGCAAGATTTACTGGCATTTTGCCAGTCCAAAACCAAAGATTGGCGGTGAATTTAATGACAAAAGTGATTGCAATTGTTGGACCAACTGCAGTTGGCAAGACGGCCCTTTCCTTGAAATTGGCCCACGCCCTGAACGGGGAAATTATTTCGGGGGATTCGATGCAAGTTTACCGGCACTTGGATATCGGAACAGCCAAGGTCACGCCACAAGAAATGGCGGGGATTGAGCACCACTTGATTGACATTTTGGATGTTCATGAACGCTTTTCGGTGGCTGATTTTAAACAACAAGCGCAAGCCCAGATTCAAGCGATTGCCAAGCGAGGTCATCAACCAATGATTGTTGGGGGCACTGGCTTTTATCTTCATGCCCTTACCCACGCCTTAGTCTTGGGGAATGATCATTTTGATCAGCAATCGCAAGCGATTCGTGACCACTGGCATCAAGTGGCCCAACAAGCGGGGAACCAATTTGTTTGGAACGTTTTGGCCCAAAAAGATCCAGCAGCAGCGCAGCAGATTCCAGTAGCTAATTTACGCCGGGTGATTCGGGCCTTGGAAGTGATCGAGAAAACAGGCCGGCCGTTTTCCTTGCAACCCCAGCAAACCAGTCCCGATGAATATTTCCTGGTTGCGTTAACAACCGAGCGCCAGTTGTTATACGAACGCATTAACCAGCGGGTCGATCAAATGGTTGCCAATGGCTTGTTGGATGAAGCCCGGTGGTTGTATGAGCAAGGCGGGGAAGCCCTGCCAGCTGGGAAGGGCATTGGTTACCGGGAACTCTTTGCGTACTTTGCCGGGGAGATTTCCTTGGCCGCGGCAATTGAAAAGATCAAACTCGATTCGCGTCACTATGCCAAACGGCAATTAACCTGGTTTCGGAATCAAGAAGAGTGTCACTGGTTTGACCTGGTCCAAGGGCAAAGCAGTACTGAAGAAATTCAAGCTCACCTTGAACGGTGGTTAAAAAAATAAAGATTTAAGCGGTTCCATTCTAATTGTCAACCAGAATTGCACTGGGGAATTGACTTGTGAGGGCATGGTGATAAACTAATACCAATTTAGAAATTTGATTGCAAATCACTAGTGGGCTTAGCGAGAAAGGAACTAGACAATATGACCAGGCATTTGTACACGAAGGATGAAGTTCGGCAGCTGATTAAGGATGAGGACGTTCGCTTTTTGCGGTTGATGTTCACGGATTTATTTGGGATGAGCAAAAGTGTGGACCTACCAATCAGTCAGCTGGACAAATTGTTGAACAACAAAATGATGTTTGACGGTTCTTCGATTGACGGGTTTGTACGGATTGAAGAAAGTGATATGTACCTTTATCCGGACATGAGCACTTGGTTGATCTTCCCGTGGGGGCAAGAACACGGGAAAGTCGCGCAGGTAATCTGCAGTGTCTACACGATTGATGGAGAACCCTTTGCTGGTGATCCGCGGAACAATTTGAAGCGCATCGTGGCTGAAATGAAGGCGGCTGGTTTTACCAACTTTAACATTGGTCCAGAACCGGAATTCTTCTTATTCAAGACTGATGAGGCTGGCAAGCCAACGATGGAAGTCAACGACCAAGAAAATTACTTTGATATGGAGCCAGCGGACCGGGGGGAAGATTGCCGGCGTGATATTGTCCTGGCCTTAGAAAAGCTTGGGTTTTCCGTGGAAGCTTCCCACCACGAAGTTGCACCAGGCCAACACGAAGTCGACTTTAAGTATGCTGATGCCTTAGAAGCGGCGGATAACATTCAAATCTTTAAGATGGTGGTTAAAACCATTGCTAAGCAATATGGCTTGCATGCGACCTTCATGCCAAAGCCATTATCTGGGGTCAACGGGTCGGGGATGCACATGAACATGTCCCTCTTTACGGAACAGGGGAATGCCTTTTACGACGCCGCTGATGCTAACCAGCTTTCGACGACGGCTTACCAATTCCTAGCGGGGGTCTTGGCTCACGTGCGGAGTTTGACGGCAGTCTGCAACCCAACGGTTAACTCCTACAAGCGGTTGGTGCCGGGCTATGAAGCGCCAGTTTATGTTGCTTGGTCAGCTTCGAACCGGTCACCGTTGGTTCGGATTCCCGGGAGCCGGGGCTTGAGTACTCGATTGGAACTGCGCTCGGTCGACCCATCGGCTAACCCATACTTAGCGATTGCGACGATCTTGGCCGCTGGCCTGGATGGTTTAAAGCAACAGTTGACGCCAATGCCAGCAGTGGACGAAAACATTTACCAAATGACCTTGGCCCAACGGCGGGCGAAGGGGATTGAAGACCTGCCCGACACTTTGCACAATGCCTTGAAGAGTCTGGCCCAAGATGAAGTAATTAAAGCGGCGATGGGGGACCACTTGTTTGATAGCTTTATGACGGCCAAGAGCAAGGAATACGCGGCTTACCGGCTGAACGTTTCAAATTGGGAACGGGACCGGTACATGGAAAAGTTCTAGTTTAAAAATCTTTTAACACGCTCGAACGAGGCAGGACCTTTGTTGGAGCGTGTTTTAATTTGCGCAAACGAAAGGGGCTGATGAGAAATTGACTTCTCATCAGCCCCAACCTGCCATTACTTGTTTAATTTAGCTGCATCGGCGTCGAGCTTGGCAAATCCAGCGCCCTTGGTTGGGGTGCTGTTGCCGCGCTTTTCCATTGCTTTACGGGCCATCGCTTTGCGTTCTTGCTTGCTGAGTGCCATGCTAACTCGCCTCTTTTGCATTGGAATGTCAAAACTTTTGTTTCGACGCCTTCATTGTAGCACGTTCAGCTGAATTGTGAAGGGAAGATGATGCGCAAGACGCTAATTTATAAAAAAAGTTGGCGTTTCGTCATTGTCCCTTTAAATCCAGCCAAAAAATCGGTAAGATTAAACTAGACTATGATAAGGAGACCATGCTGATGATAAGTGAGACAACCAACGGTGCACAACCGATCAGTCAAATTATTAATCAATCAATTGAACAAAAAGTTAACTACCTCCAAGAATTAAAGCAAGCGGTGGCCAACCATGCCGATCAAGCAATCTATGCTTTGCTGGATCAAAAACGGTATGCAGCTGAAATTATGCATCGGGAAGAAAAGGCGAATGATACCGGGGTCATGACCTTGGTTGATGACTTGACGGCCCAATTAAGTAATTATTTGAGTACCAAGTTGATTAATTACTTAAGTCAAGCCTATCCGTTTTTTTACTATGAAGAATACCAATTAGGCCATTACCGCATGTACTTTGGTAACTGGTGGGATCGCCGGCAATTTGGTGAATTAGATGTATTAAATATTCGCTTTGTCTTTGATCAAAGTGAATACGCCAAGTTGGCCAAGTCCTTTGAATTGGCGCAAGCTGGGCAACGTTATAATGGTCAACGGATTGAAGAATTATCCAAGGAAAATGATCGCTTACAAGCGCTGATTGATTCGGCGGATAAACGGGACGCGAAAAAAGAAGAATTGCAAGCGGAGTTAAAGGAAGCCAGTGCGCGCAATGGCTTGTTTGAATCAAGCAAGAACCGTGAAACCAGGGAAGCCATTGTGGCTAAACTGAGCGAATTGGAAAACCAAGATGAAGAAGCCCGGACGGCGGCCGGCAAGATTAAGGCCAATAATCAGCAGGTCCTGGAATTGTCAAAGGAAAATACGATCCTTAGTTATGAACGGAAGAGTATTGTGGATACTTTCGGCAGTTTTGAAGATTTCGAATTAGCTAACCGGAAACTTTACGCTAGCTATTTACAAAGTTTGGTCGCGGATGGAAAGCAGGTGGAAGCTGATGACTAAGCAAATGATCTCAACAGCGACCGAACAAGTGACCAGTTTAACCGCTTCGCTGACGACGGGGTTAAAACTTGGGGAGCGCTACGTGCAATTATTGGACCAACTGGCTACGGCGACGGTCCCGACAGAATTATTGGACGCAGCCGGTCAATTGGTAGAATTTGATTTAAATCATGCCTACGTTAAATTTCCGCAACACTATCAACCTGAAGATTATTACTTGCTTTTGATGGGACGGCTGTTAGAATTAGCCGGGATTGGCGACTTTGCGGTGAAACCTGACCCAATGCACCGGCGTTTGGCCATGCGGCTGACCACGTTTGAAAATGACTATACCTTCTGCTTTGAACAAAAGCGCAGTCGTCCGGGGGCCTTTTTCTGTGAGCAAACAGACCATGAGCCGCTGTTTAACTTGGACTTGGCGCACCACAGTTTACAATTTGATAACCGGGCCCTGGTTGATTTCTTGATTGTCAAAGAAATTGCCAACCATAATGACTTGGAATTACAAGGGGTGGTCAAGCCCCTAGTGGCCTTTGCTAACCTTTTGGTTGAGCAATTGGACTTTACCATTAACTTGGGGATCTTGGCCACGGATAATGCGGCGCAATTCAAGTTAGCGGCGCCGGAGTTGTCGTTAACGGTTATTGATAAATTGTTTGTCCAAACGGCGGAAACGGACACGGTTTTATTGAGTTTGCCACAAAACAATGGGGCGAAGTTAGCTTTGGCATCAGACACGGCGTTAAGCCTGGCATTTGATCCTGACGATTATACCAAGCAATGGTTCTTCATGGTCACAGATGCAAAAGCGCAACTCTCCTTCCTAGACGTGCTCTTACATTACCCGTTGGTCCGGGATTGGTACTTGGCGAACCGGTCCGCTTTGGCCATTCGTGATGATCAATTTGCCTATGCGCCTGTTGATGAACATGTGGTGGTCAATTCACCGGCGACGGATGCCGAGCCGATTAAAGAAGAAGCCCCGGCGAGCGCGGTCGAAGAAGAGGACGGTGAAAATGATGCTTGATTTTACCAAGTTGTTGCAAGCGGCGATTAGTTTGGATAATCAATTGTTTGAAAAGCGGGATCTCTTGTTGGGACCGACTGCGCACCTACAGCATGCGGTCTTGAATGCGGATCAGGCTTTGACGACTTTGTACGGCGGGCAAAGCAAATACTCCTTGCGTGCGGGCCAAGTTAAAAAATCAACCGAACAGCAAGCCGAAGACTTTGCCCACGTTTTATTTTGGTTTTTGGTGGTCAGTGCCCGGCTTAAGTGGACGCATTTGGTGGTAATGACCCCCGAAGAATACCAAAAATTAGTGACGGCAACGCCTTGTACCAAATTGGTTGATTTAGATCGGGAAGCGTTAGCTATTAAGAACCTTTTTTTGCAAAGCTACTATACCCACCGGCAAGCTGATTTTCGTCATGCTTGGCATTTGTTGTTAAAAATGGGCTTGGTTGATTACCAAGTTAACCCGACCGAATTAATGCAAGCCTATGACGGCTTGTTTGCGGCAGTTGAAGATTGATGAAGAAGGACTGGTGTCATTGGCATTAGTCCTTTTTGATTTGAAAATAAGCCTTTACATTTGATATCACTAGTGTTATATTTTGGTTGTAGATAAGAATCATTATAAGGAGGATCTTAAGATGAATTTTTTGAATCAAGAAATTGGTGACTTTGCGGTGAAGGCTTACCAAGCTGGTAAAACGGTTGATGTTACCAAAGCAGATGTTCTGGGAAAGTGGAGCATTTTCTTCTTTTACCCAGCGGATTTCTCCTTTGTTTGTCCAACGGAATTAGAAGCATTACAATCTAATTATGAAGCCTTTCAACAAGCAGGGGCGGAAGTTTACTCGGTTTCTGAAGACACCGAATTCGTGCACAAGGCCTGGGCGGAAGCTTCCGAAAAGATTGGCAAATTGCAATACAAGATGCTAGCGGACCCCGCCGGGAAATTGGCTCGGATGTTTGATGTGTTAGATGAAGAAGCGGGTCAGGCTTACCGGGGCGTCTTTATCGTTGACCCAGATGGCAAGATCCAATCCTATACGATTAATAATATGGGGATCGGGCGGTCAGCTGACGAAATTTTGCGGACTTTGCAAGCGGCCCAATTTGTTCGCGAACACGGCGATCGGGTTTGCCCGGCTAATTGGCAACCGGGTGAAGAAACGATCAAGCCAAGTCTGGACCTGGTTGGCAAGTTATAAAAGAGGCGATGTCGATGACGGAGCGGATCTATGATTTAATTATTGTAGGTGCGGGGCCAGCTGGATTAAGTGCCGCGATTTACGCGGGCCGCGCAACTTTGGATACGTTGGTGTTGGAGGCTGAAACGGTCGGAGGGCAGGTTACGACCACGGCCATGGTCTACAACTACCCCGCGGCACCAGCAGTTGATGGTTCCCAGTTAATGCGGCAAATGCAAAGTCAGGCCCAGGATTTTGGGGTTCAAATCAAAAAGGATGCGGTGGTAGCTTGCCAACTGGCCGATGAGGTGAAAGTCCTCACGGGAGCCAGTGGGCAAACTTATCGCACGCGCAGCGTGATTTTAGCGATGGGGGCCCAACCACGTCAGGCAGGCTTTATTGGTGAAGATGCTTTTCGGGGCCGGGGGGTCGCCTATTGCTCAACGTGTGATGGGGAACTGTTTACCGGGTTGCCAGTTTTCGTGGTTGGCGGTGGTTACGCGGCGGCCGAAGAGGCAGATTTCTTGACTCGCTATGCTAAACGCGTGACCGTATTAGTGCGGGAAGGCGAATTTCAATGTCCACCGCTAACGGCGGCCCGGGCCCTTGATAATCCTCAAGTCGAAGTCCGTTATCACACGGAGATTAAGGAAGTGCATGGTGAGCAGTTCTTAACGGGGATGACCTTGGTAAACAACCAAACCGGGGTGGAAAGCACTTACCAAGTGACACCACCGGACAAGACCTTTGGGGTGTTTGTCTACGTGGGGACGCAACCCGCCACCGCCGGTTTGCCACCAACGTTAGTGCGCGACAAACACGGTTATTTAGCAGTTGACGCGCAGCAAGCGACAGCGGTTCCTGGTGTCTTCGCGGCGGGAGACCTAGTTGCTAAGCCCCTCCGGCAGATTATTACTGCGGCGGCCGATGGCGCAATGGCGGCAACCAGTGCGGAAGCTTATGTTACCGCCCTAAAGCAACGGTTGCATTTGCCTTTGCATAAGACGCCAACGGTTAAGCAGGGCCCAACCAGCAAACTGCCAACTGCGTCGACCAGTCAGCACACGGGCAAGTGGTTTACGCCGGACTTAGTAGCCCAATTGCAGCCGGTTTTATCCAAACTTACCCGGCCGGTAACCTTGCAGTTGTGGCTGACTGACAATCAAGTCAGTCAGGAACTGCGGTCGTTTGTCAGTGAATTGGTTACCCTGGATGCGCACTTAGAAATGGCTGAACAAACCGCTCCCGCCCAAGCTACGTTACTGCCGCAATTACGCTTGGTTTGTGATGGTCAGGATACGGGCCTGCATTATGCCGGCGTGCCGACCGGTCATGAATTGAATTCGTTGGTGTTGGGCTTATACAATGTGGCCGGGTCAGGCCAAACGCTTGAACCTGCCTTAAAGGAGCGGATCCAAGCGCTGCCACCAACGAAGCTGGAAATTGGTGTTTCGTTGACGTGTCATTTCTGTCCCGATGTTGTGGCCGCCTGCCAGCACATGGCGGCGTTAAATCCGGGAATTGAGGCTACCATGATTGATTTGGCCCAATTTAAAGATCTGCGGGAAGCCCGGCAGATTATGAGCGTGCCAGCGACCATGATTAATGGTGGGCCGGTAATCTTTGGCAGTCAAAGTTTGGCAGCCTTGGTAGCGGCAGTAGAAGCAGCCGATTAAATTGCAAATAAAGAATGGTCACCAGTTGCTTGCGGCATTGGTGACCATTTTTGCTGTTAAATGAAAATGCCCTCAATGAGCTTAGTTAAGATATAAGGACCAGTTTCCGTTTGCGACTGTTTGTTTTTATGATAAAATGATTAGAAAATGTGAGGTGTTAGCATGCCAGAAACCGATTATCAATTACTACAAGAACAAGCAGCAGCGCTATTAGCTGGTGAAACTGATTGGGTCGCTATGACGGCTAATCTTTCATCATTACTGTTTCATAGTTTACCGGCGGTTAATTTTGCTGGCTTCTATCGCTTGAAGGCAGGGGAGCTATTACTCGGTCCCTTTCAAGGGCGAGTAGCTTGTATGCATATTGCTTTAGGAAACGGGGTCTGTGGGACCGCAGCTCAACGTCAAACGACCGTCATTGTTCCAAACGTCCATCAATTTGCTGGCCACATTGCTTGCGATAGTGCCTCAAATTCTGAAATTGTCGTTCCGGTTTTTAAAGCGGGGCAACTATGGGGCGTTTTAGATATTGATAGTCCTGAATTAGCGCGTTTTTCTGCGGCTGATCAAGCGGGACTTGAAGCTTTAGTCGCGTTATTATTCCCCGCCCCAACATCACTAACGGAGGATTAATTGATGACTGATCCAATTTACGTTGTACACGGTTATTGTGCCAACCCCGAGGCCAACTGGTTTCCTTGGCTTAAACAGCTTGGGGCGACCCAGCTGCACCGACCGGTTCACGTCGTAACGCTCCCGGAACCTGATAATCCTCGTTTGGCTGACTGGTTGGCGGCTTGTCAGTCGCAAATCTCGCAGACCGATGGGGTGACGTTAATCGGCCATTCGCTTGGTTGTATTACCACCCTACGCTTTTTGGCGCAAGCTGATGTACAGAATGTCAACTTAATTCTCGTTTCTGGTTTTGATGACCTCGTCCCTGGCCTGACAGAACTGGCACCATTTACCGCTGAATCGCTCGATTATGCTGCGATTCGGGCCAAATTAAAAGCCGCGGTCGTAATTTCGGCGCGGGATGATCATATTGTTCCATACCAGTTTACCCAACGACTGGCTACTAATTTGGCGGCGCCGTTTATTCTTTTGCCAACTGGCGACCACTTTATTACCCAAACAGGTGGCGATCGACTGCCATTACTCGAATTCTTATTAAAAAATGGCCTGTTAATTAACTAAATCCCCTTGTCAAAGTTAATTCTCCATGCTAAACTATAATAGTTGTCACGGAGAGTTGGCAGAGTGGTAATGCACCGGACTCGAAATCCGGCGAACCCATGTTGAATGGGCGCGCAGGTTCAAATCCTGTACTCTCCTTATTTTTAAGTTTTAAAACCGCTAGATGCTGTTAAGTCAGTATTTAGCGGTTCTTTTGTTAGGTTATCGTTATGGTGAAAAAGTCAGTCGCTTTACCAACTTTTCGTTGGCAGGGGCTAATGAAAGGACTAAGATAAAAGGGAGTGCTTTAAATTCTCGGTAAAAAGAAGATCTTTTTTGAATTTTAAAAGAGGAAGGAAGCAGCCAGTTTGTTCTTAATTGACACCAGTCGGCATGGCAAACCCGTTTATAATGCCATGATCAATCAATCTTTAGATGCATACTTGATTAACGATTTGCGGTTGGAGGGGCATGGCTTGATCTGCTACATTAACGATCCGGCGGTCATTATCGGGCGGCACCAAAATGCCTATGCCGAAGTTAACCTGCCGTATCTAAAACAGCATGATATCCAGTTGGTGCGCCGGACCAGCGGCGGCGGGGCGGTTTATCATGACCGGGGCAATATTGTCTTTGAAAACATTGTGGTGGGAGACACCACTGATTTTCGGGATTTTCAAAAAATTGGCGCGCCGATTGTGACGGCCTTGCACGATTTGGGAGTGGCCGGCGCTGAAGTACGTGGGCGCAATGATATGGCTATTGACGGTAAAAAATTTTCAGGGATGGCCATGGTTAAAGCCAATAATGCCTATGCCGCCGGTGGCACGATTATGTTTGATTTGGATGAAACTGTGGCCCGCACGGTTTTGACGCCCGATATTGGTAAATTAGAATCCAAGGGGATTAAATCGGTTGACGCCCGGATTACGAACGTCAAGCCGCATTTGCCGGCCAAGTACCAAGCTTGGACCAGCGAGGATTTTAAGAATTACTTGCTTTGTCACATGTTTGGGGTTGAAAAATTGGCTGACATTCCGACCTATCACCTTACGGAAGCTGATTGGGCGGTAATTGACGCTCGGCAAGCCAGTCGGTTTGCTACTGATGAATGGAACTTTGGGCAAAATCCGGGTTATGAGCACTATGTTTCCCATCATTTTCCGATTGGGACGGTGGCCTTCAATTTCAATGTGGTTGACCGCCACATCAGTGAAATTAAGCTGTTTGGGGACTTTTTAACCACCGGCAACCCGGCCGTGATTGAAGCGGCCTTACAGGGAGTTGAATACCACGCCGAAGCCATCAGGGCGGCATTGTCAACGGTCGATATTGAACGTAATTTAAGTTCAGTCAGTGTTGATGACTTAACCGCTTTGATAATGCGGATGCTGTAAAACGTTGCCTTGATTATAAAAGAAAGCCGCGCGTTTGTTGGGGAGCAAAGCCTAACAAACGCGCGGTTTTGTTTAATCTTTTTGTTTTTGAAATTGTTGCGCGGTCCAAGTGGCAATCGCAACCACTAAGGCCAAAGGCAGCAAGGCCGTATGGTTCATATGACAAACTTCGTAAATCATGAATAAGGCCATTAATGGAGCACTTTGCGATGCGGCCAACAGTCCGGCGGCCCCGAGGACGGCCGTTTGGCTTAAAGTTACACCACTGACCAGGGGAACGTATAAGGCGCCGATCATTAAGCCGCTGCACGCCCCCAAGGCAATTGAGGGGGTTAAAGTACCACCGTAACCGCCCCCCTTAATGGTTAATAGCGTTGCGCTGGCTTTCGCCAAGAAACCGAAGCCAAGCCAGCTGATGGCCAGCAAGGTCGCGGGATGGGTATTCATGGCTAATTGGGCCAGGCCCCGGCCATTACCACAAACCGCTGGAAAGAACATGGCAATTAAGCCGGTCAAGGCTGCAACAAGTGGGAACTGCCACAGCAATTGCCGGCCATAAGCCCGGTGCTGACTGGCCCGGTTAATGATTGCCTTAAACCCCGCGCCGAGGGCACCGTTAACCACCCCTAAGATTATCGCGAGCGGGATGATGGTCAAAGCATAGTGATGGTTGCCAGTCAGATAGTACGGGACAAAGCCCTTCGTTAATGCGCCCACCATAGTGGCAATGGCCGACATGGTAACACTGACGGCCACGGAGCGCGGGGTGATTTTTTTGTATAGCAGTTCCAGACAAAACATGGTTCCCGTTAAAGGCGAGATATAAACGCCGGCAAACCCAGCCCCGGCTGCCGCTGCAATCAACAGGCGGCGGTCTTCCGGCGTGATTTGCCAACCGTGTTGCTGGCTCCACCGACTTAAATTGTCGGCAATCATTGCCCCGGCTTGCCGCGGTGCTAATTCACGCCCGATCGACCCTCCGGTACTGACGTAAAAGATTTGGGTGACGACATGCCCGATCGTTCGGCCAACCGGCATCCGGGTGCCCTGCATGGCGGCATTGATGCCGACGGGGCGCCAGTTGCGTTGTAGCCAGTACCAACTCAAAGCGCTAATAATTCCACCAAGCACTAGTGCGAGGAAGCGTTGGACTGGTGGGGTATGGATCGCAACGGGGACCTGGTTGTTTTCAATGAAGCCCAAAAATAAGTGTTCAACGTGGTCCAATAAGAGCCCTAATAAAAGCGATGAACTTCCCACGATTAGTCCTAACCCAACCGTTAGCACGGCCAGGTGCAGATCTTCCCGACGACTGGTGTTCCTAACCATTCTCAATTCCTCATTTCATTTGGCCGCTTAAAATGCCAAATGACTTTCTACTAAAAATATTCCGTCCACCATTGTAGCACTGCGAATCTAACCCGCCAATTTAAAGTTTTAGTAAGTTTTACTCCAGGGTAAAATAACGGCAAAGGAATTGACGGGCTGTGATGTCGCTTGGGATGAGCGGTTCGGTTGGAGTGAGTGACAAACTTTGGTGGTGGTAGCTGATTTGCAGCGCCGGGGTAAATGAAATGGAAAGGCCAAGTTCAATGGCAGCCTGGAGCAACCGCTGTTTTTGTACGGAATATGTCTCTGCTAAAACCGGCACCGGGGCTGGGTCTTGGGCGAAAAGTTGATACCGCCGTTGCCCTGTGGTGATACCAAAGTTAAGCAATTGATGATCTGAAGTGATAAATTGAACCAACCGGCCACTCGGGGTTTTGGTAGGGGCTTGGAGCCGTTGCTGGACGGTGGCAAGTGCATGAAAGTAGGCAGCCGGGGCCTTAATGGTTTGGGCAAATTCGCGTAACTGCGCCACCAACTGGCCGCCTTCGCGTTGGACCCACGCGAAGACTTCCGTGGGGTCTTGCATAGCAACGGCATGGTTGCGTTCGCGAGCAGTGGTCAGGTCCAATCTTGGGCGGGTCACCAGCCAGTAAGCCAAGCAAAGCTCCAGGAAATCAAGGGTTGTTGGCGCAATGCCACTGGCCGCAAAAGGATCCAGGTCAAAGGCCCGGAATTCAAGGCGCTCGATGCCGTTTGCCAAAAGGTCGGCCAGGTCCGTTGCGCGACCTTTTAGCCGAACGGGGCCATAAAATTCATGGAGGGAAAAGAAGCGCTGGTTGGCTAGCATCGCGTTTAATTGGCGTACTTGGGCCGCTAAGCTGGCATAGGTGATCGTTTCCTCTGCAAAATTGGTATAGCCAAAATTACTGTTGCGTAAACTGCGAACGGGAGCCGAAAAGGAGACGGGGGCACCACTGAGCTGATTGCCAGCGACCGGGCTGGCCCCGAATAAGTAGGTAAATAACCACCGGTGGGCCACGAAGGCTTGGGCACATTGGAAGTAAAGCTGGTTTTGCCAAGCGATTGCCGACTCAGTAGTTGAAGTCAGATGGGCGCTTAATTGGGTTAGGAGGTGGCGATCAAACGAAAAATTAATGTGAATTCCCGTCAGCAATTCCCGGCTGGTGCCGTATTTTGCTTGTAAGTAGTCATGGTATTGGGCCACCCATGCGCGACTGTTAAATTGACCTGCAAAGTGGAGGTCTGTCGCTGAAAAAACGGGTGGCACGGATAGGGGCCATAAAAAGTCGTGATTCTTAAGGTGAGCAAGCTCAACTTCTTGAATCATGGTTAGGTTGCGGACCGCTAAACGACTGCCTTGACTAGGAGGTGCAACCATTTCAAGCATATTGTCAGCAAAGTCAGTTTTTAAATATGGATTCGTCTGCCGGGAAGAAAAGGTCGAGGGGTACGGGGCCCGACTTAGCTGGCCGGTTGCGGTTAGCCGGTGTTGTTCGCTTTCTAAGCCGAAATAGCCCTTTAGTAAATGCGGAACTAAGTGTTGCGACTGGAGAAATGACCAAATATCTGCCATTAATTTCGCCTCCCTAACGTGATAAGTAAGATCATTATACCTTTTTCTCATCTAATTTTCATTTTTAATTAATTCAACGGGCGAAAAGCAGTGATTATTTTACAAGGAACCTCGGAACCGCTAAAATTAAACCATCATGCTGAAGACGGAGGGATTATTTTGAAGATTGGGATTGATCGGCTCACCTTTGCAACGACCGAGTTGTATTTAGATTTACGCGACTTAGCGGCGGCACGCCACGTTGACCCGGATAAATATTTAATGGGGATTGGCCAAAGCCAACAGGCCGTGATTCCGCCAACCCAGGATGCGGTGACCTTGGCCGCACAAGCAGCCGCCAAAATTCCGGCCGCTGAATTAGCGCAGGTCAGCACCGTAATTGTGGCCACGGAATCTGGCGTCGATAATTCAAAGGCCGCGGCTTTGTACGTAAAGCAACTATTGGGGCTAAGCGATTTTGTCCGCACGATCGAATTAAAGGAAGCTTGTTACTCAGCCACCGCCGGCTTGCAATTTGCGAAAGGGTTGGTGGCATTGCACCCGACCGAAAAAATCTTGGTAATTGCTAGCGATATTGCTCGTTACGGGTTGCAAACTGGTGGTGAAGTTACACAAGGTGGGGGCGCGGTCGCCATGGTGGTGGCAAAAGACCCCCGCGTGTTGGAATTAGAATCGACCAGTGTTGCTTTTTCCCAAGATGTGATGGACTTTTGGCGGCCGCTGTATCGGTCAGAAGCACTGGTTGATGGGAAATATTCGACCCAAGTCTACATTGATTTCTTCCAAGCTTGTTGGCAACGGTACCGGCAATTGACTGGGGTGACGCTTGATGATTTTGCTGGCTTCTTATTCCACTTGCCGTTTACTAAGATGGGCAAGAAGGCCTTGGCTAGTGAGTTAGGCGATCGTGATGATCAAGTTGCCCAGCGTTTTTGGGCGGTGTTGCAAGCCAGCCAGGTTTATAGCCGCCGGGTCGGTAATCTTTACACGGGGTCGTTGTACCTAAGCTTGCTTTCGGCGCTTAATCACGGTCAGTTGCAAGCGGGTAATCGCTTGGGCCTGTTTAGCTATGGCTCGGGTGCTGAAGGAGAATTTTTGACGGGCCGGCTTGTTGATGGCTTTGCGGCGGCCTTGGAACGGCCCGATGCAATGCTTGATCAACGGCGGCAAGTCAGTGTTGCAGAATATGAAACCTTATTCAATCAGCACTTAGGCTTGCAAAGTCAGGATTGTACCTTTGATTTGGCAGACAGCCAAGCCCCGTTTGTCCTGGCAGGTCAGCAAAACCACCAACGCCAATATCAACGGCGGGGCTAGAAAAAGCGGCTGGAAAAAAGTCTTAAAATTTCAAAAAGCGCTAGAAATCACGTTCCTGAAAACGTTGATTTCTAGCGCTTTGTTGTTACTTTCTGGGCGCTAGCCGAAAAGCTAGTTCTCTAAAAAATACTGTCCCGGAATAAACCAATCACCCGCCCCAAAATCCGAACATCGTCTAAAATGATCGGGTCCATTTGGTCGTTTTCTGGTTCTAAGCGGTAGTAGTGAGCTTCTTTGTAGAACCGCTTGCAAGTAACTTCGTTTTCCGTGGTCATGGCGATGACTACATCCCCGTTATTGGCAGTTTCTTGCTGACGAACAATGACCTTATCGCCGTTTAAAATGCCCATGTTGATCATACTGTTTCCCTTAATCGTCAACATGAACAAATCATCATTGTCTTGGATCGTTGGTGGAACGGGGTAGTAGTCAGTGGCATCTTCAATTGCCAAAATCGGCTGGCCGGCCGCTACGACCCCTAAAAGAGGAATTTCGTGTTGGTGCGGCTTAATGCCGATGGCGCTAAGGCCTTCTTGGGTAATTTCTAAGGCCCGGGGTTTAGCCGGGTCTTTTTGTAAGTAACCCCGTTTGATTAAGCGGTTAATGTGGCCGTGAACCGTAGAAGTTGATGACAAACCAACTGCATCACAAATTTCACGGATGGTCGGCGGATAGCCCTGGTTGGTAACTTGTTGATGGATAAACGCTAGCACTTCTAATTGCTTCGGTTCGGAATTTCGTGGCATAGTACTTCGCTCCTTTTTTTAATTATCTTACCATATAAGAATTGATTTGTAAAACATGCGTTCGTAAGTTTGGCTGCTTGAATTTAATGGTAATTTTGGGTATGCTAAAATTGATTCGTAAGGGAGTTGATGAGCATGACGGAATCAAAAGAACAAGACCAATTATTAAAACGAATTAACGAATTGGCCCATAAAAACAAAACGGAGGGCTTGACTCCGGCTGAAAAAGCAGAACGCAAAAAATTGCGGGATCAGTATTTAAAGAATTTTCGGGCGGCGTTCCGTTCCAACATCGAAATGATGCAAATCTTTGATAAAAATGGTAAAGAGGTGACCCCAGAAAAGGTGAAAGCCATTCAACGTAAAAAGGGGTTGCGGGATGATTAAATTAAAATTAGGCTTTTAAAATTCTCCCGAATTGTGTAACATAGATATGATTTAAACAAAGGGGGAAAAGACAGTGGGTCTGACAATTGCTTTAGTAATTTTGGCTTTACTGGTTGGGATTGCCATTGGTTTCTTTGGGGCACGGCGCTACATGGAAAACTACTTGCGGAACAATCCGCCAATTTCGGCTGACATGTTGCGGACGATGATGTTGCAAATGGGCCAAAAGCCATCGGACAAGAAATTGCACCAAATGATGCAAACGATGAAGAGCCAAGCTAAGAAAGCTAATAAAAAGTAATAAAAAAAGCGGCGTTTCCGCCGCCTTTTTTATTACTAAAATTGATCATCAGATGGTTTTGGTGGCATCTGGTATTTAAAGGTCGGGTCCAATTGTTGGTCTAACTGGTCAAAAGCGGCTTGAATCGTCTGCTCCATTTCGGCGAGCTTTTCGTCATTTAATTTCATTTTGCGGTCGATTGTGATTGGTTCCCCGATCGCAATTTTGCGTGGATGACGCGCAAAGAGTTGTTTAAATGACAACGGCCCTTGATAGACTGCTGGCACCAAAGGTACACCGGCCAACTTTGCGATTACAAGCGCCCCGCCCTTTAGCTTCGCGGAATAACGAGAACCGGTTGGGAAGATAATGGTCGCCAAGTCGGTTTGCTTCAGAATGCGGACCGGGGTTTTAACGGCCGACGGACCGGGGTTAGCTCGGTTGACGGGAAAAGCGTTTAATTTCCGTAAAAACCAATTAGCCAGCGGCTTTTGGAAAAGTTCTTCTTTGGCCATAAAGGCAAATTTTTTAGGAAAAATGGCCAGCGCCAATAGCACGGGATCCATCCATGAGCGATGGGGAGCAATTAAAATGTAATTTCCGGCCGGTAAATGCTCCTTACCGGTAATAATTGGTCGCCCGTTGATCAAATTTAAGAAGGGTTGGACCAAATGAACTAAAAAACTGTATAGCATTGATAAACCTCACCAATAATTTTTTATCTTGGAATATTCTTAGTCTAGTATGAAGAATCACAGTCGATTATGCAAGCAAGCGGAGGAAAAATGAACGAAGAAGCATTACTCAAAGCCAACGAGCGCATTGATGCGCTAAGTGCCCAAGGCATTCGAATTATTCAGAGTCCGGAAGTGTTTGCCTTTTCTCTGGATGCGGTGTTGTTAGCTGATTTTGTGCGTCCCAATCGCAAAAGTAAGCTGCAAACCGTAGATCTTTGTGCGGGGAATGGGGCGATTGGCCTCTTTTTAAATCGAAAGTTAGGCGGGCACATTACAGAAGTCGAGTTGCAAATGCGCTTAGCGGACATGGCTGAGCGCAGCGTGGCTTTAAATCAGCTGACGGAACGTTACACCGTCATTAATGCGGATGTAAAGGACATTTACGAATATCTGTCAAAGGATTCAGCGGACATTGTTGTATGCAATCCGCCGTACTTTAAGGATTTACCCACCAGCGAAAAAAATCCGAATCCCCACTTGGCTTTGGCCCGGCACGAAATTGCCATTGATTTAGCTGGTATCGTAGCGAAAATGAGTGGGCTGTTAAAAATGAATGGGAAAGCTTATCTGGTGCACCGCCCCGAACGCTTGGCGGAAATCTTAACGACCTTTTCACAATACCGCTTGGCCCCTAAGCGTTTGCGCTTAGTGTATCCCAAGGCGGGCCGGGATGCGAATATGGTTTTGATCGAGGCCATTAAAGATGGTAAAGCGGGGGGCTTAAAAGTGGTGCCACCCTTAGTGGTTGCCGATCAAGTCGGGAATTACCGACCGGAAGTGCAGGCGATGTTGCATGCCCACTAAGCTGTATTACATGTATGTTTTGTTATGTGCTGACGGTAGTTTTTACTGTGGTTTTACTGACGACGTGCAACGGCGGTTTCGGACGCACCAACGGTTTAAAGGGGCAAAATATACCCGGGTCAAAGCGCGGCACCCGTTACGGTTGCTTTATCAAGAGGCGTTTGCGGATAAGTCATCGGCCTTGTCGGCTGAGTACCGCTTTAAGCATCAGTCCCGGCGGGCCAAGGAAAAATTTCTTCACATGCGTGGCGTGAAATGGTAGCGGTTTCATAAGATTTTAGCTTAAAAATAGCACACTTTTTCACAAACTGTGCTATAATGAATTTGTCGAAAAATAAAGGTTCTGACAAGGTAATGTGATTCGATTCACATTTGGGTAGAACCGCTATTTTCCTTAGAGACAAAGATTTGGAGGCTAAAGTAATGAAGATTATTGCTTACGGGATTCGCGAAGACGAAAAGCCATACGTTGCTGAATGGCAAGAACAACACCCAGACGTTCAAGTCAAGATTGTTGAAGAATTATTACTTGACAGCACGGTCGATCAAGCTGAAGGGTTTGATGGGGTGGTAGCCTATCAACAAGCTCCATACACGGATAACGTTTTAAAGACGCTGGCAGGCTACGGAATTCACTACCTGTCCTTGCGTAATGTCGGGGTTGATAATTTGAACCCGGTAGCCGTAAAGGAAAATGACTTTAAGATTACCAACGTTCCAGTTTATTCACCAGCGGCCATCGCTGAATTTTCTGTCACTCAATTAATGAATCTGTTGCGTCGGACTAAGGAATACTTCCGGAAGTTTGACCGTCGTGATTACCGGTGGGCACCAGAAATTTCTCAAGAATTAAACCAACAAGTGGTTGGGGTCATTGGGACGGGCCACATTGGGCAAGTTGCCATTGACATCTACAAGGGCTTTGGGGCGAAGGTAATTGCTTATGACAAGTTCCACAACCCTGAATTGGAAAAAGAAGGTTTGTATGTTGACAGTTTAGACGAACTGTTTGCGCAAGCAACGGTGGTTACTTTGCACATTCCGTTGTTCCCTGAAACAGAAAACATGTTAAACAAGGAAGCCTTCGACAAGATGAACGATGGGGTCTTCATCGTTAATGCTTCGCGGGGGCCACTGATTGATGAAAAGGCTTTGATCGATGCCCTTGATTCTGGTAAGGTTGCCGGGGCTGCCTTGGATGTCTTAGTTGATGAAACCAAGGTCTTTAACCACAACATGGCTGGTAAGAACATGGATTACCCAGAATTCTGGAACTTGGAAAGCCGGGGCAACGTTTTGATTTCCCCACACACCGCCTTCTACACCAATGTCGCGGTTGAAAACATGGTTAAGCAAAGTTTGGACGCTAACCTGAGTCTGATTCAAACCGGTGCTTCTGACCACGAAGTTAAATTTAACTAAAAATCAATTTTCTCGGGCTGAAAGTCTTGTCTTTTCAGTCCGTTTTTTGTATACTAGTCAACGGTGCAAAAAGCCCAATTCACACCCGTCTTGATGACTGAGGAAGTGCGTTTTCGTACCCCAGTCAAGTGAGGGGCGGGGAGGAAAAAACTATTTTTTTGGAGGTATATTCATGTCTGTAGTTAGCATGAAGCAATTGCTTGAAGCCGGTGTCCACTTTGGTCACCAAACGCGTCGTTGGAACCCAAAGATGAAGCCATTCATCTTCACGGAACGGAACGGGATTTACATCATTGACCTGCAAAAGACGGTTAAGATGATCGATCACGCTTACAACTACGTGAAGGACATTGCCGCTGATGGCGGGGTGGTTCTGTTTGTTGGGACCAAGAAGCAAGCCCAAGACTCAATTGAAGAAGAAGCCGTTCGGGCAGGTCAATACTTTGTTAACCACCGTTGGCTTGGTGGGACCTTGACCAACTGGAAGACGATCCAATCCCGGATCAACCGCTTGAAGCAACTCAAGAAGATGGCAGAAGATGGCACGTTTGACCGGCTGCCAAAGAAGGAAGTTGCTGTGTTGACGAAGCAACGTGAAAAGTTGGAACGCTTCTTGGGTGGGATCGAAGACATGCCACGCATCCCAGATGTATTGTACATTGTTGACCCACACAAGGAACAAATTGCAGTTAAGGAAGCTCAAAAGTTGAACATTCCGATTGTTGCAATGGTTGACACTAACACGGACCCAGATGACATTGATGTGATCATCCCATCTAACGATGACGCAATCCGGGCCGTTCGTCTGATCACTTCTACGATGGCTGATGCAGTGATCGAAGGAAAGCAAGGTCAAGACGACCAACAAGTTGCTGAAGAAGCAGAACAAGACGCTGAAGTTACGGCAGATGCTTTAAAGGATCTGAAGGACAGCGTTGAAGGCAACAACTAAAAATAGTTAATGCTTAGGCTGTTTTGCAGTTAGACCAGGAAGGCCTGAGTGCAAAACAGCCTTTTTTGAAAATTTACTTTGATTAAGGAGAGATACTCATGGCAATTAGCGCAAAGCAAGTTATGGAATTACGGAAGAAGTCAGGGGCCGGAATTATGGATGCCAAGAAGGCCTTAGTTGCCAGTGATGGTGACATGGACAAGGCAATGGACTTTTTGCGTGAAAAAGGGATTGCTAAGGCGGCAAAGAAGAGTGACCGGATTGCGGCCGAAGGGTTGACGGACATCAAGGTTGAAGGCAACACGGCTGCCATCGTGGAATTAAACTCCGAAACGGACTTTGTGGCTGCTTCCGATCCATTTAAGGATGCTTTGAAGAGCGTCGCCAGCCTGTTGGTAGAAAAGAAGCCGGCTGACGTTGAAGCGGCCTTGGCTTTAGAAACGGCTAACGGGACGTTAAACGATGACCTGATTGCTACGACCCAAAAGACGGGGGAAAAGGTTTCCTTACGGCGGTTTACTTTAGTTGAAAAGGCAGACGGTGACTCCTTTGGGGCTTACCTGCACCAAGGTGGTCGGATTGCGGCCTTGGTTGTTTTGGAAGGGGCCGACGAAACTACTGCTAAGGACGTTGCAATGCACGTGGCGGCCGTTAACCCTGAATTTATGACCCGGGAAGACGTTCCTGCTGAACGCCTTGAACACGAAAAGAAGATCTTTACGGAAGAAACCTTGAACGAAGGGAAGCCAGAAAAGATCGTTGGCAAGATTGTTGAAGGGCGTTTGAACAAGTTCTTGGCGCAAATTACGTTGGCCGACCAAGCCTTTGTTAAGGATTCTGACCAAACGGTTGCAGAATACGTTGCTTCTAAGGGTGGTAAGCTGAAGTCCTTCATCCGTTACGAAGTTGGGGAAGGGATCGAAAAGAAGGAAACGAACCTGGCCCAAGAAATCAGTGAACAATTAAACAAGTAATTACTGATTAAGCTCAGGACGTACTGTACTTTTTGGGGCGGTGCGTCCTTTTTTGAAATGAGAATCAGGAGGGTGAAGATGACAGAAGCAGTCAAATACCAACGAATTATTCTGAAGTTAAGCGGAGAAGCATTAGCTGGGGACCAAGGCTTTGGGATTAATCCGCCCGAATTAAAGACCGTTGCCAAGGAATTAAAAGAAGTTCACGACTTAGGTGTGCAAGTCGGGATTGTTGTTGGTGGTGGCAACATGTGGCGCGGTGTGACGGGCGAAAAGCTCGGCATGGAACGGGCCCAAGCTGATTACATTGGAATGTTGGCCACCATCATGAACGCCCTCTCCTTACAAGATGCCTTGGAAGCCTTAGGGGTTCCGACCCGGGTCCAAACTTCAATCGAAATGCGCCAAATTGCTGAACCATATATTCGGCGCAAAGCCATTCGTCACTTTGAAAAAGGCCGGGTAGTTATCTTTGCTGGTGGCACGGGTAGTCCATACTTCTCCACGGATACCACAGCTGCTTTGCGGGCCGCTGAAATCAATGCAGATGCCATTTTAATGGCGAAAAATGGGGTTGATGGGGTTTACTCAGCGGATCCGAATAAGGATGCTTCCGCGGTTAAGTTTGACCGGTTGACCCACATGGATATTATCAATAAGCAATTACACGTCATGGATTCGACGGCAAGTTCTTTGTCAATGGATAATGATATTCCGCTGGTGGTCTTTAACTTGAATACCCCAGGAAATATTTTGAAGGTGGTCAAGGGCGAAGCTATCGGCACAACGATTGAGGGGGATTAAGATGACTGGAAAAGAAATTTTAGTTGAAGCTAAAGATAAAATGACGAAATCCGGGGAAGCTTTAAAGCGGACCTTGGCAGATATTCGGGCTGGGCGGGCCAACGCCAGCCTGTTAAACCCAGTTCAAGTCGAATATTACGGGGCAATGACGCCGTTAAACCAAGTGGCCTCCATTTCAATTCCGGAAGCCCGGCAATTATTGGTGACGCCGTACGATAAGACTTTATTGGAAGAAATCGAACGGGCCATTTACCAATCCAACTTGGGGTTAACCCCGCAAAACGATGGGACTACCATTCGCTTAATTATTCCGCAACTGACGGAAGAACGGCGTAAGGAATTGGTCAAGGACGTGAAAGCGGAAACCGAAAAGGCGAAAGTTGCCGTGCGCAATGTCCGGCGCGAAGCAATGGACGCTTTGAAGAAGGGGAACAAGGCTGGCGACTTTAACGATGATGAGTTCCATGACTTGGAAAAGAAGGTCCAAGAGGAAACAGATGCAGGGATTAAGAACCTGGAAGCCATCGCGGCCGAAAAAGAAAAAGAATTAATGGCCAACTAAGTCGTGGCCAAAGAAAGGCTGGGAGCAATGCTCACCAGTCTTTTTTTAAACCGTTATGGTGGTGGGGGGCACTTCGCTTGTGGTTGGTGAGTAAAACCGGTATATTAAAAAGAAAATAGTTAATGGGAGCGACAATAATGACAACTTTTGCCCAATACCTCGCCCAAATTGATTCGCCGACTCACCGGGATCAATTTGCCGCTGTATTACAGTGGGTAGCCCAACAAGATCCGCAACTGACCGGCGTTATTAAGTGGAATCAACCGATGTTCACGGCCCACGGTACTTTTATTCTCGGTTTTTTTGCTGCTCAACACCACTTTACGGTTGGACCCGAACAAGTTATTTTTGATCAATTCCTGCCTCAAATTAAGGCGCAAAGCCTAAAGCACGGGAAGAAAACCTTTCAAATTCCCTTCGATCAGCCGGTACCGTATGATTTATTGGGGCAGTTGCTCCAAGCAACCTTAACCTTGAAAGCGACGACGACTAGTTTTTGGTGGCGGGGGTAAGATTATGTGTACGAGTATTGGAATTGTCACGCAGGATGGTTATCATTTGTTGGGACGGACGATGGATTGGGATACTTTGCGGGTCGGGCCCCTGTTTTTGCCGCGTGGGTATCAATGGCAAACCGTTTTTGACCATCGTACCTACCAAAACCGTTATGCTTTGGTGGGAGGCGGTTTAGCTAATGCTAAGTTGGTTGACGTGAGTGATGGGGTCAATGAGAAGGGGCTGATGGTCCAAAAGCTGACGTTTGATCATGGTGGACAATTAACCGAAGCTCGCCATGCGGATAAAGTGCAGTTGGCAGCCCGTGAGTTAGCGCTGTATTTGTTGGGGCGGTTTGCCTCGATTGCCGAAATTGAAGCCCACTTGTCTGAGATTGAATTGATGAGTGATACCAATAGTGATGTTAAATATGGGCACGCGGAGCAACACTATGCGGTTATGGATGCGACGGGGCGCATGGTCGTAATTGAACCCAGTCAAGCCCCGTTACGCTTACGCGAGAATCCGCTGGGCGTATTGACCAATCACCCCAACTTTGATTCCCAAATTCGGCGTTTGCACGATTATGTAACTTTTAGTCCCGCTTTTGAACAGGGGACCGTCCCCTTAAATACCTACCACGTGACGACCGGGGAGTTGAGTGGCAAGAAGACGCCGCCGGGGGCGTACTCGCCGAGTGCGCGCTTTATGCGGGCCGCGTATATGAAAGAGCTGGCAGATCAACCGGTGGACCTGACCATGGGCGTCGCCACGACCAGTCACCTGTTGGATACGGTTACGGTCCCGCAAAGCAAGGGGCACCGACCGACGTTTTCAGTCTACCGTTCAATTGCCGTGGCGGAGACTTGCACCTATTACTTTCAAGCTTACGCCCAATTGGGGATGACGGCGCTAACGCTAACGCCGGAATTAGCAGCCCAGCCAACGCCGCAATTGTATCGCAATGATTAACTAATCAACAATAAAAGCGAACGAGAAAGACAAGTTGCTTCTCGTTCGCTTTTAAGTTATTTAGGCTTGGGCCGCCAACAACTGATCACCTGCGTTCACCGTACCGCTTGTTAGGGGTTCGATGGCTTGGTATTGGTTGGAGTTGGTGATGACGACCATTACGGTTGGATCATAACCTGCGGCTTTGATGGCTGCTAAGTCGGCGGTCCCCAGGATCTCACCCGCTTTCACGTGTTGGCCTTGGGCAACTTGGGTCGTAAAGTGTTGACCCTTTAAGTTTACGGTATCCAAACCGACGTGGATTAAGACTTCTGTGCCATCGTCGGCGGTTAACCCATAGGCATGCTTGGTTTCGTAGGCAACGGTGATGGTTCCCGTGACGGGAGCATGGATGGTCCCGTCGGTTGGGATCACTGCTGCCCCGTCGCCCATCATTTTTTGTGAAAAGACCGCATCGTTAACCTGACTCAGTGCTTCTACCGTTCCACTAACGGGACTCAAAATTTCACTGGCAGTGGTTGCAGTTGGCGCAGCTGCGGCAGTAACAGGTTCCGCAG
Source organism: Limosilactobacillus ingluviei DSM 15946 (assembly GCF_001435775.1). Lineage (GTDB taxonomy): Bacteria > Bacillota > Bacilli > Lactobacillales > Lactobacillaceae > Limosilactobacillus > Limosilactobacillus ingluviei. Next base: position 48,785 of record NZ_AZFK01000005.1, on the reverse strand, counting down.
GGGCAGTCGCTGGCGCAGCTGGTGCGGGGTTAACCAGCTGGTGGTGCGTCTTACCATAAAGGAAAGTAACGGCAAAGGCGATGGCAAAGCTGACTACTTCACACAGTAAGTACAGGGGAATGGAGTGGGCGTCGATGGATAGAAAACCAATGAACCCAGCTGAACCCATGGAAACCGCAATGACGTGAAAGAGTCCCGCTAAGGTTGCCGCAACGCAAGAACCAATTAAGGCACAGAAGAATGGGAACTTGAGCTTTAAGTTGACCCCAAACAAAGCCGGTTCGGTAATCCCCAGCAAGGCCGAAATGGCCGCCGAACTGGATAAGCCCTTCATCTTTTGATCCTTGGTCAAGAAGTATACGGCCGTAGTAGCGGCCCCTTGAGCGACATTAGCCATGGAAGCAACGACAAAGATAAAGTCACCAGCACCATGACCATCCTTAAAGGCGGTGATCAATTGGGTTTCGATGGCCGGGAAGCTTTGGTGTAACCCGGTCAATACGATCGGGGAGTAGACGGCCCCGAAAATCCCGGTCCCGATAAAGCCCAAGGTGCTGTATACCCAAACGATCCCATTAGTCAACCAATCGGATAATTCCTTCATGACTGGTCCGACCACAATAAAGGTCAAGAACCCAGTTAAAAGGACGGAAATTAATGGGGTAAAAGTAAAGTCAACAGCGGCCGGCAACTTTTTGTGTAACCATTTTTCAAAGATTGACAGTAAGTAAACGGCTGCCAAAGCCGGGATTACTTGGCCAGTGTAGGATTGAATGGCGATGTTTAACCCAAAGGCATGCCAAGTCCCACCATTAGCGAGCGCCGGGGCAGTCATCATCATTCCGACTACAGCCCCTAAGAATTGGTTAGCTCCGAACCGTTTGGCCCCAGAAATTCCGACGAGAATTGGCAAGAAGACGTATGGAGCCGCTGACATGACGGCCACCATTTGTTCCAGTCCCTTGAGGGCCGGGTACATTTGAATGACCGACTTCGGGCCAAAGAGATCCGTTGCGGTCAGGACGTTGTTTAAAGCCATTAACAAACCACCCGCGACCAGGGCCGGAATTAATGGCACGAAGATATCTGATAGCAACTTGATAAAGGCCATCACCGGGTTGAACTTTTGGTTCTTGGCGGCGATTTGCTTAAGGTCGTCAGTTGAGACTTCTTGTAAGCCGGTTTGCTTGATCAATTCATCGTAAACGTTGTTGACATCACCAGGGCCAATAATAATTTGGTATTGGCCATTGGTTTTAAAGGTCCCCTTGACACCATCATTCGCGTCAAGCGCCGCTTGATTGATTTTTTCATCATCCTTTAAAACCAGGCGGAGGCGGGTTGCGCAGTGCGCAGCTGCCACTAAGTTTTCTCGACCCACGGCGTTAATAACGTCGGTGGCCACTTGTTTGTGATTCATAAGCTGAACCCTCCTTTAGGTTACGCTTGGTTGAAAACGCTTTATTCGAGTTATATAATACGCTAAATCCCGTCAATGTCAACCGATAGTCAATAAGATTTTAAAATTAGTTCATCAAATCAGCTCTACTAAGCGGTTTGTCTGCTCAAGGTGATTACTAACCGATTGACAAAAAGGGGGCGATCGGGCACAATAACGGTGATTAACTTGGTGGAGTTTTTGAGAAGGTGAGGAAAGAAAATGGAATGGACACGCGCAAAACGGTATCAACCATATACTGCCTATTCGGCGGCAACGCTGTTGGCGCTGCAACAGCAAGCAGCTGATTCGCCCGCCCAATTGCGTTATCATATTCGCCCCCGTTCAGGGTTGTTGAACGATCCGAATGGTTTTTCCTACTTTAACGGGGAATGGAATGTTTTTTACCAGTCGTTCCCGTTTGGGGCCACCCATGGCTTGAAGGCTTGGATGCGTTTGACGTCGCCTGATTTGGTCCATTGGTATGAGCACGGCTTAGCCTTGCAACCCGATACCAAGTTTGACAGTCACGGGGCTTATTCTGGTTCGGCCAGGGCCGTTGGCGACCGCTTATTTTTAATGTATACCGGTAACCACCGTACCGCTACCTGGCAACGGCACCCCTATCAACTGGGAGCGTGGTTGGATCAAAAAGGCCAGGTCACTAAACTGGGCAAGCCATTGATTGAACCGCCCGCCGCGGTTAGTGAACACTTCCGTGATCCGCAATTATTGCAAGTTGGCTCGACTTACTATGCGTTGATTGGGGCGCAAACGTCGTCCGATCAGCATGGGGCGATCTGGCTCTACCAAGCCCCAGCGGCAGTGGGGCCTTGGCAAGCGGTTGGTCCCGTTGATCTAGGGGAGACGGCGTTGGGATACATGGTTGAATGCCCCAACCTGGTTGAGGTTGATGGCACTCCGGTAATGATCTTTTGCCCCCAAGGCCTGCCCAAACAAGTCGCTGCTTACCAAAATATCTATCCCAATATGTACGTTAGTGGCACCGCCTTTGATTACCAAACGGCCCAATTACGCCACCCGAGTGCCCTGAGCAATTTGGATGCTGGCTTTGATGTTTATGCCAGCCAGGCCTTTAATGCCCCGGATGGAAAGGCTTACCTGATTTCTTGGGTGGGGCTGCCAGATCTGACTTACCCAACCGATCAGGAAAATTGGGCCAACTGCCTTAGTCAAGTCAAGGAATTACATTTTCACGCTGGGCATTTGTATCAACAGCCAGTGGCAGCGATGAAGACCTTACGGCAAACTGAGCATGGCTTTGCTGGTTCGGTAACGACGGTTGCCACGGCCGCGGGACAGCAATTGGAATTACAACTGACCATTGCGGAGGATCAAACTGGCACACTTTACTTAGCTGCTGATGACACCCTAACGCATGGCTTGCGGCTAAACTTTGATACCCGAAACGGCCAATTGGAAGTTGACCGGGGGCAAACGGCGCAAGTGCCGACGCCCGAATATGGCACGACGCGGTCGGTGGCCGTGCCGGCACATCAACCTTTGCAATTGAGAATTTTCTTGGATCATTCCCTGGCCGAAATTTTTGTCAATCACGGCGCCGAAGTGGTCACCTTGCGTTACTTTAACGATCAATCATGGGGGAAAATTGCCTTTGCACAGCCAACCCAAGTTACGGGAAAGTGGTGGTCGTTACAACTGTAAATTCAAGTGAGCCAGTGTTGCCCCAAGCAGCGCTGGTTTTTTGCGTGTCTTCTCGATGAAAATTCTTTTTATGGCGTCTTAAATCTGCTAAAATGAAAAGTGTTGCAAAATTTCCCACTTGGGAAGGAACGGAGGAACATCGTGTTTTCCAAACCAAAAGAAACTGTGGCTGATCAGCCGGCCCTCGATTTGGCAAACATTCCCGCCCACATTGCGATTATTATGGATGGAAACGGGCGGTGGGCCAAGGCTCGCCATTTGCCACGGGTTGCTGGCCACCAACAAGGAATGCAGACGGTAAAAAAAGTTACCATTGAGGCGAGTCGGTTAGGCGTGAAGGTCTTAACGCTATACGCTTTTTCAACCGAAAATTGGAAGCGGCCCAGTAGCGAAGTCAACTTTTTGATGCAATTACCAATTAAGTTCTTTGATACCTTTGTCCCGGAATTGATTGAAAATAACGTCCGGGTAATGGTCATGGGGGACTTAACCGCGTTACCTGCTCCCACCCAGGCGGTGGTGAAAAAAGCCATGGCCCAAACGGCGGCTTGTACGGGGATGGTCTTAAACTTTGCCTTGAATTATGGGGGACGAGCCGAATTGGTTCGGGCGGCCCAAACGCTAGCCCAGCAGGTTGAACAAGGCGCCCTAACAGCGGAGGCAATTGACGAAGCGCACTTTGAGCAAGCGTTAATGACGGCGCCGTTGGGTGAGCTGGCCGCACCGGATCTTTTGATTCGCACCAGCGGTGAAGAGCGGTTGAGCAATTTTATGCTCTGGCAGGTTGCCTACAGTGAATTTGTCTTTTTAGATGAGCACTGGCCAGATTTTGATGGCGCTAGTTTACGCCACGCAATTGAAGTATTTCAACACCGTCACCGCCGGTTCGGGGGTTTGGTGAATAAATAACGTAGATGGGAGAATTTGAAGAATGAAGACACGGGTAATAACCGCGGTGATTGCATTGGCAATATTTATTCCACTGATTATCATTGGCCACTTGCCATTGACCTTTGCGGCAATGGTGTTAGGGGTAGTCGCAGTCAGTGAAGTCTTGATTATGAAGAAAATCTTTGTGACCTCGTTTGCGGCGATTGTGTCGTATTTGGCGGTCATTTTGATGATTGTGCCGGCTGGCTACTTGGCCTTTTTGCCGAGCCAATTAAACCGGTTAACGACGGTTTACATTTTATTGATGTTATTGTTGTTGCACACGGTCTTTCATAAGACCCGCTTTAGTTTTGATGATGCCGGGGTGTTAACCCTGGCCATTATCTACATTGGGATGGGCTTTAATGCCTTTATTACCGCCCGGGCCGCGGGCTTTTGGACCTTGCTGTATGGGATGCTGATCGTGTGGCTGACTGATTCCGGGGCGTATTTATTTGGCCGCCAGTTTGGTAAACACAAGTTGGCGCCAAGGGTAAGTCCCAATAAGACTTGGGAAGGTTCCATTTTAGGGACGGTGGCTGCGACCGTTATTTTAGCGGTTTACTTGCATTTCTTCCCCGTCGGACACCTTAATTTCTGGTTGATGTTGCTGGTGACGGTCGTCTTGTCAGTGTTTGGCCAGCTGGGTGATTTAATTGAATCGGCGTTGAAGCGCTACTATGGCGTTAAGGATTCCGGCAAGATTTTGCCAGGTCATGGGGGGATCTTGGATCGTTTTGACAGCATGTTGGTAGTTATGCCAGCTTTATACCTTTTGGGGATTATCTAAAGGGGTGACACTTTGCTTTTAACAATTATCGTCTTCATTATTGTTTTTGGGTTGTTGGTGTTGGTCCATGAATTTGGTCACTACTTTTTTGCTAAGCGGGCCGGCATTTTGGTGCGTGAATTTGCAATTGGGATGGGGCCCAAGCTATGGTGGCGCCAAGTAAATGGCACGACCTATACGCTTCGTTGCTTACCCTTAGGGGGATACGTACGACTGGCTGGCAGTGAGGAAGATGAAGAAGAATTGCGGGTTGGTATGCCGGTGACCTTGGAATTAAACGAAGCCGGGCAAGTGGTTAAGATTAATACCAGTCAACAGCCCGGCTTATTTACCGGTTTGCCGCTGCAAGTGACGGCCTTTGATTTGGTGGATACTTTAACGATTAAAGGCTATGTTAACGGTGACGAAACAACTGAACAAACTTATGCGGTTGATCACGATGCCGAATTGGTCGAAAAAGGGGGGACCACGGTCCGAATCGCCCCGCGGGACACCTGGGTAAATTCCGCGCCTTTGCCTGCGCGGATGATGACCAACTTTGCCGGGGCCTTTAATAACTTTTTATTGTCGTTGGTGGCCTTTGTGGTGCTCGGGTTTACCCTGGCCGGCATTCCCACCAACAGCAACCAGTTAGGGCAAGTTGCGGCTGGTTCGCCGGCAGCGCGTGCGGGTCTGGTCGCCGGGGATCGGATTGTCGCGGTGAATAGTCACCCCACGAAAGACTGGGAGGCGTTGGCAACGCAAATTGCCAACCATCCGGGGCAAAAGGTAACTTTGCAATATCGCCATCAAGGCAAGCTTAAAACAACTACGGCAACGCCTAAAAAGGTTCGGCAAGGCAAGCAGACGGTTGGCCAAATTGGCATCAGTGAACGACTGGATCACTCCATTGCCGCACGGCTAAATTACGGGTGGCACCAGTTTATCACTGCGGGAACGTTGATTTTTACGATCCTCGGGCACATGGTGACCCATGGCTTTTCGTTAAACGATTTGGGTGGTCCCGTGGCAATTTATGCGGGAACTTCACAAGCCACGGCCTTGGGGTTCAATGGGGTCTTGAATTTCTTGGCCCTGTTGTCAATTAACCTGGGGATTGTAAACTTATTACCGATTCCCGCTCTTGATGGGGGAAAGTTGTTGCTCAATATCATTGAAGCAATCATTCGCCGGCCGATTCCCGAAAAAGCTGAGGCCATTGTTTCAATGGCGGGCTTTTTCTTCCTGTTGTTGTTGATGATCCTGGTAACTTTTAACGATATTCAACGCTACTTCATTCACTAAAAATTAATTGGTACAAAGGAGTACTTTACGCATGAAACAATCACAAATTTTAATTCCAACTAAAAAGGAAGCGCCAAGCGATGCAGAAGCGCTCAGTCATCAGATGATGGTGCGGGCGGGGTATGTTTACCAGGTTTCCGCGGGGGTGTGGGCATACTTGCCCCTGGCTTACCGCGTGATTCGCAAAATCGAAAACATTATTCGCGAAGAAATGGCTAATGCCGGTGCGGTTGAAATGATGATGCCGGGCCTCTTACCGGCGGACCTTTGGAAAGAATCTGGTCGTTACGAAAGCTATGGGGCCAACTTATACAAATTAAAGGACCGGCGGGACCGGGACTTTATCATGGGCCCGACCCACGAAGAAACGTTTACGGCCTTGATGCGGGATTCGATCAAATCGTACAAGAAGTTGCCACTGGTCTTATACCAAATGCAAGATAAGTACCGGGATGAAGACCGGCCGCGGTTTGGGGTGTTGCGCGGGAAGGAATTCGAAATGTTAGACGGGTACTCCTTCTCAGCCGACCAGGCGGGATTAGATGCCGCCTACGATAAGCAAGCAGTTGCTTACCGCAATATTTTTGACCGGATTGGCTTGGACTACAAGGTCATTTTGGCGGATTCCGGGACCATGGGGGGCAAAAATTCACAGGAATTTTCTGCGCCAGCGGCCGTTGGTGAAGATATCATCGTTTATACGGATGGTGATTATGCGGCCAACATTGAAAAGGCGACGAGTCAATTTACCGGGGTACAACAAGAAGGGACCCCGGCCGAATTGACGAAGGTGGCCACCCCCGGGGCACACTCAGTGGATGAAGCTGGCGAAAGCCTGGGGATGCCAAGCAGTCAGATTCTGAAGTCGATGTTGTTTATGGCCAAAATGGCTGATGAGACGGTTCAACCAGTGATGGTCTTGATGCGGGGCAACGATGAAGTCAACGAAACGAAGTTGAAGAATGCCTTGGATTGTTTGGAATTAACCTTTGCAACTGAAGAAGAAGCCGAACAATACTTAGGGGCTCACCCGGGTTCTTTAGGACCGGTGGGAGTGGGTCAAGAAGTTAAGATCTTGGCTGACGAATACGTCAAGGTTTTGGTAAACATGGCTTGTGGTGCCAATGACGACGGCTACCACTACATCAATGCCAATTTAGACCGGGACTTCCGGGTGGATGCATTTGGCGATTTCCGCTTGGTACAAGAAGGCGAAATTGCCCCGGATGGTTTGCCACTAAAGTTTACCAAGGGGATTGAAATTGGCCATATCTTTAAACTGGGGACGCACTACTCCAAGCAGATGGGCGCCCAAGTTCTGGATCAAAACGGCCGGCTGGTGGATGTGATCATGGGGTCCTACGGGATCGGGATCACGCGGTTACTGTCGGCGGTAGCTGAACAACAAGCCGATGAAAACGGGTTGGTTTGGCCGGACAGCATTGCTCCGTTTGACGTCCATGTAATTCCAATTAACGCTAAGAACGCGGATCAAATGCGGGTCGCGGATGAAGTGACGGCGCAACTGGAAGTAGCCAACCTGGAAGTCTTATTGGATGATCGCAAGGAACGGCCGGGGGTCAAGTTTGCCGATTCCGACTTGATTGGGCTGCCAATTCGGGTAACGGTTGGGAAAAAGGCCACGGAAGGAATTGTGGAAGTCAAAATTCGCAAGACTGGTGAAACCATCGAAGTCAAGGTTGAAGAATTAGTCAATACCATTCAAATTCTGTTGCAAAACAACTTGCAACAAGCTTAATTGCAGTTGAAACGTCGCTGATAAATCCAGCAGCTGCCGGTGGGCGGCCGCAAATGATTTGTTGGCGTCGTTTTCTTTTCGGTTAAGGAGGGAACAACGTGGCATTAAGTCCGCAAGAAAAATTTACCAAATTACTTGAACAGATTAATTACTCCGCTCCGGCCCTGATGAAGGGGCAAGTCGCGGCAGTGATTGTTCACCAAAAATCGCGGGTCTGGGAGTTAACCTTGCATTTTCCGCACCTCTTGCCGGCGGAAGTATACCAGGGATTGTTTCAAGCGTTACGGGTTTCATTTTATCAATTGGCGCAAGCACAAGTGGCCCTACAAATTACCGCTGATGAAGCACCTTTAACGCAGGACTTGTTAGTTGCCTACTGGCGGCCCTTGGTGCAACAAACCTTTGGCCAAGCTGGAATGGCGGTTGAATTAGCTGAACAGACGGAACCCCATTTGGTGGGCCAGCAAGTTCAAGTACCGCTGGAAAACGAACAGATTAAAGTTTTCATGGAAAACAAATTCTTTGGACCGTTAGCAAGGGCCTACCAACGGGTTGGGTTTCCGACGTTTACTTTCCGCGGTGTGGTTGACGAAGCCAAATCCCAAGCCCAAATTGATTTAGTAAAGCAAAAACAAGAAGCTCAGGATGCTGCGCTGGTGAAAAAAGCGTTGGCGCAACTGCAAGCCAACCAAGCCAAGCAGGCTGCTGCCCAAGCTGCGGCGCCGCAAGACGGACCAGTCGTAATTGGCAAATCAATCAATCCGCAAGCTGAAGTGATCGCGATGCAAGAGATTGTGGAAGAAGAGCGCAGTGTGGTCGTGGAAGGGTATGTCTTTTCCAAGGAAATTCGTGACTTGCGTTCTGGCCGCCAGCTGATGGTGCTGGAAGTCACGGATTACACTTCGTCGATCGTGGTTAAAAAATTCTCCCGCAACCAAGAGGAAGAAGCGCAATTTGAAGGCTTAAATGAAGGCGATTGGATCCGGGTTCGGGGGTCAGTCCAAGAGGACAATTACATGAAAGATCTGACGCTGAATGCGTATGACATCAATCAAATTTCGCACCCCGCCCGCCAGGATCAAGCGCCCGCGGATGAAAAACGAATTGAACTCCACGTTCACTCGACAATGAGCCAGATGGATGCTACTAATTCCATTACGGACTACGCCAAGCAAGCCGTTAAGTGGGGAATGCCGGCACTGGCCATTACGGATCATGCCGATGTCCAGGCCTTTCCCGAAGCCTTTAAAGCCGCGGGCAAAATTAAAATGCTGTACGGGGTCGAAGCCAACGTAGTCGACGATGGGGTGCCACTGGTGTACAACGAAAATCACCAGCCTCTGCAAGGACAAACTTACGTGATTTTCGACGTAGAAACCACGGGTCTGTCAGCCGTTTATGACAAGGTCATTCAGCTGTCCGCGGTAAAAATGAAAGATGGCGAAGTGCTGGACCGGTTTGACGAATTCATCGATCCGGGCTTCCCGTTGTCCCAACAAACCACGGAATTAACCAGTATCACGGACGATATGGTCCGCGGGTCCAAGTCGGAAGAAGAAGTCTTCCAATTGTTCCGTGATTTTTGTGCCGATGCAATTATTGCCGGTCACAATGTTTCCTTTGACTTGGGCTTTATGAACGCAGGTTACGAACGTCATGGCAAGGCCCCGATTGAAGCACCGGTCATTGATACTTTGCCCTTGGCGCGCTTCTTGTACCCTAATTTGCGCGGTTACCGGTTAAATACCCTGAGCAAAAAGTTTAAAATTGCCTTGGAACACCACCACCTGGCCAACTTTGACTCGGAAGCAACGGGGAAGTTACTGCACTTGTTCTTGAAAGAGGCTGAGCAACGTTATGCCATCAAATACGTTGATGATTTAAATCAACATATGACCGACAATGGGGCTTACCGGCATGCCCGGCCCTTCCACGTGACGATTTTGGCCCAAACCCAAGCGGGAATGAAGAACCTGTATAAGTTGGTTTCGTTGAGTAACGTTAAGTACTTTGCGCGGGTCCCGCGGATTCCGCGGAGCGTTTTGGCGCATTACCGGGAAGGGTTACTGCTGGGAACGGCCTGTGCCAGTGGTGAAGTCTTTACCGCGATGATGCAAAAGGGTTACGCTGAAGCTAAGCGGTTGGTTGATTTTTACGATTTTATTGAGGTTCAACCCAAGCCAAATTATGCGCCTTTGCTAGAGCAAGGGGTGATCCAAGACCAAGCCCATTTGGAATCAATCATTAAAAATATGGTTAAGTTGGGGGAAAAAGTAAACAAGCCCGTGGTGGCAACCGGGGATGTGCACTACTTAAATCCGGAGGATAAGATTTACCGCAAGATTTTGATTAACTCCCAGGGGGGCGCGAACTTCTTAAATAAGACTGAGCGGCCGGACGTGCACTTCCGGACGACGGACGAAATGTTGGCGGAATTTGCCTTCTTGGGGCCGGAAGTGGCCAAGCAAATCGTGGTTACCAATACCCACTTGATTGCTGATCAAATTGGCGACTTGCATCCGGTCCAAGATAAGCTGTATGCGCCGCACATGGCGGGGGCGGACCAAGAAATTCAGGATCGGACCTGGGCCACGGCCAAAGCTTGGTACGGTGATCCACTGCCGGAACTGGTCAAGGACCGGGTGAACTTGGAATTGAACAGTATTGTTTCGAACGGGTTTGCCGTGCACTACTTGATCGCGCAACGGTTAGTGGCTAAATCTAATAAGGATGGCTATTTAGTGGGGTCCCGGGGCTCGGTGGGCTCCAGTGTGGTGGCGACATTGTCGGGGATTACGGAAGTTAATCCGTTGCCGCCGCACTATCGTTGCCCCAACTGCCAGTACAGCCACTTCTACACGAAGGGGGAATACAGTTCAGGCTTTGACTTGCCAGATAAGCCGTGTCCCGAGTGTGGCACGTTGATGGTCAAGGATGGTCACGATATTCCCTTCCAAACGTTCTTAGGGTTTAAGGGTAACAAGGTCCCGGATATTGACTTGAATTTCTCTGGGGACTACCAACCAATCGCCCACAACTACATGAAGGTCTTGTTTGGGGAGAAAAACGTTTTCCGGGCCGGGACGATCGGGACGGTCGCCGATAAAACGGCCTATGGGTACGTTAAAGCTTATGAACGCGATACTGATCAGCAGTTCCGCGGGGCGGAAGAGGACCGGTTGGCCAAAGGCGCAACCGGGGTCAAACGGACAACGGGGCAACACCCAGCCGGGATTATTATCGTCCCTGATGACAAGGAAATTTATGACTTTACCCCGGTTCAATACCCGGCTGATGACCAAACGGCGGCGTGGGAAACGACCCACTTTGATTTCCACTCCATTCACGATAACCTTTTGAAAATGGACATTTTGGGGCATGATGACCCAACGATGATTCGGGCGTTACAAGATTTGTCGGGGATTGACCCAACGACGATACCAATGGATGATGAAGGGGTGATGAGTCTGTTCTCCAGTCCCGAAGCCCTTGGGGTAACCGAAGAACAGATCAATTCGAAGACCGGGACCCTGGGCCTGCCTGAATTCGGGACCCGCTTTGTACGGGGAATGTTAGAAGATACCCACCCGAAGAATTATTCCCAATTGTTGCAAATTTCGGGGCTTTCCCACGGGACCGGGGTGTGGTTGGATAACGCCCAAGAGCTGATTAAGCAAGGCACGGCGACAATTGCCAACGTGATTGGGTGCCGGGACAACATCATGACCGACTTGATTCACTACGGGTTAGATTCGGAAACCTCGTTCCAAGTGATGGAACACGTGCGTAAAGGGCGGGGGATTCCTGATGAGTGGCAATCCAAGATGTTAGAAGTCGGCGTGCCCCAATGGTACTTGGATTCATGTTTAAAGATTAAGTACATGTTCCCGCGGGCCCACGCCGCGGCCTATGTCTTAATGGCGTTGCGGATTGCTTACTTTAAGGTTTATTTCCCGCTGACCTACTACGCGGCCTTCTTCTCGGTCCGGGCCGACGATTTCGATGTCGTTGCCATGGCCCACGGCAAAAACGCCGTCAAAGCCGCGATTAAGGAAATCAACGACAAGGGCAACGAGGCCTCGGCCAAGGAAAAGAACCTGATGACGATCCTCGAATTGGCCAACGAAATGCTGGAACGCGGCTTTGAATTCAAAATGGTCGACTTGGAACGTTCCGACGCCAGCGATTGGTTGATTGACGGCAACACCCTGATTGCTCCGTTCCGGGCGATCCCGGGGTTGGGGCTGAACGTGGCCAAGCAGATTGTTGCGGCGCGCGAAGAACGGCCCTTCTTGTCCAAGGAAGACTTGGCAGAGCGGGGGAAGGTTTCTAAGACCTTAATTGAGTTCATGACGGTAAACCACGTTTTGGACGGGCTTCCAGATAGTAACCAGCTTGATCTGTTCTCTGATCTGTAATTAGATGATAATAAAATTAATACTTCGATTTTGTAAGCCCTCAAATGGGCACAAAATGGGCAAAAATTAAGCGGTGCTGATTGATTTCAGCACCGCTTTTTTGATTTTAAAGTTTATCAATTTTACCAATCTGATTTTCAAAGTCATCTTGGGCTTGTTTAGTGACGTGCATATAGATTTGTGTTGTTATATCACCTTTAGCGTGACCAACGCGTTTCTGGATTACTCGTAGTGGAACATCCATATCTGCCAGGACAGAAACATGAGTGTGGCGAAAGTAGTGAGTAGTAACGTTTTTATCGATCTTTTGTCGTTCAACAGCTCGCTTCAGATATTGATTGGCGTTGTTAACATTAAGAGGCTTCTGTTGATCATATGTGATTGCCGTCTGATTGATGGCAAACAGTAGGGCGTTCTCATCTTTTCCTCGTGCGTGTTGCTCAACTATATTAGCAGCAATAGGGGAAAGGGTGATGGTTCTTAAACCAGCGAACGTCTTAGGTTCATGAGAAAGAAAATGTCGATAAGGCTTCTTTTTCCAGATCATTGTGCCATCGATTCTTAGGTAGACTTTGCCATTTTCTTTGATTATGTCGTTCACTTGCAGACCAGACAATTCACCGAACCGTATTCCAGTTAAGAATTGTAACTGAAAAGCATCAGCGTAGTACTGCATATTACGATCAATGCAATCATTAATAATACTGTGGTATTCATCTATGGTGAGATATTTATTTTCAATCTCATCCCGGCGCCGGGCGGTCTCGTCCTTCCACGTTATCCTGACCTTATCCATAGGGTTCTCGCTGAGAAAGCCGAAACTGACAGCATAATTGAAAAGCAGATTAATAGCGCTCTTCTTCGATTTAACTGTCCCATTGGTTAGAGGAAGTTTATCGCGGTATAGCTGATCGTTAAAGTAACGGTTTAACCACACAGTTGTAATGGCACTTGGACGCGTACTTGGTCCACAGGCTTTAACAAACTCATCGAGAAAAATTTCGCCGTTGTGATAGGTGTTATATCGGACCTGTTTTTCGTAGTCATCCAGAAACTTGGTTTCCAGTTCTTGCATGGTGATTTTACGAACAGCGCGACCTTCTTCTGCGAGGGCCTTCTGAATCTTCTCCTCCAACTCCCTGGTGGCCGCTTTAACCACTTGTGGGGTCTTCTTACCGTATGTCACAGATACTCGGCGATAATGACCGGTCAATGATGATTTGTACCGTTCAATGAAACAGTAACGGGTTTTACCATGCACGGAACGTTTTTCTATCCACATAGTTGTCCCTCCATTATTTAATTGTGTATAATGAAAGGGTTGATAGCGTAGACCAATGCTTTATCAACCCTCGGCCCATCTCCTATGCCAGTAGGGGATGGGCTTTTTTCATTTACCAGCTTTTTACGTCATCAGGGTTTGGACATAAAATCATTTTCTATGAAGGAAATTTCATGTTCATAAATTCCTGCAGTCTTGAAATAAAATCTTTATCAACTTCAAATAAATCGTAGATGCTTTTACCGTTAAAAAGGTTTTGATTCCCATAAGTATTAACAACTGATTCCAGCTCATCGATCATAGTAGATATAAGATATTGATCGTCTAGAAGTACAATAATACTAACTATAATTGAAAAAAGCCCATTACGGGGTAATTCTTCCCCGTTCTTAGTTTTATAAAGAAACGAAATTGAGAACTCCTTTAAAAAACGTATTTTTTGTGTGTCAGATTCCTTAAGCCGCAACTTAAAGGTTCTATTACCATGGGCCGAGAGATTTCTAAATCTATAAACTTGTTCTAAACAAATTTTGCAGAATTGCAGTTTATCGTCAGTTGTAACATTCTCATGCTTTGGCATTCTTTGAAGGAAAATGTTTACAACTTCTTTCTTTTCGTTAATCGATAAGGTGGAATACCAATTTACCATAGAGCCAAAGCTAATAACTTCTGCCGCTATCCATGGTGGTAAATTGCCTTCTTCATCTATATAGTGTTGGGCGATCTTGCTGCTTTGCTTAGCATCTTCAATTGCATTCATAAAATCGCTGATTTTGCCACGTTGCGCTCTTATTTTACTGTAATTTCTTTTATCTAAGTACTTTTCTTCATCGATAGAAAAGTTTCGAGCTACTATATTTGAAACAAGGGCTTTTAGCCGTTCTTCTACTGCTAGTGAGTATTTAAAAATAATATTGCTAACTTGAACATCAATCCAATGAACTTGATATAACATTTCGAAAGAAGTTCCCGTTCGATATATATCGGGTTCTTTTTGCTTCAAGAACATATCTTTGTAGCCATTAATAATAGAGTAGTATGGAAATGTCATTAAAGCATTTTTAGCAAATTCGTAATCGTTTATTTCCACACCGCGACTTTTTAAAATTGCTATTTGCTCATCGAAAGATTTATACGGATGCTTAAAATTTTTAGACATGCAAAAAGAGCCTCCCCACTATACAGTAGAAAGGCTCTTTTTCGCAGGTCTCATCTAGGAAACCCATCTCAGACACCTTTATAGTACCGTATAGTCTATTTTTAGTCAACTTGTTAATCAACAAATTCAACAATATCTCCCACTGAAATAACTTGATCAGGCTTGATATTTTTTACATCTGAGTTATTTACATTTAAGTTTTTAAATTTTGGCGATGAGGCCTCTTTGATAAGAGGAGGGACACTGGAAGAGTTAAGGCTTTTTGATACTTTCTTTCTAGCAATTGAATACTTATCACGAACATCAGTGATTTCTAAGTAATCAATTGGAGGGTTATAACTACCTAGTGGTTCATTTGTATCGGGGTCAGTCAACTCCATGCCTTTCGATTCTACAACTATTTGTTGACCAACTTTTGCATACTTTGGTTCACTACCAAAGGGCAAATCGTCTCTATCTACATCATCTTCATATCCATAGTTAATGATAATTCTTGTATCATCTGGAATTGCTATAACTTTAACTTCTTTTTTCACTATAATTGCCTCCAATAAATAATTTATATCCATCCCTTGCCCCAGCGGGGGATGCTTTAGTTATGCGAGATGCTCCCATCGTCCCCGACAGTAGCCGTGTAGCCATCTCCGGAAAAGGTCCACCCGTTGGAAGTTCTCGTTGCCTGCAGGTCACCATTAGCACCGCCAAGCATCGCACGGGCCTGGTCCTCGGTAGTGGGGCCACCATTTTGGGCGGCTTGATTACGAGTCTGCTGTTGACTACTCCATGCGGCCGGTTGCGAGCTCTCACTAGATTGGGTGGATTGGACGCTCGACGACTGACTCTGGGATTGCTGATTGGTCTGACTAGTAGAACTAGATGAAGATACGGACGAGCTCTGGGACTTTTGGTGACGCTTCTTGTGGTGGTGCTTAACTACCTTGGTAGATGAACTACTACTTGCTTTATGTGACTGCTGTGACGCCAGGTTATTGCAGGCTGACAATGACAGCCCAACTAGCAGGGTGACACAGATTAAACCTAACTTTTTCATTTTGTTTACTCCCCCAAAAATCAGTTATGTGAAATGCTTCCGTCGTCTCCAACGGTGGCCGTGTAGCCATCTCCGGAAAAGGTCCAGCCACCGGAACAATATTCCCCGCAAGTCGTTGGGCTATCAAACACCTTACGAGGTATTCATGAAGCATGTCACCGATGAGCAACTACTTTCTTTCTAACTTAAATTGACATTTCGGGTAATGAATCTCCTGACTAATTTATTCAGCCTGTTATTTAATTAGATTGTTATTTTGCCCGTCAACCCAAGTTTCAGATAATGAGCATCGACAATCGTAATGAATAATGTTTCTTAATGCTTTCGCTTGCTTGTAATCATAAATTCCAGGTCCGTATCCGTTATCTTTCAAACTAGCCTTTTTACATTTATCGCAGCAATTTTTCATTGCCTGCCATTTATAAAATCTGTAACCATTATTGATCCCATTTTTCAAAGACCTATCAAACCAATAAAGACGATCGTTTAACATAGCTTTTTTCTTTTCTTCACCTTTTAATAGTTTGCTAAAATCATAATGAATAGATCCATCTGAAAAATAACTTTTAACGGCTCGATGTTCCATAACGATCTGATTTTGTGATTTTAATAAACTAAGTCCTTTGGGCGTTAATTTTTTATTGCTGTCTATAAGATTGAGTTTCTCTAGTTTATCTAAGGAGTCAGTTAAATTAATTCCATAATCTCTCGAAAAATATTTTGGAGTACGGCTTTTATTCGTGCGTGGATTGTTAAGCCACCATAAGGCAATAATTTCTCCGCGCAATAATGAAAAATCGCCAAAATTGATAGGCTCCATATACTGTTTCGGAACACCAACATTTAATTCACTGTGGCTAATCACGAAATCTGCATCGTTATTTTCTATATAAGGAATTGTATTATAACCCTTATCCTTATAACGTTTTTCGAGTTCATTTTTAGCTGTATCTGATGAACCTTTTTTGCGATGACGAAATAAATTAAATAATCCCATGGCTTACTCCTTCACTTTACTGATATTGATTGCGTTCCGCAGGTCAAAATAGTAGCCATTGTAACGGAAAACCAGGCCATACTTATTGCGGTAATTCTGGATAGCTTGCTGAACGTACTTCTCAGTAACGCCAAAGTAATCCGCAACTTCCTCTAACGACCACACGTGGTTAAAGTAACAGTGGATTAGCCCTTTAAGCGTGACCGATCGTTCCATTGCCTTTGACCGGGCCAGAGCTTCCTGCTTTCTATCTGCTTCAGAAGAATAAGAAGAAATATCGCCCACAGTGTAGTCATAGTGGGCTAACTCTTCCTGCAAAATCTCGTATTTTTCTCTGTCGCTTCGATTATGGTTGATATAAATGTCGCGGATAAAGGTCAAGCCGCCCAGTGACTTCGGCATTTCTTTGCTGATAATAATGTTGAGTTGAGGCCGAGAAGCTGCCAACGCTTCAAAATTATTCATACTATCGCCTTACTTCCGAGCCTTTTTCAGGTTCTCGATAAAATTGATGATTTGCTCACGCTCTGATTCTGGTGTGTCATCGTCAATATGAGCGGCAATAACATCAGCAGCTTCATTTTCTTCCTTACTAGACTCTTTACCATCGAAGAAATAATCAATGCTGACATCAAATAAATCAGCAACCTGTTTTAATGAAGAGAGACGTGGTTCATCCGTATCGTGTTCCCACTTAGACAGGCGTCCTTTATTGAAGTTAGAGCTAGGATTCTTGGCATTCAATTGATTGGCCATTTCCTCTAATGTTAGCTTGTGTTCGGTTCTTAGCTCTTTTATTTTCGTGCCTAAAGACATAATTTTTCACCCCTTGCATATGCCTTTATTATAGTGTTTTCGTTGCTTTTTAGCAACATTTTTTGGAAAAATCCAACATAAGTTGTTGACACCGCAACTTGAAGGGGGTACTATAATACACGTAATCAAGTTGCGATTACGCAACAAGACGAAAGGGGTGAGACTGTGGTTAGGGAAAAAGCCGAACCATATTATGGATTAATGGTAGAAATGAAACGCCAGGGAAAGACCCAAGCTGAGTTGGCTGACCTGATTAAGGTTAACCGAAGTACCTTTAATCAGAAGCTCAATCGTATTAATGGCAAAGATTTTTACTATTCCGAAGCATCGTTAATTGCAAAAGCTTTACACATGCAAGTTAGCGATTTTTCTTAACAACTTAAGTTGCGAAAAGAACAACTTGGGAGGTGATGACCATGATGGCGAATTCGTGGAAGGCGGTTTCAGAAATTTGCGTCGATTATGGCATTAAGGACAAGACGTTTTATGCCTGGGCAGATGAATGCCGAACTTATCCCGAATATCGAGATGCTATTATCTGCCCGACTGGTAAGCGGACGTTTGTTGATGAGGATAAATGGCAAGCATTTCTCCGATTTATGTCGGAGAAACGGCGAAAGAAACTGCTGGATCCACACCTTAGGGAGGAGGAATAGACAATGGTATTCTTAATTACTTTACGCTCTGGAACGTGAAGTGATCCGAAAAACCTTAAAAACGATTGATGAGGAGAACAACAATGAAACCAATTAAAGCAGCACTCTATACGGCGTTGGGAGCCGAACTTACCTGGGCGTGGATGATGGGCCACACCACCATTTGGGGAATCCTGGCGATCTTTGCCTGGTGTCCCTTGATGGGATTTGATCTGGCTTATGTACTCAGTCCCTGGGCTGAAAAGCTTGGCTTCTTCGGCCCGGAAAAAGAAAAGGACCCTAGCGGCCACTAGGATCCTTCAAATAAACAATCTACGAGGTGATTATACCATGCAATTGAACGAAAACGAAAGCCGTTTGCGGCGCCTGTTGGCATATAAAGCGGTCCTGATGAGTGCCAAACTCGATCGGGCCCACGTTAGCACGATGACGGCGGAAGAATACTTTAAGTTGGCCCACGACTTTAAAGTCCAAGCCGAAGAATTGGTTGTGATGGCCAAACAGTTTGAACAGGAGGCGGTGCAACACTATGGACGAGCAGATTCTGACAATCCGGCGGCAAATCCACTTAATTAAGAGCCGGGCACCACGGATCACCTTGGACCAGTGTGGCGAGTATTTCCGCCGCCTGGATTACTGGGGTGACGAGTTAAACAAAGTAATGGGGTGGCAAAAGTGAAATTATACGAATTAAGCAATGCCTATAAAGAGCTGCTGGAACGTGAAGACCTAGACCCACAAGCAGTCGTCGATACGTTAGATGCGATCAAAGACGAGATCGAAATCAAAACTGACGGAATTGCCAGTGTGATCGACGAACTCCGGTCCAGTGCTGAACGTAAGAAAGCTAAGGCTAAGGACTGGAACGAATCCGCCAAGGCAGACCTGCAACGGGCCCAATGGCTGAAGCAATACCTAACGACTGAGTTAGACAATGCCGGGATCAAAAAGGTCGAAACCGACAATCACCTGCTGAGCGTCCGGAACTTCAAGGCGTCCACGGTAATTGATGATTTTGACAGCTTACCGGATGACTACAAGGTAACAAAAACCGAAGTCGTAGGCGATAAAGCGGGTATCTATAAGGCCCTCAAGTCCGGTGAAACCGTGCCTGGGGCGCACCTAAAAGATAACCGATCAGTGGTGATCAAATGATTGGAAGAACGCGATGAAAATTAGCGAGGTGATCAAATGCCATCAGTGGATGTAGAAAAGTTAAGTAGGTATGGAGATTGGCGAATTCTGATTTATGGTCAGCAAGGGAGAGGTAAGACCTCAATTGCCGCTAACCTAAGCGGTAAAACGTATGTCCTCGCATTTTCGAAATCATATAAAGTTTTGGCCGGAAAGGTTGCTGGAGCGTGGCAAGTTAATGCACGAACACCGATCGAAGACTTAGAAGAATGGACTCGTAGTTTTGATCCGTCCCAGTACGACAATCTAGTTCTTGATGATATCTCTAACTTTAGCAATATCTGGTTGCAAGAACGGGGACGAGAAAGCAAAAACGGGATTAGCAATGAAATTCAGCACTTTGCACAATGGAAAAACTATTTTCTTCGTTTTATTGAGTGGATCTTTGACATGCCGCTTAACGTATATGTAACGGCATGGGAATCTACCACTTCTATTATTCTTCCCAGCGGACAACAATTTAACCAATTTAGCCCAGATTTAAGAGATTCTGTCCGCAATGTGGTTATGGGGCTATGCGATGTTGTGGGCCGACTAATTGTCAAAGCGGAAGATGGGTCACGATACATCGTACTTGAAGGTGACAATAGCATGTATGCCAAGAACCGTCTTGATCATCGCAAGGTCTGCAAAGTAGAAGATCTATTTAAGTTTGAAGGTGAGGATAGTGTTTAATCCGTATCCTTACCAATTAGACCTGATTAATCGGGCTCGGCAGTCAATGGCGGCTGGTCATCAATCGGTGTTGCTAGTCAGCCCAGCGGGATCGGGAAAGTCGGTAGTAATCGCGGAGATTGCCCGGCTAGTGGTTGCTAAGGGTGGTCATGTCATGTTTACCGTGCACCGGAAAGAATTGGTGGACCAAATCCGCGAAACTTTCCAGCAAGACGGGATCGACCTTAAGCACACTACAATTATGACAGTTGGGCGAATTAAAAATCGGTTAGGTAAACTGCCTCGCCCCTCCCTAATCATTACTGACGAAACGCACCACGCTTTAGCTAAAACTTATCGGACTATTTACGACTACTACCATGATGTGCCACGGTTAGGATTTACGGCGACGCCATGGCGATTGTCAGGCAAAGGTTTTAAAGATGTTTACGACGATCTGATCGAGGGACCAACCGTGCCATGGCTGATTGATCATCATTACCTGGCACCATTCACGATGTATGGCTACCAAGCTGATCAAAGCATGCTGAAACGATCATCGACTGGTGATTTTACTAGTTCATCGATGGACGAATTTGCGAAGCGGATCATTTATGGTGATGTCGTTAAAACTTGGCAGGACAAGGCCCAAGGGCAAAAAACAATCATCTATTGTCATGCAATTTGGTTCAGCGAAAAAATCGCTCAAGCGTTTTGCGATGCCGGCATTGCCGCTGTCCATGCTGATAGTCACACACCAGCCAAAGAACGCGAACAGATTATGAGTGATTTTAAAGCCGGAAAGATCAAAGTGCTATGCAATGTGGACCTGGTATCAGAAGGCTTTAACGTGCCAGATTGCGCTTGCGTGGTCATGCTGCGGCCAACTCAATCATTGGTCTTGTATATTCAACAAGCGATGCGGTCGATGCGGTATCGTCCACACAAGCAGGCGATCATCATTGACCAGGTCTCAAACTTCGAACGCTTTGGTCTACCGAATGCCGATCGGGAGTGGACGCTGGAAGACCGGATCAAGAAAAAACGTGGCCATGGTGATAGTTCTGGCCCAGCAGTCCGAACTTGCATGGAATGCTATGCCGTAATCCCAGCAAGCTGTACTAAGTGTCCAATCTGTGGGCGCAAAATCGAAGTTGAAAAACAGTCAATCAAAATCGAGAAGCAAGCCGAGCTGGTAGAACTTAAAAATTTCCAGCCAACTCGTGTTAACTATTTAGTCACTAAGAAACCAAGCGAACTCAGCACGCCAGCTGAACTACGGGAATATGCCAAAGCCAAGGGATACAAACCTGGCTGGGTGTGGTACCAAATGAAAGCACGCGGCTGGGCAAAATAGAAAGGAATTTAAATTATGCCATTTTTAACTACTGATTACTCAAACACCAGCAACTCTTACGGTCCGTTGCCAGAAGGCGATTACGAATTTGTGATTGAAGACGTCCAAGAACAAGCGACGAAGGGCGGCTCAGAATCATTGCACTTTGATCTGATTGTCCGAAATGACTTAGACCAAGCCTTACCGGAAACGAATGGTAAGTATCACAATCAACACCTCTGGGTCGATGAATGGAAGCGGCGGGAAACCCAACAGTACGACAACAATAACTTGATGTATTTCTTAAAGGCTGCTGGAATTCCGGAAGGTACGCCGATTAATACGATGGAAGATTTCTTTGCCATCATGCAGGGGAAGCCGGTGCGGATGCACATTAAGGTGACTGACAATACTTATAACGGGACGACGACTAAAGTTAACCGGCCAGCACCATGGGACTGGCAACCATCAAAGTTCCCACAAGTGGCTCACCAATGGAAGAAGGGGATGGCGCCTGCAAACCAGTCGACGCCAAGCAATGGGGCAATGCCGTTTGCAGGACAACCGCAACCGGTCGAAAACGTGCCATTCTAAGAGGGATACAAGATGCAAACTATCCAACAACAAATTAACAAACTGAAAGAAGCTTGTCCTAAGGGATACTATGTGGACAATCTTCAAGTCGCACTATTTGGTGGTGAACCGCAAGTTACTTGTGAGTATAAACGGACGTTCTGCTATGGCGTGGCAGAAATGGATTGGCAACCAAACAATGGGAAAATATCGCTTTTTAAGTGGTTCGATGAAAGATTTACTTCTCCGCGTCTGCTGTCAGATAAAGCTACACCAGAGTATGAAATCTTAAAGATATGGTCTTTACAAAATAATAAAGATAATGAAGTTGGGTATGTATTCTACAAGCAATATTTAGAGCCCTGGTAACTACGGCAGTGTCCGGTTCACCGAATGGGTGAGAGGCCCATTAAGGAGTTGAGCGATGTACGAGAAAATTCCAAACGAATTAAAGAAATTAACCCAATGGGGCTGTTTTCACCGTGAATGGGTCGAAGCGCGGGGGAAGTACAACAAGATCCCCGTTGACCCATGGACAGGCGGCCCGGGTAAGTCAAATGACCAATCCACTTGGTCTGATTTTGACACAGCGTTGCGAGCGCTGGACAAGTATCCAAATGCTGACGGTTTAGCTTTCTACTTTGCCAATGGCTACGTTGGCTTGGATATTGACCATGTGGCCGATGAACTAGAAAAAGTGGCGGCCGGTGATTCCGATCCGGAAAATTTCATCAATAAGGCCCAGGAGCTAACTAAAGACACTTATATGGAAATTTCAATGTCTGGCGAAGGAATCCACGCAATCTTCAAAGGAAAATTACCCGGCAAGCGACGGCGAAAAGGTAACTTTGAAATTTATCAATCAGGCCGTTTCTTCGCCCTCACCGGGCACGTCGTCCACGATGAGAGAGGGATCCAATCGTTGAATGACGACGAGATGCAACAGCTCTATGACCACTATTTCCAAGGTGAGAAAGTCGTTGAATTTCCCGAACGCCAGCAGCCACTAACATTAACGAATAATCTTAGCGATGATGAAGTGATCCAGCGAGCGGAACGGTCATCAAACGGGCAACGGTTCCGGTTTTTCATGGAAGGCGGCTGGGAACCGTTCTACAGTTCGCAATCGGAAGCAGATTTAGCCTTTGCTAATGACCTAGCCTTCTGGACTGGCCGTGACTTCGGGCAGATGGACCGGATCTTTCGCATATCCAGTCTGATGCGGTCTAAATATGATGAGAAGCACGGGCAAACGACGTACGGGATTGGCTTGCTTAATAAAGCCATTGCCGAAACGCAGAACGTCTTTAGCCCCCGTGATAAACCGACTTTTAACTATGACTTAAGTTTTCTTGATAAGCACAAGGAGAAGCCTAAGCAACCTTGTTCCTGGGACGATATGGGTAACGCCCAGCGGTTCTTGGATAATTTTGGCAAGATCGTTAAATATTCCTACATTGATAAGACTTGGTTCGTTTACAACGGTTCCTATTGGGAGCAGGACAAACGGGGTCAAGTAGAGCAGTTAGGCGATTTGACGATCATGGCGATGGAAGATGAAAAAGTCAAAATTCCACCGGAGGTCAAAAGTGACAAAGAAGACTACTTGAAAAAGTGGGAGCAGTTTAAAAAGAAGTCCCGTAGCAATAAGTCGAAGAAAAATATGCTCGACGAAGTGCAGCACCATGTTGCGGTCCAGCACGGTGATTTCGACAAGGAACAAATGCTGTTAAATACCGTTTCCGGGTACGTTGATCTCAGTTCTGGCGTACTACACGACCACGATCGGGAGAAGATGTTTTCTCGTCAGGCCGAAGCTGAGTACACCGAATCGATTGACGCCCCGGAATGGGAAGCGTTCTTGCAAGAAACGTTTGAAGGCAACGAAGAACTGATCCACTACATCCACAAAGCAGTGGGGTATTCTGCGACCGGATCGACCAAAGAACAGGTAATGTTCATCCTGTACGGTAACGGGCGGAATGGGAAGTCAATCTTTATCAACACGATCGCTGACGTGCTAGGATCCTATGCCAAGCAGATGAACGCCGAAACGATCATGGTTAAACGCAGTAGTAGTGGTGCGGCTAATTCAGACGTGGCTCGTTTAGAAGGTGCCCGGATGGTAATTTCCAGCGAATCAGACGAAGGCAGTCGGTTGAATGAGAGTTTGGTTAAGCAGATGAGCGGTGGGGACCGGATGGTCGCTCGCCACCTGTATGGGAAAGAATTTGAGTTTGAACCCCAATTTAAGTTGTGGATGGCGACTAACCATAAGCCACTGATTCGTGGGACTGATGATGGGATCTGGCGACGGCTGATTTTAATCCCGTTTAAGCACCAAGTCGCTAAAGAAGACGTCGACAAAGATCTTAAGTATAAGTTGGAGCGAGAAAGTGCCGGAATCCTAAACTGGATTGTCCAAGGGGCGTTGTACTGGCAGCGCGAAGGCTTGGAACCTCCGCAAGCGATTATGAACGAACGTGAAGAATACCGTACTGAAATGGACGTACTGGAACTGTTTGTTGCCGAAAACTGCGAAGTTGGCACCAACTATACCGCTCCAGCTGGCGATCTGTTTAATAAATACAAGGAATGGGCGCTTGAGTCTAACGAGTATCTGATGAGCAAGCAAAAGTTTAGTCGTGAGATGAAGAAGAAGTATAGGTACAAAAGGTTAACTTACGGTCGATTTTTCTATGGTCTAAAAATCAGTCCAGATCAGCGACTTAATTTCAACAAGTTGTAGGATGACGGAACTGAGGTGTTTGATGACGGATGATGAAGTAGCCTTGAGCTTTACGCCCCAAAGGGTTCAGCGTCCATTTACCTATATATGACAGATCTTTTTACTAAAAGTAATAAAGAAAATAGAAAATAAGTATATATATAAAGGGTTACGCAAAAAAAGTGTCATCAAACGTCATGTTGGCGCCAATCCCTTGGGCGCCAAGGGATTAAGTGATGCCAGTTCTGTCATTCATAAGCGTCATATTTTGTGGTTTTAACGGGTCAGGGGTGGGCGAATGGAGGATTTTAATGGCAAGTATTATCTATTTCGACAACGGACAATCAATCCGTGTCGATAATGACATTGAAGAAGTTGCATCGAAATTAATTGAAGGCGGGTGGCTGCATATTGTCGCACGAAATAACATTTTTGAAGACAAACATCAAATGCTGGTGAATACAAAGGCGGTAACGCGGGTGGAGGTTTTTAATAATGACCCAGCCTGAGCATCAAGTGCAAAGCGCTATCCGCGTCGCCCTGTCAGCCAATCAATGCACAGTGTTCCGGGTTAACGCGGGCCAGGTCCGCTTACCGGATGGCCGGTTTTTCCAGACTGGCGTTCCCAAAGGCCACCCTGATTTGTATGGCTTCCGCTGGTCTGATCATCAGGTATTTTACATCGAGGTTAAGACCGAGACGGGCCGACCCCGCCCAGATCAGATTAAGTTCCACGATTTTCTCGCCCGGCGCGGGGTGATCCATGGGATTGCCCGGACCCCTGAGGACGCAATCAAAATTGTGGAGGAAGGATTGGTGGGATATGGATTTTAAGATAGCGGTAGAACACGAAGACAATAGCAACCCGATGTTTACGGTACCGCAGGATGTGAAACCGGAGGATATTGATGAAAACAAGTGAATTAATTAATAAGTTAAATGACGCTGGATTTATCTTTTATATGAACGACTACGATATGATTGTAATTTCTACTAAAAATATGAAATTCAATATTTGCATAGGCAAAGACTTTACTGAATTGGATGATGTGAAATTAAACCTTTCAGAGGTGAAACTAACGTTGCGCGAACTTGCTAAGCTTAGCCAGCTATTATTAACCTATGCTGAAACACCGTTAGACGAACGCGAAGATGAACCTAAGTACCGTGTTCCTCTACGCGGATTTAAATCTGACAACGGTCCACAATATCTGACTTGCGAAAATAACATTCATGGCCACGTTTTTGCCTGTGCGCCAAATCATAGTTTGAAACAAGAGTTTACTCGCTCAGAATTGGATCAATTATGCAACGACTTACGCTTTAAGGCAATCCCATGGTTTAGAGAGCTTATCCGTTCAAATGTTGAGGAGGTCAAGGATGATTAGTATGCTAGCTGCTCCATCCATTACGGTCATATTCAGAAATTCCCCTAAGCTACGTAAAGACTGGCATGCAGCTTTGAACGGATACAAGCGTATTAAGCCGATCAAGCGGACCAGGAAGCGGCAGATCGCAAGAGCACGTCACATGATGGCTGAGCATGATCACACTAGCTACGATCACAGTGGTGGCGAAAGAAAGCTAGAGAGCCGAAGAGGTGGAAGTAATGAAAACACAAGTAACTGAAACTCAATACATTTGTGATGTCTGTGGTACCGTAGCTAATGGCGATTTTTGGATAGATATGCACGTCAACGATGATTATATAGACAGCTATTATTGTCCAATTGATTTATGCAAAGAATGCATGAAGAATTATCAACACTTTCTTGAGGAACACCCTCAAGATATGATGCGTTTTGTGAATGCTCGTAGGGGTGAACCGCAATGTAGTGAGATTAACAAGAAAACTTTGATTAGAGAATTAAAACATGTATCGCAAGGGAAAACTGGAGGTAGATGAAATGCCAACTAAAGAAGAATTCAATAAAAAACTTGCTGAATTACGTAGGAAGCAGGCTGAACTAGACGAAGTTTATTATGACGAATCAGATCCGTGTGCATTTGATGGTGGGTGTATTATGGAGCTTCACCAATTAGCTGATGAGGCTTTAGCACTGGCTTCTGGGCAAATTCTTAATGAGGGTGATATTTAATGACGTTTGAAGAAGCGGTCAAACACGAAAATAATAACAAAACAGTTAATTATAACAATAGTAAATATTATGTGATCGGACATAATAAGTTAACCCAAACCGTAACTATTCGGGAATTAAGTGGTAATCTACTCTTTACAGTCCCGGTCGATGTCAAAGCGGAGGAATTATCATGAGTATCAAAATTAACGCCCAAACAGTTGTATTTAAGGGACAAGGCTTTATTCCTAGTCAAGGTTGCTGTGAATATTGTCGCTTTCCATTTAAGAAGTTGATGGTTACTAAAGTATCCCCAGACCAATCAGTTAAGACAGAAGTACCAATTAAGGTTGATAGTGAGGCATTTAATTATTGTCCGCATTGTGGACGGAATTTGCAGGGGTGAGGTAATGTTTCTTTTAATAGTAATAATGATGATTATTTTTATTGTTGGGTTCCTAATGGGTAAGAAAAATCCATAATAAAAAGGACCCACCGCACTTGATGTGTCCTTACTCAAAAATATTAACCTTAATTATTATAGCAGATAGCGGGGGTACATCATGCAAACAGATTTGAACTTAGATATAGATTGTTTGAAAACTGCACGGAAGGTTACTGAGTTTCTTGAAAAGAAGCTGGATCGCTATCTAGCTTTATCCGGGAAACAACGATTTGATTTGAAGTCACCTGGAATGGACGGAATGCCTAAAGCACCTAGTCATGGCAATGGAAGTGAAAGCCGAATGTTGAATATTTGGCTGGCAGAAGAAGTAGTCGATTGTGTGGGCTGTGCAATGCGGAATATGACGAAGGAATCGCAACGGATATTGTTAAGCCGTTATTCGGATCAGATGTTGACGTACAACATTGCCAGGGAATTAAGTATTAGTTCATCAACATACAGTCGAAAGCAAGAGAAAGCA
This sequence comes from Limosilactobacillus ingluviei DSM 15946, assembly GCF_001435775.1. GTDB lineage: Bacteria > Bacillota > Bacilli > Lactobacillales > Lactobacillaceae > Limosilactobacillus > Limosilactobacillus ingluviei. The sequence continues at coordinate 21,030 of NZ_AZFK01000005.1, read as the reverse complement.
TTATGTGAGTTTGCTGATCGTTTTGAATTTCAATTAGTTAAGCATGGTATTCACACTGAAATAGATGACTTACATGTTTATCCAGATAAGGAATGATAAATTGATGGGCAATTGTTGAATGAGCAATCCTTGATAAAAATGTGATAATGATATTGTCGAATAATTCGATGTTCATACAATAATCTCCCAAAATTATTTGTCCGGGATGACGTTAAACTACACCTAATATTATTTCATTAAAGAGAGCAGCTAAGCTCTCTTTTTTGATAGAATGATAGTGAAATAATATTGGGAGATGAATTTTGTGGAAAACGAAAAATTAAAGGATAACGTAAAAGCTGTATCCGTAGGTAGTATAACTGAGGATGTAGAGTTGTTTAAAAAATCATTAAAAGAAAATAATTACAGCGTTTCTTTTTATTTTGAATATTCAAAAAATGGTATAAATAAGATTGAGAATTTTGCTTATGCAAATGCAACTTTAGATGAAGATACAAGTAAGTCGATGTTGCAACGCTTTATTTATACATTTAAGGAATCAAAGCTTAATAAAAAACAAATACAAAAATTTGATATTTTAAAAAATAATAAGGATACAATTTATTATTTAAATAAAAATGAACGCAATAATTCTAAGAGCTTAGTAGAAAAATTGGAAGACGATAATTTTGTGCCTAGTGAAGATCTGACAGTATTAGGAAATTTGGAAAATGTAAAAGGAGCTATTGCAAAGGTATGCATTGGTACCAATGACCCCTATTATTTATTTATAAAGGTTGATAATTTTAATGCTTTTAAGAAAAAGAGATTATCATCGGGCTTTATGGGAAATTTAACTAATGATGGTATTGAGAAATTAGATGATAACCATCTATATTTCGGTATTAAGAACAATATTAGTTTTTACTACTCTCAGGGTGTTTATATTATTAATACACACTCTGATTTTGAAAAAATGCTTTTTTTATCAAGTGAATATAATTCTATAGCAAAAGAAAATATAAAACATTTAAAAACAGATTTTCCTGATGTCTTTAAAAATATTGATAAAATAGATGAGGCGTTGAAAGGAAAAAGTTCAAGTATCTTTACAAGAATGTTGGCTCGCGTTTCTATAAGTTCGTTGAAAGAAAGATTTAAGGAAGAGAACATACAACAAACGTTTAACGATATTGATAAAGAAATCATAAATAATAAAAAGTTTCATGATAGTTTTAAAGGGTTAGAGATGGATAAAAAAGATTTGACAATTACTTATAGTGAGGAAGGGAAGTTTGGTTTTGCGGCATTGTTATCAGATAGACCTTCTAGGACTATTTTATTAAAAAGGGATTTTATGGAATGATAATAATTAATATTTTAATTCTTCTTCTTATTATTGTTGTTTGTTTTTGTTTAAATAAAATAAATTTGTTTTTTGTTTCATTTACACCATTATTTTTAATATTATTTATAGATGCACTTAATTCAAGTGATGAAAAACTTAATCTAAAAATTATATTTTCTAATTGGTTAACATTTACTCTTTTATTACTTATAATATCCCCACTTATTATATTTATAGTTAAGCTTGCTCATTACAAGAAAAAACAATTAAATAACAAGAAAATAACTAATCCAGAAAAAATAGGTGATGGAATTGTTAGTTATATAATGACATACATTGTTCCTTTATCTACATTAGGCGTTGGTCAAGGAAATAGTAAATATTTCGATAGTATTTTAATATTTATAATGATAATGATTTTGTATATACGTTATGACTTAGTATACTTTAATCCAATACTTGCACTATTTTTTAATGTGTATAAGGTTACACTAGATAAAAAAGATGCATATGTTATGACTAGGATGAGTTATGCGCAATTTAAAGATAAGATTTCAGGTAATAATGGAAATTCATTATATAAAATTAGCAATTCTTTGTATCTGCTTCGAAAATAACAAAGAAGTCAGCTAAATAGCTAACTTCTTATTTTAAGGAGGTGAGTAGTATTACTCAAAAATTAACACAGAAACAACAGCGATTTATCGATGAGTACATTATCTCGGGTAATGCTACTCAGGCGGCAATTAAAGCTGGATATTCTAAGAAGACAGCTAATCGAATAGCTACTGAAAACTTGTCAAAACCTGTCATTAAAGCTGCTATTGAAAAACGTAACGAAGAAATTCAGTCAGAGAAAACAGCTGATATGACCGAAGTGATGGAATATCTCACTTCGGTAATGCGTGGCGAGCAAACAGAATCTGTCGCTACTGCTAAGGGCGTTTATGATGATGTTGAAGTGTCAGCAAAAGATCGCATTAAAGCGGCGGAATTAATCGGTAAGCGTCACGGCGCATGGACTGATAAAAAAGTTATTTCTGGTGATGTTCAGATTGATGTGGGAATGGGGGAATATGATGACGAAGATTAATCTTAATTTTCCTAAGCCTGCTAATGTCTTCAATAAACAGATTTACGATAACCTTTTTGATTATTCTCACTTTATCGAAGTTTGGTACGGCGGAGCTTCTTCTGGTAAATCGCATGGTGTAGTACAGAAAGTCGTACTTAAATCATTGCGGCAATGGAAACATCCCCGCAAAGTGCTATGGCTGCGGAAAGTTGATCGAACAATTCAAGAATCTATCTTCGCTGACGTAATTGACTGTTTATCAAATTGGCAATTGTTACCGTTATGTAGAGTAAATAAATCAAACCGTACTGTTCATTTACCGAACGGTGCGGTTTTCCTGTTTAAGGGTATGGATGACCCAGAAAAGATTAAGTCCATTAAAGGATTATCCGATGTGGTGATGGAAGAAGCTTCCGAATTTACGCAAGATGATTTTACGCAACTCACTCTTCGTCTACGTGAACCTAAACATAAGAAACGCCAATTGTTCTGTATGTTTAATCCGGTTAGTAAGTTGAACTGGACCTACAAGCAATGGTTTGATCCCGCCGTTACTGTTGATACTTCACGGGTAGCAATTCATCAATCGACGTACAAGGACAACCACTTCTTGGATGCAGACAACATCAGGACGATTGAGAATCTGAAACGGACCAACCCCGCTTACTACAAGATCTACACTCTTGGTGAGTTTGCGACGCTGGATAAACTGGTCTTTCCAGACTTCAGCAAGCGACGGCTGAGTGTGGAGAAGTTATCAGACCTTCCTTCTTACTTTGGCATGGACTTTGGTTACACAAATGATGAGACAGCCTTCATGCACGTTAAGGTTGATCAGGATAATCATGTGCTCTATGTCATGGAGGAATACGCTAAGCACGGTATGCTGAACGATGATATTGCCCGGATGATCAAGCAGATGGGTTACTCCAAAGAAATCATCACGGCTGATGCAGCCGAACCGAAGTCGATTGCTGAGATCAAGCGTGACGGCATCACTAGAATTAGGCCAGCCAAGAAGGGTAAGGACAGTATCATTCAGGGGATCGCCTTCATGCAGCAATACCATCTGGTGGTTGATGATCGCTGTGTGAAGACGATCGAAGAACTTGAAAATTACACTTATAAGAAAGATAAGCAAAATGGCGAATACACCAATGAACCGGTCGATGCATATAACCACGAGATTGATGCTATTCGGTATGCACTAAATGAAATCAATGGTATGGGCACACCGAAAGCAACGATTCTTAAAAATATTTATATTTAGGAGGTGTTGGAATGGCTGAAACAGTTAATGGCAAAGGCCAGGTGCTGGATGGACATATTTTTGTTTATCCCAAAGATGAACCGGGTTTAGCGATGAATGATTTGGATGCATTTATTAGCCATAATAATCAATATACAAAAAACTATCGGGAGAACATGAAGTTGTACACCGGTGACCATGACATTCTGCATCAAGTACCGCGTCGGTTTGGCCCGGACAATCATCTGGTTGCTAACTTGCCACATTACATTGTGGATACTTATAACGGGTTCTTCACTGGGATCCCGCCTAAGATTACGCTAGATGATGATACTAGCAATGAAGAATTACAGAACTGGAATGATGCTAATTCGTTCCAAGACAAATTATCTGAGATCAGCAAGCAAACGGATATCTACGGACGTTCGTTTGCTTTTATTTATCAGGATGAGGACAGCAACACGAAAGTTGCGTACATGAACCCAACTGAAGGTTTCATGGTCTACGATGACACAGTTGCTCGTCAGCCTTACTGCTTTGTTCGTTACTGGAAAGACGTTAAGAGCGGTCAGCAAACCGGTGTGATCTATTATGCCGATCATTTTGATGCTTTTGCTGGTGGTAAGTTAATTGATGCATCACAACCTAACCCATATGGCATTGTGCCGGCGGTTGAATTCTATGGCAACGAAGAGCGCCAGGGTGTGTTTGATAACGTCAAAACATTGATTAACTCATTGGATAAGGTGCTGTCACAGAAGGCCAACCAAGTTGAATACTTCGACAATGCTTATCTGAAAGTATTGGGTATTGACCTAGATCATGATGGCGATGGTTTACCAGATGCTAACTTACTTGGCAATCAGATGATCTACAGTCCTGACGCTGATGCAACTAACGCCACTGTTGACTTCATCAGCAAGCCAGACGGCGACACGATGCAAGAACACATTATTGATCGGCTGGTTACACTGATTTACCAGGTGGCAATGGTGCCTAACCTCAACGATGAAGCTTTCAGTGGTAATTCATCTGGTGTTGCTCTTCAATATAAGCTGCTTTCCATGCGAAACATGGCAAGCAATAAGGAACGTAAATTCCGACAAGCATTGCGGCAGATGTATCAAATTGTATTCAGCACTGGAACAGTAGTTCATGACTCTGCTGCTTGGCAAGATCTTGACTTCCATTTCAAGCGTAATCTACCGGATAACTTAGCAGACGAAGCTCAAACAGCGTCAACCTTGAACGGTATTGTGTCTAAACAGACGCAGTTGTCCATCTTGTCTTGTGTTGATGATCCACAGGCCGAAATGGAACGGATCAAGGATGAACAAGCGGATAAAGTCAAACAGGCACTTCAAAACCAGGCTAGTGCAATGGACGCAGTAAAGGGTGAGAACAATGGCGAACAGGAACACGGCTTACTGGAAGAAAAGACGTCAGCAAGAGACAGCCTGGATGAAGCAGAATCTGGACAACGATCAGAAGTTTAATCAGCGGCTTGCTGAATATTATCAGCGGGCCATTGATGGAATTAACCGGACGATTGATGAGAACGCCACACTTATTGTTGATGAGAATGGTAATCACACTGGATATCAGCCGGTTACTGCTGGTCAGATGGCTGCTTATCAACGAGAAGCCAAGCATGTTGTTGAACAGGCTAATCAGATGCGGGCACAAGGCCAAACACCGACTTATGGCGACTGGTCTGATAACGTCAATCGAAGAATGCGAGTTTATAATGCTACAATGCGAATCAATCGTCTGGAGTTGCTTAAATCGCAGGTTGGTGTCCACTTGACAGAGGCAACTGCTGAAACCGACAAAGCTTTAACGGCCAAACTGTCTGATGATTACATTAAGGAATGCCAACGTCAGGCCGGTATTATGGAGGTTACTGCTCAACCATCAATGTGGGCAGGGCCTAAGATTGCTAAGATTGTAATGGCCCAGACTAATTCAGCTACCTTTTCAGATCGGTTGTGGGCCAATCAAGATGCATTGAAGGCCAAGCTGGATGTTGTTATTTCTGATGGTATTATTCAAGGCCAGAACCCACGTAAGATGGCTCGGCGGTTAAAATCAGAGGTCAAAGATACGGTAACCAATCAGCGCTATGTAACCGAACGAATTGCCCGGACTGAATCAGCACGGGTTCAATTCACCGCTCAAATGAACTCCATTAAGGCAAATGGCTATGAATATGTTCAGTGGTTTACTGAGATTAAGGCTTGTCCAGAGTGCCAAGCTATTGAGCGTAAGGACAACGGCTGGGGACCAGGAATTTACAAGATCAGTAAAGTTCCTGAAATTCCAGTGCATCCTAATTGTCGGTGCGCAATTTCGGAAACAACTGTGAATGCTTCAGATAGTGGTGCACTTTCAGGTGCATTAAATAACGAGAATGATCCATATATGGTTAAGCGGTCTAAGCATGCCAGACTGTATTATGAAGAACTACGAAATTCTAAACGGAACATTTTAATTCATAATATGATGGCGAACAGTGGGTTAACAGAAGCTGTTGTATCAACAGCGTTGCAGCATATTCTTGATTCAAAGTATAATTTACAGAATGGCACTGATAGGTCACTACAACATTTTTACCCTGATTATGATATGGCGCAAAGCCTACAGCGTCTTAATGAAGGCAATGCTTTTGATTATGATATAATTATGTTGGAACACGAAAGTTTGGAAGCACACTATATGGATGATGAAGGGCTTGATTATGAGGAAGCCCATGACAAAACTAATCAAACATATAACTATGGTGAGGCTTTGGTGAAAGCCAAGAAAAAGAAAAGGAGGCGGAAATAATGGGCTTCTTAGTCGTTGACATTGTACATGATGATCAAGATTCATATACCTTTAAGTTGCATTCAGATATAGAAAATGGCACAGCCACTTTGAGTAAGAAAGATCATAATCTAGTAGTAAATGGTTTTGAGGATACTTTGAAGTACATTTTTTCGCTTGCTTATCTGAAGAAAACTTTGATTAGTCTTACTAATTTGAAAACCAGTCAAACTCATTTCTGCTTTGGAAATGGCTAGATAACGAGCTTAATTCTCGGAGGTAATTATGAGTAATAATGACTTCTTTACGGTAGCGTATAAAATACTAAGCTACCTTAAGTACTGTTATGAGAATGGAATTAAACCTGATCCAAATATTCTTAATGCTGATACATTCAATATCAGCAAAGCTCAGTTTGCAAACACGCTGAAAATGTTAAGCGAACATGGTTATATTTCAGGAGTAAAATTTACGCCAACCAAAATTGAAGGCATTATTATTGGTGGCCTTTATAATGTTTCAATAACTATTGAAGGCTTACAATATTTAGCAGAAAATTCTATGATGAAAAAAGCATATCGTATTTTTAAGGAAGTCAGAGATTGGCTTCCGGGCTTCTAAGCATTCACACTAATCTGTGAGTGCTTTTTATTTTACGGGGGATAGCTTACCGGCTGGCTATCCCTTTTCTTATGTCCGTTCCCGTGAGCTGTGGACGTTAAATAAGGCCCGAGAATGACTCCCAAGTCAATAAATGCGTGCATAGGAGGTTTACTTATGGCAGAAAACGAAGAACAAGCGCAACAAAACACTGGCATTCAACTGCAGGACGATCCGCAAAAGGGCCAGGATCCAGCCCCAAAGGATCAGCCTAAGGAAGAGGACAGTGCAGTTGACCGTTTAACGGCTAAATTTGAGAAGCGAATTGATAAGATCACTGCTTCAAAGAATGACTACAAGCAGAAATTGGATGAAGCTAATCAACAGCTAGAAGACTTGAAGTCTGGCAAGATGTCGGTCAAAGAATTGCTGAAGGAACAGAAAACCACAAAACAAGATGATGAAAAGGATCAACAGATCGCTGACTTGAAAGCTCAATTACAACGTGAGAAGGACTTGCAGTCCACGCGTGAAGCATTCCGGGAAGATGGTCTGGATGTTCCTAATGAAGTACTAGCGATGGTGGTTTCGACTGACCAACAGCAAACGGTTGACAATATCAGTGCTATTACAGATTTCGTCAATTCCATTCGTGACACTGCTAAGAAGGAAGCCTTACGTGGAACAACCCCACGAAGTAATGGCAAGACTGCTAATGGAATGAGCAAGGCGGACATTAGGAAGATCAAGGATCCGCTTAAACGGGTCAAAGCTATCACAGACAATATGTCGATTTATGAATAGGAGGACTTTTAAATGGCTGAAACTAATTTAACGACAAGTGCAGATTTGGTTGCACAGTCTATCGATTTTACCGAACAGTTTACTCAAGGCATTCAAACTTTACTGAATGCACTTGGTGTGGTACGAATGCATCCGATGACTGCTGGATCACAAATTAAAATCTACAAGTCTGAAGTGACTAAGGTTGATGGTGCAGTAGGTGAAGGTGAAGTTATCCCACTGAGTAAGGTAACTCGTAAGCTGGCTGATACTCTTACTCTGGCTTTTAAGAAGTATCGTAAGCAGACATCAATTGAAGCTATTCAATCTGCTGGTGGTGTAACTCCGGCTATTGTTGATACTGATAACAAGTTGCTTCGTGAAGTTCAAAAGGACGTTAAGAAGGATCTATTTGATTACATTACTAAGGCTAATGCAAGCAAAACCACTGCTTCTGGTGCTGACTTCCAGAAGGCTATGGCCGCAGCACTTGGTCAACTTGCCATAAAGTGGGAAGACTACGACACCCAAACTGTTGCTTTTGCTAATCCACTGGACTTGTATGATTGGTTAGGGAATCAGAAGATTGATGTACAGAACACTTTCGGCCTGCAGTATATTCAAAACTTCCTTGGCTTTAACACCATCATTCTGACTAGCGCTGTAAAGCAAGGCACAATTGCTGCTACTGTAGCTGATAATATTAATTACTTCTATGCCCCGATTTCTTCGGTTGGCCAGCTGTTCAACATGACTTCTGATGAAACTGGTTTGATCGGTGTAACTCATGATTCTGTTAATAACAATCTGACTTACGAAACTGTTGTAACAATGGCTAGTGTTCTGACGACTGAACGCCTTGATGGTATTGTTCTGTCAACTATCAGTGCACCGACTGATGCTGGTAAGTAGGTGATGAATCGTGGGTGAGCAAGCCGAGACAACAGATGTACTTGAGAATTTGAAGACAATGCTTGGCCTAAAAAATAATGACCAGGATGACTTGCTCAACCTGATCATTACAAATACAGACCATGCTCTGTGCTTTAAGCTGGAAAGTAAGACAGTGCCTCCGGAGCTGGACTATATCGAGTTAGAAGTCAGTGTCCGTCGGTTTAACCGGATCAAGAACGAAGGGATGACTGCTTATAGTCAGGAAGGTGAGTCAATCACTTTCAAAGCTTCTGACTTTGATGATTTCTTAGACGATATTAACCTTTGGAAACGGCGTAATCAAAAAGACGTGCAGACCTTAGGCAAAGTTCAGTTCATTAACCCGTATCGAGGTGATACTAATGCGAATGGACAGCAAGATTAGTTTCTATTCTGATTCTAAGCGCCGCTACAACCCGCACACTTCGAAGTATGAGGGTGGTACTGAATTGGTGGCCACACGGTATGGAAACGTGACTGATGTTGGTACTAACCGGTCTGTTGAGCTGTTCGGCAAGTATGACCAGCGAGCTAAGACAATTCGTTTTAGCGAACCAGTAACGGTCAGTTGGTCGTATTTAACCATTGATGATAGTCCGGTAAAGTACCGTCTGAATACTGAAAGGCGTCCGCTGAAGGGCGTCTCTTTGATTGTGGGGGAAGGATAATGCAGATTAAACTTCAAGGAGCCAAAGAACTCCAGGCTAAGCTGAGTAAACGCCCACAGTTGCTGGCCTCAAAGGTACGGCCAATTGTAAAAAACAATGCGGCGCAGTTGAAAGCTAAAACGGTTGCCAATATGGAGGCGGCATATACGGCTGGCTATTCGAAGGGTACAACGGCTCGAAGCATTACTAATGAACTGAGTCAAGCCGGCATGACTGCTACTATTGCTCCTCATACAGAATATTTTTCTTACTTGGAGTTTGGAACACGTTTCATGTCGGCACGGCCAACCTTGCATCCAGCTTTTGCTTATCAGTCAGTGAAATTCATTAACCAATTAAAGGCGGTGATGAAATGAACCCATCACAAGAGTTGTTTGATCAGCTTATGATTGAATGTGAGAATCTAGGTTACACAGTTTATGACCATCTGCCACTGGAAAGTGAAAATGCTAAGTATCCCTTCATTGCGATGGGGATGACCCAGCTTTTACCAGTAACTTATAAGGATGCATTGGGTGGTCGAATCAGTCAAACCTTAGACGTGTGGGGAGACGCTGAAAACCGCCCACTGGTTACGAAAGTAATTAATCAACTATCACTACTGGGGGCTGGGGCAATTAGAACAAAGCATTTTCACTTTGTTGGTCGTCCAGCTGCTCAGGATCAACAAATTTTAACGGATACGAGTGTTCCTGATACTGTCTTATATCATGGTGTCATTACACTCGTTTTTAATTTGAACTAGGAGGAATAAAAATATGGCACAAGATATTCCTGCATTGCAGGGTATTGACGTGGTTTTGTATGCACGGAAGCTTTCCGCTGCTAAGACTGAACCAGGTCATTTAGTCCCTTATCAAACTTCGCTGTCATTTGATCCACAACGTGACAGTGACAACACAGTAACGAAGTCTGGATCAGTAGCAACGACTTCCTCACTGGAAACGGACTTGGAAGTGGAGTTCGTCAACAACTGGAGTGAGATTGCGGATCAACTTTACGATTCGCTTTTCGATCAGGAAGAAATGGAGTTCTGGATCATTTATCGGAAGCGCAAGAATACGGCGGGAAAATACTTTGCCTTTTACATGCGGCGAAAGGTCACCGAAGATTCAAACGATAACGACCCGGACGACGTATCTTCTCGGGACACCACAATCACGGTTGATTATGGGCCAGTTCGGGGCTGGACGGAATTAAGTAATGAACAAGAATCCCAACTAGCCTATATTTTCCGGGGCGTTGGGGTAATTGAAGGAGCTGCCAAGGACGACGGGACTGATGGCAATGGTCAAGCTTGGAGCAATACCGACAATGGGGTCGGGATTGAAGCAACTGATGCGCCATCAGATAAAACAGGAGGGCAAAAATAATGGAAGTTAAGTTAAATGGCAAGGCGTTGCAGCTGAACTTTGGGGTACGCTTCGTACGGGAACTAGATAAAATTGCCGGAATGGAACTCACGGTGAAGGGCGTCAAGCAAAACTTTGGAATGGGATTGGCTAGGACGGTTCCAAGTTTGAAATCATACGACGCAGCCGTTTTGTCGGACGTGATTTATGCTGCGGCGTGGGATAACAAGTCACGGCCATCGCGAAGTGAAATTGATGCTTTGATTGATAACCCCAAAACTGACATTGAAGGCTTGTTTGACACGGTACTGAACGAAATGGCGGAAGCAAATGCTGTTAAGGTGGCGGTAAAAAACCTCAAAGCCTAGATGAGCCAGCGCCGAGTTCTGCCGAACAGTATCGGGAAATTAAACTCACGGCGCTAGCTTATCTGGGAATGAATGACATGAGAGAGATTGACCGCATGACGTGGAGTGAGTATCACTTGCGGCTGGAAGCTTACCAGTTGCGCCAATTAGAGCGACAAACGGATTTAGCAACCCAAGCGTGGATGAATCAGACCGTTCAAGCCACAACCGGGAAGAAGAATCCGAAACCGAAGTACCGCAAATTTAAGAAGTTTTTCGACCGCGAAGCTTACGAACATCAAATCAGGCAGCGCTTCGGTGATGACTACTTGGGGGCTACGTCGAGCAGACGCCAAGCCAGTCAAATCTTCATGCAACGTTTCAAGGAGTTTAAACGTCTACAAAAACTAGGCCGAATTGACATGACCGCATGGCGAAGGGAGGCGGATTAAATGGCCGAAAGTATGAGTATTGAAGCAGTTTTGTCCGCTGTGGATCGGAATTTCACCAAAACGATGGAAGAAGCTGTTAATTCGTTAAGTGATGTCATCAGTCGGACCAATAGCACAGCCCGGAGTTCGGGCGCGGCCATGGGTTCAATTAAAAATCTAGCCGGTGCCATGGGGCTACTTGCTGTGGGGGCGAAAGCGTTTGGAATGGTAAAAGATTCCGTTGGTGCAGCCATTAATCGGATTGATACGTTGAACAACGCCAACCGGACCTTTAGCAACATGGACTTTTCAGCCAAGCAAACCGCTAGCGCCATGACGGGCTTGAAGAAGTCGATTAATGGTTTGCCGACGTCGCTTGACGGTGCGGTTAAGGGCGTTCAAATGATCGCGGCTTCGACGGGTAACTTGGGGAAGTCACAGAAGGTTTTTAGCGCCTTAAATGACGGCATTATCGGCTTTGGTGGTTCGACAGCGGACGTTGACAATGCCGTTGTCCAGCTTTCCCAAGCCTTTGCGAACGGCAAGATCGATGCCCAAACTTGGAACTCGATGATGCAGTCCAACATGGGGCCAGCGTTGAACGCAATCGCAAAGAAGATGGGTGTGACCACTGCTGAGTTAAAAGACGGTCTATCGTCAGGCAAGATTTCGGTGAAGGACTTCCAAGATGCCTTAATTGACCTAGATAAGAACGGTGGCGGTGGCTTAAAGTCACTTCACAAGATTGCATTGGATTCCACCGCCGGGATCGGGACATCAATTCAAAATATGAAGACGGCCATCACGCGGGGAACTGCGGAAGCGATCAAAGCCTTTGACCAGTTTGTTAAGAGCGTTACTGGGTCAAGCATTGCAGAAATCATCGCTAATTTTGGGACGATGATGGAAAATGGCTTAAAGTCAATTGGTCCCGCCTTGCAAAGCGTCGCTCCGGCCTTTAAGGTGCTTGCTGATTTGATCAAAGGTGCGTTTAGCAACGATATTTTCAAAGGGGCTGCAGTTGGGGTGTTAGGTTTTATCGGCGCTTTTGCTGGGATTCAAAAAGTAACACCAATGCTATCGGCGCTAAAACGTAGTCTTACGGTATTGAAAGTTGCTTCGTCAGTCGCTAAAGATATGAATTTGCTGAAGTTTGCGTTATCAAACATGAGTGCCGAATCAAAGCTTGCGGCTGGCGCAATGAAAATCCTTAATTGGGTTATGAGCCTCAACCCGTGGGTGGTTGCGGCCGCAGCGATCGTCGCCGTTGTTGGGGCCTTAGTCTTTTTCTTTGCCAAAACTAAGACTGGCCAAAAACTCTGGAAGGGTTTTGTTTCATGGCTTAGTGGAGCTTGGCAAAATCTAGTGGGAATTGCTAGTAGTGTTTGGGGTGCAATCGGTAACGCCATAAACGCGGTCGTCGATTTCATTAAACCAATTTGGCAATCACTGGTGACCTTTTTTAGTGGCATTTGGACGTCAATTATGGCCGTAGCTGCGCCTATTTGGCAAGGTTTGGTTAGTGTTGTTCAAGCCGTTGTTAATCTAATCGTTACGATCTGGCAAGGCTTAGTGACAATTTTAGCTCCTGTAATAGCTGGAGTTGTTGCTGTCGTTGGTAGTGTTTTAATTACCATCGTCGGAGTATTTACAACTGTTTGGAACATGCTTATTCCAATTATTCAAATCGTTTGGCAATTAGTAATTGCAGTAATTACGACAGCGATTTCTATGATTGGAACAGTAATTTCCACAGGAATTTCAGTAATCGTTACTATTTGGACAACCATTTGGAACATATTGGTCACTGTTGTTAGCACGGTATGGAGCGTTATTGGAACGGTTGTTACTGCTGGACTACGGGTGATTGTTGATATTGTTACAGCGATTACCGACATCTTACAAGGCAATTGGTCAGGAGCTTGGAATGCAATTCAAAATATTGTGTCAACCGTCCTTGGAGCAATTGGAAGTATTGTATCAACAATTTTAAGCGGTATTGTTAGCGTGTTTAGTTCTATTATGAATGGCTTAAAAGGTGTTGTTAGTTCGGTATGGAATGGAATTAAAGGCCTGTTTAGTGCTGGGGTTAACTACATTAAGTCAGTGGTCAAAATTGACCTTGGTGCTGCTGGTCGGGCCATCATGAACTCGTTTTTGAAGGGTTTGAAATCAGTTTGGGAAAGCGTCAAGAATTTCATTAGCGGGATTGGCAAATGGATTAAAGACCATAAGGGGCCAATCAGCTATGACCGGAAGTTGCTAATTCCGGCTGGTCAAGCGATTATGGGTGGCTTGAATGCCGGCTTAATTAATGGATTCAGTGAAGTTCAATCAAACGTTAGTGACATGGCGGGGCATATTAGCGACTTAGTTTCAAGTACCCAAGCTGACTACTTGGCTGGCTTTAGTAGGTTCAACGGTGCGTTAGCTACTAATTTTGCTGGTAGTTTAGCCGTAAAGGATAGTGCCTTACAAGTCGAAAATAACCGCTTACTCCGACAAATTGCTGCCAAGGATACAACAATGGTTCTTGATGATGGCACGTTGGTTGGTTACACTGCCGCTCAGTATGATCAACGGTTAGGGCAAAATACAGCATTGAAAGACAGGTGGAGTCGATGAGATTTTTCAGTAATGATTATGTGTTTCGCGGGTTAGGACCAACGAATGCAAAACCTAAATATCTGGATAATTTGGAATATATTGACTTTGCCGGTTTTAATTCTGCTGATTCTGATTGGTGGTTAACTGAGAGAACGGCAACTACACCTGAGGAACAGGAGATAACAGAAAGCGTCCCTTACATGCAAGGAGAATATGATTTCTCTATGTATGATCAGGAACGCTTTTTTAAGATCCGTGAGTTGACTTATAAGTTCATGTACTTTGGCAAGATTTACCAGGAACGGAAAGCTTATGAGGAAGAGCTTAAGCGGCAGCTATTGCCACATGGTTATAGTAAGCTGATTGATTCTCATGATCCGGTGTACTACTGGTCTGCCAAGTGTACCAGTGTTGAAGTCGAAGATGACCAGGACAAGGGAACAATGACAGCAACGATTACTTTCAAGGCATATCCATTCGCCTATACGAACCACAATGAAGGCACTGATTATTGGGATGACGTTGCTTTTGATCATTGGATCTGGCAACCAGTAAAGTTCACCGTCAATGGTGATCAAGATATCAATGTTAGGAATATTGGCTCACGGCCGGTAGAATGCTCATTCCAGCTTTCCGGATTCGTGACGTTGAAGAACGATTCAATCGGTGAAGTTGGTTTAACTCAGGATAATTACAAGACAACCACAATCGTACTGGAGATGGGTGACAACAAGATTCATCTGTCTGGGAATGGAACAATTGAATTTCAGTTTAAGCGGGAGGAGATGATCTAGTGTATCGAATTATTGGTTACAATGAGCCAACCGACAAGGCAGGTTTTATTGTTTTGGACCCACGAGTCAATCGGTATGTTAGCTCAGGCAAACTCACGCTTAAAGAGTCTGACATCGATGATTTAACTCTTACTGTTAATCAGGCGAGTCCATTGTGGGATAATGTGCGTCCTTACCACACTCATGTTAACGTCTACGATGACAATGAGCTTATTTTTCGAGGACGGGCAATCAAGCCGAAAAAGTCAATGGAAGAGAGTGGCCAATTTACCCGTGAGTATATCTTCGAGGACATTGAGGCGTACTTGATGGATAGCACTCAACGCTTCTATGAAGGTGTTGGTCAAACGCCAAAGGAATTCCTGGAGACACTGATTGGTGTTCACAATTCACAAGTACCGGAATACAAGCAATTCCAAGTTCGAAATGTGAACGTCACTAATAACAAGGATAACCAGTATCGCCAAATTGACTACCCTAAAACTAGCGAAGCAATTAATGACAAGCTGGTTAAATCATTGGGCGGATATATCGTCACGACTTACAACCCTAATGGCCCAAACTACCTTGATTATCTGACTGATATTGGGGTGGACCATAAGGATGACACGCCAATCCAGTTAGCCAAGAATATGAAGTCGGCAAGTATGCAGATTGATCCGACAAAGGTGATTACTAGGGTAATACCTTTGGGGAAGACTCTAGATCCAGAAAAAGTTGAAGTATCCGGTGATAGCGATGGTAGTTTTGGCGATGGAGCCAAAGAACCAGTAAACGGCGATTGGACTCCCGTCATACAGTATGCAGCCAAGTTGGTTGGTGAACACCTATCTGATGTCGATATTACTAGCTTGAAGAACCGAATTCGGATTGAATCTACTGGAGACGAAAATGCTGTTAACAACTGGGATAGCAATGCTCAGGCCGGTACTCCGTCTAAAGGATTAATGCAGTTTGTTGAACGGACTTTCAGGTACTATGCACGGGAACCATTCACTACTTGGGTTGGTCAAGGCTCGGGCTTGTGTCAGCTAGTTGCGACCATGAACATTCCTAACTGGCGACAACAGATTGCCGGTTCTGGTGGGTGGTCACCTCATGGGGCGCCAATTAGCAAGGAACCGATAAAGGTGGTTGATACTGGCTCGTGGGGATGGCCATTTCCTAACATCGGAGAAGGTAATTTCTCTGCTGCTCAACGTTTTGGCCATACAGGATGGTTTGGACGTGGTGGCACCGATTTTCATGATGGTCTTGATTTTGGTTCAGTCGATCATCCTGGTCGTGATGTTCACTGTATTCATAGTGGGACAGTCATTATTAAGTCATACATGGCTGGCCTTGGGAATTACGTTGTTACTCATTCGTCTGATAGCTTTAATATCGTTTATCAGGAAGCGTTCAGTTCTCCTGGCAATATTATTGTTAACGTTGGTCAGAAGATAAAAACCGGCGATGTAATTGGTTACCGTGATACAGATCATGTGCATATCGGTATAACAAAAATGGACTTTTATCAAGCGGTCAGGAATTCTTATTCAGAAGCTGGTGGCTGGCTTGACCCGCAAAAGCTAATTAAGGAAGGTGGAGATGGCTCAAAACCACAGTCTGGCACGCAAACCGTTGATAATAGTAATGCTCCGCGTCCTAAATTAACCATTACCAGTGTAAACGATGGCAAGGACTACATTGATATTCCAGACTTGCAACAAGAGTTTGGAATTATTGAAGGTAAAGTGGAATTCGATGGTGTTGACGATCCTAATATCTTGTTGCAACAAGCGAGAGCGTGGATTGATGCTCAACGTATTCCAGAGAGTTGGGAAGTGTCGGCTTTGGAACTGCATATGGCTAACTTTAAGTCATTTAAGGTTGCGGATCGATATATGTTTATCAATCCGAATGTAGCTAAGACACAACTATTACGGATAACTCAAAAAGCAATCGACCTGTTAAAGCCACATGCATCAACACTAACAATTGGCGATAAAGCGTTAGGTATAACCGACTACCAACTGGAAAACTCCCGCAATCAGCAGGAGTTTTTAAATTTTAAAGTAAATGTTGATAATCGCTTTGCACGGCTTGGCAATACAACAAGTCAGTCTAGCGGTCAGGTAACTGATAACGCTAATTCAAAGGATGTTGCTCAGTTGCAATTTGATATGAAACAACTTCATAGAGTGGTTGATGATGATCTGCCGACTAAATATGTGTCAATGGAGTCATTTAACGAACTAAAGAAACAGGTCGAAAAACTAACAGCAGGAGGCGATGAGAATGGCAAGTGAAACTTATGACTATGAGCCTTTTTCGGAAACCGACCATAGCATGAAGGAGATTGCTGATGCTATCCGTCACAAAGGTTATGGTAAGGATGTGCGTGAAGCTATTGCGCAAGGGATGGAATTATATGATCGAACGTCTGGTGAATTGTTTAAGCGCATGAAGAAAGTTGAAGAAAAAACAGATCAAGAAATTGAAATAAGAAAAAAAGATAACGATAAGCTAACCACTCGCCTCGACAACCTAGATAAACAGAAAGCAACCCACGATGAAGTGAAAGCTGCTAAAGGCGAGTGGAAGACAAAAATTGAACATGTTGCACTGGGAACAGACTACGCGACAGTTGAAAAGGCTGTTGAACAAATTCTACAAGAGAAAGGACTGATTTAATGTCACAAACGTTGACCTATACGATTGGGAAAGACCGCCGAAGTCTAGTTAAAGATATTCAGGACTTCAAAATTGACTTTGATGGCAGCAATACCAACTGGGTTCAAGCACGGCAATACGAACGAAGCATGCGGCAAGTCTTTGTCAATATCAAGAACGAAGACGGGACACCCCTAGACTTAACCGGCTGCAACGTCTGGTTTGAAGGTTTACTTCCGAAGAATTCCGCCGGCGACTTCCGGATAATTGATGATAAAGGCTACGTTGCCCTTGACCCAACTGCCGGACGTTTCCGTTTCGACATGCCCGGCCATGCCTTTACAGTCGCTGGTTCTTACCGCCAAGCCTTTTTCCGTATTGTCAAGGATGGCAACTCAGTAACGACGCTGGAGTTTGATCTGGACGTTCTGGCCGACAAGGTGATCTCGGGTCTGGTGCCACGCGACTACATTACGCCGTTTGAGGACTTGTATGACCAGCTTCAACAAATCGTTAACAACGCTGACGGTAAGCTCCAAGACAAGCTGAACGAGTGGAACAAGAAGCTTCAAGATCTGTTTGACTCCCTCAATAAGATGGGGATCAGCACACAGACCATGCTTCAAACGCTCCAGAACCGGATCACCGATCTAGAAGTTAAGATTAAACAGGACGGGCTGTTTACGCAGGCTGAAGCTGCTACGTTTGAAAATAAAATTCAAGATGCAGTTACTAAATTTCTTAGTTCTTATGGGCTCAATGTCAAGGATTTAGGCGCAACTGGTGACGGTAATACTGATGACACTAAAGCTTTCCAAGATGCGCTAAGCCAGGCAGGAAGTGGCGCAATCAAACGTGTCATTATTCCTGAAGGCAGTTATGTGATTACCAGTGAACTTACTATTCCAAACAAGGTAGACTTAGTTGGGATTGATAATAGGTCAAACACAACCTTACTAACCAAAGGAATCGCTTACCTATTTGAAGTTGGCTCAAATTCACTAATCAGTAATTTCAGTATTGACGCGATTAACAACGGGAAAGACATTATACTGATTAAATTAGGCGGTGTTGGTCGTGGTGTTGGCGGCTCAACCATTAAGAATCTGCATCTGCATGGCTCTAATGGAATCAAAACTTATGGAATTGTCACAGCGGCTAGTGGTGACAACGCAAACATCTATAATCTTAGTATCAGCAATGTCGAAGCCGAAATTGTCTATGATGGTATCAAATTTGTCTCTAATCAGAAAGTGTGGATCAATGGCAATTCAGTACGTGATGTGACAGTAACTGGCTTCGCACATTCAGCCTTGTACTTGACTTCTAGTCAGACGGGCTCGCTGGAAATTGCACAGAATCTTTTCACCAACATTCAATTTGAGGCAATTCCGGAAGCTGAAGGCAAAACTTATGATCCTAATGACATCATTGGGATTCGTGTCGAATTTGGGGATCGAAACAAGTTCACTATGCTTCATGGCTGGGACGATGATGGCAAAGGAGCTTGCGGATTATCAGTTATGCCAAATGCCAACACGACTAATTTGAACAACTTCCGCGATAATGTGTTCGACGGTTATGTTGAAGGAAGCATTGTCACAAATTGGTATACGGCACATTACAATGATTTATCTGGATTAAATGTTTGCCAAACTAACGGTAGTAAATTAAAGGGATACAACCAACTAAACTATGGGAACATCAGCTCGGTCAGGAATTTAATCAGCGATGATCTAATCTCTTACAAAGTGTTCGGCTATGATGTTCCAATTTTTACTTCAAAAAATGTTTCTTTGTATTCTAGCTACGATAACTATGGAGCGTTTCTGCAAGCTAACTCAAACAGTGGCGAGATGTACATCACACTCTCTGGTAATGATCATGGATTAATCTCCTCAATGGCAAAGATAACAGTTGGTTGCGATGTAAGTTTTGATCCCCCTGAAAACTATAATAACGTTGATCTCAATGCAGGCTTTGCCAACTTTAAGATCAACGCTGGTAGCACTATTGCTAGGGTAAACTCAACAGCTTATCAACGCGAATTTGCGGTAGATCGATCTTACTGGAACGTAAGAGTTATCGCTAATATAACTGTCGGTGATGTGAGTGCTTATGATGTCCACGCACTGACATTAGCTTGGGATGGCTTAACTGAAGGGCACATTAAAGTCAGACGCTTCTTCGTAGTGCCTAATGAAATTAATGCAACGCAACAAGTTGATAAAGGACGTGCAGCTCATCCTTGGACAGTACAGAAGGCACCAGGAAAAATTACGAAATTTGCAGATATGTTTCTCCGCGTTATGCCCGAAGAACTAGTCGACAACCCATTAAACTTTGATCCCAACCTTCTGGACAAAAAAGTAGCATCATCGGGCACACAATTTCTGAGCTATCCAATCTGGTATTAGGAAGGAGGCCATTTCATGCAATAATGGTACTTATACGATACTGAACAAAACAATCTGTTCAAAAATGTTATCTATGCAGATAACCAACCGGAATGCTCTACAAGCATTCCACCCTATACAACAAGTTTTAATGGGGCCACCTATCCAATCTCAAACTCACACTTTAATTTAGAAAAGCAGGAGTGGGAAGGGGACAATATGCAACTGTCTCAATTGACTCTACTAGCATCACTAACTAAACAGGTAATGAGCTTGCAATTAGCTAATCAGAAACAATGAAAAATAAGGGAGATAATGCCAATGCTTGACCTATTTAAGCTCTGGTTCGAGCTAAAACTATTTACGGTTCAGGATGAGCGTAATGCTGTCCTTACCGGCTTGATTACTCAAGATGATTTTAAAACGATTACTGGCCTAGATTATAGTCAATCAGCTACACAGGCTGCTCAACCAGTATCATAGAAAAATAAATAGTCGCCAAAGAAATACACAGTACACAAAAGCCTCACTCAATCGAGCGGGGCTTATTTATGGGCGGCTTTAAGAAAGAGGGTGGCAACAGGCAATGCACATCTTTACAATTCATTCATTCCTTAGTCTTAGCTGGGCTGAGTGGGGATCAATTCTAGTGATTGGGACGGCGGTATTTGGCGGGGCACATAAATTAATTAGTAATTTAATTGATAAAGTTCTTAACCCAATCAATCAAAATCTTAAAAAGCTCAATAAAAATATTGAAGATTGGAACGAATGGCATAAACACGCTAATAAACGCTTTGAAGATGGAGATAAGCACTTTATCCATCACGATGAGCAGTTACAAGATCACGAACGAAGAATTACAAATTTGGAGGAGAAAACAAATGAATATCGTTAACGTAATTCCATCATATTTAATCACGGTTACCGCTTCGGTAGCCTTTTTTATTGCCTGAGAGTTTACAATTCAAGTGCAACACAATTTAAAAAAATAACCCATAACGGGGT
>NZ_AZFK01000057.1 GCF_001435775.1 Limosilactobacillus ingluviei DSM 15946 | reverse complement strand
GACTTTAAAGCTGGTCGCTTTGCGACGAGTGGG
Source organism: Limosilactobacillus ingluviei DSM 15946 (assembly GCF_001435775.1). Taxonomy (GTDB): domain Bacteria; phylum Bacillota; class Bacilli; order Lactobacillales; family Lactobacillaceae; genus Limosilactobacillus; species Limosilactobacillus ingluviei. The sequence goes on along the minus strand of NZ_AZFK01000057.1, from coordinate 308 downwards.
ATGAGTATGGCTTTGATGAATGGGGAAACCCATGAATTGATTGATGTGATTGAATCCCGTACCAATACTTGCTTGCGCAATTATTTCTATCGGTATGAGTATGCAGTCCGGGCCAAAGTTAAATTAATCGTGGTTGATCTTTATCAACCTTATCGGTCTTTAATTCGAGATCTTTTTCCCAATGCCGCCATTGTCGCTGATCGCTATCACGTCGTGGTTCAAGCTTACCAAGCATTGAACCACGTCCGTACCCAAACTATGAAGGCTTTGCCTTCTAAGGATAAGCTGGCCCGCGCTTTAAAACGCTA
>NZ_AZFK01000056.1 GCF_001435775.1 Limosilactobacillus ingluviei DSM 15946 | reverse complement strand
CTATCGCACAATTATGCGCGATTGCGAAAGTTTCAGTGAGTGGTTATTATCGTTGGGCAAAGACGCCAATCACGCCTCATCAGCAAGCAAATGAAGAGCTTCAAAAGTTAATTAAGCAGATTTATGATCAATATAATGGTCGATATGGCTATCGCCGGATTACGATGGTGCTAAGGCGTGAACACGATCGAAGAGTTAATCTTAAGCGAGTGTTGCGATTAATGCGGCATCTTGGCCTACAGGCGATCATTCGGCGCCCACGACGTGGGTGCACGATTGTCCGCGGAACGAACTTCTTCCCGAACCGTTTAGATCGGGACTTCACAGCCAGCAGTCCAAACGAGAAGTGGGTTACTGATGTGACTTATCTCACCTATGGCAACGGAGAGAAGGCCTATTTGAGTGCGATCAAGGATCTCTATGACGGTAGCATTGTCGACTATAATATCAGTCAACAGAACGATAATCCGTTGGTACTGCAGAACTTGGAGCAAGCCATGGCTAAGAATCCAAACGCTCATCCACTGCTTCATAGTGACCGTGGAACCCAGTACACTTCGAAACAATATCTGCGCCTAACTACCGAAGCGGGCTTCACATTGAGCATGTCACGAGTTGGTAAATGTATTGACAATGCGCCGATGGAAAGTTTCTGGAGTCACTATAAGGATGAAGC
>NZ_AZFK01000055.1 GCF_001435775.1 Limosilactobacillus ingluviei DSM 15946 | reverse complement strand
TTCTTGCTTAATCTACGTCACTAAATTCGTTCAAGTTATTTCTTGCAATCTGCCATTTATAAACGTTGTGATGAGTATATTGCTTGGTCCGTCAGGTATGCCCTTACGCTTGGGGCAAAACGGTCGCAGATCAAAGAAGCCATTGGGGTAGCTTTAATGATGGCTGGTGGTCCGGCATTTGAGTATGGGAGCCATGCCCTACAAGCTTTTGATACGTACGAAAAGGGGTAAAGATTGATGACTGAAAAAAATTACACGCAAGAATTAATGGGCTACTTAACGGACAATGAAACTTTTAAAACCGAAATTCCTGGTCCCGGGAAAAGTTTTGATTTATTACACTGGGCGGTTAGTCAACCGGGGGCATGCTCACCCAAAGCCAAGGAATTAATGGCGTTAGCGATTGCCATTACGATGCGTTGTGAAGGATGCATGGTCCAGCATACAGCTGGCTGCATCATGGCTGGGGCTAGTCGGGATGAAGTGAAAGAAGCAATCAGTGTGGCTTTGGAAATGTCAGGGGGGCCAAGCTTTGTCTTTGGGGCTAAGGTAATTGAAATTTTTGATCAATTAAGTGCAAGTGCGGATTTTCACGCGTTAATGGCAAAAGTTAAGGGGGAAGCGGCGGATTAAAACCGTTAATTTATGTAGATTGTTGAAGGGACTGAACCGCCTCGGCAGTAGGTCTGAAACCAGCACTGGTTGCCGGGGCGGTTTGGCAAGGTGAAGATTTGCTTAAATTGCTTCTTGTTCCTTCAGTCACATCAAACCGGCAGCGCCGGCGCAAGCTTACTTAAAGATGGATTTGATAGCTGAAACAAACAGCTTCAAAACTAATTTAAAGAGGCCAGCCGCGATCAATAAAAACAGCAAGGCAAACAGCAAAGCGGATAGCAAGGACCAGTGATTCGACAACCAGTCAATGAATGCTACTATCACAATCCAAGCAATCACAACCCAAGTAAGTTGCCGCGTTTCTTTGTCGGTCTTCAATGACTGCCAATATCGCCTCAACATTGTCGCGCCCCCTTTTTTGCTTAATTATATCACTAGGGGTGATGACGCTTTCAGTTTCCCCGGCTGTTTTGCTATAATCAAGGAAAACGAATTTCTTCGGAGGAACTACCATGGAAAACTTTACCTACTACGCCCCCACCAAGGTTGTCTTTGGCCGCGGGGTGGAAACCCAAGCTGGTAGCCTGGCCAAGGCGGCCGGGGCCCACACCGTTTTGGTCCACTACGGTAGCGACCGGATTCAAAAGTCTGGTCTGCTTGACCGGGTGGTGACCGCGCTAAAAGCCGCCGACCTGAAAGTAGTCACACTGGGTGGGGTGGTCCCGAACCCGGAATTGGGCCTGATTCGCCAGGGGATCGCCCTGGCGCGCGAACAGCAAGTTGACTTCATCTTGGCAATCGGTGGCGGGAGTGTGATCGATTCGGCCAAGGCAATTGCCCTGGGCGCGCTCGATGATGGCGACGTCTGGGAACTTTACCGCCACGAACGCCGCGTCGACCGTGCCCTGCCAGTCGGTAGTGTCTTGACGATTGCCGCGGCTGGTAGTGAAATGAGCGGTGGCTCGGTGGTCACCAATGAAGTCACCCACGAAAAGTGCGATTACGGTGGCGACGTGATCCGGCCCAAGTTCGCCCTCCTAAACCCGGAATTGACCACCAGTCTGCCCTGGTACCAAACGGCGGCTGGGTGCACCGACATTTTGATGCACACGATGGAACGCTACTTTACGCCGAGCTCAATGGCAACGACCGACGGGATCGCCGAAGCCCTAATGAGGACGGTGATTGAGCAGACCAAAACGCTCAAGGCCGACCCGACCAACTACGAAGCGCGGGCTGAAGTGATGTGGGCTGGCAGCCTCTCGCACAACGACCTGACCGGGGTCGGTGACCTCAACGGCGGGGACTGGTCGACCCACATGCTGGAACACGAAGTCAGCGGGATGTTTGGCGTCACCCATGGGGCCGGTTTGGCCGCCATCTGGGGTTCCTGGGCCCGGCTAGTCTACCAAAATTGCCTCCCACGCTTCGTCCGCTTTGCCCGCGAAGTTTGGGGAATTGAAGGGACTGATGACGAGGCCGTCGCTTTGGCTGGGATCGAAGCGATGGAAGCCTTCTACCGCGAAATCGGTATGCCGACCAGCCTGGGTGAGCTCGGCGTGCACCCGACGCCAGCTCAGATCGACCAGATGGTCACCCAGTGCTTGCGCGCTACTGGTGGTCAAAGCGGGACAGCCCGGGTTCTCAAACGGCCGGAAATGACCAAGATTTACGAAATGGCGAATCACTAGTTGTGAGCAGAAATTACCTAGGCTTGCTGATGATTTTGACTAGTCTGGGTGATTAAATAGGTGTTTACTAATCAGATTGTCGTTGCCTTTTTTACCCGCGCCAATTGCAATTCCGCAAGCGACCTTGTATAATGTTAGGCGTTTGGGACATGGTTTTACCAAGTGTTTGGCACAAGCGACCCGCGGGTGGTGAAAAGCGGGGTCAGGCCGGTAAGATTGCTACCCAGCTTAATTTTGTAAATAATTGCTTTAAAGCGGCATGCGAAATCCATCGTTTGCAAGCAGAGTGGTACCGCGCTATCGGCGTCTCTGTTGCAAGCGGTGGATTTTGTCGTTCCAAGCCAAGAAAGGACTAAGCTGATGAAAGAATTAAAGAAGCTTAACAGTGCCCAGGTGCGGCGGATGTTTTTGGATTTCTTCATCCAACACGGCCACCAAGAAATGCCAAGTGCTTCCCTCGTGCCGGTCGATGACCCGACCTTGCTCTGGATCAACTCCGGGGTGGCAACGATGAAGAAGTACTTCGACGGGCAAGTCGTACCAAACAACCCGCGGATGACCTCTTCACAAAAGAGTATCCGGACCAACGACATTGAAAACGTCGGCAAGACGGCCCGCCACCACACGATGTTTGAAATGCTGGGGAACTTCTCGGTCGGCGACTACTTCAAGGACGAAGTAATTCCGTGGGCCTGGGAACTCTTGACCAGCGACGAATGGTTTGGCTTTGATCCGGACCGCCTCTACATCACCTACTACCCGAAGGATTTGGAAGCCAAGAAGAATTGGCTGAAGGTCGGGGTCAAAGAAGACCACCTCTTGGCCGACCAGGACAACTTCTGGGACATTGGCCAAGGACCATCTGGACCGGACACGGAAATCTTCTACGACCGCGGTCAAGAAATGAACAACTTGCCAGAAGATGATCCGGAATCCTACCCGGGCGGGGAAAACGAACGCTACTTGGAAATCTGGAACATCGTCTTCTCCCAGTTCAACCACACGCCCGAAGACACCTACGAACCGCTGCCCCACAAGAACATTGATACGGGGATGGGGCTGGAACGGGTCGTTTCCATCTTTGAAAACGCCCCGACCAACTTTGAAACCGACCTCTTCTTGCCGCTGATCAAGCAAACCGAAACCTTCAGTGCTGACAAGCACTACGGCGCTGACAAGGCCGACGACATCCAATTTAAGATCATCGCCGACCACATCCGCTCGATCACCTTTGCGATCAACGACGGCGCCCTGCCTTCCAACATGGGCCGCGGCTACGTGATTCGGCGGCTCCTGCGGCGTTCAGTCGTGGCCGGCAAGAAGCTTGGGATTGACGAACCCTTCCTGGCTAAGCTGGTCCCAACGGTCGGCGAAATCATGAAGGACTACTACCCGGCCGTCTTGGACAACGCTGACTACATCGCTAAGGTCATCAAGTCCGAAGAAGACCGCTTCAGCGCGACCTTAAACGGTGGGCTGGCCCTCTTAAACGAAGTGATCGAAGAAGCCAAGGCCGCTGGCACCAACCAAATCGATGGGCCAACCGCCTTCAAGCTTTATGACACCTACGGCTTCCCGGTTGAACTGACCGAAGAATACGCCGCCGATGAAGGGCTGACCGTGGACGACAAGGGCTTTGCTGCGGCGATGACCGAACAACAAAACCGGGCCCGCAACGCCCGCGACATGGACAACGGGATGGGCGTGCAAACCGACCTCTGGACCGACTTTAAGGACGCCAGCACCTACGTGGGTTACACCGACCTGGAAGTCGCTGACGCCAAGGTAATTGGCCTGGCCGTCGACGGGACCCACGTTGAAACCGCTGACCCAAGTGCTGACGACATCGAAGTGATCTTTGATCGGACGCCGTTCTACGCCGAAATGGGGGGCCAAGTGGCCGACACCGGGGTGATCATCAACAACTACGGCCGCGTGATCGGGCGGGTTGTCGACGTCCAACACGCCCCGAACCAACAAAACCTGCACCGGGTCCAATTGGAACAACCGCTCAAGCTCGGCGCCCGCTACAAGCTGGTCGTGGATGCGGCCCGGCACTTAAAGATCGAAAAAAACCACACCGCGACCCACTTGCTGGACCAAGCCTTACGCAACGTCTTAGGCGGCCACACCCAACAAGCCGGTTCGCTGGTCGAAGCCGACTACTTGCGCTTTGACTTCAACCACTTCGGCCAAGTGACGGCGGAAGACTTAAAGAAGGTTGAAATGATGGTCAACGAACAGATTTGGCAAGAAATTCCGGTCACGACGGTCGAAACCGACATCGAATCGGCCAAGCAAATGGGGGCAATCGCCCTCTTTGCCGATAAGTACGGCGACAAGGTCCGGGTCGTAAAGATCGGCGACTTCAACACCGAATTCTGTGGTGGGGACCACGTCAAGAACACCAACGAACTCGGTCTCTTCAAGATCGTTTCGGAAGGTGGGGTCGGCGCCGGGGTACGGCGGATCGAAGCCGTGACGTCCGAAGCGGCCTTCAAGTTCATGCAAGAACGCCTGAGTCTGCTGGATCAAGCGGCGGCCGGCGTTAAGGCGGTCCAAGTCAAGGACGTGCCACGGCGGATCGACGAACTGCAAGCCGAATTAAAGGACGTCAAGAAGGCTAACGAAGCCCTGCAAGCCAAGGTTGCCGCTCAACAAGCCGGCGCGGTCTTTGACAACGTGCAAACAACGGCCAAGGGGAGTTTGATTGCTGCGGTCGTGAAGGTTGCGGGGATGGACCAGCTGCGCCAAATGGCCGACGAATGGCGGCAAAAGGCCCTGTCCGACGTCTTAGTCTTAGGGACAGCGGCCGGCGACAAGGCCAACTTGCTGGTGGCGGTTAGCGATGAACTGAGCAAGACCGTCAAGGCCGGTGACTTGATCAAGGCGATTGCGCCCGCCATCAACGGGGGCGGGGGCGGTCGCCCAACTCTGGCCCAAGCCGGGGGGAAGAACCCAGCTGGATTAAACACGGCGATTGAACAAGCCGCTGACTTTATGAACAACTAAGTTTCCTGCCAAGCGCGAAGGAGCCACGGAAAGCCTGCCTTTCTGGGGCTCTTTTTTGGTGCCGCCAAGCCCGGGAATTGTACTTTCCCCGTGATTATAGTAAAATGAGAAGTCGATAATAAGTAAAGAGGTGACCAAAATGGCTAGCGATGAAACAATGTTTTTTGATTTTGGTCAAAAGCATGAAGAAAACGTCAAAGACACCCTCAAGACGGTCTACGAAGCCTTAGAAGAAAAGGGCTACAACCCGATTAACCAAATCGTCGGGTACTTACTGTCCGGGGACCCGGCCTACATTCCGCGGCTCAACAACGCGCGGAACTTGATTCGGGCCCACGAACGCGATGAAATCATTGAAGAACTCGTCAAGCACTACTTGACCAGCGAGGACAAGTAATGCGACTGTTAGGATTAGACGTGGGTTCCAAGACGGTCGGGGTGGCCGAAAGCGATCCGCTGGGCTGGACGGCCCAGGGGGTTGAGATCATCCCGATCGATGAAGAAGCGGAAGTCTTTGGCCTCGCGCGGGTGGCCGAATTGGTCCAGGCCCGCCAGGTGGCTGGCTTTGTCGTCGGCTTGCCTAAGAACATGAACAATACCGAGGGCCCGCGGGTCGAAGCGGCCCGCCGCTACGGGGCGATGTTAGAAGCCAAGTTTAACTTGCCGGTCGACTACCAAGACGAGCGCTTAACGACGGTGCAGGCGCACCGGATGTTGGTCGAAGAGGCCGACATTTCGCGGCGCAAACAAAAGCAGGTCATTGATGAACTGGCCGCCAGTTTGATTTTACAAAATTACCTGGATCGCAAGGGGCAATTAACCGCCCGCTTATAGGAGGAAATGATGGCAGAACAACACATCCAAGACGAAGGCGAAATCTTTACCCTGGTCGACGAAAAGGGTAACGAAGAGCTCTACAAGGAAGCGATGCGCTTCCAAAACCCAGAAAGCGGCAAGTGGTACATTTGCCTCTACCCCGTCGAACAAGAAAACGACGAAGAAGTCGACATCCAAGCCTTTGCCTTTAACGAACCCAAGGACGAAGCCGAAGAATTGCAACTGTTGCCAATTGAAAGCGACGCCGAATGGGACATGGTCCAAGAAGTCATGAATACCTTCATTGATGACGACGGGAACTTAAACCTGTAATGCAGGTCAGAATAAAAAAGCGCTGATGGGTCGTGGACCGATCAGCGCTCTTTTAAATCAAAATTATTTTCTTAGTTGGGCATAGACCTTCTTGGTGTTGGCGAAGTGGAGTTTGGCGAAGTGATCAAGCTCCAAGCCCTTTTGAACCAATTTAACGGCGACGTTATCGACGGCTTGCCCCGCCCCAATCGGCAGGCTCAGACCGGCCTCATCCGCTAAGCGCGCCATTGTTTGCAGTGAGTAGGCCCGCGCCATAATCGACGCGGCCGCTACGGCGACATGGTAGCTTTCGCCCTTTTCCTTGAAGTAGACCTGGTCTTTGACGATCGTCGGCTGGCCGGCCAAGTACTTAAAGTAGGTCGCCGGCTGGACGAACTGGTCGATCAAAATTGCCGCTGGTTTAACTGGGGCGATTTTGGCTAAGACTTGTTGCAAGACGAAGTTGTGACACAGGGCCTTGAGCTGGGCCTGGTTGTATTGGTTGATCAAGCGGTTGTAGTCGTGGGGAGCCAGGTCCAAGACGTGGTAAGGACAGCGGGCCGCAATTTCCTTGGCCAGCTGGCTGATCGTCGGGTCACTGAGCTGCTTAGAGTCCTTAACGCCGAGCTGGGCTAAGGCTTCAATTTGTTCGGTCGGCACAAAGACCGCCGCCGTCGTCAGCGGGCCAAAATACGAGCCGGTCCCGACTTCATCGGAGCCTAAGACGGCTAGCTGGGCAAAATTAGCTGGTAGATCGCTCGCGGTCTTCGTCGCGGGAGCGGGCGTCACCGTCCCCCAGCGGGCGGCCTCTGCTTCGGCCAGCTTCCCTTGGAACAAGACCTTGCCGGATTTGTAACCGGTGATCGTGACGTTGGTGATTTTGCTGGCGAAGACGGCCCCGGTGGGGAGCTTGCGATTAGCGGGGTAGGTGGCGGCCATTTGTTGCAGTTGTTCGGCCGAAACTTTTAACACGACTGACATAGTGGGCTTCCTTTCAAAGTAGTAAGTCCCTTTATCATAACAAAAAAATCGGGTGGGGTGGGCGATAATTCCCGCCGCCATTCGGAAGGGGAAGTAGCAATGATTCTTTCAACCGCCATTTTGGTCCTTTTATTGGGTTGTTTTCTCCACGGCAAGGAGCGGGGCTTGATTAATATTTTGTTGAGCACGCTCACCTATTTCTGCGGCTGGTTTCTTGCCCGGCTGGCGGCCCAGCCACTGGGGGAAGCCCTGGCCAAGCTTTTGCCGACGATCGGTGAGCATACCACTACGACCACCGAAGCGACCAACTTAGCAGCGACGAGTGCCAACGCGGTCTTTTACCACGGGATCGCCTTCATGATTATCTTTTGGGCGACCAGCTTTTTGGGCCGTTGGTTGATGCGCAACCTCAGTTTTATCAAAAAGGTGCCGGTCCTCGGCACGGCCAACCGGCTGGCTGGCGCGGTGCTGAACGTCCTCGTGGGCTACGCAATTATTTTCTTGTTGCTGCTGATTGGTCAGTACCTGCCTTGGGTTTGGTGGCAAGGTCAGTTAGCTGAATCGGGCCTCGCCCAATTGATTATTGAACGCACCCCTGGCCTGGCCCAAGCGGCTGTCCAGTGGTTTGGGGTCGCAACCACCCAGTAAAAATAAAAGTAAAGGAGCTTAGCATGAACGAAAAGATTTTGGCAACCCTCGAATTTGACAAGATCAAGGGCCAATTGACGCCCTTCTTAGCCTCGGCGGCTGGGCAACGCGAAGTGGCGGCCCTCTTGCCCGCCAGTGATTTGACCACGATTAACCACTGGCTGCAAGAAACCGAAGACGGCGCCGACCTTTTGCGCTTAGAAGGTGGCATCCCGCTGCCGAGCCTGGCTGACGTGACGCCCCAGCTCAAACGGTTACGCCTTCAGGCCAGCTTGAACGGGACCGAATTGGCCCAGATCGGCCAGGTCCTGCGGGCCAGCATGGCGGTGCAAAACTTTTTTGACCAACTGGTGGAAAAAAAGGTTCGCCTGCGCACGATTGACCGGGCGGTCGGCCGTTTAGTCACGATTCCCAACATCACCAAGCGACTCTTGGTGGCGATCGATCCCGACGGCCGGGTGACCGACGAAGCCTCCAGCAAATTGCACGGGCTGCGTCAGTTGATCACCCAGACCGAGGGCGAAATCCGCCACGAACTGGAGCGCTACACCCGCGGTAAGGCGGCCAAGCACCTGTCTGAGCCGATCATCACCGTCCGGGATGAACGCTACGTGATTCCGGTCCTGGCCAAGTACCGCAGTCAATTTGGCGGGGTGGTCCACGACCAATCAGCGACCGGGCAGACCCTCTACATCGAACCGGCCAGTGTGATGGAATTAAACAACCGCCTGCGCTCGGCCCAAATCGAAGAGCGCCAAGAAGTTCGGCGGGTCTTAGCCGAATTATCAGCCCTGATTGCCCCCTACCGGCAAGAAATTGCCCAAAATGAGGCGATCCTGGGCCACCTCGACTTTATTAACGCCAAGGCCAAGCTGGCAGCGCAGACCAAGGCCAGCCTGCCCTTGGTCAATGACGAAGGGATTGTTTATTTGCGCGGCGCGCGGCATCCTTTGATTGACTCAGCCAAGGTGGTGGCCAACGACATTATCCTCGGCCAAGACTACCAAGCAATTGTGATCACCGGGCCCAACACCGGGGGGAAGACGATTACCTTAAAGACCTTGGGGACCTTGCAATTAATGGCCCAAGCTGGGCTGTTTATCACCGCCAAGGAAAATTCGCAAGTGACGGTCTATGACAACATCTTTGCCGACATCGGTGATGAACAGTCCCTGGAACAAAACCTGTCGACTTTCTCGGGGCACATGGCGAACGTCAAGCAGATCCTGGCGGCGATGACGGCTAAATCCCTGGTCTTGCTTGACGAACTGGGGGCCGGGACTGACCCGAAGGAAGGGGCGGCCCTGGCGATGGCGATCCTCGATCAAATCGGCACCGTCGGCAGCCAGGTCGTCGTCACCACCCACTACCCCGAACTCAAGGTCTATGGCTACGACCGGGAGCGGACGATCAACGCTAGCATGGAATTTGACCAGGAGACCCTCCAGCCGACTTACCGGCTGCTCTTGGGGATTCCCGGGCAGTCCAACGGGATTGCGATCGCCAAACGCCTGGGCTTGCCAACCAGCGTTACGGCGGTGGCCCAATCCTTAGTGGCCGATGACAGCCAGGAATTAAACGCGATGATCGGTGACTTGGTCGAACAGCGCAAGCAGGTCCGTGAAAAGAATGAGGCGCTGGAAAAGACCCTGGCCGATGCTAAGGCGAAGGACGCCACCCTGACTGCCAAGCTGGACCGCTTCAATGAGCAGCGCGACAAGCTCTACGAAGACGCCCGCAACAAGGCCAACCACCAAGTAGCCCAAGCCAAGAAGAAGGCTGACGCGATCATCCACCACCTCCGCCAACTGCAAGTCAAGCAGGGGACGGCCGTTAAGGAACACGAACTGATTGATGCTCAGGGGACCTTAAACGCCCTCCACCAGGATCCGCGCCTCAAACGCAATCCGGTCTTGCAACGGGCCAAGGCCAAGCATAACCTCAAGGTCGGCGACGCGGTGCTGGTCAAGTCTTACGGCCAGCAAGGGGAATTGATGAGCAAGCGTGGTCAGCACAAGTGGGAAGTCCAGCTTGGGATTTTGAAGATGGAAATCGACGAGGCCGACCTCGAAAAGCTGGATAAAAAGCAACTCAACCGGCAGGATGAAAAGGCGCCGAAGCGGATGCGGGTGCGCACGATTCAGACCCGCCGGACCGGGGCGCGGCTGGATTTGCGGGGTCACCGCTACGAACAAGCGCAGGGTGAATTATCCGATTTCATTGATCACGCCCTCTTAAACAACTTGCCAAGCGTCACGATTATCCACGGGAAGGGGACCGGTGCTTTGCGCAAGATGACCCAGGAATACCTGCGCAGCAACCCCCGGGTCAAATCCTTCTCCTACGCTTCGCCCAGCAACGGGGGCGATGGGGCGACGATTGCTTACTTTGAATAAGTATTTCTGACAAAAAGTAAGCAAAATCGTTGGTGCCCCCGGTAAAATCTGATACAATCAAAGCAATCAATGATACTTGAACCTAAAGGGGGACCTCGAAATGGCAGTAGCAGTAACGACGGACCAAACTTTTGAACAAGATACGCAAAAGGGTGTGGTCTTAACCGACTTTTGGGCGACTTGGTGTGGCCCATGCCGGATGCAATCACCGGTCGTCGAAGCCTTAGCCGAAGAAATGGGCGACCAAGTAACCTTCAACAAGCTCGACGTCGATGAAAATCCGGCCACGGCGCAAAAGTTCCGGATCATGAGCATCCCAACTTTGCTGATTAAAAAGGATGGCCAAGTTGTCGACCAAGTGGTGGGTTACCACAGTAAGGAACAATTAAAGCAGGTCTTGGAACAATACCTGTAAGCATAAAAAAGGCGGTCACGCTCCAGATTGATATGCTCCCTTTTAGGTGGAGAAACGAATTATGTAAAATTCGATCTCACCT
>NZ_AZFK01000004.1 GCF_001435775.1 Limosilactobacillus ingluviei DSM 15946 | reverse complement strand
CAGGTGAGATCGAATTTTACATAATTCGTTTCTCCACCTAAAAGGGAGCATATCACCACTAACGCAAACGAACCTTTTTTAATTCTTCAGCTTTTGATTCAAAACATCTGTCACCAACATATGCCCCGGCGCATGCGTAATTACCAATGGCAACCGACTCGCCATTACCGCGTTTTGCGGGGTTACACCACACGGCCAAAATACGGGCAATTCGCCGGGACGCAAGGGCACCGGATCACCATAATCTGGGTGGGCCAGATCGTTAATTCCTAGGGCCATTGGATCCCCTACGTGAATTGGCGCGCCGTGAACTCGTGGCATCGCAGCGGTTACTTGCACCGCCGTGGCAACTTGGTGAGCTAGCACTGGTCGCATGCTCACGACCATCTGCCCCTGCAAGCGCCCGGCGGAACGCAATGGTAAATTGGTATTGTACATCGGAACGTTGACTCCCAAGCTGGTATGCCGCATTTCAATCCCTGCTGCAACTAACTCCGCTTCAAAAGAGAAACTGCAGCCAATCAAAAAGGCTACAAAATCATTCTGCCAGTAATCATCAACCGCCGTTGGTTCAGCAACCAATTTACCATTTTGATAAACCCGATACCGCGGAAAGTCAGTTGCCAAATCAACATCCTGGGCAAATTCCTGCAATTGGCGACTACCCACGTCACTAACCTCTAAAATTGGGCATGGGCGCGGATTTCTTTGGGCGAGCAGCAAAAAATCATACGCATATGCTTGAGGAACAATCACTAAGTTTGCCTGAGTATAGCCGGGACAAACCCCACTTGTGGGACCTGTAAAGCGGCCTTGCCGGACCAAATGACGAAATTCCACCGGAGTGGTTGAGGATGTAATCATTCCGATCGCCTCCTAAAATTAAAATTACATGAGATATTTTTAATTTAAAGGAGCGCTGCTCAATTGTCAATTCACTTTAAATCTAGCAAGCGGCTTTATCCAACCGTTAGCTTTTATTTCTTCACATTACTGACAACCACGGTTAGTTTTATTTTGCCGACTGGAAGGCAAACGAAAAATTATTACCAATTTGAACGTTGCTCAATTCGTTCCTGTAAGCGTTCAATCTGGCCTTCTAAATAATTGGCTTGCTTAATTAAAGTATGGGTTTTTGCTTGCGGATCATTCAAAACGGCAGCCGCCTTGGCCCGATAACGGCGATGCTTTTCAAACTGCATCGTCCCTACCGCTTCGCCGCTCTGTACTAAACCATCATAGCGACGTAACAGCTCTTGCAAGCGTTGGCGCGCCGACTTCACATGCGCCTTTCTTACCGTCGTTGATCGGTGGCGGTGCGACGGTGGCAGAGACCGGCTCATCACCGGTTTCGTTTGACCATTTACCAACGCCGTCAATGCCTGAATATCAACCGTCAGCAACGGTAAATTGGCCTGCTTTGCGGCTTCGATTCGTTGGAAATTCGGTAAGGGCCGCCCCGTTTGCTTGGCTAAGTGATAAAGCTGAGCGGGGAACCTGATTTTGCGTTGCTGCTTGGCTTGAATTTCTCTTTGTTCATCTTCTCGATAGTAACGACGCCAATCCATTGTTTGCCCCATTTCGTTCACTACTTAAAAATAAAAACGAAGCGCCCTGCGCCCCGTTTGACAACTTTAAAGTGGTTGCTTAACTGTATCTTGCATCCATGCCAAGGCCAAGGCGCCCTGTCCCAAGTGGGTCCCAATAACTGGCCCAAAGTAGGATAATTCAAACTCAATGTCTGGGTGCAACTCGCGTAAATGAGTTAACCACTTTTGCCCAGCTGCTTCGTCATTTGCGTGCAGCACCATTGCGCGAACTGGGTAATCCAGGTGACTTAAATCATCCGCAAAAATCTGTTCACAGCGTAATTTGGCCTTTTTCATGGACCGCACCTTCTCAAAAGCTTCAATAGCATAGTTTGCGGTGTGCATCGTTAAGAGCGGCTTAATCTTTAGGATCGAACCAACGAACGCGGACGCATTTGAAAGCCGCCCGCCCCGCACTAAGTTTTGCAAATCATCAACCACAAAAACATTATTAAAAGTATCACGGTACGCCGTCAACTTCGTCAAGACAGTCTCCAAGTCATCACCAGCTTGAATCAACTTCGCCGCTTCCAAAGCTTCGTAACCCATCATCTTGACGGTCAGGTGTGAATCAAACGGAATAATTTGAATCGTATCCTTCATTTCTTCAGCTAACTGCCGTACCGTATTCATCAAGCCCGAAATGGCCGCCGTCAGGTGAATGCTGATCACCGCTTCATAGCCTTCATCCGCTAATTGTTGGTAAAGCTTCATCAACTCACCGACGGGGGGTTGCGAAGTACTTGGGAATGACCCGGCTGTCTTTAAGCGCGCATAAAAGTCTTCCGTTGTTAAATCAATGCCTTCCCGATAACTTTGACCATCAATGATTAATGGAATGGGAACCACACGAATATCGTTGGCCCGAGCCTCTTCACTGGTTAAATAGGCCGTGCTGTCAGTAACAACAGCGATTTTCATAATCAAATCCTCCAAATCTACATTCTGAGCTTGATTTTACCGAACCGATCACTTGCCGGCTTTAAACCTACATAACTTATAAAATAGCATAAAACCACTTAGAAGACAATTATCTCCACCTTCTTTAAGCGCTAGCTTGGTTATTTTCAAAAGAACCGCGTATAATTAAATTTAACGACTTTTTTCGAGGAGGTCATTTTCAATGGCATTTGATGGTTTTTTTACCCACGCAATGGTAAATGAATTAAACCAGGTAATTACAACGGGCCGCGTAATGCGCGTCAACCAGCCCTATCCCAACGAAATGATTTTGGTGATCCGGGCCCACCGGCACAATCAACGCCTATTAATTTCGGCCAATCCTGCCTACCCCCGCTTTCAGTTAACTGAGATTCCTTTTCAAAATCCCGCCGTTCCCAGCAACTTTACTATGACCATGCGAAAATATTTGGAAGGAGCCATCTTGGTCGCTATTGAGCAAGTCGAAAATGATCGAGTAGTAAAATTCCAATTTACTTCCCGTGATGAACTAGGTGACCAACAACTCCTAACTTTATATGTAGAAATTATGGCTCGCCACAGTAACGCCACCTTAGTTAACGAGACAACCGGGAAGGTGATCGATGCCCTCAAACATGTTGCCAATGATCAGAATCGGCTCCGGACCCTTTTGCCGGGCGCAACTTGGCGCATGCCCCCCAAGCAAACTCGTACTAACCCCTACTTGCCAAACCAAAAATACCCGGCTTTGGTTCGTACAACTGGGGAGCCTACCCGGTTGGCCAAAGAATTGCAGCAAACTTATCAGGGGCTTTCACCATTTTTAGCCACCGAATTTGCCAGTCGCCTGCTGGCAGCAGAAAACCTGCCACAAGCATACAGTGACTTCCTGATCGCATTTGACAACCCCACTCCGACAATGGTTGAAACCACCACTGGCAAACAAGACTTTGTGGCTTTAAGCCCGCAACAACCAACGATCCTGAGCACCGAGCACTTTTCGTCGCTCTCCGCTTTATTGGATCATTTTTACGCCCAAAAAGCTGAACACGATCGTACTAAGGAACTGGCTGGTCAAGTTCTTCACGTCATCAAAACCGAATTGAAAAAGGATCAGCGCAAAATCAAAAAATTACATCGGGAAATTGCTGATGCCCAGCAAGCTGACGATTTTCGGATCCGCGGTGAGCTGTTAACGACCTACTTAGGACAAGTTAAAGCTGGGGCGACTAAAATTTCGTTGCCAAATTACTATGACGAAAATCGGCCCTTAGAAATTGAGTTAGCCCCGGAGCTTTCCCCATCCAAAAATGCCCAGCGTTACTTCACCCGCTACAACAAATTAAAAGCGTCCGTCGCCTATGATCAGGAACAACTAGCAATTACCCAAGCGGAAGTTGATTACCTAAATGGGATTTTAAGTCAGATTGCCTTGGCTGCCCCTAAGGACGTTCAGGAAATCAAAGCTGAGTTAATTGAGCAGGGGTACTTGAAAAAGCACACCAAAAAAGGGAAAAAGCAACGCAAAATTCCCGCTGCCCAACCAAGTGAGTATTATGCTTCCGATGGTACATTAATCATGGTCGGTAAAAATAACCGGCAAAACGATCGACTCAGCTTTAAACTGGCTAATAAAAATGAACTTTGGTTCCACGTCAAAGATTTGCCCGGTTCGCACGTGGTAATTCGCGACACACACCCAAGCAATCAAACGATTCAGGAGGCTGCGCAACTGGCTGCTTACTTCTCCAAGGGCCGTGAAGCAACCCACGTTCCCGTTGATTACCTACCGATCAAAGCGTTGCATAAACCCGCTGGGGCCAAACCTGGTTTTGTAACTTTTCGCGGTCAAACGACCTTAATGGCCAAGCCGGTCGCCCCACAGCACATTAACCCTAAAAATCGGTAAACTATCTATATCTAAAGGAGTGCCCTATGGTTAATTCAATCCTTGCTAAGTTTCAAATTGCGAAACAATTACCAACCTTTGAACAAGAATTGCACCAAATTGAAACCACCCACCCAAAAGTGTACACGCTCGGGCTTCAATTAATCGAACGTTACATGAAACATCTGTATATTCGCCGGGCCGCAGCCATTTTAGCTCTGCCGGGGTTAGCCGTTAGCTACTGGACCCAAAATATTTTACCGGTTGCGACGATGATTACCATCTGGGGAATCGCCATGATGATGTGTCTACTGACAGCTACCCGCATCAATCAGCTTAAAGATCAATACCACCTCACTACTCCGCCCCAAGACTAACTGGTCTTACTGAATTTAACCTAATTTTCACCGCCCTCAGCCAGCTTATTTTCTAGTTTGGCTGGGGGCGGTTTGTCTTACCGCCGTTGCTGGGAGATTAAAAATAATCACCTGGAGCGTTTAAGCCATAATAAAAACGGCTACCAGGTTGGCAACCGTTAATTAAAGCCTTCTTTAACATCACGCTAATTGTCGTTTAAAGCAACATAACTGTAATCTTTACCCAGCACGGCCAAAAACAAAGTTGGCGTAATTATTCAACCACTTTGGTGCCCAATTTAGTTTGTTTTGGTGCCGGCTTTTGGGTTTGGTGATGATACAACAACCATCCCAACGCCCCAAAAAACAGCGGGCCAATGATGGTCCAAAAGGCCGTGGTATAGTCATGATCTAAAATTGGTTGCAGACAGGTAAAAACAATCCCAAACAAGACGACGCCTTGCACCAGCCAAGTTACCAACTGCGTTTGCCACGGTTTTTTAAAGAAGACGTACGGCCGTTCTAAATCCGTTCGCCGTTTAAAGGCCGGAAAAGCCCCAATAATAAAGAGGTATGGTGCCGTCGAGGCTACATTCGACATGTCGGTTAGAATCAAGTAAAACTTCTGCGCGGCCGAACCGCCAAAAGCAACGGCAAAAATCAAGAAACTGACAATTGCCGCTTGCCACCACATGGCATTGGCAGGCATACCGTGGGCATTCACCTTAATCAGCTTAGCGGGCCACAAGCGTTGATCGGAACCTAAAATGAAGGATTTAATCGGCGAATACAGCATAATGAAAAAGGAACCAACATAAGCCGCAAACATCCCCAGACCAGCAAAGCGCGTTAAGAAACTGCCAAGCAGCACACTGGCTTGGTGGGACAAGCCTAAACTATGCCCTAAAACCAAGCCGGCATTATTCATCATAATGTAGGTGATGTTACCCAGGTTTACCGTTTCGTCACTCAAAACCCGGTGCCAGTTCGTTGAAATCCCCCACATTAAAATTGATAGTGAGTACAAAACCGTGATCAACAACATGGCAATAATCAAGCCCCGCGGAAAAGTTTTTTGGGGCTTTTCTAATGAATCCATGACCCCACCCATGGCTTCCAAACCGCTATAGGCAAAGACCGCATAGACCACAAAGGAAAGAATCGCCACCGGCGTCTTAAAACTTTGGTTTGGCGAGATCAGCCAGGTGCTGGCGCCATGAATTGGTTCTTGTAAGACACCATGATTAGCAACAAAGATCACCAACGAGACAAGCAAAAAAATAACCGTCAGAGCTGATACCAAGAAACCGCCGAAGGTCCCCACTTTGGCGATTCCTTCAATCCCCCGACTTGAGAGATATGTCACCAACAGGACCCAGGCAATTCCCAGCAAGCCAACCACTTCCGTTGAATTCAAGCCCCACCAAGTCCAAGTCTGAGTCTGATCAGAACCAAACAGCAACGCAGAAAAAGGAATCCAGATCTTGGAAGCTGTCGAAACCATCCAAATAATCCAAGAACACAACCAAATAAACGTCCCAATAAAGGCTTGCTTTTCTCCTATGGCCACTTCCAGCCAGGAATAAATCCCCCCTTGCGCAGATTTTAGCGCCGACCCGTATTCGGCAATCATCAAAGCTACCGGCAAGAAGAAAAATAAGGCGGCAAACACATACCAAATGATGGCCGCATACCCCATCTGTTCATAAGCAACCGTGGAATTGGCAAAACCAAAAACCGTTGAAAAGATCATCATGATCAAACTAAGGAGCCCAATTTTGCGCCCCAGCGGTTTATCACTATCCATTTATAAACACACTCCTAAATTTCCCTGTGATTGAATTCACGTGTGTTTATTATACCGGTTTACTCCTGATTTGGAAACGCTTGCCAGATTAAAAATAATTCATTTCCCTTTCATTATTTATAAAAATTTATCATTTAAACGGGGTTGCCCACCAACCAAGAGCGACCGCCACCAAGCCAAAACTGACGCTTAGTATCATCACACTTACCGCTTGCCAAAAATGACCATCATCAAACAAGGCCACAATTTCCGTGGCAAAGGTTGAAAAAGTTGTAAAGCCCCCTAGCAGGCCAGTTGTTAACCACGCCCAGGGCGAAGCCAAACTTAACCCGAGACAAAAACTACCGCTTATATTAATGATAAACGTTGCTAATGGCCACTGTCCCCGCTGGTAGGTACGCACCAACCGTGTTACCCGCCACCGCAGCCAAGCGCCAACCGCTGCTGCGACACTAATTGCAATCATGGTCGCTCCTCCCGAAAGAACCGGGCCAACCAGCAGCCTAAGCCAGCGCCCGCCAAACCACCCCCGAGATTTAACCCTAAAAACGCCACCCCCAACCACGGCCTACTGTTGAGTAGTTGCCAACCAGTGGCCGCAAAGGTGGCATAGGTCGTAAACGCTCCCAGCATTCCCGTCCCTAGCCCTAAGGTCACACTGTTCCGCAAACGCTGACTGGCAAAGAGCCCAAAGGTTAACCAAGCCAGCAAAAAGCTACCACTTACATTGACGAGCGTGGTTGCCAACGGACCACTGAAAATCATTCCTAAGCCAGCGCGACAGCTGCCACCCAGGGCGCCCCCCAGCAAGACTGCTAAATCGTTTTGTCCCTTCATCTAAATTCCTCCTCATCAATCAGGCTCGATTTTAAGCCGCAATGCCTTGCTGACGCAAGCCCTGATGATAAATATTTTGTCCAGTGTTCTAATTTTAATTGGCAAATCACCAACTTAGGTGCATAATTAAAACCGCAGTATCTAAACGGCACCTTGCCGTTAGAATGGGGGCAACAATTTGAAGATGCGAAGAATCGACCACGTGGTCTTAACGGTCAGCAATTTAGAACAAGCCCGCCGGTTTTACCACGAGGTCTTTGATATGCCAGTAATTGAGCAGCAAACCAGCTCAGATTGCATTACCTTGCGGTGTGGTCACCAACTGTTACGGTTACAACAAGGTGAGCGCAAAGCCCTTGGCGCCGCCCAACCAACCGTCGGGGCGGCTGATTTAGCCTTGGTTTGCGGGGATAAAATTGACGACGTTTTACATCATTTAAAGAGCTACTATGTTGATGTGATTGCCGGGCCACTGCCTAAACTTGGGGCAGAAGGCGCAATGACTTCTGTTTATTTACGCGACCCGGATCAAAATTTGATTGAACTGGTTTTTTACCAAAACAAATAATAAGCCCTAAAGGAGTGTTTACAAATGCCAACTGATGTTCCAGCACCAATTTTTATGCGGAAAGCAACCTTAGAAGATTTAGATGAAGTCTATGCGGTCATTGAAGACGCCAAAAAGCTGTTAAAAGCCGATGGTTCATCTCAGTGGCAACAAGGCTACCCGTCTAAATTAAGTATGCAACAAGATATTGAAAGTAATAATTGCTACGTTTTGATTTACGGAGATGAAATCGTGGGCACCGGGACGCTGATGCCCTTCGGTGATACCCACTACGCCTACATCGTCGATGGTAAGTGGAACCATGCTGGGCACCCCTTTGGGACCATCAACCGCATTGCCATCTCCAGCAAATACCGGGGCAAGCGCTTTGCCAATTACATTATGTCAACGCTGATCAGCATTGCTTATGCTAAGGGCGTGCGCGACATTCGAATTTCGACGCACGAAAAGAACGCCCGCGTTCACCAATTAGTGCAAACCTTTGGCTTTATTCAACGCGGGAAAGTCTACACTGGTCCCACGGACGATGACTTGCGCAACGCCTACGAATTAAACCTCGATAATGTTGACGCAAGTGAAATTACCGGTGATGATGCTGAATAGGCCAATAAAACAAAACAGGTCAACCAAACCCTTTCTCAGGTTTAGTTGACCTGTTTTTATTAGCAGTGGCAAGCCATTGGTAAACAGTTGCACGGAAGCTTTGCCGGTGCGGTCGTCATTTTACGTTCAAGACTTGCTTGTAAGTTAGCAATATCAGTTTGTGACAGTGGAACTGTTTCGATCGCATGTAAGAGTGCCGCCCCCACATGCCGTTGGCAGATTTCGGCTAGCAAGCCGGTCAAAGCCTGATCAATCGTTGCCTGTTCGGCAACTAACGGCCGGTAAATAAATGCCCGGCCATCGCGCTCCGTCGCCAAAGCTCCCTTGGCAACCAAACGCCGTAACAAGGTCTTGATCGTTGCCTCCTTCCAGCCCGTACTCGGGGCTAATAATCGAATCACTTCCGTGCTGGTTACCGCCTGCTTAGACCACACAATGCGCATTACCTGCCATTCAGCAGGCGTGATTTCTAAACCGTTCATGTTGTATTCACCTCTGGCTTTAGTTTACAAGTGTCATCGATGCCTTGTCAACCACCGCCAAACACAAACCAGCAGTCGTTGCCAACTGCTGGTTTCCCTTAGAATTAAACTTCTTCAACTAAGTCTTTAATCCCCACCCAACCTTGGGCTTCGTCCCGGGCCGAAAGTCGCACGGGCATGACTTTTTGCAGAACCTTGACAATCAACCACCCCATCACAAAAGCATAAAGGATGGTAACAACTGTCGCCAGCGTCTGTAAGCCGAGTTGCGTCCAGCCGCCCCCGTAAAACAAACCATTGTGCACAACGGCCGGGTTAATTTGACTGGTGGCAAACAGGCCGGTGGCCAAACTGCCCCAAATCCCACTGACCCCGTGGCACCCGAAGGCATCCAGCGTATCATCAATTTTAAGTTTGGGCTTAACGAACTCAACGAACCAATAGCTAATTACCGACGCCCCTGCCCCAATAATTAGAGCCCCGACAATGGTTACATACCCCGTCGCAGGAGTAATGGCGACCAATCCGCACAGGGCCCCCGTACAACTCCCGACTAAAGTCAAGTTGGGTTTGAAAAAAATTTCCAATCCCTGCCAAGCCACCATGGCCGCAGCCGTAGCCACGGTCGTGGTCAGCATCGCTTGAATCGCCACATCGTTAATGGCCAACGCGGAACCAGCGTTAAAACCATACCACCCTAACCATAACATTGCCGTTCCTAACAAGACTAAGGCTTGATTGTCATGATGATCGGTTTGTTTCAACCGCGGCCCAATTACAATTGAAAGCACCAGCGCGGTTACCCCAGCGTTAATGTGGACAACGGTGCCACCAGCAAAATCCAGGGTGCCGAGGTGTTGTAAAATCCCGCCGCCCCAAACCATGTGTACCAATGGATAGTACACCAATCCGGACCAAGCAACAATAAACGCAGCTAAAAAAGACAGGCGGACCCGCCCCACGATTGCTCCAATGAACAGAGCCGGCGTAATAATGGCAAACATCATTTGATAAAGCGAGTATAAACCCACCGGAATATGAATGCCGGCCATAAGTTGATGCAAGTTAACATGCTTAAGTAAGGCCTCATTTAAGTTGCCAGTGATCCCCCAAACGTTGCCAGAAAAAGACAAGGAGTAACCAACCAAGACCCATAAAATCACTGCCAGCCCGCAGATGAAAAAGACCGAAACGAACGTGTTGACCATATTACGGCGGGGAACTAAGCCCCCGTAGAAAAATGCCAACCCTGGGGTCATGAAAAAGACCAGGATGCTCGACAGCATGATAAATAAGACGTTTGCTGTATTCATGATCAATCATTCCTTTCTGTTGCAATGAATGGTGCTATTATCATCCCCCGCCCTACCTTTGCCAAGCCTTTAATGAGAAAATGATGATAAATTAGTCCAATTTCCCGTTTAAAATATCTTTTCACAGTGCGAAAACGGTTCCGAGTTTACATAAGTTTCCTAGACCAATCCAACTCGATCCGGAACTTGACACCATATGATATGCTTAAATTAAAAAGAACTTACATGAGGAAAGTTATCTTGGAAGAATTATTTGAACACACCTCCGTACGCCGGGCCTACTTCACTTTAGCTTTGCCGGTGGTGTTAAACATGGTCGTCGCCTTGGTTTACAACCTGGTGGACACCTTTTTTGTTGCTCAGACGCAAAACGCGAATTTAGTAGCGGGGGTCTCTTTAGGGGCCCCGTTGTTTACCCTAATGGTTGCTTTGGGCGACATCCTCGGCTTAGGTGGTTCCTCCGTGATTTCCCGCCTGTTTGGTGAGAAACGCTTTGACCAAGCTCGCCGCGTCAGTGGTTATTGCTTTTCCGCCGGCTTTTTGCTCGGCTTGATCGTCTTAGTGCTCCTATTTCTTTTGCAAACGCCAGTATTAAAATTATTGGGAGCAACCCCGGCCACTTGGGAATACGCCCGTCAATACTACCTGGTTATCGCCGCGGGCGCCCCCTTCATCGTTTTTTTTTACGCCCCAGTAAACATTTTACGTACTGAGGGCTTAGCGGTTGAATCGATGAAGGCCAGCGTCATTGGGACGGTTATTAACATTGTGTTGAATCCTTTCTTTATCTTCACCTGCGGTTTAGGCGCCGCGGGGTCCGCCCTGGCTACGGTCACCGGTAATATTTTCGCCGACCTGCTAATGATCTATTACCTGCGGACCAAAAGTCAGCGTCTCACCACGTCCCCACGGGAAACTAAGATTTCCCGCCGTATGCAGGGGGAAATTTTAGCCATCGGGATTCCAGCTTCAGTAACCAACTTAATGTCGACCTTTGCGATGGCACTGACCAATCGTTACCTGATTGCTTATGGCCCTTCCAGTGTGGCCGCCATGGGGATTTCCCTTAAAATCAGTATGATCATCACAATGGTCTTTGTCGGTTTTGCCTTTGGTGCGCAACCCTTAATTGGCTATACTTACGGGGCCAAGGATACCAAACGTTTTAATGAAACCATGCGCTTAGATTTGACCGTTGTTTGCGGGTTTGCTTTAATCATGACCGGCGTCATTTGGCTGCTTGCGCCAACTTTGATTCGTGGTTTCATGCATGATCCAACGGTGATCAAGCATGGGATTACCATGATTCGCTGGTTGGTTAGCTCCGCCACGTTGGCTGGTTTGATTTTAGTCTTTACGACTATGTTTCAATCAATGGGCAAAGCCTTGCCGGCTTTTATCCTTTCTTTCTGCCGGCAAGGGGTGATCTTTTACCTTGTATTAATCGTTTTCGCCCACTCGTTTGGCTACACGGGAATTTTAGCCAGCCAAGCCGGCGCTGACTTTATCACTGCGCTCCTGGCAGTTGGGCTGTTTAACCATTACCGCCCACGGAAGTAATAACCATTAGCTCGCCCCTTGCTTATCCGCAGGGGCGAGTTTTTTATATAAAATTTTTCACCGCTTGATCAGTAAGCTGTGAAGGCGCTTGTGCGATAAATCGGTCATCTGAAAGCGTTAACTTGGCATCCTGTCGCGATTTTTTGGTGTCAGTCTTGCTCAATTTGTCATCTCCTTCACAAAAACTGTGAAAAAAATCACGAAACCCATTGACGGACGTTTAACAACTCCCGTATAATAGTGCCAACGAAATGATATAAAACGCTTCAGCGTGAAAGGTGGAATTTTTCATGACAAAGAAAGTTGCAATGGTAACCGGTGCCGGCCAAGGGATTGGGGAAGCAATCGCTTTACGTTTAGCAAAGGACGGCTTTGCGGTAGCCTTAGTTGCTCGGCGGGCTAACAAGTTAGAAGACGTCAAGCAAAAGATTGAACAAGCCGGCGGTGAAGCCTTGGTTGTCGCTGCTGACGTGGCCAAGCGGGAAGAAATTTTTGCTGCCGTAGAAAAGACGGTCGAACACTTTGGTGACTTCAACGTCATGATCAACAATGCCGGGGTTGCCCCAACGACGCCAATCGACACGATCACGGAAGATGACATTGACTACGTATACTCCGTTAACGTTGCCGGGACGATTTTTGGGATCCAAGCAGCCCACGCTGCCTTCAAGCAATTAGGTCACCCAGGTAAGATTATTAACGCCACTTCCCAAGCCGGGGTGGTTGGGAACCCGAACTTAACGGTCTACTCCAGTTCCAAGTTTGCGATTCGGGGGATCACCCAAGTAGTGGCCCGTGAATTAGCGGAAGAAGGCACGACGGTTAACGCCTTTGCGCCAGGGATTGTTAAGACCCCAATGATGTACGACATTGCGCACAAGGTTGGTCAAAACGCCGGGAAAGACGACGAATGGGGAATGCAAACCTTTGCCAAGGACATCGCTTTGAAGCGTTTATCTGAACCAGAAGACGTTGCCAATGCCGTGGCCTTCTTGGCTGGCCCAGACTCTGATTACATCACTGGGCAAACCTTAGAAGTCGACGGTGGGATGCAATTCCACTAGTATTAACTGCCCTCAATTTGGTGGGGCCGCTGCAAAAATGTGGCGGCCCCGCTTTTTTTATTTTCCCTACTTGACACCTCTCATTTTTCTGTTATTATTCTAATTAAACTTTAATAAAAAGGAGGGCAATCACATGCTGATCAACATTCAACAGTTTAACTGGCAAAGCTGGCACTGATTAATCGTACATGTGATTGCTCCACAGGTACGATTCTTTGAGACTTCTCAAACCGTACCTGTGTCGGCTCAACAAATGCAACCGCGCAGGCATCGCCCTGGGCGTTTTTTTCTTTACCTCGGGGGTTTGAGAAGCCACTGGTCACTTAGCTCAACTACTTTAAATTTGGAGGTAATAACAATGGCTGGCATTTTGCCCCTCACAATTCTATTAGCCCTGTACGCAGTTAGTGAAATTATTTCACGGAAAACCCACGCCCTGGTCAACACTGTTTTAACCATCTCCGTCTTCGCCCTCCTTGGCTTCTGGACGCATCTGCTCCCGAAGGACCTCTTTACCAACAGTGGGGTCGAGGCGTTTGGGATGGCCATTGTCGGCATCATGCTGACCGCGCTTGGGACTACGATTA
Source organism: Limosilactobacillus ingluviei DSM 15946 (assembly GCF_001435775.1). Lineage (GTDB taxonomy): Bacteria > Bacillota > Bacilli > Lactobacillales > Lactobacillaceae > Limosilactobacillus > Limosilactobacillus ingluviei. The sequence continues at coordinate 60,692 of NZ_AZFK01000004.1, read as the reverse complement.
ACCTCGCCGAATTAAAACGCCAGGCCAAGGTCGTCTTAATTGCCATCGGCGGCGCCCTTGGTGCTTGCGCCTTAATTGTTTTAGTAGCCAGCCTGTTGAACCGACAAAATTACGGAATTGTCGGCGCCCCGATTTTTGCTGGCGGCAACGCGGCAACCCTGGTTCTCCTGGCCGCATTAAAAGAAGCCAACTTGCCACTCTTAGCTACTTACGCCTTGGCCGTCCTCACCTTCCAAAATTTCATTGGCATCCCCGTTGCCAGTGCGGCCCTTAAAAAAGAGGCCCAACGCTTGCTAACGTCGGGCGAGCTCACCGTCGCGGCCGCTTCTGTGGAGCCAGGTACAACCCCGTCACGCAAACCGTTGCAGTTACCCGCACAATTCAACACCCCCGTCTTTTGCTTAGCTAAACTAGGAGCGGTCGCTTCTCTAAGTTACGGCACGAGTCTGTTGTTGCACGGGAAAATCAACTATCTAGTTATCTGCTTTGTCTTTGGGATTCTCTTTTACCAACTCGGCTTTTTGGATGATGACATGTTGAACAAAACCGGTTCGCATGGCTTGATTACTTTTCTGGTGACCGTGGTCATCTTAGGCAGCCTGGCAAACACCACCCCCCAAATGGTTATCAGTGTGCTGGGCCCCTTGCTGGTTTGCTTGCTGGTGGGCACCATTGGCTTAATCCTCACGGCCGGTCTCTTAAGCAAACTTACCCACACGTCATTTCCGCTCACCATTGCCCTAGGTATGACGTGTACCTTCGGTTTTCCAACGACCATGTTGCTGGCCCAAGAAGTCGCGGCTTCAACGGGACAAACGCCCGCTGAACGTGGAGCGTTGGAACAATATCTGTTACCGAAAATGCTAACCGCCGGCTTAGTGACGGTGACTTTGGTTTCCGTTTTCTTTGCTGGCTTTGCCATTAATTATTTACACTAATCGGTCCATGAAAGGAGTAACCAATGAACGCTTTAGCAACCTACCTCACCACCCAGTTACCAGCAATGTTGCAATTTACTGAACGTTTGGTAAACCAGGATTCACCGGCAACTGAGCCGGCTAACATCCAACAAGCCGTCGCCCTGGTGCAAGCCAAAATGGAAGCTTTACACATGACGGTGCACCAGCTTAACGCCAATCACCCCGGAACCATCCTCATCGGGGAACTTCCTGGGACTTTACCCGGTCGCCCGGTCATTTTAAGTGGCCACTTAGACACCGTTTTCCCAACGGGGACCACAGCCCAACGGCCCTTCACCACCACACAGAGCTTAATGAGCGGCCCCGGGATTTTTGATATGAAACCTGGTCTAACAATGGGGTTGTTTGCCATTCAGGCTTTGCAAGCACTCCAGCTTCCCCACCGGGCAATCCGGATGCTGGTCATTACCGATGAAGAAAAAATCCACCGTGATTCAACAGCAGATCAAGCCCTCGCGCAGGCTGCCCAAGGCGCTGATTTTGCGCTGAACTTAGAGGGGAGTGCCGCTTTGAACCAAGTCACTACCACCACCCGCGGGGGGATGATCGTTGAAGTCGCCGTCCAGGGACAAGCCGCCCATTCTGGGGCCGCGCCTGAAGCTGGGCGGAGTGCAATTTTAGAACTCGCCCACCAAATTATTCAGCTCGAAGCCCTCAGCGACCTGACCGCTGGCCTGCACGTCAACTGCGGTACCATTACCGGCGGCAGCAGTGAAAACATTATCCCCGATTTTGCCAAGACCCAATTAGGCGTACGTTTTAAGACTAATGCCCAACGTGAGCACTTATTAGCGCAAATTCAAGCCATCGCGGCCACCCCCACGGTAGCCGGAACGCAAACCACCGTTACGGTTAAAACCAAAATTGACAGCTTGGAACCGACAACTGGCAGCCAAACGCTTTTGCAAATCGCTGACCAGCACGCCCAAGCCATTGGGATCGGCCCCTTAGCAGCCATTGCCAGTGGTGGTGCTTCCGATGCTGGGATCATCGCCGCCCAAGGCATTCCGACTTTAGACGGTCTTGGCATCGTCGGGGGTAAGGCCCACACGAAAGACGAATTTGCGGTCGTCGAATCGTTGCTGCCCCGCACGCAATTAATCGCTGCTCTCCTACAAATAACCCACCAGTTTAATTAAGCTTGCAAGCGGATGACTGTGTTTAACATTAGTCATCCTTTTTCTTGCCACCACCGCAACTGGCCAGGCAGAACTTAAACCTGGTTCGCCACCCCAAAGACTAGCATCAGACGAAAAAAACCGCCCCAGTAAACTGAGGCGGCTGCAATCAGATGATTTAAATAAACTTTATTTCATCCCATGTTTTTTGCTGGCAGTCTGGTAGAACACGTAGGCCACAAAGGCAAAGAAGAATGGCCCGGCAATCGTCCAGAAGGCTGTTTCATAATCATGATCCAAAACGGGTTGGGCAAAGGTAAACAGGGTCCCCACCACCAGAATCAGTTCCACAAACAGGACCAAAATCGTGGTCCAAGTGTGATTCTTAAAGGCCACGAAAGATTGGTCATAGTGCTTCTTTTTAAAGAACGGAAAGGCTCCAACCAAGAACATGTACGGTGCGGTACTGGAAACGTTGGACATGTCCGTCAAAATCGTGTAGAAGCGTTGGGCCGCTGAGCCCCCGAAGGAAACCAAGAAGACGATCACACAAACGATGATCGCTTGCAGCCACATCGCGTTGGCCGGCATTTCCGCCTTGTTCAAGCGGGTCAACTTTTCCGGCCATAACCGCTGATCAGACCCTAGGATAAAGGCCTTGATTGGTGAGTACATCAAGATGAAGAGGGCCCCTAAGAAGCCAATCGCCTGGGCCAAGGCCACGATCCGCGTCATGATAACCCCAAAGGTCGCCGCAGCCGCGTGACTCCAGCCTAGGGCATTTCCCATCGCCAAGCCGAGATAATTAAAGACCGCGTAGGTAACATTCCCGAGGTTCAAGCTACTGCTGGTCATTTGTCCCTTGTAGTTAATTGACCACCCCAACATGAAGATCATCAAAACGTAGGTCCCGATCGTAAACAAAGAAGCAATGATCAACCCGCGTGGGAAGGTCTTTTCCGGTTGATCCATGTTGTCAGTGACCGACCCCAAGGATTCCATCCCCCCGTAGGCAAAGACGGCGTAAACCACAAAGGAAATCAAAGCAATCGGCGTTTGGAAAGCTGGGTTCGGGGAAGTAATGAAGGTGCTGGCCCCGTGAATCGGCTCTGCCAAGCGGAAGTGGTTAGCAAAGAGCACAATAAAGGAGACCACCACGAAGATCACATTAACCACGATCGTGAAAATCCCCCCTAAGGAACCGATTTTGGCAATCGCATTCATCCCCTTGGAACTCAGGAAGGTTACCGCTAAAATCATGATAATCCCCAAGACCCCAATGGTTTGCGTTGAGTTCATCCCCAACAAGGTCCAACTGGTCGTAGTATCCTTACCAAAGATCAAGGCCGAGAAGGTAATCCAAATCCGTGACGCGGTGGACACCATCCAGATGATCCACGACGCCAACCAAACGAAGGTCCCGATAAAGGCCCACTTCTCACCAATTGAACCGGCTAACCAAGAGTAAATTCCCCCCTTGGCATCCTTAAAAGCAGACCCATATTCGGCCATCATCAGGCCACACGGGAAGAAGAAACAAATCCCGGCTAAGGCGTACCAAAAAATGGCCCCGTAGCCCATTTGTAAATATGCGTTGGAAACATTCCCAAACCCAAAAATGGTGGAAATAATCATCGTCACCAACCCGAAGGTCGTAATCTTTTTGACCTTACTGTTAGTGCTTTCGTCCATAAGTAACACTCCTCCAAAATGAATAAGAATTAAAAAATAAAAGCTTTAACTGGTATGATTATACTCTGATGATATTATTTATCAAGCCTTGACAGCGATCTTCCCCCTTTGGATTTGCGCTTTTGCATAGATATTATGGCAGCCACTCTTGCTCGTATACGGCAGGCTTAAATCCCGCCGTAACGTGCTCCCCCTCTACCATTAAAGGCCGTTTGATTAATTTGCCATCACTGGCCAGCAGTTGGGCGGCTTGTTGCAATGTCATCGTATCTAATTGATCCTTCAGTCCCAATTGCCGGTAATGCTGGCCACTGGTATTGAAGAAGTACCGCAACCCCCGGGCTTGATTGGCCGTTAGCCACCGCAACAAATCCGCTTCTGCCGGTGGTGTCGCTACCAAATCAACCTTGTCAAAGGCCACCCCATGCTCAACTAGCCACCGCTCGGCCTTTTTGCACGTGGAACAGCGCTGATAACAATAAAAAGTTGGCATTTAAATTCCTCCTTTGGTATACCAGGTAGCATTAATTTAATTATACATGATTTTTAAAAAAACGGGGGTCGTCGCACCCCACTTCAAAGTGCAACTACCCCAGTTGTCGACCCAAAATTACTAAATCTCGCCGTGGCCTGATGCGCTGGAATACTTTCGTTGTAGATCGCCACGATGCGGGGTAAATCCGCCCGCTGGGCAAAGCGAAACGTTGCCGTCATGGTGTTTCTCCAATTTTAAACTTAGAACGCTTGGTACTGCGCCTCTAGCTCCGTCAATTCTGGGTCATCTGGTGCCAAAGTCAGTGCATGCTCCAAAGTGTCCAAAAGTAAGGCCTGGTCGCCATTTTCTTGATAAAAGCCTAACAGTTGTTTTAAGAAAGTCAGATTTTCCCAATAAGTCGGCCGGGCGTTTTCGTAAGCTTGCGCCGCAGCATCGAACTTTTCAAGGGCTTGATACGATTGCGCTAAGTTCCACTCGACTTGCGGATCTACGGCTGCCTTGTTCACTGTCGTCAGTACAGCTAGGTTGGCCTCATGATCATTTTGGCTGAGGTAATAATTGCTAAGTTTAAGGGTAATAGCCAAGTTGTCTGGATCTAACTCGTGCGCTTTCGTCAGGTACTTCTCCACCAAGGTCGTTTCACCCAAGCGGCCCGCTAAATCCCCTGCCAAAGCAAACAACTGCTCATTATATTCATCAACCCCCAGTCCCTCTTGCGCTACCTTCAGGGCTTGACTGACGTGATTTTCTTGGAGATATGCTTGCGCCAAGGCCGGATAAGCGGACGCATACTGATCATCATCTTCAATCAGTTCTTTTAAGGTCACGATGGCGGCTTTTAAATCGCCTAAATTTAATTCCGTCAAGCCAGTTTGAAACCGTAAGTCACTGGTTAGGTATCCCGGCGCCACTTGCTTTAAATACCCCAGTGCCTGATCAAACTTACCGCTTTGCGCATATGCCATTCCTAACCGTCCGGCAATATCGACACGCGCAAACTCGGCAACTCCGGCTTGAATCAAGGCAAAATAGTATTGAATCGCTGGCGTAAACAAGCCGGTCGCATAGTAGTACTCCCCTAAGGCAAACAAAACGGCTGGTTCCGTTGGGGCCAGTTGGTAGGCTGCTTGCAGCTTTTCTTCGGTTACTTCAAACTGTTCTTCCGTTTGATATAAATCGGCCGCCACCAGAAGCGACTGAAGATAGGCCGGTGAATCAGACTTGATTTGAGCCAAGTAAGCCAGCGCCTCATCATTATTCCCCTCATCAATTGCAATCTCCGCCAAAGCTGTCCGTAATTCATCTTCCGCCGGATAACGCTGCAAAAGCTTTAAGTACGTGCGTTGAGCTTGATGTAAAAAACCTAAGGCATATAATTGCTCCGCCAGATTAAATAAAATCTCATCATCATCTTCACGCAGTGCCCAGGCAAAGGCTTTCTTGGCTTCCTCTAATTGGCCACTTTCAATCGCATTCAACATTTTTTCGGCATATGATTCACTCACGCGTTCTCGTCCCCCTCATTAATTGTTATCCTATTATTTTACGCGGCTTTAAGTTAAGTTACCACTATTTCGGCACATAAAAACAGGGCCAATACTGAAGCGCGCTCGCTTTCCCAGGCCCTGTTCTCTTCATTTTCAATAAATTACTGTTCCATTAAATCTTTCAGCAACGCCCGCGCTGAAGCATGCAAAGCTTCTGGCGATTTATCATTTCCCAAGTGGGTGTAAATTTCACCAACCGGAACCCCTTGCTTAAACAAAGCGGCAAAGACCTTGTCAATTACGGGCCGCGTCTTAGCTTCTTCTTGCACCGGCCCAAATGGATTAGCAAAGAAAGTGGTCGTCATTCCGACTTCATCCGTCGTCCCTAGGGCTTTACGCTTCCCAGCGATAAAGACTTCCTTGGCAGCTGCTTCAGCTTCAAAGTAGTGCACCCCGACGCCATCATCGTAATTGTTAGCATACAACCACATATCGATATCATGTTGCGCAACCACTTCGGCAAATGGCGCCGCAGGGATAATTACCCGCGCATTTTTACGTTCTGGATTTAAGAAGACCCCCCGGTCCATGTTATTAAAGGCCACCGAGCTTGACAAATCATCCAAGCGCACAAAGGCCCCCGTTTCGGTCCCTTGCGCCACAACCTTACCATCGGCTGTAACCTTAAAAGAGCCCATATCGTCAAAAATGGTATCAACCGCAATAATTTGGTCATCAGCCACTTCTTGTAACGCTTCAATCGATTCGGACTTGCCGGCGCCGGAGTCACCGAAGAAGACCACCGTCTTTTGCTTGCCATTCTTGAAGCGAATCTTCACCATTGAACCATGGATTGGCAGCAAACCGTGGTTGATTTGGTGTAAATTATGCAACGTCAAGCACATTTTCTTCATGTAACCAAAGTAGGTGGTATCGTCCGTGTACGGAACTTCCCCAACCCAAATGCCATTTTCATCATCGTGGTGGTAGTGACTGACCATCCCTTCGGTTTCTGGGACCCCAAACAATAAGATGACGTCTGGTTTATGCCCGATCACATCTTCCTTGGGAGCCAATTCAAAGAGGTTCGCCAAAGCCAAGCCGTTGACTAAGTAATCTAATTGGAAATAGATAAAGGCCAAGGTCTCCCCAATTTTAGCAGGGTAGCAGTACCATTCGCCAGCCTTGCCATTGAAATGATCGATCGGGTTGTAATCAACGGCCGTAAAAAGGCCCTTCCGCTTATTAGAAATCGTATGCATCAACAACGGTGGTCGTAACATAACCTTGTCAATAAAGTCAAATTGATTTAAGGCTTGGTAGCGTTCTGGGGCTGCCCAGACGTGGTGGCGAACCAACAGACTGGCGTTCGTCCCGGCGCTGACTTCCCGGAAGGTCCGGTTGCCAAACCCTTGCAACTTTTCTTCCAACATCCGGTAGCACTGTAACACTAATTCATTAAACCGCCGGTCGATTTGCTTAAATTCTTGCCCAAGAATGTGATTATTGTCTGCTTTAATAACTGAAACCCGTAATAAGGAGCGGTAAAACGAATAAAAACGTTCCAAACTGGCTAAGATTTCTTCCTTACTAAATTGATCGTAAGCCGTTGGATCATCAATCATCACTTTCGCAAAAACTGCCAGGTATTCCTTGGCTGGGAGTGACTCTAAGCTGCCAGCCATTGCCAGTCGCTTATCTTCCTTCAAGAAAGCCGCAACTAATTCGCAGACGTCCGGAGAGCTTAGCAGAGAAATTACACTCGTTGGGTAGTCGTGGTTAAAATCAAGGCGGGCTACCTTGCGTTCCACATTTACATATAACGAGTTCGTCATTAAAGCGTTCGACATTTATCATCACATTCCTTTCACTGTGTTACTACTAGTATACCGAAAAAGCGCGAAATGTGAACATTGGAATCATCTTTTTTCGCAAACGTTCAATTGTACCTTTGCTAAAATTAGAAAATAATGAGTCAATTTTAATTTAGATTAAAAATGTAATCGAATTCATTTTTGACCATAAAAAAATCCTGCGCTCAACACATGAACGCAGGATCATAAGTAGCCAAGCTACTCCATGCTTTAAGTAAAAAATTACTTAACAGCATCCTTTAAAGCCTTACCCGGCTTGAAAGCTGGGACCTTGCTTGCAGGGATTTGGATTTCTTGACCAGTTTGTGGGTTGCGACCCTTACGGGCTGCCCGTTGGCGTACTTCAAAGTTACCGAAGCCGATCAATTGAACCTTGTCACCCTTAGCGAGGGAAGCTTGAATTGAACTGAACACTGCGTCTACAGCAGCCGTAGCGTCCTTCTTGGTTAAACCAGTTGCACTTGCAACGTCGTTAACTAATTCTGCCTTGTTTGCCATGTTGTTTCACCTCCAACATTCGCGCCGGCTGAGGCCGGGCGTATGAATGTTAGGACCCCAAACGATCCTAACGAAACAAGCGCCGAAACACTTCATTTCAAAACCTAGATTAGCATAGTAAAACGTTGATAGCAAGGCATTTTGAGCAGATCTTACTAAATTTTTTTGTCAAATGATTTTGAAAACTCGATTTGGGGTAATTTTCATAAATTTTAAAGGCTTTTCCCCTTGACAAATAATAAAACGCTTACTTCCGTTGGCGTTTGATAACATGAATTGGCGTCCCGGTAAAATCAAAGGCGGCCCGAATACGATTTTCCAAATACCGTTGGTATGAGAAGTGCATCAAGTCAGGATCATTGACAAAGATCACAAAGGTTGGTGGCGCAACTGCAACCTGCGTCGCGTAGTATACCCGTAAACGCTTGCCATTCACGGTCGGCGTCGGATTAGCCGCCAGGGCATCCATTAAGACGTCGTTTAAGACCGCAGATTGAATTCGCCGTTGGTGATTCTTCTCAACGGTTTGAATCATGGCTGGCAGCTTATTTAAGCGTTGGTGAGTCTTCGCTGACACAAATATAATTGGGGCATACGCTAAGTACTGGAACTCATGGCGAATCAAATTCGTGAAATCCGTCATTGTTCGCTGATCCCGGTCCGGAATCGTATCCCACTTATTTACCACGATAATTACTGCCCGGCCCGCTTCATGCGCATACCCAGCCACATGCTTATCTAATTCCCGAATCCCTTCCTCGGCATTCAAGACGACCAATACGACATCTGAATCATCAATCGCCTTCATTGAGCGCATCAAGGCATAGCGTTCCGTATTTTCATAAAGCTTACCTTGCTTCTTAATACCCGCGGTGTCAACCATAATAAACTTTTGTCCGTCAGCCCCAACAAAATGGGTATTGATAGCATCCCGGGTCGTCCCGGCAATATCAGACACAATCACCCGTTGTTCACCTAAAATGGCATTAACCATCGAAGATTTACCAACATTTGGCCGCCCAATCAAACTAAAACGAATCGTATCATCATCAACATCGGCCTGCTCTTCCGGGAAATGTTTAATTACTTCATCCAACAGGTCCCCTAATCCAACGCCATGGACACTGGAAACCGGGTACGGTTCACCTAAGCCTAAGGCATAAAAGTCGTAAATATCCGCACGCCGCTCGGGATTATCAACTTTATTAACTGCCAACACCACTGGTTTGTCTGACCGATAAAGCAGTTGGGCAACTTGCTCGTCCGCATCCGTCACCCCATTTTCAACGTTAACCACTAGGACAATTACGTCGGCCTCATCAATCGCCACTTCCGCTTGTTGGCGAATTTGAGTAACCAACGGTTGGTCTGACAAATCAATTCCCCCGGTATCAATCAGGCTAAAATTTTTCCCTAACCATTCCGCATGAGCATAAATTCGGTCTCGCGTTACCCCAGGGGTATCCTCAACGATCGAAATCCGATCCCCGACAATCCGGTTAAACAGGGTCGACTTCCCAACATTCGGTCGCCCAACGATTGCTACCATTGGATTTGCCATTCGCAAACACTCCTTTCAAATATAAACTCAGTTTTCACTCAGCCGCGCCCGTCAGTAAAACACCGGGCAGCTGAATAATTTTTCTAAACGAAAAGGACGGCGACCAATCCGTCACCGCCCCTTTATCAATGATTAAACTTGGCTTACTTGCCGGCGTTCTTTAATTCGTCACCGATCAAATCACCAAGGGTAAAGCCACTTTCTTCTTCCGGAGCGTCAGCAGCGTAGTTGTTACGCCGTGGACGACGGGAGCCGCGGTTCCCACGGTTGTTGTTTTCTTCCCCTTCAGGCTTTTCTTCTAAGGCCTTGATGGAAAGACCAAGCCGTTGTTGAGCAGGGTCAACGTTGATAACCTTGACCTTCACTTCTTGACCTGGCTTCAGCACGTCAGCTGGCGTAGCAATGTGCTTGTGAGAGATTTGGGAAATGTGAACCAAACCTTCAACACCAGGGAAGACTTCAACAAAGGCCCCAAAGCTGGTCAGGCGCTTAACCGTCCCATCCAATACCGTATCAACGGCAGCCTTTTCTTCAATGTCATCCCATGGGCCAGGCAACGTTTGCTTGATAGAAAGGGAAATCCGTTCCTTTTCCGGATCAACGCTTAAGACCTTAACCTTAACGTCTTGACCAGCCGTCAAAACATCACTTGGCTTGTCAACGTGATCGTAAGAAATTTCGGAAACGTGGACTAAACCATCCACACCGCCAAGGTCGATGAAGGCCCCGAAGTTGGTCATCCGTGCAACCTTACCTTCAACAACGTCACCAGCTGCCAATTCCGCAAAAATCTTCTTAGCGGCTGCTTCGTGTTGTTCCTTCACAATTTCCTTGTGGGAAAGGATCAAACGGTTTTCACTTGGTTCAATTTCAACGATCTTGAATTCTAATTCTTGACCAACGAATTGCTTCAAGTCTTCAACGTAGTGATCAGTAATCATTGAGGCTGGTACGAAACCACGAACCCCAGCATCAACAACCAGACCACCCTTAACCGCTTGGGTTACCTTAGCCGTGATCGTTTCTTCTGCTTCAAACTTCTTTTGGATTTCGTTCCAAACCTTCATGGCTTCTAAGCGACGGTGAGAAAGCAGGTAGCTACCGTTTTCCTTATCGCTGCCAATCTTGGAGATAACAACCAGATCCAGGACGTCCCCTACCTTAACGACATCGTTAATGTCATCAACTGGCTTCGTGGACAATTGGTTGGCAGGAACAATCCCTTCAACACCGGCATCTTCAATCCCGACGATTGCTTGGCGATCGTCATCGATTTGCAGTACCTTCCCCTTAACAACATCACCTACATTAACTTGCTTGATGCTGTCAAGTGCTTCTAACATCGCGTTATTGTTTTCGATTTCAGCCATCTAAAAATATCCTCCTTGCAACAATCAACTCTAGCGTCCATTTTACTAGATAAAAACGATTTTGACTAGCTAAAAAGCCTAATTTGCTTCACTTTTTTTGATAATCGCGCTGATCTCATCAACCACCTGGGCAATTGACAGGTGGGTTGAATCCAAGCGAATTGCATCTTGCGCTTGGGTTAGCGGGGACACGGACCGTTCAGAATCCAGCTTGTCCCGTCGTTCAATCGCCGCTTGCAATTCCGCCAAGGTCGTCGTTGCAATGCCCTTGCGCTGATTTTCTTCAAACCGCCGCCGAGCCCGCTCATGAGCTGAAGCCACCAAAAAGATCTTTACTTGCGCATTGGGCAAGACCGTGGTTCCGATGTCGCGGCCGTCCATCACAATCCCACCAGCTGCTGCAATCTGACGTTGTTGCGCAACCATCTCTTCACGAACCGCTGGAATGGCTGCCACGGCGGAAACGTTCGCATTGACCTCATTGGAACGAATCGCGGCCGTCACTTCTTTGCCATCAACAAAGACCCGTTGTTCCGGTTCCCCTGGTTCAAAACCAATCTTGATTCGCTGTGCCAAAGCAGCAACGGCGGCTTGATTATGAACATCAATTCCCTGGTTCAGGGCCGCCAATGTTACCGAACGATACATGGCTCCTGTATCACAATAAATATAGCCAAACCGCTTGGCAACTTGCTTAGCAACCGTACTCTTTCCCGCCGAAGCCGGTCCATCAATTGCAACTTGTAACCCCTTCAAAATCTTCACTCCTCTTTGAATCATCTCGCTACTTCACCCGCAGTTGTTGACCCGGATATAATTTAGTCGTCGGTGAAATTCCATTCAACTGAGCTAATTGTTCGACCGTCAAGCCATTATTGACCGCCACCCGATAAATTCCTTGTCCCGCTTGAACTTGTACGTAGCTGGCATCACTGCGGTTCACGGAACTGGCACTGCTCGAGCTACTGGATTCAGCCGCCGACTGCGTGGTATTAGCTGCCAAATGCGCTCGCGTACTAGAACTGTCCTTGGCGCGACTCAGCTTGGTCGCGGCAGATCGCTTTTGACTTGCTGTCGACAAAGACGAAGCCACTTTTTTTTTATGATCAGTTGAGCCTTTGGCCACCTGTTCTAGTTTAGGCGCTGGGTGATTAAAAGACTTTTCATGATTAATCCAATACAGCACCGGGGTTGCCGCCAAAATGATAATCAGTACCACCAAAATAGTCGTAAACCGCGAGGCCGCCGAACTTTGCTTCCGGTGTTCCAACCGCGACAAATGTCCGTCACGCCCCAAGTCTTGGTTGTCTTCAAAGGTTTTATCCCACAGATTTTCATCTACATTTCGTTCGTCTTCGCGACGCTTCATCGTTCTCCCTCCTCGCGGGCCTAATGAAATAATTTTAGCAGAAATCCCCCCCAGATACTAGCGCCTCTTTGCCCAGGTCAACAAGCGAAAAAGTGGGCCAGCTGCTGACGCCAATTGTAACTCCGCTCAACCGTGGCAAAAGTTTTAACCGCGCCCAGCCCCAGTTCTTGTGGTTGCCAATTACTTTGATGGCGATCACAACAAAGCGCTTGCTCAATTGGTTTTTCGCCAAAGGCATGCAATAAATACTGCCGGCGACAAGCAGTCGTCATCACATACCCCAGCATCTCATTGATCCGTTGCTGAGCCAAGCGTGACTGTTGCGCCATCAATTGCTGTAATTGCTGGGGCGTAACGCCATGATGCAAATAGAAATTAATCACATCCGCCTTCGGGCCTAAGACCGTTGGAGCGACCCGGCCCGCCATTACCTCTTCCAACACCGCTGGGGCGGGTAATTCCGTTTGGGTCAGCAATTCCGGCAAACTTTCATCACCTGGCGCGTACAAAAGCAAAGCCAAAGCTGGCTGACCATCGCGCCCTGCCCGGCCAATTTCTTGCGTATACGCGGCTAAACCAGCTGGCATATGATAGTGAATTACGTAGCGAATATCGTTTTTATCAATCCCCATTCCAAATGCACTTGTCGCACAAATGACGTCAACTTGATTCTGCATAAATTGTGTCTGTAAACGGTAACGCACGACTGGTTCCAAGCCAGCGTGATAAGCGGCCACCTGTAAAGAAGTCGTTTGTTCCAACCAGTTGGCCATCGCCGTTGCTTGCTTGCGACTCGAAAAATAAATCACCCCGGGGCCGCCCAAGCGAGGCAACAGCGCTTGCAAATAGTGCTGTTTGGCCAGCGGATCGGCAACCGGATGGACCGCTAGAAATAAATTGGCCCGGTTCACCGACTGCCGCACCGTAGCCACTTGTTCTGGGGCCATCGCCATTTTGGTTAAAATATCCTGGGCAATTTGGGGCGGTGCCGTTGCCGTTAATAGAAGGGTCACCCCCGGCTTTAGCGCTTGCCGCGCGTTTTTTAACGTCAAGTATTCCGGTCGAAAATTAGGGCCCCACTCCGAAATACAGTGGGCTTCATCCACCACCAACAGGGCTATTTTTAATTGCCGTAAAGCCCCAAGGACTGGGCCGCGTGCCAGGGTTTCAGGAGAAGTAAAAATAAAGCGGTAGTCACCTAACGTTTCCAGTAACGCCGCTTGATCATGCATTTCAACCGTCGAATTTAAGACGACCGCCCGATAATCGCCCTGGCGCGCAATTCGGTCGGCCTGATCTTGCATCAATGCAATCAGTGGCGAAATTACCAGGATGGTTCCCGTTAAATGATAAGCCGGCAGTTGGTACAACAAGCTTTTACCTGCCCCGGTTGGTAAAATAGCCAACGTATCTTGCCCGTTAAGAATCCGAGTCAAAGTTGCTTCTTGGCCGGGCCGAAAAGCAGTAAACCCAAAATGTTGCCGTAAGCTAGCGGTGAGATCCAAATTCATCTTCTCCTTCCTTTCCAACTGTCTGGGCCGCCTTAATCTGCAACAAACGGAAGTAGAAAAATTCCAGCCCAGGATCATTCGTTTGGGCCTGGAACTGCCACGTTAACGCCGATCCTTGGTATTGCTCGGCAAACCTCGCCACAATCTGCGGGGGCAACACCTTCATCACCGGTACCTGTTCGGGCACAAGAATCGTTGCCTGTAAAAGGTGTTCCCGGACGGTCCCGATTTTTAAATGCCGAAACCGACTGATTTCAGCCAAAGAATACCCCCGCTGCCAAGCTTCCACGGTTGTTTGAACGCTTTTCGGCAACGGACTGGGGGCCAATAAAGGTTGAACCAGTGCCGCCAACGTCCCCGTTTGCTGCCACAAAGAATGGGCTAAAAACAACCACATATCACGTTCCATCCAAAACAAGTCTTGGCGAGCTACTGCTAACCGGCGGGCCGCTTCTGCTTCCGTCCATCCCGCCGTCTCGTGCCCAATCAATTGAAAAACAAATAAATCAGCCAACCGCGGATCAGCTTTTTCCAAAGCCGTAAGGTAGCTCGTTAATTCCTTTAACAACTCCTGGCCAATTAACGAAGACTGCTGCAAAAACCATTGCCGCACCGCGACCTTATCCTTAAAACTGACCGGTAAGGGGGCAAAGCGGCGGTTATGATGTCGGTACTCCGAGACCAACTGCAAGGCTAATAGGACTCGATTGGCTAACTGTTGCCAGTTCGCTAACCACGTCCATTGTCCAAACTGTGGCTGATAATGTTCGGTTTGCCACGCTTGCTTGACTGATAATCCCTGCGGGGTAAGCCAAGCCATTTGTTGGTCGATGAGCAGATTCCCCTTCGCTGCTTGGGATTGAAGCCACGTGTCATAGGTCGCCCGCTTTAAATGCCGGTCCGCTCCCAAATACGGCAGCAAACCATAACACTGGCCCCAAAACAAGTTAGTTACTGTCCGTTTGGCTTGGAGGATGCCTTCTACGACCCGGATCCGCCGCGGCGTTTTGTCAAACAACGTTAGTAAATAACTCATTTTTCTCCCCCGTTTACTAGCACTGAAGATATTATAAAAAAAGCGCGAACCGACAGACTACCCTCGGAGCGCGCTAACTTTTAAATACGCTATGATAATTATAAAGCAACTTAGCGAGAAAACCCACTAATCAGCCAAATGTAACAAATGTTTCATTCGACTTGCTAAAAAGGCAAAGACCGCACTGACCGCGATTCCCTTAATTAAATTAAACGGCAACACCCCAACGGCCATTAATTCTGGAATCGGTAAATTAGGCTGCCAAGCAAACAATTTCATATACATGGGGGTTAAAACGTACAGGTTAAACAACGTCATCACAACCGTTAACAGAAGCGTGCCGACCACGGCACTCCACCACATGGCTGCTTTAAACGACCGGTGACTTCCCCGCCGGAAAAACCAAGCCACTGGAATCAATAAGGCGACCGAAGAGCAGAAACTGGCAAATAAGCCGAGAAATTCAACTGGTGAAAAGCCCCGCATTGCCCCATGAAGCAATAATTTAATTACCGTAATAACAATTCCCGTTATCGGCCCATACATAATGGTTCCCAGCAAGACTGGCAAATCGGAGAAATCCAACTTTAAGTACGAGACAACCGGAATTACCGGAAATTCAAACAACATCAAAACAAAGGCTAATGCACCAAAGCAAGCTGTCACTGTGTAGCGTTGCAAGCGTGAATGTGAAACTGTCATCAGACCAAACCTCCTGTGAGGTCGCCTTCTTGTGTAGGTATCCAAGCCGTCCAAATAAAAAGACTGGCGACAAGCCAATTTGCCCCCAGTCCGTCATCGTTTATTTGATGATGGCAATCTTCTATCTACCAGACTATACTGTCGGCACCTGGAATTGCGCCAGGTTCCACCGTAAATACGGGTTGCGGGCTATACCGCCGGTCGGGAATTGCACCCTGCCTTGAAGACAAACCTAATTTATATTTTTACGGTTTAACTATAGCACTACCGCTTACTTTTTGCAAGCCGAAATCAAACCGTTTCCACCGTCGCCTGCTTTTTCAGCCCCCAGCCAGTCACCCCACTTAAGACCGAAAACAATGGTGACAATAAACTAAAAAAGGCAAATGGCAAAAAGGTTGTCACTGGCACCCCCAAGGTCCCCGCCGCAAATGAACCGGCAACCCCCCAAGGAATCAGGTAGTTAATCACACTCCCACCGTCTTCAAGCACCCGACTCAAGGCTAACGGCGCTAACTTTAACCGCGTAAAGCTAGCCTTAAACGCATTACCGGGCAAAATCACGGAAAGGTACTGTTCACCAACAAACAGATTAATCCCAATTCCGGCTAAAATCGTGCTCAAAACCAGGCGGCCCGGGGTCTTTAACCGGACGGCAATGGGCGCCATTGCGTGATCAATGATCTTGCAATTCATTAAAATCCCCCCCAAGGCCAGGGTAGTAATGATCAGCGCCACCGTTCCCATCATGCTATCAATTCCGCCCCGGCTCAGAAGCGTATTCAAGGTCGCATCACCGGTTTTCGCAACATATCCTCGCTGAATCAGCGTCGTCAATTGGGCCAGGGTAAATTGCCGTTCTGTCATAAAAATTAAACCAATCGTTACCGCAATGTTTAAAAATAACGTCGGAATTGCTGGCAACTTTCGCCACGAACAAACCAGCATTAACAGGATTGGCAACATCGTCCACCCCGAAATGGAAAACGTCGTCTGCAGTGTTACTAAAGTCCCGGCCACCTGCGTCGCCGGCATGGCATGGTGCGACCAGCCTAAAAATGTGTAGGCAAGTAACGAAAGTGCAAAAGCCGGTAAGGTCGTCCACAACATGTTCTTGATGTGGGCAAATAAATCACTCCCCGCAATTGCTGCGGCTAAATTTGTTGAATCCGATAAGGGCGACATCTTATCCCCAAAGACGGCCCCTGAAATAATTGCGCCAGCCGTCAAAGCGGGCGAAAAGCCCATTGCACTGCCCATTCCAAGCAGGGCAATCCCAATTGTTGAAATGGTGGTAAACCCACTCCCGATGGCAGAACCAACTAAAGAGCAAACAATAAAAACGGAAGGAAGAAAAAAAGAGGCATTAATTAGCCGAAAGCCAACCAACATTAAAGCTGGAATAACCCCGGCTTGAATCCAAACCGCAATCAAAGTCCCAATCAACATAAAAATAAAGATCGGAATGATGGCCGTTGAAATTCCTGCCTTGATCCCAGCCATTAGTTCCTCCCAACTGAAGCCCCGCCATCGCAGCCACCCCATTAAGCAGCCAATGACCGCTAATACCGGTACGGTCGGTGTCATTTGAAAACCAATAACACTGGTCCCCAAAATAATTAACATCAAAATCAAAATTACGCTCGCTTCAAAAAAACGAATCTGCTTGGTCATAAAATCTCCTCCCCAGTTGATTTAAACTAAAAAATCCCAGCAAGCCATTACGCTTGCTGGGACGAAATTTCCGCGGTACCACCTAGCTAGGGATTGCCGAAAATCCCCTCTTTTACTGGTGGATAACGGGACCAGTCGGGCCCGGTCGAGGTCTTTGTCGGGTAATTCGTGATCATCATCCTGCCTAGCTTGCACCAACCGCCAGTTCGCTGTCCCTTGAGATGTGACCCTACTGTACGACAACTCGTTTCTTTAATCTGTCGTTAACTATAGCATTCTTAACCTTAAAACGCAATTTAACTTTAATTTTCCCCTGATAGTTGGCGTAAGTACTTAACTTCCACGGGCTTCAATTCACGCCATTGTCCCGCCGACGGTAACCCCGCCAACGTCAGGCCAGCATATTCTTCCCGGTGCAATTTAACCACCGGGTGGCCTACCGCTTGGAGCATCTTTTTAACTTGGTGATTATGCCCTTCATGAATCGTTAACTTCACTAAGGAATGCTTCTTATCTGCGGCCACTTCCACCACCTTCGCCTTGGCTTGGGCCGTCATCCGACCGTCAATTTTAACCCCCGTCCGTAATTGACGCAACGCATCATTGGTAACCAATCCTTTGACCTTAGCAATATAAACCTTGTCAACCTCAAACTTGGGGTGCATCAACTGATTGGTCAGCTCACCATCATTCGTTAACAACAACAACCCGGTTGTATCATAATCTAAGCGCCCAATGGGGTAGATTCGTTCAGTTACCCCTTCTTCAGTAAATAAGTCCACAACCGTCCGGCGACCTTTTTCATCATGGACGGATGAAATAACCCCCCGGGGCTTGTTTAACATAAAGTAAACTGGTGCTTCTTTACGCAAAGGAACACCATCAACTTTAACTTGGTCACTGTTTTTGACCTTTGTTCCCAGTTCTGTCACCACTTGCTCGTTCACCGTGACGCGTCCAGCCAAAATTAGTTTTTCCGCGGCGCGGCGCGAAGCCACCCCCGCATGCGCAATCACTTTTTGCAACCGTTCCATTAGTTTTCCCCCTCCAGTTTTTGTCGTCGCAAGGCTAAGGCTTGCGCAAATTGTTCGCTGTCGATAATTTCAGCCGCCGGCTCACTTAATGGCGGTAACTCACTCAACTCGGCCAACCCGAAGTAATCCAAAAAAGCCGTGGTGGTGCCATAGCGGAAGGGCCGACCCGGTACGTTCAACCGCCCCCGGGTTTCTACCAGCCCCTGCATGACTAATTTTTGAATTGATCCCGAACTTTGAACGCCCCGTAAATCATCAATTTCAAGCCGCGTAATGGGCTGGCGGTACGCAATAATTGCCAGCACCTCTAATAAGGCTGGCGTTAACGGGACCGTTAGCGGAGTTTCAAAGTAATCTTTTACCACTGGTGCTAATTCACCTTTGGTTGCTAAACGATAGGTATCCGCACTGACCAGTAATTTAAGCGCACAATGGTTGTCCTGGGCATATTTTTCTGCCAATTGCCCCAAAATCCCGTGAACTGCCGGTTTCAACAAGCCGGTTAAGTTCGCTAAATCCCCGAGGGTAATTCCCTCATCACCGGCGATAAAAAGCAACGCCTCAATTTTCGCTTGGTTGTCCATCAAATTTATTTCCTTTCGTTACAATCAAAGGGCCAAATGCCGTTGACTGGGTAACTTGAACCACCTGATGGCGACATAGTTCCAACAAGGCCAGAAAGGTGGTGACTAAATTATCACGAGTCAATTGGTCAGCAAATAAATCAACAAACCGCACCGGATGGGTTAGTTGCGCTTTGATATAGTCAATTCGTTCGGCAACCGTTACTTTTTCCGGCGCCGTTTCAGCGACCGGCAATTCCGGAATCTGACGTCGCTTTAGCAACGCTTCAAACGCCCCCCGCAATTCTTCGATTGTGACCCCTGGCTGAACTTGGTGAGCAATTATTTCAGTTGGCGCTGCCATCGCTTCCCGGGTATACTCCCGTTGCCGGGCGGCTGCTTTAGCTTCTAAGTGCTTGGCTGCGGCTTGGTAGCGCTGATATTCCAACAATTGGTCAACCAATTCTTCCCGCGGATCTTCGAATTCTGCTTCATCATCAACCATGACTGGTGGCGCTGGTAGCAGCATTTGACTCTTAATCCGCATTAGCGTCGATGCCATGACAAAGTATTCACCAGCAATTTCTAATTGATATTTTTGATTTGCCTCTAATATCGCCACGTATTGCTTAGTAATTTTTTCGATCGGAATATCATAGATCTCCACTTCATCTTTACGAATCAAGTGGAGCAACAAGTCAAGGGGGCCATCGAAATCAGCCAGGTGCACAAATGGTTTTTGCGGTTCTGTTATCACCTCAGTTGCCACGTTTATTCCTCCTCTGTTGGTTGAACCCGAAAGACCGTACTGCGCGCCCAATTGGTAACGAGGGGCTGTGTCGCTAAGGTCCCCATTAAGCGCTTAGGCTCATAATGCTTGGCAATGGCCGACAAAAAATCATAAACGTTTTTCCCTGAGCGTTCACTTGGCGTAAACGAAAGACGGCGCAATAAAATATAATCGGTTCCCTCTTCTAACACCGCCACGCCGATAAATTGTTCAGAATACGGTGCCCGCCATAAATAGATTGGTTGATGCGCTGAATTAGACCAATCAATTTCTTCTTGCAAACGATCATAATTATCTAGATCGGGACTAAAAGAAAGTAAGCCCAACACAATTTTTTGATAATCTTTCCGGTACTTTACTAACATTTAACCTTCCTCTTGGTAACGTGGAAACGTTGCTTGATATACCGCTTTAACCCGACTAAAGGGGACCAGTGGCGCTTGCGGCAACTGTTTACCTAACAACTGCATCACCACCAGGTAATCCGCCTGGTGCGCCAACAAGTGGGCCGTAAAGCTCTCCCGCATCACTTGCGGCGTCACTTCGATCGTCAAGGCCGCGGCCTGCCCAGTCGTTTTTAAAAGTTGCCAAACTGCTTGCCGACTCAGCCGCCCCCCGCGGGCATTCAAAAATACGCCGGCTGAACGGCCATCCTGCTGAAGCAAAGGACGGGCCACCTGAAGATAGCGTTGCAACCAATGTTGCGCGACCGGACTTAACGGGAGCAAGCGCGCTTGCCCCAAATGATCGCGAACGGTCAAAAAGCCTAATTCGAAGTTTAAATCGGTCACATCCAACGTTAACAATTCACTTACCTTTACCCCCGTCGCATACAAAAGCTCCAACAGTGCCCGATCACGAAGCGCTAATGGCGTGGTATCCTTAACGGCGGTCAAAAGCTGGACCATTGCTGGTTCGGACAAGTGCGGCGTTGGCGTGGCAACCAACGGCGGTAACTTTAAATCCCGGGTTGGATCCTGTTCGACCAAGTGCTCATTCAGTAAAAACCGGTAGAATTGGCGCAAACTGGACAGATAGCGACGACGACTGGCTAAACTGGTCGTTGTCGACAATTGGTTCAACCATTCCAACCAGACATATTGATCAGCGGCCCCCCAATTCTCAAGCTGGTGCTCAAGCAGCACTTGTTGCATCCGCCGCAGATCGCGGGCGTAATTCTCGACGGTACTGGCTGAACGCCGTTGCGCCAATTGCGCCAAAAAATCCGTCACGGGAGCTTTTAAATCAGTCATCGCTTGGCTCCTTGAGCAAAATTAACTTCCCATTGATTTGATTAACCAGTCGCGCCTTTAGTAAATGCCCTACGGCCCGCTTAAATTGTCCTTTACTAATCCCTAATAACGCCTTAATTTCCGCCGGCGAACTCTTATCCGTCAGGGGAAGTTGATGGTCTTGACTGTGCTTTAACAGGGCCAGAATTTGGGCCGCATCATCATTAATCGCCTGGTAAGCCCGGGGTTTGAGCGATAAGTTAACTCCCCCATGACTGGAAAGACCAATTACCCGGCCCTTCACAACTTGGCCTAAGCGCGGCTCTTGGTCTCGTTCACTAGGGTGAATAAAGGCTAAATGATAATCCGCCGTTAGCGCTAAGCTCCCCGCTAATTTTAAGCGGTAAATTGTCGCCGTAACATCTTGATTAATCAATTGGCGACTTGGTTTAGCTGCAATTGTCCGGAAGATTTCCTCATCCGCGAGCTGCCCCCATAACCGATCATGATCATCGACCCGCAAGGCCAATAATAAACGGTCGCCCGGTTGTGGCCATAAGTGCTTTAAGTTTGGCAAATCATCGAGTGAGACTACAATGTCTTTGTTTGGCAGACCAATATCAACAAAGACTCCCAAATCACGTCGCACGCCAACCACCGTGCCAAAGTCATAGTGGTCAACTTGCACCGTTGGAATATGGGCACACGTCATTTGTAATTGATGGTCGGCGTTTTCATAAACAAACCCCTTGACCGATCCCCCGATGTGCAGAACCTGGGGGGCCTCACTTTTTGCCAAGCGGTAAGTCTGCCCGTTTCTCGCAGGCTGCACAAAGTAATAGTCCTGATTCTCATCGACCATTACCGCCGAAACCACGCTTCCTAATGCTTCATTCATTCAAATTCCCTCCAGTTTTGCCAGCTCCAGTATTAACTTACCATATTTTACACAAGCCCCGCGCAAATTTAAAGCGGTCCCGGTGATTGAAAAAACGGGCAGGACATTTCCTACCCGTTTCTCAACTCTATTTTGACGGCTTACTTAACTTGTAAAACCCGCATTAAGTTCGTCGTCCCGGTGTTTCCGCCTGGCGTCCCGGCAACTACAATAATCAAGTCACCAGCTTGCGCAAAGCCTAATTCCTTAGCCTTTTCGCCAGCTACCCGGAACATTTCATCAGTACTTTCTGGCCGATCCACCACAAATGGTTGGATCCCCCAGTTGATCATCAAGCTCCGTTGAACCCGTTCATCGTAAGTCAACGCTAATACATCAGCTGATGGACGGTACTTGGAGATCATCCGTGCCGTGTAGCCAGACTTCGTTGAAGCAACGATCGTCTTAATGTTCAAGTCCCGCGCCGCGTTAGCAACCGCTGACCCAATCGTTTCCGTAACGTCAGACTTGTCAAAGTCAAAGACTTCCCGGCCGAACTTGTCCAGGTTGTTTTCAGCCTTTTCATCAATGTGGGCCATCATGGCAACGGATTCAACTGGGTAGTCACCGTTGGCACTTTCCCCGGACAACATCGTTGCATCCGTTCCGTCAAAGACAGCGTTGGCAACATCAGAAACTTCGGCCCGGGTTGGACGAGGGTTTTCTTGCATGGAATCCAGCATTTGCGTCGCCGTAATTACCGGCTTACCTAATTCATTGCACCGCCGGATCATGTTCTTTTGCACCAGTGGCACATTTTCAGCTGGAATTTCAACCCCCATGTCCCCACGTGGTACCATCAACCCATCAGAAACTTCGATAATTTCTTCAAAGTTGTCGATCCCTTCTTGGGATTCAATCTTTGGGAAGATCAAGACATCTTCCTTGTTCTTTTCCTTGAGCAATTCACGAATGTCCAAGACGTCTTGGGCCTTCCGGACAAAGGAAGCAGCGATGAAGTTGATCCCGTTATCCAGACCAAAACGAATGTCACTGGAGTCCTTTTCCGTAATCCCTGGCAAGTTAATCGAAACGCCCGGGGCATTAACCCCCTTGCGTGAACCAAGAATTCCGTGGTTCAAAACGTGACAAACTAATTCCTTGTTGGCATCGTCTTTTTCGTCAACCAACATATCGATCAGTCCATCATCAAATAAGACGTGGCCGCCAACCTTCACATCATCGTACAGCCCTGGGTAAGTTACGGCAATCTTGTCGTGAACCCCTTCTAAGCTAGCATCCATTGAGATTCGTACTTGGTCACCAATGTTGTATTCGATCTTCCCTTCCTTTTGAACGGTCGTCCGAATTTCGGCCCCCTTGGTATCGAGCATGATCCCAACTTTCTTCCCGGTAATTTCTTCGGCCTTGTGAACATTTTCCAACCGGCCCAAGTGTTCTGGGTGGTCACCGTGGGAGAAGTTGAAACGGAAGACGTTGGCCCCCGCATTAATCAACTTAACAATCGTGTCGACATCCGTACTTGCCGGCCCTAAAGTGCTGACAATCTTGGTTTTCTTCATAAGTGATCTCTCTCCTTTGCGTTACAGCATTTTCTGGGGTTGCCCCCTCAATCACACATTGTTTATCATAGCACGTTTTATTGGGGGTGTCTTTAATTTTTCTCGGCAAATTATCGTGTAAGCGCCACCATTTTGCGGTCTATGCCATTATTTTTTTAGTGGTGGCACAAGCTGCAAAACAACGTTGGCACTACCCAAGGCCGCATTAAAAGCGGCCCGCGTCGCCTCATCCGCCGCCGCGCCGACCGTTAATTGGCGCGCTTGGTTCGTCTGTTCTTCATAAATTACCACCGGGCAATTACCAGGGTGGGCCCGCAAGATGGCTTTAATTTGCTGGCGCCCGCGTTCGGCAACCTCCGGTAACAAGCGCAGGACCCAACGACGATCAGCCAGCTGGGGCGCAGTTCCTGTCTGCAATTGATTTGCCGGCTGTAATTGATTGACAATCACTTCTAATTCATCATTGCGTAATTCAACCTGCCCAGCTACCACGACCACTTGGTTAGGGCGACTCAACAACTTTTCATACTGAGCAAATTGGCGAGCAAAAACGGTCAGATTAATGCTGCCACTCTCATCACTAGCGGTCACAAAGGCCATTTGCTGATGGGTCTTTTTGGTATTAACCACTCGAATGCGGGTTAGCAAAACTACTAAGGTTACCTTTTGATTCGGTCCTAAGTCAGCAACCAATTCGCCCCCTAGCCGTTGCCGTAACGCTTGGTATTGACTCGCCGGATGCCCCGACAAGTACACCCCTAAGTACTCACTTTCCTTAGCGAGCCGTTCGCCCAACGGCAACTCAGGGCGCCGCTCAATCAAAGGTTGCAAACTGGGATCTTGAAAGGTAAATTCGCTGCCAGCTAATAGTCCGGGAAGCCCCACCAATAGCTCTGCCCGGTTATACCCCAAACCATCAAACGCGCCCACGGCAAATAACGGTTCTAACAGGGCCGCTTTATGCCACCGCGGCGCCAGTCGGGCTAAGAAGTCATAGATATCCTGAAACGGTCCCGTTTGGCGTGCCGCTAAAATGGCCTGAATAAAATCAGCGCGGAGCCCTTTAACGGCGCTAAAGCCGACGATGATTTCCCCCCTTGCCAGACTAAAGTCGGCTTGCGAGACATTAATCCGCGGACCAACGATACGGACCCCATGCTGTTGGGCGTTGGCAAAGTGTTGGTGTTGCTTAGCAATATTCGGTTCAATGGACAGTAAGGCAACGAAAAATTCGTTTGGAAAATGAACCTTTAGATACGCCATCTCAAAGGCCATTTTCGAATACGCCACCGCATGCGACCGGTTAAATCCGTAATTAGCAAATTGGTCAATGTAATCAAAGACCTGCTGGGCTAATTGGGGGGCGTACCCTTTTTCCTTGGCACCAGTTAAAAACCGGGACCGCATTGCATCCATTGTCGCTTGCTTTTTCTTACTCATGGCCCGGCGCAACAAGTCGGCTTGCCCAAGCGAAAAGCCAGCCATGACGGCCGCCACTTGCATGACTTGTTCCTGGTATACCAAAATCCCATACGTGGGTCCCAAAATCGCCGCCAAACTGGCATCTGGCAACTGGTAGTTCTCATGTCCCTGCTTGCGGGCAATGAAGTGCGTAATATTATCTAACGGACCCGGCCGATATAAGGCATTCACTGCCACCAGCTCTTCAAATTGGTCCGGGGCCAACTTGGTCAAGACTTGCCGAATCCCGCGCGACTCAAATTGAAAAATCCCGTCGGTATCACCAGCCGCAAACAAGTGCAGCGTTGCCGGATCATTTAAATCGACCTTTTTTAAATTAAACTGGGGCTGGTGATGATGAATCAAACACAAGGCCTTATCCATGATTGATAAGTTCCGCAAGCCTAAAAAATCCATTTTTAATAGTCCCACGGCTTCTACGGTTTCTTTCGCGTATTGAGTAACCAACAATTCGCCATCTTGGCCGCCTTGCAAGGGGACCAATTCCGCTAAGGGGGCTTGCGACAAGACGACCCCGGCTGCGTGAATTGAATCATGCCGCGGCAAGCCTTCCAATTGTTTGGCAACCTTGATTAAAAGTGCAATTTGGGGTTGATCATTCATCAAATTCACCAACGCTTGGGATTTACGCAACGCCTCATCAATCGTTAATTTGGTCCGCACTTGAATGTTAGCTAAAATGGTATTCAACTCACTCACCAAGTAGGCAGGCAACATAAAGACCCGGGCCACGTCCTTAATGGCTTGCTTTGCCGCTAAGGTCCCAAAGGTAATAATTTGGGCAATTCGTTGGTGCCCATAGCGTTGATGCAAATAATCCAGCACTTCTTGACGCCGGTTGTCCGGTAAATCCAAGTCAATATCAGGCATTTGGGCCCGTTCGGGATTTAAAAAGCGTTCAAACAGCAAGTGGTAGCGTAAGGGATCGACGTCCGTAATCGCCAGTGCATACGCGACCAGCGAACCCGCGGCCGACCCGCGCCCCGGGCCAGTTGTAATCTGGTGTTCATGAGCAAAGTGCATAACATCCCAAACAATCAGAAAGTAATCGTCAAACCCTAAGTTATGAATCTGGGTTAATTCATGGTCTAACCGAGCTTGATACGTTGCTGCCGTGAGCCCGCGTGCTTGCAACCCCGCTTCACACAGTTGGCGCAGATAGTCAGCCTGGCTTTGCCCAGCGGGAACTTTAAACGTTGGCAAGACCGGACTTTGAAAGGTGATTTCAACCTGGCAGGCGGCTGCCAACTGCTCCGTATTGGCGGCCGCTTGCGCCAACCCGACCGTTTGATATGCCCTGGCCCAGGCTTGGGCCGGCTTTAAAAAATGCTCCCCCGTTTGGTTAACCAACCGCAATGGCTCTTTAATACGGTGACCACTCTTAATAGCCCGCAAAACCTGGGTGGCAAAATAATCCGTTGGCGCCAAATATTCAACCGGGTCAAACGCGATTAACGCGACCTGATGCTTGGTCGCCCAATTGACTAACGCCGTACGTTGGACCTGATCCAAAGTCAGCGTAATCCCTGCAAAACGCATTTGCGCCGGCTGCTCAATCAGCTGTTCCAACGCCGCTGCTAACTCCGGTTGTTGCAAAGCTTGCAAGATGGTGGCTGGTGCAATTACCACAGCCAGCTGATCCACTTCGGTTAAAAATTCGGTTACGGTCAACGCTTGGTTCGTTGCCAAACGGGTTGACAACTTGATCAGTTGTTGATAGCCCTGATTCCCCCTGGCATACGCCGTTAGTTCTAAACCGGCCAGTTGAAATTGAACGCCCAAAAGAGGTGTGACCCCCGCCGCTTTTGCCGCATGATAGAATTCAATCGCCCCATACATCACGTTGCGATCCGTCAAAGCTACTGCCGAGTAACCTTGTTGTTGAGCCGCTTTAACCAATTCAGCCGGTTGGATCGTACTCTCTAGCAAACTGTACGCACTAGTTACATTAATGGGAACCATGCCACATGCCCCTTCCTAAAAATCTTTCCATTAGCCAGTATATCATTAATTCCAAATGTTGCCCGTTGCTTCGTTTGGATTGGCCTTTCCGTTGCCGAAAAATTTGTGCTACAATGAACGTATCCACTAAGGGAGTGAAAAAGTATGAAGACGATTTTTAAAAATTTGATGGTGCTTTTTTGGGGCGCCATCTTAGGGATGGTATTAGGCTACATTGGCAGTCAATTGGAAGGTTTAACGGCTGATTTCCAACTTTGTGCCGTGTTAGGCGCCGTGGTGGCCTTAGTGGCGGCCAATGTTTGGACGTTTATGACGGTGCATGCCAATCCAGAACGTTAACCAACTTGGTTGATCAATATAAAAAGCGGTTAGTGAACTTAGCTCACTAACCGCTTTTTAGTACCCTTAAAACTATAATGAGTGGCGCCGATAGATCCCTAATTCAACGCTGGTCCGTTGAATACTCAAGAAGACCCGGGGATCGATGGTCTTTACCATTTTACGTAGACCAACCAACTGACTCCGGGGGGTAATCACGATAATTACATCCGTCTCATCCCCCGTATACGCACCGATCCCGTGCATTACCGTGGCCCCATGCGCAAAGGTCTTCAACGCGGGAATCAACTTATCCGCCTGCTTGGTAAAAATGGTTACGCTGACGTCCGTTTGCGAAACGAAGACGTAGTCCATCAACCAATTGGTTAACAACATCCCGATCAAACTGTACACGATCCGACTGGGACCAAAGGCAATCACCGTCGCTAATAAAATGACCCCATTTACGACGTTGGCAAAGAAGCCGACATTCTTATGAAACTTCCGTTGACAATAAGTCACGACAATATCAATGCCCCCGGTCGTAAAGCCATTGTTAAAGCACAAACCAATTCCCAACCCAATTAAGGCCGCGCCGACCAAGGTATTGGTTAACGGATCGCTGACCAACTTCACCACCGGAATCAACGCCAAAGCAATGACATTAAAAATTACGGCCAACCCCGAATAGAAAATGTAGCTCAGTCCAAAGACCCGCCAAGCAAAGATAAATAGCGGAACGTTAAAAATGAACACCAGCAGCCCCAAATTCAAATGCAGCCCCATCGTTAAGCCAATTGCTTGTATTAATTGGGAAATCCCCAACAGTCCTGATGAGTACGAATTGGCATGGGTCAAGAAAAAATTAACCCCGATCGCTGATAAAATCCCATATAACAAGGCAATCGCCAATTTCCGGACCATCCGACGCAGCCGGGCCTCATACCGCTTTGTCATCACCAACACCTCCCAAAAAGTTCAGCCCCCAACTATTTAGTTCGTTGGCTGTTTAATTCACTCATTTTCAGCAGCACATCCACCGCTTTCTCCATGGTTTGTAGCGATACATATTCAAACCGGGCGTGCATGTTTTCACCACCCGCAAATAAGTTTGGCGTTGGTAAGCCCATATACGAAATCGTCGAGCCATCTGTGCCACCCCGGACTGGATAAATCACCGGTTCAATCGCCAATTCTTTCATCGCCGTTTGCGCCAATTCAACCACGTCCATATGGCCTTGCAAGGCATCTTTGAGGTTATAATACTGATCCGTCAACTGTAAGGTCACACGTTGGCTGCTAAGTTGCTCGTTTAAATCAGTAACGACTGCCTGCAATGCTTGCTTCCGGGCCTCAAACATTTGGCGATCATGATCCCGAATCAAGTACAACATCCGAGCATGATCAACGGTTCCATCCAATTGGTACAAGTGGAAAAAGCCTTCTCGGCCAGTCGTTTTTTCTGGCCGATCATGCGCCGGTAGCATCGTTTGCAAATCCATGGCAATCTGAAGCGCATTTACCATGACGCCCTTGGCGGTCGCAGTGTGGACGTCCTTGCCTTCAATCGTAATTTCTGCTCCGGCGGCGTTAAAGGTTTCATATTCCAACTCACCTAATGGACCGCCATCCACGGTGTACGCAAAATCAGCTCCAAAATCGGTCACGTCAAAATGGGTGGCCCCCGTCCCGGTCTCTTCGTCGGGCGTAAAGCCAACTTTAATGGTCCCGTGCTTAATTTCTGGATGGGCCACCAAGTAGGCAAGCATCGTCATAATTTCTGCTACCCCCGCTTTATCATCCGCTCCCAACAACGTCGTTCCGTCGGTCGTAATCAAGGTTTGCCCCAAGTAGTTGCGTAAGTTCGGAAATTCGGCAGGATCCAGCGTGTACGTCCCATCGCCCAGCTGAATCGGTTGCCCGTCGTAATTTTGAACAATCTGGGGATTTACCCCCGCCGCATTAAAATCAGCGGTGTCTACGTGGGCAAGCAAGCCCATTACCGGTGCCTCATGGTCTAAATTGGATGGCAAAGTTGCCATTACAATGGCATTCTGTTTGCCCATCCGGACCTCACTTAAGCCTAAAGCGGAAAGTTCCGCCATCAGTTGCTTTAACAGCGTCAATTCCTTTGGGCTGGTGGGAATCGTGTTGCTTTCCGGATCAGAACGGGTCTCTACCTTCACATAACTCAAAAAACGATCTAATAAACCGGGATATTTTTCTGCCATGATTATTTCATCTCATCTTTCATCATAAACTTAAAGGGTTCCGTCTTAACCTGACTCGCTTGAATTTCAAGCGGCCACTTGGCCAACTGAGCCCACTTTTTAAACAACGTCGTTAGCTGCTTTACACACACCACTTCAATATGGTGACCAGGATCAACCAGCATCAACCCAGCGGCTTGCATATCTTGGGCCACGTGGTACGAGACGTCCCCCGTGACGTAAGCTTGGGCCCCGGCCGCCAGAACCTGGGGATAAAATTCACTGCCCGCTCCGCCGACAATAGCCACGCGCTTAATTTGCGTCACTGCCGCCGGGGGCGTGACGAACCGTAAGCCAGCGACGTGGAAATGTTGCTGACACCAACTAACAAATTCTGCCGGCGATAACGCAACCGGCAAATCACCTACCCGCCCTAAGGCCACCGGTTCCCCCGTGGGGGAACTTAGTTTACTTGGGACCAACCCGGTTAAATTTTGCAAACCCAATTGCGCCGCTAACCAATCATTCATCCCTCCCGGGGCTGAATCCAAGTTCGTATGCGCCGAATAAACAGTAATTCCATGGGCCAAGAGCTTGGCATACATTGCATTTTGCGGCTGCCGCAAATCCAAATCTTTGGCTGGTCGAAACATCAGCGGGTGGTGAGAAAAGATCAGGTCTACCCCCGCATCAATTGCTTCGTCAACTACCGCTGGTCGCACATCTAACGTAATCAACATTCGCCGGACGGCCCGGGTCGGGTCGCCCAATTGCCAACCAACGTGATCCCAGTCCTCGGCCCACGCTGGCGCCGCAAATTGCTCAAAGCGGGCCATTACTTCTAAGCCGGTCGTCATGCCAAGACCTCCTTAATTTGCGCTAATTGGGCTTGAAAGGCGGCAATTTTTTCTAACGGCGGTTCCTTCGCTGCCTTCATTTGCTCAAGCGCCGCAGCTTCGCGCTGCAATTCTTCTTGCCACTTTTGGCGGAAAATCGGTCCCCCGGCCGCTAATAAAAATGGGCCAAAGCGCAACTCACGGGCATTATAGCTAAAGGGCACTCCCGTGTAGTCCGCTACTAAGATTTCATAGATATGACCGTCTTCAGCCACAATTCGTTCGGCCATCAATTGATAATGATGTTCCATTAACCATTGCCGGACCCGGGCTTCACCAACGTTAGGTTGTAAAATCAACCGTTTGACCCCTGCCAATTGCGCCGCGCCAGCCGTCAGAATTTTAGCAATCAAGGTGCCCCCCATTCCAGCAATCACGACGGTGTCGATTTGATCGGTAGGCTGAATTGCCGCCAACCCATCGGCCAACCGCGGCTGAATTTGTTCGCTTAAGTGCAAGCGTTCGATTTCCGCCGTGGCATTTTGCAAGGGACCAAGCGTCACATCGCCTGCCACCGCAAAGTCAATCCGACCAGCTAAAACCAAGGCGGCTGGCAAGTAGGCGTGATCCGTCCCAATGTCGGCTAACCGTGCTCCTTGGGGAACAAAGTCAGCGACCGTTTGCAACCGTTGCGAAAGTTTTTCTGCATCCATTCCATTAACACAACCTTTTTCCAGAATTCCGGTGAGCCACACCAAGTGACCACCCAATTAGGTTTCAGTATAACAGATTTAGTTGAACGCCTACGGATTAATTCCTAGATTTCTCTTGATAGGCTGCCACCCCCTGAACCAGGCGCGCCAGTCCATCTTCAAGCACCGCGCGCGGATAGGCCAGGTTTAACCGCAAAAAAGCTTTCCCTGGTTCCCCATAAACTGCCCCCGGCGTTAAAATCAACCCCGTCGTTTGGCGCAAAAATTCCGCTAAGGGCTGAGTATCTCGCGTCACCTGTCGGCAGTCCAACCAGGCCAAATAAGTCGCCTGCGCCGGGACCACCTGGATTTGACTGGCCAGTTGAGTTGCAATCAGTTGTTCCACCCAAGCGCGATTCGTTTTTAAATAGGCCAATAATTCATGCAGCCAGGCTTGGCCTTGCGTATAAGCCGCAATCGTAGCAGGAATGGCGGCTAAATTAACCGCCGTTAACCCATCATTTTGCAGTCCCTGCCGGATTACCGCGCGTAAATCGGCATTCGGAATCAAAAGGATCGCTGCATGAATGGAGGCAACGTTAAACGTCTTACTTGGGGAAACCGCCACGATGACTTGTTGCAATAATGAAGTGGGCAAGCTGAAGAATGGCACATAGCCGGTTTCATTAAAGGTAATGTCGCCATGGATTTCGTCCGCAAAAATCTTAACGTGATATTTACCGCTCAATTCCGCCAAGCGGATCAGGTCTGCTTGGGACCAAATTTGTCCGGTCGGATTATGCGGATTACACAAAATCAGCAACCGCGTCCGTTGATCCGCCAGTTTAGTTTCCAAGTCTCTCCAGTCAATTGAATAGCTTTGCGTCGTTGGATCATAATTTAGGTCACTGGAAACCACTTGACGACCATTATCGCGGATGGTTTGAAAAAACATATTGTAAACGGGCGCTTGCAGGAGAACTTGGTCACCGGGATTCGTGACCCGGCGAATGACGGAAGCTAACGCCGGGATCACCCCACTGGCATATTGCATCCACTCAATTTGAGGGCGACAGCCGTGTTCATTGGCATACCAGTCTGCCACAGCTTGATAATAGGTGACCGGAACCGTCTCATAACCAAAGATCCCCGTGGCTACTTTCGCTTGCAAGGCCGCCACGATGGCAGGGGCGGTTGGAAAATCCATGTCGGCAATCGACAAGGGCAATTCATTCGGCCCAACCGTCCACTTGGCAGAATTAGTCGCCCGCCGATTAATAATTTGATCAAAGTTCATCATAATCCTCCTTCCAAAAGCTTTCTGCTCGCTTCCAGTTTAACAGGTTTTGAAAACGCTTTTAAAGGCTTTTTTCTTTCCTTTTGGGGATTAAGTTCGGTATAATGCGCCTATACTTCATTATAGAAAGGAATTCAACATGGCAACTGACTTACCAAGCTACCAAAGTGAGGTCTTATCCCTCACTCATGTCGCAAACGACTACTATGAATTAAAGGTTAAAATTCCTGCGGGTCTCCATTGGCAAAGCGGCCAGTATATTCGACTGGGCCTGCCAACCAAAGCCGTAACCGACCAAAAAAAGGTTCGCGCCCTTTCGCCCGCTGCCCCAGAAGAAGCTGGCTACTTGCAGTTAGCCACCCGGACCCGGCAAACGCCCAGCAGCTTTAAAACCCAGCTCTTGGAGTTGCAACCAGGTGAAGCCGTGACCATCTATGGTCCGTTAGGCAATTTTACCTTGCCCACTCTTGATCATCCATTGGTCATGTTCGCAAGCGGGGTTGGTATCACACCATTGCGCGCCTTAATTCAAGACGCCCTGAGCCAAAAGACCACCACCCCAATTGAATTGATTTTCACGGCCCATGATTACCACCTCTACCAAGCTGATTTCGAAGCGTGGGCCGCCCAACATGCTAATTTCCACTTGCACATTGTAAAAAATCGTCAGGCAGCCCAAGCCGCTTTGTTAGCAACTACCCAACACTACGGCAACACTGCCGATTATTTCCTCTCTGGCAGTGAAACCGTCATCGACGCGGTCCAAACCTTCTTAACAACTACGGGCGCAATTAACGCCGATCAAATCCACCGCGATGTCCTCTACGGCTACTAGCAACGTAAAAAGCGATGATGAATTTTGGCTTCATCATCGCTTTTTTACTTTAAATCAAGCCTCGCTTAACCAATTCTTCCGCGTTTTGAACGGCATTCAAAGCCGCCCCTTTGAGCAGATTATCGGCGACGATCCACATGTTAAAGGCACCTGGATTTTCATAATCCGGCCGGATCCGACCGACAAAAGTATCCCCTTTACCTTCAGCTTGCAGTGGTTGGGGGTAGACTTGGTTGGCTAAATCATCTTGCACAACTACCCCTGGGGCTTGGGCCAAGACCGCCCGAATTTGTTCAGCCGTAGCCGTTTCATCTTCTACCGTAAAGTAGACGGATTCCCCGTGACCAATTGCCACTGGCACCCGGACACAAGTGGCCGTTACCTTAACGGCTGGTGAATTCATGTCGCCAAACATGATCTTCTTGGTTTCATGAATCATCTTCCATTCTTCATGCGAGTACCCGTTTTCTTCTAAGACATCGATTTGCGGCAACAAATTAAAGGCCAAGGGATAGTGGCGCTTATCCCCTTTCGTTGGCAGAATTTCCGCCTGCATTTCTTCGCCATTTAAGTAGGCTTGGGCTTGGGCCTTAAATTCATTTAATGCGCTTTGGCCCGCTCCGGAGGCTGCCTGATAAGTCGACACAATCACTTGCTTTAAACCAAAGGCCTGTCGAATTGGTTCCAAGGCCACAACCATTTGAATGGTTGAACAATTCGGGTTGGCAATAATCCCCTGGTGGTGGGCCAAGGCCTCGGGATTAACTTCAGGAACCACTAATGGTACTGTTGGGTCCATCCGGAAATAACTGGTGTTATCCACACAAACCGCTCCCCGCTTAACTGCTTCGGGTAAGAACCGCTTTGACGTGGCACCGCCAGCCGAACTCAATACCAAGTCCACCCCCTCAAAAGAAGCCGGGGTGGTTTCTTCAACCGTCAGCATCTGATCCCGAAATTGCATTTGCTTCCCCGCTGACCGGGCCGATGCTAATAACTTTACTTGCTTGACTGGAATCGAGGACGCTGCCAATTGTTCAATCATCCGGTGCCCAACCGCACCGGTTGCCCCTAGAATTGCTACTACATATTCCTTTGCCATAATTGTCTCCTTTTGCTTCACTCGTTTTGCTAATCACTTTAATTTTGGGCCGCCATAAAGGCTTGGATGCGCGCCATGGCCACTTTTATATCGGCTTCATCAGCGGCGTATGACAACCGGACGTACCCTTCACCGCCAGGACCAAAGACGCTACCAGGAATTACCCCGACCCGCGCTTGCTTGGCCAAGACCCGCGCAAAGGCAAAATCATCATCGCCATATTGAGCAGGAATCTTGGCAAACAGGTAAAAGGCCCCCTCAGGGGTTGCCATTTCAAAGCCAGCCGCCGTGAGCGCTTCGATCATTAAGTTCCGGCGGTGCTCGTATTCCTGCCGGAACTTGACGGGATCGTCCTGGCCATTTTCAATTGCCTCGAGTGCAGCAGCTTGGGCTGTATCATTAATGCACGTCACTAAAAACGAATGCATCTTAGCAATTTGCTGAACCAACGCGGCCGGGCCCGCGAGATACCCAATCCGCCACCCCGTCATCGCGTGTGACTTAGACAGCCCCGAAATCAACACCGTTTGCTCAGGCAAAGCTTCAACCATCGAGTAATGGCGATGATCATACGTCAAATCCCCATAGATTTCATCCGCCAAGACCAAAAGATGGTACTGTTTAGCCACCGCGGCCAAGGCAGCTAATTCAGCTTGCTGATAAGTTCGGCCCGTTGGATTGACCGGGAAATTTAACAGCAGGGCCTTTACTGGCGCGTTGGCCTCAATGACAGCAGCTAACTTTTCCGGCGTCAAAACAAACCCATCCGCCCGGGTATTAACTTCCACGGGTTGGGCGCCCGTGTAGGCAACTAACGGTTGATACAAGGCATAACCTGGGGTGGGAATAATTACTTTATCGCCAGGATTCAATAAACTTAACAGGCTTGCCGTTAAGGCTTCGGTCGCCCCATTAGTTACAACCACCTCACCATCCGGTTGGTAATCAACCCCATAGCGTTGTTTTAAATTGGTTGCAATGGCTTGCCGCAGTGGCAATTTCCCGGCTGCTGCCGCATAGTGCGAATCATTATCGTGAATACTTTGGATGGCGGCTTGCTTAATGTGCGTCGGGACATCAAAACCCGGCTCACCTAAAGTTAATTTAACTAGCTCTGGTACGGCCGAAATTTCTTGGTCAAACGCGCGAATTTGCGCTGGTGGCGTTTGTTGTAAAATCCGGTTTCCCATCCCGTGTAGTGCGTGTGCTAATTGTGGCATGCTGTAACCCCTTTTTATTTCATTACAAAATCGTTTCTAGTCCAAAGACCAACTCGTTTAAATCAGCCGCCTTTTCTAGGGCAACTTTGACCCCACTCATAAATGAAGAACGGTCAAACGAATCCTGACGAATGGTCAAGGCTTCGCCGGGACCCCCGAACAAAACTTGTTCATGGGCAACGTACCCTGGTAAGCGAACCGCGTGAACTGCCACACCATCGACTTGCGCGCCCAACGCCCCAGGGACACTTTCCTGACTGCTGTGGGGACGGGGATGACTGGTCCGCGCGGCAGCAATCATTTGGGCGGTAGTCAGCGCCGTCCCGGACGGGGCATCCTTTTTATCTTCGTGGTGCATCTCAATTACTTCTGCATCCGGGAAATAGGTGGCCGCTTCCTTAGCAAACTTCATTAATAAGACCGCACTCATACCAAAGTTGGGAGCAATCAAACCACCTTGCCCATTTTGCTTCGCCAAATCTTGCAATTCTGCAACATCAGCCGGACTCAAGCCCGTCGTCCCGACAATCGGGGTAAAGCCATGCGTTAACGCATAGGTTACGTTTTCTTTCACCGCTCCGGGCACGGTAAAATCTAGCCAAATATCAGCCACGCTAGCTTCGACTTCCGCTAATGAATGATAACGTTTGGCACCCGCTGGCAATTCCGTCGGGGCATCATGTGGCGCCAAACCAGCGGTAACTTCAAAATCAGCCATTCCATTGACTAAAGCCGTCGCATACCGGCCCATCGCCCCAGTATAACCAGCAATTAAAACCTTAGGCATCCAAATCACCTCCTAGATCCAACGGTAGCTGATCAGTTAAAGCGCTGGCTGGAAGTTGCAACGCCGTAGCCAATTCTTGTTTCTCTGCGTCATTTAACGTTACGATTGGCAAGCGACATCCCCCAACCGCAAAACCTTGCGCATTTAAAACGGCCTTCACTGGTGATGGGGAAGGATACATAAAGAGCGCCGCCATGCGGGGCGTCAACCAACGTTGCAATTGACCTGCCTTGGCCACATCACCTTGCGCTAAGGCATCGTACATGGCCCGCAACTGGGTGATGTAAACATGCCCCGCAACAGAGATAACCCCGGCACCGCCCAAGACTTTCGTAACCAAGGCTTGTTCATCTTCACCAGAGAAAATTGCAAAATCTGCCGGTGCCTGTTCGATCAAAGCTTGCATTTCTGGGAGACTGGCACATTGCTTAACCCCGACAATTTGGGGATGTTGCGCCAATTGTAATAAGGTCGCTACTTCCATCTTAACGCCCGTCCGACCCGGGATATTGTAAATCATAATTGGCAAATCAACCGCATCGGCAACTGCTGTGAAGTGGGCCAGCATCCCCCGTTGGTTCGGCTTATTATACGGCGGAACCACTACCAAAGCGGCATCAATCCCATCAATGGTCGCCACTTCGTTTGTAAAGGCAATCGTTTCGGCAGTATTGTTGCTGCCAGTCCCGGCAATGACGGGAACGCGCCCCGCCACTAAAGCACCAAAGTGCCGATACAAGGCTAACTTTTCGTCATGTGACAAGGTCGGCGTTTCGCCCGTCGTTCCCCCAATCACAAACCCATTGGCACCATTTGCCAATAAATGTTCCGTCAGTTGGTCTAACGCTGGGTAATTAATTTCATTTGCTTCCGTGAACGGGGTGACAATTGCCACCATTAAATCTGCTGCTTTTAAATCCATCGTTGTGCCTCCCTTATTTGGCCGTTACTTCATAGTTTTGTTGCATACGGGCAGTTAAGAAACCCGTAATCGCGGTTACCCCTGCCTGAATCGCCTTTTCCTGTGGGGCTAATTTGGCCGAGTGTAATTGCGCATTACAATCGACCCCCAGCCAAAACATCGTCCCCGGAAATTTCGCCAATAAATAGCCAAAGTCTTCCCCTGTCATTGCCGGCGCCGTTTCAACATAATTGACGGCTGGCGCTGATCGCATATATTCAATCAAGTGCTTCGTCAAAGCGGGGTTGTTTTCAACCGGCCAGTATCCGCCTTGGTTTAAAGTCAGCTTGACCTTAACCCCAAATGCCGTCTCTAAACCTTGACACAAGGCTTTTAAGCGCTCATCAATGGTCAGAATCATGGCTTGGGTCAGCCCCCGAATCGTCCCTTCTAAGCGGGCGTGATCAGCAATCACATTACGAATCGTTCCTGCTTGCACCTTACCAATTGTCACCACCCCACTTTGGATGGGATCCACGTTGCGGGCCACAATTGTTTGAATTTGAGTAATCAGGGTGCCCATCGCCACCACCGCATCATTGGCCTGATGAGGAAAGGCCGCGTGCCCGCCAACCCCTTCAATTTCAATATTAAATTCAGTGGTCCCTGCAAACAAAGTCCCTAAGCGACAACCAATTGCACCGGCCGGTAGCTCAGGATTGTCGTGCAAGCCGTAGAATTCATCCGGTCGCCACTGACCGGTAAACACCCCCGCTTCATACACCAATTTACCACCGTTTTCACTTTCTTCAGCTGGTTGAAAGAAAAAGAGCAGATTATCTTGGGGCCGGTGACTGGCAAAGTAACTTAAGACGCCCAACGCCACTGTCATGTGCACGTCGTGACCACAAGCGTGCATCACCCCTGGGTGCTTAGAAGCATATGGTAAGCCGGTGGCCTCAGTGACTGGCAAAGCATCAATATCGGCACGGTAACCAATTGTCCGGCGGGGCGCCGTTCCCTTGATCAAAACCAAGAGAGCCGTTGGCAACTCAGCCGGGGTCTTAAGCTCCATGAAGGGCGTCGCCAACTGTTCAATTACCGAGCGAAGATAGGCATGGGTCTGAACTTCTTGCAAGGCCAATTCCGGAATTTGGTGCAAATGACGGCGAATCTGAATTAATTCTGCTTCTGTTAAACTCATTTAATCACAACTTTCTTAAATCAGCTTCTAACCCCGTCTTACTGGACGTTTGTTCATCAACATCTTTGATCACCCGGGCCGGGACCCCAGCCACTACTTTGCCCGCTGGGACGTCTTCAACTACGACCGCCCCGGCCGCGACAACCGCTCCTTTTCCAATGTGAACCCCTTCGATCACAACGGCATTGGCACCAATCAAGACATCATCATCAACCCGGACTGGTTGCGCACTAGCTGGTTCCACTACCCCAGCCAAGACCGTCCCGGCACCAATGTGGCAGTTCTTACCGACGATGGCCCGACCACCAAGGATCGCTCCCATATCAATCATTGAACCGGCACCAACTTCGGCGCCAATATTAATGGTCGCTCCCATCATCACAACGGCATTATCACCAATCACAACTTGATCCCGAATAATGGCGCCGGGTTCAATCCGGGCGTTGACTTCCTTTAAGTCCAACAACGGCACTGCCGAATTGCGGGCATTGTTTTCAACCCGCACCCCAGTAAAGACCGTTTCATGCGCAGCCAAGAATGGCTTGATTACTTGCCAATCTCCAAACAAGACCCCGCTGTGCGCTTCCACAAACGGTTCAGTGCCCGCAGGATAATCCAGAGCCGTTAAGTCCGCCCCCTTGAGGTAAACCTTGACGGGCGTCTTCTTTTCTGCTGTTGCGATGTAATTAATAATTGCTTGTGCATCTAAAGTTGCCATTTTATCCTCCAATATATAATAGGTATATTTATGCTCGGTAGTCTAAATCATTTTGAACCAGGTCCGCGTAACTTTCCCGCTTCACCACCAGTTGGCTCTGACCATTTTCAGCAAATACGACGGCCGGCCGCGGGTTCCGGTTATAATTTGAAGCCATCGAGAAACCATAGGCCCCGGTTGCCAGCATTGCCAAGACGTCGCCAGGAACGGTCTTCGGTAAAGCTTGGTGTTGACTCAAAATATCCCCAGACTCACAATACTTCCCTGCAATGCGCACCGTTTCTTCTGCTGGGGCTTGGGGGGCCTTAGCCAACACTGTTTCATATTCCGCTTGGTATAAAGCCGGCCGGATGTTATCACCCATCCCCCCGTCAACTGACACAAACGGGGCGTAACCAGGAATTTCCTTGCGACTGCCCACCGTGTAAAGATTAAAACCGGCTGGCCCCACTAGTGACCGCCCAGGTTCAATCCAAATCGCCGGCATTGGCAAGTTAGCGGCCTGGGTCGCCTTTTGGATCTCGCTGACAATTGTGGCCACAAATTGTTCGGGAGCTTGGGGATGATCAGCACTGACGTACCGAATTCCAAAGCCGCCCCCAACATTGACAATCGTTGGTACATAATCAAACTTAGTTTGCCAGTGCTTAGCCACTTCAACTAGTTTCTGTGCCACCCCCGCAAAACCTTGCACGTCAAAGATTTGGGAGCCAATGTGGGCATGCAAACCCATTACTTTGAAGTGCGAATCCGCTAACAGAGCCTGAATTGCTTGATCCGCTTGCCCTGAGGCCAGATCAAAACCAAATTTGGAATCAACCTGACCGGTTTGAATATATTCGTTGGTGTGGGCGGTAATGCCTGGGGTAATCCGCACCATGACCTTTTGCATGACATTTCGTTCCGTTAATAATGTTTTCAACAATTCAATTTCATGAAAATTGTCAACGACAATCATGCCGACCCCAGCATCCAGTGCTTGTTCCAATTCGGCCCGGGATTTATTGTTACCATGAAAACTGACCCTGGCCATTGGAAATCCTGCGGTTTGCGCAGTATAAATTTCACCACCAGACACCACATCCGCGTGCGCACCTTCGGCTTGCATCACCTGGTAGATCGCTTTGATCGACAGCGCCTTGCTGGCAAAAGAAACGGCGTACTCAACTCCTGCGGCTTCAAACACCTGCTTAAAGCGCCGAATTTGTTCCCGAATTTTTGCCACATCGTAGACGACCAATGGGGTTTGATATTGCTTTGCTAACGCTAAACTATCAACCCCACCAATTTCTAAATGGCCGGCTGCATTCACTGCTAGTGGTTGCGTTGTTTGTTGCATTGAAATCCTCCCGTTTCTGCAGGCACTTAAAAAGCCCCAAAGCGGGTGCACTTCGGGGCTTACCAAGTTTGGGTTCCTTGAATAAAGTCGATAGCGCACC
Organism: Limosilactobacillus ingluviei DSM 15946; assembly: GCF_001435775.1. Lineage (GTDB taxonomy): Bacteria > Bacillota > Bacilli > Lactobacillales > Lactobacillaceae > Limosilactobacillus > Limosilactobacillus ingluviei. Next base: position 20,242 of record NZ_AZFK01000004.1, on the reverse strand, counting down.
GCAGGCTCTTATTGTCCTACGACAGTCCGACGCATCTTCTGCGCCGACCCAGCTGATCATTTAATTCTCATCCATGATCGCTTCGGCAACCTCCCCTTTCGCAATTCTTCCTCGTTGAGAAAAACTCCAAATCGTTACTCTTGTTGGCTGCGCCTCTTCGATTTACTGGTAGTTTATAATTATTCGGCGACGACGTCAAGTCTTTTTTAATTTCGCTTTAATTTCATCGTTTTTCTACTATTGTCTGAACCTGTTTCTGACTCGTTAGTACAACGTTTTATCTGCACTTTTTACTTGTCAGACCGAAAAATAGTGTTAGAATTCTATTAAAATATTTTCGGTTAATTACCAAGGAGTGCATAATTATGAAAGTCATTAAATTCGGTGGCAGTTCGTTGGCAAACGGAGCAGCTGTCGCACAAGCGGTCCGCATTATCCAAGCCGATCCGGCCCGGCAAGTAATCGTTACGTCCGCCCCGGGCAAACGTCATCACGACGATACCAAGGTCACGGATCTGTTGATTCAATACGCGCAAAGCGGCCAAAACCAGCAAAATTCTCAAGCCATCATCAAGGAAATTTTTGACCGTTACCAAGCCATTGCCGCGCACTTTAATTTACCCGCAAGCGCATTAACGCCCATTAAAGGCGCGTTAAATGAGTTGCCAAACGGTGATTATCCAACGGCTGCTTACCGCCTCGCAACCTTTAAGGCGCATGGTGAACGCTTAAACGCGCAGTTGTTGGCTGCCATTTTAAATCACCTGGGACTTAAGGCCCGGTTTGTTGATCCTAAAGAAATTGGGATTATGGTTACGGGGACCCCTAATAACGCCATGGTGGCCCCAGAAACTTATCACTTACTGGCAGACTTTCAGTTAGCTCCAGATGAGCGAATCGTCGTTCCTGGGTTCTTTGGGTTTACCATGGCCGGCTACATTGCCACCTTTTCACGGGGCGGCTCTGACGTTACCGGCGCTATTTTAGCCCGCGGCTTAGGGGCCGAACGTTACGAAAACTTTACTGACGTTGACGCCATTTTTGCCGTCGATCCAAAGTTAGTTGCCTCCCCAACGCCGATTAAAGTGATGACCTACCGGGAAATGCGCGAGCTGTCTTACGCTGGTTTCTCCGTCTTCCACGATGAAGCACTGCTCCCAGCCATCGCCGCCCGCGTACCAATTAACGTCAAGAATACATTGGCTCCGGATAAGCCTGGGACCATGATCGTAACCGACCGTGATTTTACCCCGACCCGGCCCATTACCGGGATCGCCGCTGGCAAGCACTTTGCTGCCCTTTATTTGCATAAATACTTGCTAAACAAGGAAGCTGGCTTCACCCTGCAAATCTTAAAAATTTTGGATGCTCACGAAGTCCCATACGAGCATATGCCATCGGGCATTGATGACATTACCATTGTCTTTGATCAACATCACCTAACCCCAGAATTAGTCGATGAGATTTGTGATGAAATTCAAACCACCATTAATCCCGACCGCTTAGAATGGATTAATGAATTTGCGCTGATTACCATCGTTGGAGAAGGCATGGCAAGCTCGCCAACAATTCCGGCCGAAATTTTGGCAACCCTGGCGCACGAAAAAATCGCCGTACAAATGATTAACCAGGGAGCCTCAAAAATTGCGACCATGATTGGCACCGATCCAGCGGATTGTGATCGGGCGGTGCAAGTTATCTATAATCATTTTTTTAACTAAGAAAGGAACTTTATTTATGGCCCAGTTGTTAAAAGTCCACGGTTCGTTTAACCATTTTTTCTTGCTTGATCAAACCACCCTCCCAACCCCTCTGAGTGATCCCGCCTTGATTCGCTTAGCCCAGCATTTGACCGATCCAGGTAATGGTTTTTTACATGGGGCCGATGGGTTATTAGTGGTCAATCGTTCCGAGCATCCCGGTGTGTTGGGGCAAATGCGGGTGATTAACGCCGATGGTAATGAAGCTTCTATGTGTGGCAATGGTTTACGGACGGTAGCGCGTTACTTAAGCGAAAAGACCGGCCAAACCAACTTTAAGGTCGAGACTCGGCAGGCTGACTTAGCAGTTCGCAAAGAAACGGACTTTGCCACCCAAGTCCCCGCTTTTGCAGTTGAAATTTCACCCGTCCGTTTCAATGCCGCTGCCCTGCCCTTTACTAATTTGGGGCGTGAACGCATCATCGATGATCTAGTACCAGAACTTGCGCCCGGGCTCCGCTTCACTAGCCTAGCCGTCCCTAATCCTCATCTCATCGCATTTGGCGATGAAGCATTATTAACCGGCCCCTTAATGGGGGAATTAGGGGCCTTTTTAAATCAACCGAATCCGTACTATCCCGATGGCGTTAACTTAAATTTTGCCAAAATTTTGGGCGAAGACGAACTGTTTGTTCGGACTTATGAAAGAGGAGTCGGCTTCACCAATGCTTGTGGGACGGGGATGTCGGCAACGAGCTTGGCTTTTGCCCTCACCCACCCAACCTTAGGCCACTTCGAGACGCCAATTACCGTCTATAACCCGGGGGGCTTGGTGAAAACTTTATTACACTCAGTCCACCACCATTACCAAATCGAATTAATTGGCAATGCCACTGTTACTCACCAATTAGAAATTGCTGACGACTTGTTAGCTGCTGCCAACTTTACCACCGACCAAGTCGTCGTTACCGAAACCGGTGAAGACGCTGCTTATCAGCAATTTGTTGCTACCCTACCGACCCCGGTTAAAGTCGCGGTTAAGGACTAAGTGCAACAATCTAAAAAATAAGACCAAGCCCGCAAAAACAGGCTTGGTCTTTATTTTTTAATGCTCAGTAAAGCAAAGCCGTTTAATGGCTTCAGCATAAATATCCATGGTTTGATACATACTTTCTAATGGCCATTGTTCATTTGCTTGGTGCATATAGTCAGGCACCCCCGGCAACATTGCCCCAAACGCTACACAGTTATGCATTGTCCGGGCAAATGTCGCTCCGCCAGAAATTTGCGGTGGCGTTTGATCCCCCGTCTTTTCTTGGTAAACTGCCATCAAAGTTTGCACCAACGGCGTTTCCTTCGGCACAAAGAGGGGCGCCAAATAGTCAAAATGCTCATACTTAAGTTCGTATGGGGCAATCTTAGCCGTTAAATCCGCAATTAATTGATCGCGATCAATCGTCACTGGAATCCGCAGATCGATTTGTAACCGCGTTTCTTTAGCATTCACTTCCAAACTGGAAATGTTAAACGTCAGTTGCCCCGATTCATCCGCAACCCGCCCCAAAACGTTGGCCCCGGTCGCATCTTCCTTAAAGACTTGTCCTAAGAAATGTAGCGGGGCAAAATCAAAGACTTCATCCAAGGCAATTGCTAACCGGAGGACCGCATTCGTTCCTTGTGGGGCGTTCATGGCGTGGACGGATTTTCCTAAGACCGTTAATTTGTCAGCCGTGGCTTCGAAGGCGAAATGGTGTCGTTCTAACGCTGCTTGCACCTCGGCCAAACGTGGTCCCGTATATTCGGCTTTAGCCGGCACGGCATTAAAGGCATTCTCCATATGCAGGGTAAACTGATCCGTCCCCGGGCCTACTAAATAGGATTGTTGTAATCCTTTTTCCGCGTAAGTTAACGGAAACTCAGAATCCGGGGCAATCCCGGCATCAATCGGCACTTCTTTTTCGTTATATTTCGCAATGCCACGCCACAAAATTTCTTCATCGGTCCCAAAAATAAAGCGAATCTTTTGCTTCAACTGATAACCCGCGTCCAACAATGCCTTCACGGCATAGAGGGCCGCAATCGTCGGTCCCTTATCATCTTGCGCTCCCCGACCAATAATCTTACCATCACGAATAACTGGCTCAAACGGATCCGTGTCCCAAGCTGCTAAATCTCCTGCCGGGACCGTGTCCAAGTGCCCAACGACACCAAAAATCGGCCCTTGTTCACCAATTTCGGCGTAGCCATAGTACCCATCTGGATCAGCATAAGTCCGAAACCCCAGCCGTTGGCATAACGCCATCATCTGGTCTAACGCTTGGCGAATTCCCGGGCCAAATGGCGCCCCCGGGGCCGCTGGTTGATTAGCTGAAGGTTGCGCAATCAATTCCTTCAACGCTGCCACTGCCTGCACTTTAATCGCTTCTGTGATTACTGTTTCTGTCATCCTTACCACCTACTTACAAAACCGCTGCAATACCTAAGAAGACACAAACTGCCAAGAATAAGTAGAGCATTAATTTAGCCATCCACTTCCACCAAGTACTGATGTTAATGTGGGCAATTGCCAGGGCGCCCATTACCACCCCAGACGTTGGGGTAATTAAGTTCACCCAACCCGAACCAGCTTGGTAAGCAGTAATTACCAAATCACTGGAAACGTGAGCAAAGTGCCCCAGCGGCCCAATAATCCCCATCGTAGCCGCGGCTAAACCGGACGTGGATGGGATCAAGAAGGACATCAAGATGTAGAACACAAAGGTCAGAATAATAAAGATGCTTTGCGAGAGGCTGGATAAGCCCATTTCACCCCAGTGCAAAATCGTCCCAGTGATTAACCCGTTATTCATAACAACTTGAATCCCCCGAGCGACCGCCACGATAATGGCAACACTCATAAATTCGGCCATCCCGTTAATAAAGGCTTCAATGTAGTCAGCTTCCTTCATGCGGTAAACAAACATGACAATCACCGACATCAAGAAGAACAGCATCGTGATTTCATTAAAGTACCAAGTCCCCAACGGCACGGCATCCTTCCCGAAAACCGTCCCTAAGACTGGGGTCGTCGTAATCCACTTATTTAGACTGTTAAAGAAAGTGAACTTACTGTTGAGACTTTCCCATGGTACCAAGCCCAGGATCATAATCAAAAATGTAATCCCGAAAATCCAAATAACTGCTTTTTGCCGCCCAGTCATGGTTTCTTCATCTTGCGTCCGTTCTGGAATCGCAAAGCGCTTCAAATCTTCTTCCCGTTGGTTGTAAAGAATTGACTTTGTCGGATCCTTTTCAATCTTGGAAGCATAGTGGTAAACATAGGCAATACTGATGCCGATCGTAATAATCAATAATAGAATCCGGGATAGCAGCCCATTCCCTGGCGAAATATGCAAGGTTTGGGAAGCCACCCCCGTTGCAAACGGGTTAACCGTCGAGGCCAAGCACCCAACTTGCGAACCAATCAATACAATCCCAACAGCGACCATCGAGTCAAAGCCAACCCCAATCATAACTGGAATCAGCAATGGATAAAAGGCAATCGTTTCTTCTGCCATCCCGTAGGTCGAGCCACCTAACGCGAACAGGATCATCAAGAGCGGAATTAATTTCTTTTCCTTGCCCTTGTACTTGCGGACAATGCTGCTGATCCCTTCGTCTAGTGCCCGGGTCTTGTTAACAACCCCTAAGAAGCCCCCAATTACCAGGATAAACAGCGAAACTGAAATCGCACCATCGGTATTGTCGTCCCCGACCATCCCGATCACGGGTGCCATAAAAATATCCCAGAGTCCCTGGGGATTTGACTTGACCGTTCGATAAGTATGGGCAATGATGTTGCCCGCACTATCAGTTGAATACTTCCCGGCCGGGATAAACCATGATAACATCGCGACCAGAACAATAATGATGAACAAAATCGTAAAGGCCGATGGCATTTTAAACTTACGTTTCTTAACTGCTTTATCCATATTCCTCACCTCTTCTTTGATCATTTATTTACAATTTAATTATACCCGAGTTGAAAAACGCTTTCAATTACAAAAAATAATATTTAAAATATTATTAGAACTGGATTAAAAAATGGTGGCTAGAAACTAATAGCCGCCATGACAAGTTTTCAAACTTAAAGATCAATAATGTTGCTTTTAACGATTGCTAGAACGCCAAATGCTCATGATTAAACGCATCCTGAACCAACTTGCCCAGTAACTTAAGTGCCTCCCGCTGACTAAGGTGCGCCATTTGTTCATTAATCGTGGTCAAATACGCTGGCCATTCCCCAGCTGCGTACGAAGTCGCATCCGCTTGGTGTTGCAATGCTCGACATTGTGCCCCCACGGTTTCTTCAAATTGTTCAACCAGCGGCGCAACGGCTTGGTACCGATGATCCCCTAATGCTGCCAAGGTGTTGGTTAACCAATACATATTAAGGGGGTCATAATCCTGATTTGTCTGGGCATATGGCGCCGGGGTGTCATTCACGTTGGCATAAAACGGGACCACCGCATTAAAAGTATTGGGGCCAAACGCCAACCAATGAATGCCTGCCAGAGCGGCGGGAACATGATTGCGTAACTGTAAAATATGCAATTCCAGGTTCCGATTTAAAGCAATCGGCCGGAACTGTTTGCCCGCTGCACCCCCATAGGGATCGTAGACCGTGTTTTGGTAATGTGAGCTCAAGACTTGCTTGATCTTTTCGACCGTCAATAGTTGCGTTGGCCGGCACCAAAAGGGCTGATCCATTTCAGTCGGGGCCGTGGCTGGCGCTCCGCCCAATAATTTTTGGCCATACCAGGTCCGCGGATTATTATAGCGGGCATCTTGCATCGTCTGACTACCAAAAATATGACGCAGGTTATAACCCTCGCGATCCGGATTAAGGTGATGCTCGTCGATAAAGGATTGCAGGTCGGCGCTGGCTAACGTCGTTTCACTGGCAAAATCAAAATCCGTAATATTGAAGCGGTTTGGAGCAAGCACATAAGCATCATCAGGGATTCGCACCGCCGCCCAGTGATGGCCCCCGATTGTTTCCAAGTACCAAACCTCATCTTGATCACTAAAGGCAATCCCATTGGCTTCATACGTCCCATAGGTCTCGAGTAAGTGTCCCAAGCGTTGCACCCCTTCGCGGGCAGTATGAATGTATGGTAAAACCAAGGTGATAAAATCTTCTTCGCCAATCCCACTCACGGGATTAAATGGATCCAATCCCCGTACTCGCACGTTGGTGGTACTAGTCTCCGTTGCCGTCATGGCAACATTGGCGGCATTAATCCCCGCTGCTCCAAACACCCCCGCCGAATCATCGGCATCCGGGGTCGACGTGTAGCGCAACGGATTATCGGGTAAGTCAATCGTAAAACTGGTGGTTTTGGCCGCATAATGGCGTGGCTGGTCACTGGGCTTGACAACCACAAACCGTTGTGGATTCAGCGCCTGACCATAATCTTCTTGCCGGGCAATAATGGTTGAACCATCAATTGTGGCGGCTTTCCCAGCTAGTAAAGTTGTACAAGGCATTTAAAACTCCCCCATTAATTTCTTTGGTGATTATCATAACATTTTTACCACACTATTCAATCACTTGGTGAATCAGTGGTGGAACGGTGGCCGCTGAACCAATTGTGATGCTGGCTGCTAACCGCGCCTTTACTTCCGTCAGGTCCGTTTGGTTCGCATGAATAGTCAGCAAGGGCTCGCCTGCTTTCACCTCATCGCCAAGCTTTTTGTGCAGTTCAATGCCGACGCCATAATCCAGTTGGTCATCGGCTTTTTGCCGGCCGCCACCAAGCATCAGCGCGGCAATACCAATGCCGTCAGCGCTCAAGCTCGTGATCACCCCACTTTGCGGGGCGGAAACGACAACTTGATACTTGGCATGAGGCATCAGCGCATAGTCAGTAACTACTTGACCGTTGCCACCTTGCGCTTCAATCATTGCTTTAAACTTGGCCAAGGCACTACCATCAGTTAACGTCGCTGCTAGCATTTCCCGGCCCTGGGCTAGGGTGGTGGCCTTTCCTCCCATCACCACCATGTGACTGCCCAAGGTTAATACTAACTCCAAAAGGTCTGCGGGCCCATGTCCCTTTAATAAGTCCAACGTTTCTTCAATTTCGAGCGTATTCCCGACCTTATTGCCCAGTGGTTGATTCATATCGGAAATAATTGCTTTGCAGACTAACCCTGCTTGCCGACCGATTTGTACTAACGCCGTCGCCAACTCTTTGGCTGCGGACTCGTCCTTCATAAAGGCCCCGGCACCCGTTTTAACATCAATCACCAAGGCATCGGTCCCTGAAGCAATCTTCTTACTCATAATCGAACTGGCAATCAGCGGAATTGAATCAACCGTATCAGTTACGTCCCGTAAAGCATAAATGCGCTTATCAGCCGGGGCCACCTCACCAGTAGCACCAATAATTGCTACTCCCGTAGTCTTTACTTGGTTAATAAAAGCCGCTTCGCTACGGGCAACCTGAAATCCGGGGATTGCCTCCAACTTGTCTAGCGTGCCACCAGTATGGCCTAAGCCCCGCCCAGATATCATGGGGACGGGAATGCCTAGGGCTGCCACCATCGCAGCCAAAGGTAAACTTGTTTTATCCCCAACGCCACCGGTGGAATGTTTGTCCACTTTCACTCCCGGAATAGCACTTAAGTCCAAATGATCCCCTGAGTTCATCATTGCCATGGTTAACGTGGTTTGTTCTTCTGAAGTCATTCCCTGAAAATAAATTGCCATCAATAGCGCTGAAATTTGATAATCCGGGATGGTATGTGTAACAACTCCCTCAACAAAAAAATTAATTTCAGCCGGCGTCAAAACTTGACCTTGCCGTTTATGATCAATTACTTCCACCATTCGCATTAGCGATCCCCTCCTTATTTGAATCCGCTTACATTATAAAATTAATCTGGGGCGAAGTCAAAGTTACGATTATAAAAGAAAAAGAGTTGATGAGCATTCAGCTCCTCATCAACTCTTCAACACCACACTAGGCTGGCGTAATTCTTAATTTTCGCCGGAACCCGGCTGCGCGACCCGGTCCCATGATTTCATCAACTAATCGGTAGCGAAGGGCTAAATAGCCAAACACGGCGATCCCGATCGCCATCCCCGGTAACAACGCAAAGAAGGCCATATAGCGACCATGCGGATCCACTATCAGGTTCATTCCTAACATTACAAGTTTTACCGCAGCAAACATGATCAACGAATACGCTAAAATCTGGTTCGTTGGTTTCGCCATCCGATTAAAACGTAAGGTAAATTCCATATTGAAGGAATGTAAGATCAAATAATTGATTACCGACATCGCGATCCCCGTTGCTAACAGCGGCCCCATTCCCTTTAAAAACATGACCAGTGGAACTTGCAAAATTAATTTTAAACCAATTCCAATCGCCAAAAATTTCATCATTTTTTTATTTTCCGAGAGGCCTTGCATCATGGCCGCCCCAACGGTATACAGCCCGAGCGGTATAGCCATAAATGAAGCAAACTCTAAAATTGTCACCCCAGCCGCATCGTAGCGATAAAAAACGGTATACACTTGTTGGGCCACCGCCGCCATCCCTAAGGAGGCCGGAATCATCACAAAGTAGAACAACAACAGCCCATTTTCGATCTGATCTCGCATACTTTGCTGGTCATTTTGGGCCCGCGCCATCGCCATTAATGGGATCGCGGTTGCGGCCATGGCCGAAGCCAGGGAAATCACAATCATGTATAGCTTATTGGCGTTAAAAGCAAAGAGCGCATAAATCGTGTTGATTTCGTAGTTGGAAAAACCGCCCATCAACGTCAGAATCCGTTTAAATGAATACTGATCAATTAATTGAAAGATGGCGATCCCGGCTTCAATCACAATAAACGGAATCGATTGGTAAATGATTTTAAAAATCAATTTTCGGGTCTGGACACTTTGGTCTTGCTTGCCCGCCGCGGCTAAACGACGCATGTACCCCAAGCGGCGCAAATAAGCTGCCCCGAGCACCAAGATTGCTCCCAAGGCCCCAATAAAGGCTGCAAAAGTGGACTGGGTCACGGCTTGCACCCAGTGGGTCGGTTGGAGTTTCATGATAAAGTACGTCGCTGCCAACATGTAAACAACCCGAAACAGCTGTTCAATAAATTGGGAGAGTGCCGATGGGGCCATCCAATTATAACCTTGCAAAAAGCCCCGCGTAATACTCATTGGCGGAATTACCAAAACGGCCCAGGCCAAAGACTGAATGACCGGCGTCACATTGGCATCCCCATTATTCAAGAGATTTGCCCCAAACAGCATCACGGTCGCGCAAACAATCCCCATCGCCATTGAAACATACATTCCGGACCGATAGAGCCGTCGACTCACCTCATATTCATCAATCCCATTGTAGTGGGCAACCAATTTTGAGATCGCGGACGGAATCCCCGCCGTAGCAATGGTCAAGGCCACGCTGTAAATATTGTACCCTTGGGCATAGAGGGCATTGGCTTGGGTACTGTACGCCCCTAGCCACGTCGTCCACGGAATAATGTAGATTGCCCCTAAAATCCGCGACGTAATGCTGCCAGCCGTCATCCAAGCCGAACCACTCAGCATCTTCGCTTTGGCATCGTTAGTGGATGACGCCGTTACTTGCTCATCTTCGCGCATGCTCTGCTGATCCTCTTTTCATCATATTAACTTATCCATTTTAGCTTGATTAACTGACCGATGCAATTTGTTTTAACATTGTCACCAGAAATTAATATTCATCCAAGTCCGTCGTAATCAGCTCTATTCGGGCTTCAGGGGTATTAAGCAATGGCGCCAAAGTTGTCGGCTCCGAGGGGGCGGGGACGGGTTCATGATGGCTTTCTAAGTCAATGATCACAATCGCCAAGCCCAGTTGAGCCCGCATTAAAGCTTGGTAGTAATCGGCATCCACCACATCCGCCGCCGGTAAATCCGGAAAGTGGACCCGGGTTTGTTGGGCCCCTTGTTCAACAATCGCTGGGTAGGTAACTAAACTGTGTTCCACTATTTTTTCCTCCAAAAAAGCGGGGCTGGAAGAAAACTCGGTTTTCTCCCAGCCGCCGGTTTGCTTTTTAAATGTAAGCCAGATAATGCAGAAGAGCTCTGTTGCCGAGCCGCTAAGGCCGGCGGGACAGCAAGACTGCCGTTACACCTTCTGGGGATTATTTAACCACGATGTTAACAATCCGGTTAGGAATCACGATGACTTTCTTGATTTCCTTGCCAGTTGTAAACTTCTGGACGTGTTCATCCGCCAAAGCCATTTGCTCAGCCGTCGCTTGATCGGCATCCTTTGGCATCTTCAACTTTGCCCGCACCTTACCGTTGACCTGAACAATCATTTCCACGTTGGCTTCAACCAGCTTGCTCTCATCATAAGTTGGCCAAGCTTGGTACGTGATGGTTTCTTCATGCCCCAACTTTTGCCATAATTCTTCGGCCACGTGCGGCATGAGTGGCGAAATCATCTTGACTAACCCTTCCATGTACTCAACTGGTAAGTCATCAACCTTATAAGCCTCATTCACAAAGACCATTAACTGGGAAATCGCCGTGTTAAAGTGCAAGCGTTCGTAATCAGCGGTTACTTTCTTAACCGTTTGGTGGTAAACCTTATCCAGTTTGCCATCGTTAATGGTGGAAACCCGATCACGCAAGTGGTTATTTTCATCAATCAACAAGCGCCAAACCCGGTGAACCCATTTGTTGGCACCGTGCAGGCCTTTTTCATCCCACGGCACACTTTCTTCCAGTGGTCCCATAAACATTTCGTACAGCCGTAACGTGTCCGCCCCGTATTCAGCCACGATGTCATCGGGATTAACCACATTGCCTTTCGACTTGGACATCTTTTCGTGGTTGGAACCCAAAATCATCCCTTGGTTAACCAACTTCATAAATGGTTCTGGTGTTGGGACCACCCCTAAATCATAGAGGAACTTGTGCCAGAAGCGAGCATACAGCAGGTGCAACACCGCGTGCTCAGCTCCCCCAACGTACAAGTCAACTGGGGACCAGTATTCCAACGCTTCTTTTGACGCAAAGGCTTGCTCGTTGGTTGGATCCGTATACCGCAGCCAGTACCACGAAGAGCCCGCCCATTGCGGCATCGTATTAGTGTCCCGTAACCCGTGACGACCGTTTTCGTCGTAAACGTTGACCCACTCTTCAATGTTGGCTAATGGACTTTCCCCCGTACCAGAAGGCTTAATATCGTCCGTATCTGGCAAGGTCAGCGGTAATTCATCTTCCGGTACCAAGGAAGTCGTCCCATCATCCCAGTGAATAACCGGAATTGGTTCCCCCCAGTAGCGTTGCCGTGAGAAGATCCAATCCCGCAGCCGGTAGTTGACCTTCTTTTGACCCGCTCCGTTGGCTTCCAGCCATTCCAGCATCTTCGTCTTCGCGGCCTCAATCGTTAAGCCATCTAAGAAGGCGGAGTTAACGTGCTCACCATCACCCGTGTAGGCCCCTTCAATCAGGTCGCCCCCAACTAAAACTCGCTTGATTGGCAAATCAAACTTCTTGGCGAATTCCCAATCACGTTCATCATGCGCCGGCACGGCCATTACCGCCCCGGTCCCGTATGAGGCTAATACATAGTCTGAGATCCAGATTGGCAGCTTTGCTCCGTTAACCGGATTGATCGCATAAGCACCAGTGAAGACCCCCGTCTTATCCTTGTTCAAATCAGTCCGTTCCAAGTCTGAACGCCGCGAAGCCGCTTCTTGATAAGCTTTCACCGCCGCCTTTTGTTCGGGCGTCGTAATTTCATCAACCAAGTCCAATTCAGGGGCCAAGGTCACGTAAGACGCCCCAAACAAGGTATCACAACGGGTTGTAAAGACTTCAATTTGTTTGTCTTCTTGACCAGCTACCTTAAAGTAGACGGCTGCCCCAACGGACCGCCCAATCCAATTGCGTTGCATTTCCTTAACGCTTTCTGGCCAGTCAACCAAATCCAGGTCATCAATTAAGCGATCCGCGTACGCCGTGATCTTCAAAACCCATTGCCGCATTGGCACCCGGTAAACCGGGTAACCACCACGTTCCGTCTTACCATCGATCACTTCTTCATTGGCAACGACGGTTCCCCCCATAAAATCGGGAGCCCAGTTAACCATGATTTCGTCTTCGTATGCTAAGCCCTTCTTGTAAAGCTGCTCAAAAATCCATTGGGTCCACTTATAGTATTTTGGATCCGTAGTATTCACTTCCCGATCCCAATCATAGGAAAAACCTAAGGATTGGATTTGATCGCGGAAATGATCAATATTTTGGTTTGTGAACCCCTTAGGATTATGCCCCGTCTTTAAAGCATACTGCTCGGCTGGCAGACCAAAAGCATCAAACCCCATGGGGTGCAAAACATTGTACCCTTGCATCCGCTTGAAGCGGGCCATGGCATCGGTTGCGGTGTAACCTTCCGGGTGCCCAACGTGCAGCCCTTGCCCGGATGGATACGGGAACATATCCAAGGCATAGTACTTCTTTTGGCCGGGTTTGGCCGTTGCCTTAAATGTCTTATTTTGTTGCCAATAACGTTGCCACTTTTTTTCAATTTCTAAGTGATCGTATCCCATAACCTTTACTCCTTTATCCTGATTGCTTCGTTTGCGGCCGGCCTATTAAAAAACAAAAACGCCCTGCGTTACTACTAACGACAGGACGAACTTCTCCGCGGTACCACCCGTAATTCTACAATATTGTAGCGCTCAAAGTCTTAACGCGACCACACGCACGCGCCTACTGACTTTTTTCAGCGGGTGACGATTTTTAGGCCAGTTCACCAAGGTTGTTTCCGTAGTCACACCATCCCTACGGTCGCTGTAAAACAAACTCCAGGCTACTACTCCCAAAACGAATTAAGATTGTTTCTTATCTTAGCAAGCTTTTCAGCGAAAGGCAAGGGAAATCTACACCTTTCTTGCTCTAGCTCCGAATCTGCCCGCTACCAGTAATTTCATACTTGGTAGTCGTTAACTGGGCTAACCCCATCGGACCGCGGGCGTGCAACTTTTGGGTGCTGATCCCAATTTCGGCCCCAAAGCCAAATTCACTTCCGTCGGTAAACCGCGTTGAGGCATTCACGTAGACACAAGCCGAATCAATTTGTTGTTGGAACGCTTGGCCCCGGGCAAGCTCAGGAGTAATAATGGCTTCCGAATGGTGAGTCGAATGACGATTGATATGCTCAATGGCTTCATCCAAGGAATCCACCACTTTAACCGCCATAATCAAATCATTATACTCTTGATCCCAGTCGGCTGGGGTCGCAGGCTTAATCTCAGGGACTAGTTGACAAGCCCGTTGATCGCCACGCAATTCCACCCCGTGCTCCAATAAGGCTTTGGCCACTGGTGGCAGTAAGCGGGCCGCTGCCTCGCGGTGAAGCAACAGTTTTTCTGCCGCATTGCAGACGGATGGTCGTTGCACCTTTGCATTGACCACAATAGCAACTGCCATTGCTTCATCCGCTTGGCGATCTAAATACACGTGACAATTGCCAGCCCCGGTTTCAATCACCGGTACCGTTGCCGTTTGGACTACCCGTTGAATCAAACCTTTTCCACCCCGGGGAATCAAAACATCAATCCAATCATTTAATTTCATCATTGCTTCCGCACTAGCGTGACTAGTATCTTCAACTAACTGGACAGCCGCCGCCGGCAATCCTTGGGCCGTTAAAGTGTGTTGTAAGATGCTGACCAAGCAAGTATTGGTTTGGATTGCCTCTTTTCCCCCACGTAAAATAACTGCATTCCCACTCTTAAAGGTCAACGCCGTAGCATCAACCGTGACGTTGGGCCGGGCTTCAAAGATAATCCCCACGACACCTAATGGCACCCGGCGTTGCATAATTTGTAACCCGTCTTTGGTCACCCACCCACGATCATACTTGGCAACCGGATCCGCTAATTGGGCCACCTGACGAAGGCCAGCTGCCATGTCAGCAATCCGTTGGGGGGTTAACTTTAGGCGGTCCACAAACTTCGCCGGCATCGTCGCCGCCGCCTGTAAATCAGCTTGATTCGCTGCCAAAATAGCCGCAGTTTGAACTTCTAACGCTTGGGCCATCGCTATCAAGGCCTGATTTTTGGTTGCCGTTGACAATAAGGCCAACTGCCGCGCTGCTTGTTTGCCGGCTTGGCCCATTTTTACTAAGGTTTCCATCATTTTCCCTTCCTTTCAAATTCTACCCAAAGACAGTCCCGACAGGTTTTCCAGCAACTACATCAAAAATAACGGTTGGATTCGCCCCATTGCAAAGCACCATTTGTTTGCCAGCTGTCATCATTGCTTGCGCCGCCCGTAATTTAGTAACCATCCCCCCGGTCCCAAAATTACTGCCACTACCACCCGCGGCTTTTTGCATTGCCGGCGTCAGTTCGGTTACCCGGGCGAGCTTTTTAGCCGCCGGATTCTCCCGCGGATTTTGATCGTAAAAGCCATCAATATCTGACAAAACAATCAGTTGATCGGCTTGCAAACGCACGGCAACCATTGCCGATAATTCGTCATTATCACTAAAGGTGGTGTGATGATCCAATTCGTCAACGGCAACGGTATCGTTTTCATTGACAATCGGAATTACCCCTTCTTCAAACAAAACTTCAAATGTATTGAGAACGTGTTGCCGGGAAACCGGGAAGGCCAACACATCGCGGGTCAGCAAAATTTGGGCCACTTGCGTTTGATAGTCCAGAAACCGCTGGGAATAGATCCGCATCAATTCCATCTGACCAATTGCTGCCAAGGCTTGCTGTTTAGCGATTTCTTGGGGCCGCTGGGTCAATTGTAAACTTGCCAGCCCCGCCCCAATCGCCCCGGAACTAACCAGGGCCACCTGAAATCCCTGGTTGTTTAGGGAAGCCAGGGTATATGCCAAACGATCCACCGTTCGTAAATTCACCCGACCATTCGGAAGGATTAAACTGCTAGTCCCAATCTTAACCACAAGCCGCCGCTTTTCGTTCGCCATTTTCCGTGCCCCTTTACTGAATTTAAACTTACCTGAATATGCTTGCATCTAACTCTACACGATTTTTTCCGTTCTTTAAAGGCTTAACCGCAAAAAAAGACCGGCAACAAATTGCCAGTCTTTTTAATGAAATTCCCGATTCTGATTGCTAAACATATATGAATGGTGGTGATAACGCATTGACATTACCATTCCGATCCCCAGCAAATTACCAATCAAAGATGATCCCCCCGCCGAAATAAACGGCAGTGGAATCCCCGTCAACGGCAAGAGGCCAATGTTCATCCCGACATTTTCAAAGACGTGGAAAAGAATCATCATGATTACCCCCGTCGCAATGTAGGCATAGAATTCATTCTTTGTATCAAAAGTTACCCGGATCATGAGGTAAATTAGGAGCAAGTAGAGCAAAATTAATAAAACCCCACCAATAAAGCCAAAATTTTCACCAATTACGGTAAAAATCATGTCGGATTCCCGGACGGGGACGTACACCTTAGAATTGTTAAATCCCGTCCCGGTAATCCCGCCTGAACCGACCGCTTTGATGCTTTGCCAAAGTTGGTAACCACTGTTGGAAGTATCTTGGGCTGGATGCAACCAATTGTCAACCCGATCAAACTGGTAGGCTTGAAACCCAATTTTTTCCAAAATGGTTCGGCCGACCGAGCTGGTTACCATCGCCAAGGCGCTTCCCCCCACAACCGCCGCAATCGTAATCGCCGGTGCCAAGATTCGCCAAGTAACCCCCGAAACCAAAACCAAGCCGGCAAAAATGGCCACAAACACCAAGCCGGTCCCAAAGTCGTTTTGGAACTTAAGTGATACCAACACTGGCAACAACCATAAGAACAACTTTCCAATTAATCGCCAGTCACTTTCAACGGTATGGCGACTATATTGATTGTTATGCGTGGTAATTACCCGGGCCATCATCACAATATAGGCCGGCTTCATGATTTCCGACGGTTGGAAGGTGATCGACCCAATCGCAAACCACGACTTCGCCCCGGTATTCACATAGTACGCCCGACTGTAAAAGACCAGAATTGCGTACATTAAAAATAAGCCGATCCAATAGGCAATTGGGGCCACCTTCCACAGTTGCTCCGAATCAAATTGCATAATGACAATGATCATAATCGTCCCAATGACGTACCAAGCAAACTGCATCAAGACGGTTCGACTGACATTAACCGGTGTTTTATCATGGCTTGCCGCCACAAAAATGGCCGCCAAGCCAATCAGTGCCAACAGGAGCACGCAAAAAATGATCCCCCAGTCAATTCGTGACTCGTTCTCATTGCGCTGCGAACGATGCATAGTCCTCGCTCCTTCACTTTAACCTTGGTGCAAGTGATATTGCGCCAAGATCGTTTCCAAACCTTCTTCTTGCGATTTGACCACAAAGGTTTGTTGGTCACCCATTAAATGGGCTTCAAACTTGACGCCTTTGGCCACGACTTCACCAATTACGCGGTCCCCAATTAAGACTTGTTCGACGAGTTGGCCCGCCCGCTCAATATCTTTTACACTAACCGCAATCGTTTTTTCTTTTTTTGCCACTTTTTCACCTTTTCCAATCTTTTCTCTTCCAATGCAACCACCGAACTGGAACGGGATCCAAACCACCCTTGCTAAAGGGCTGACAACGCAATATGCGCCAGACACCAAGCCAGACCCCCCGCCAGCCAAAGCGTTGGACCGCTTGAATCATGTATTCCGAACAAGTCGGCTCAAAACGACAAACGCGGTAGGGCCGCCGGGCCGAAATGCCCAGCTGGTACCACCGCACCAATCGAATGATCAACTTACTTCCCATGCTTCTTGCGTTTTTTGGCTGTTGAATCATCACCTTGCATCCGTTCCAACATCTCGCCAGCTCCCTTGGCCACGTTATCCAATGGGTCTTGCGAAACAACGACCGGAACCTTTAAGTAAGAACTAAACAGTTGATCTAAGCCGTGCAAAAGGGCCGTCCCCCCGGTCAACATTACCCCGCGATCAATAATGTCGCTGGCCAGTTCTGGCGGAATGGTTTCCAACACCGAAATTGCCGCCCGGACAATTTGTTGTAAGGTGTCATGCAAAGCTGCTTCAACTTCGTTTTGATTAACTTCCACTTGCTTGGGCATTCCTGTGGCCACATCACGCCCCCGGACTGGCATCGTCTTTGGTTCTTCGACTTGCAACGCCGTGCCCAGTTCAATCTTAATCTTTTCAGCGGTATGTTCCCCGACTACCAAACCATGGTGATCCTTAATGTAGGCCGCAATATCTTGGTTCATCTGATCCCCAGCCAGGCGAATCGATTGGCTAGAAACAATGTCACCTAAAGAGAGGACGGCAATGTCACATGTCCCGCCCCCCATATCAATTACCATGTTCCCACTTGGCTTGTAGATATCCAAGCCGGCCCCAATCGCTGCGACTTTTGGTTCATATTCTAAGTAAACCTTACCGCCCCCCGATTGTTCTGCCGCTTGGATAATTGCCTTGCGTTCAATTTCCGTAATGTTGGTTGGGGCACAAATCATGATATTTGGTTTGGAAACAAACCCCTTGACACTTAGTTTACCAATGAAATACGACAGCATTTCTTGGGTAACATCAAAATCAGAAATAACCCCATTTTTCAACGGGCGAATTGCGCGAATATTACTAGGCGTCCGCCCCACCATCCGGTAAGCTTCAGACCCCACTGCCAAGACCTTATTCGTTTGCGTATCAATCGCGACTACTGAAGGTTCGTTTAAAACGACCCCCTTGCCTTGGACGTAAATCAGCACGTTCGCCGTCCCCAGGTCAATTCCAATATCCTTTGCCATCTTGTTGCTCCTTCCGAAACTTTCTAAATCGTTTGCTATTATACCACACCCGAAGAACGCATGGCTTTTTATGCTTGGTCTTAAGCAAATTGCAAATAGTTGCTTAAGTAAATTCCAACGTTACTTCAGCTCCTAACGCTAATAAGTCGTCAAGCAACGCTCCATCCACTTCCCCCAACAACTCAGCAGGGGCCAACCAGGTATTTTGCTTAACGGCAAGGGCGAGCCAAAAGGCAACCAACGCTTCCGTTGGCTCAGCCACAGCCATTTGCCCCGGTAATTGAGTCACCGGTCCCGTTACTTGGTAAAGTTGGGACTCTTGACTGGTTGTTAGTGGCAGCCACGCCATCGCTTTTTCTGCCACCGTTGCAGGCAACGTCACCAAACTGGTCCCCAACTGCCGTGCATGCAGCGCCAATAAAGCCGCCTGCCAAGTGGTACTGCGTGACATTGCCCTTAAGGCCGGCGGTTCTTCCGTTGGCAGCAACACTTGCGTGCCAATTAACCGAATCCCATTATGCTGAATTACTACCGTGTTGCCGCAAGCTTCTAAGTAATGGAGCAAGGGACGCAAATAAACTGCATGGGCCCCTAAAACGACTACATCTCCGGCCGTAACCGCGGCCGCCAATAAATACAGGCCAGCTCGCTTTTGGTCATCAATTACGTACCAATCCGCCCCATGTAAAGTATTAACCCCCTGAACCCGTAAAGTTTGTGCTTGCGTTTGGTGAATCTTAGCGCCCATCTTATTGAGTAACGCTACCACTTCATTAATTACCGGTAATTGGGGCACCGCCTTAAATACCGTAATTCCCCGGGTTAACGTAGCTACCATCAAGGTTGCGACGATGACTTGCCATGACCAATCCGTCACGGTAAAAGTGTGCCCCGTCAAATAATCCGCGCGCAAAATGGTTTGGTCGCCCTCAACTTGAACTTGAGCGCCAAGCGCCGCTAAGTTTTCGCATAATTGCGTCCCGGCTTCACCTAACTGGGCCTCATGAGGGGAATTGACTAACGTCACCGTCCGGCACCGGGCTAAAATCGCGCCAGCCAAAAAGAAATTGTTTACTTGCAGGGGCAGAGGCGTTAGGTGCCACCCCGCATCCATTTTGAGTGTCGCGGTCGCCGGCTCGAAAATTACTTTTGCGCCCAATTGCATTAAGCACTGGTTAGTAGCCATAATTGCTGGCGTACTTGAAACGTGATCTAAAATAACGGTTCCCCTGGTCGCCAATAAGCTCGCCGCCTGACAGGCCAAAACGGTTTGCTCATCACCACCAACGGCAAGGCTCCCGCGCAATGGCTTGCCACCAACTATTTTTAATTTTGCCAAGGCATTCCTCTCCCTTGCTATTTAATTAATAACTGCTTCCGTTACTTCTAGTTTAACATTCGCAAGGCCCCCTGCAAGATCGTAAAGCAGTCTAAAAAGAAATTCGCACAGGTACTGCCGAGGGCAATGGCAACCATTACAATCAAGAGGGGCAGCCCTTGGGGCGGGCGCTTAAATAATTTTGCCAGTTGCAAGGAATTGAGTGCTTGTAAGGTCATTAAGATAAACCCTACTTGGACCAAAATATTTAAAACAGATGTACCACCGGTATACTGCATTGCCGTTTCCTCCTGCCTCGTTGGGCTGATATGTAGAAAAAAGGGTTCTACAATATTTGGTACTGATGGGAGTAAAATCCTGTTAGTACCATTTTT
>NZ_AZFK01000054.1 GCF_001435775.1 Limosilactobacillus ingluviei DSM 15946 | reverse complement strand
TTCTCGTTCAGCTTGAGTAACTTTGCGTTTGGCTTTCATCCGGGTAGAACCTCCTGATTTCTCCGTAAAGGTTTTACCACTAGTATATCGTTTCAGCCATCTTCGTAACACACTGTGACTCGAAATATTGTAACGATCACAACACTCGTAAACGCTATATTTCCCTGATAAATAATCCTGACAGGCTTGACACTTTAGTTCTGGGGAGTAACGGCGCCAAGTGTGAGACTCTTCCAATCCTGCCATCCCATCGTGTTGATAAGCACGGGCCCAATCCTGCACAGTATGCCCGCTAACGCCATATTGTTTAGCTAATCGAGAGATGCCAACCTGACCACTCAAATACTGGAGAACTGCCTCAAGCCGTTCTTCTAAAGAGTGATGAGTTGTTCTGCCAGACATAAAAAATACCCCCTTTCAGGTGAGATCGAATTTTACATAATTCGTTTCTCCACCTAA
>NZ_AZFK01000053.1:13371-26105 GCF_001435775.1 Limosilactobacillus ingluviei DSM 15946 | reverse complement strand
GTCTACCACAAATGGCTTTTCTATTTTTCTAACTTAATTTTACAAACCGCGACTAATTAATTTTATTTTTTTGATCTTTCAATCATTAAAAAAGGCCTAACCCTTGGGAGACAAGGATTAGGCTGCGATCTTTTTAAAGAAATTTAGGAACTGGATTGAAAGTACGTCGGTGAATCGGTGTTACCCCGTGCGCCCTTAAGCCAGCAAGATGAGCTTGCGTCCCATACCCCATGTTTTGATCAAAATCATAACCAGGGTACAATTGCGCATATTGCATCATCAAGTGATCCCGATACTCCTTTGCAACAATACTGGCTGCGGCGACACTGATGCTTTTTTGATCTCCTTTAATCAAGGTCGTTTGAGGCAGCTTAATGGGTAATGGAACCGCGTCAACAATCA
The DNA here is from genome assembly GCF_001435775.1 of Limosilactobacillus ingluviei DSM 15946. Classification (GTDB taxonomy): domain Bacteria; phylum Bacillota; class Bacilli; order Lactobacillales; family Lactobacillaceae; genus Limosilactobacillus; species Limosilactobacillus ingluviei. The sequence goes on along the minus strand of NZ_AZFK01000053.1, from coordinate 25,703 downwards.
GATGGCTAGGCTGATGTTGCAAACCCGCTACCGCTTGAACCATAGCTTCTTGCGTAGCCCGGTAAATATTGATTTCATCAATCCGTTGCGCTGGATTAACGGCTAAATTAACCTCAACGGCTTCATCAACAATATGCAGATATAACTCTTCTCGTTCTTTTTTGGTTAGTTGCTTCGAATCCGTAACCCCTAACAAATCAAAGTCCGCGTTCAAGATCACTGCACAAGTTACGACGGGCCCGGCTAAGGGGCCGCGGCCAACCTCATCAATTCCCGCCACAAACTGGTGGCCTGCCTGCCAAAGCTGACGTTCATATAAGAAACGGCGCTCAAAGGCAGCTTGGGCCGCCGCTAATTTGGCCAACTGTTTTTCACGTTGGACAAGGGCCGCTTGAACGCCTTTGCGGGGATCCTCACGCCACACTGCTACCTGCGGATCAGCTAAATCCGTAATGGTTTGTAGTGCTGCTTTGATTTCGGCAATGCTTTGCTTACTCATTGATTCCCTCCGCATTTAAATCAGCGGGAATTTCCAAGGAAATTGGCCCTAATTTCCCCTTACGCAGTTCAAAAATCAACCGTTCGCTGGCCCGATCATAGTCATCCCGAAAGCCCATTTTTTGGGTAATAGTCAAGAGCAAGTCGGGATCAGGTTGACTAAGATCCATCTCGCTCAAGCGATAGCGAGCCATTAATTCAGCGGGCCGTTCCCGTTTTAAGTAAGCCAAAGCAAACAAGGCCACGTCATCCTTGGCATACAGACTATCCTTGATTGCCCCTGACAAAGCCAACATGGTGCCTTGCTTTTGACTTTGAAACTTTGGCCACAGGACCCCTGGCGTGTCTAATAATTCTAGGTCAGCGGAAGAGCGCAACCATTGTTGTCCCGTCGTAACGCCAGGCCGATTACCAGTTTGCGCAACATTGCGCTTGACTAAGTGGTTAAGTAAAGTGGACTTGCCCACGTTCGGAACCCCCACACACATTGCCCGAATGGCACGTTTTTGCATCCCCTTGGCGGCTTGGGCTGCCAACTGCTCTGCAAGGACTTCTTTGGCGGCTGCCGTAACCTTTTTCGCTACTTGGCGCTCCCGTGAGTCCAAAGCCAATACCACTTGGCCCCGCTTCGCAAAAAAGTTTTGCCACTGGCTTACCACCTTTGGATCTGCCAAATCCGTCTTCGTCATAATCAATAAGCGCGGCTTATCACCAGCCAGGCGGTGCACTTCCGGATTTTGTGATGAATACGGGACCCGGGCATCCACTAATTCAAAAATAATATCAACCAGGGGCATTTGCTCTTTAATTTGCCGCAAAGCTTTCGCCATGTGCCCCGGAAACCATTGAATAACTGCCATAATTTTAGTTCCTCCCTTGCAATAATTAGCCTACCTTTGCCAAATACTGTTGCCAAGCAGCATCAAAGATGGTCATAGAAGGCAAATAATCAGCATTCTCTTCCAAATATTGAGAAATCTCCGTAAAATCTTGTGATTGCTTCGGAAAAGCGGAGTCCAAAAAAGCGTTATTGGCAAATTGCTCCACCTCGTCAGCTCCATTCGGGTTGCGTTGGGTCATTAAAAATTGATAAAAACTCTCGCGATACATCTTACTTGGCCTCCTGGGGAATCGTAATCAAGAAGGTAAACTGGCCCTTTGCCATGTCTAATTGCTTAGCTGAATAGCGGACCGATTGTTTTTGACTATATTTATTCAAGTCTAGCAAAATTGTTTGCCGGTGTTGATTAATTGCCACCCACCTTGGTAAATCGTAGTTTTTCTTAACGTACGCCAAGACAATCCGAACGGGCAAATTTAAGCGCCCCACTAATAAGCCCTTTGCTTTTAAGCGAATATTGCCATTAGCAGTTTTTTCCGGAATAAAGTTCATCGCAAATTGCACCCGGCTGCCTAAAACTTTCGTTGTTCCAATCACCGTCGCGTATTTTTCACCAACCACAAAGCGATATTTGATCTTGCTGTCCCTTAAAAAGCGTTGCAGATAATTTGCCGAAAGCGCATTAACCTGCTTGCGATTCATCGTTACTTCAACGGAAGTATCGCTCGCCTGGTAAGCCGGTGTTTCTGGCGAAACCGCAGTTGGTGCGGTTACTCGTAAATATAAGGCCCCCACTCCTAGCCCTAAAAGAACCACGAGGGTCCAAAAAGCCAGTTTCCATTTATTTTTCACAGTGTTCCCTCATTTCTGATACATAAAACTATCATGCGCCTGCATTTGTCGCCATAACGCCGTAGTCATTAAGCCATAGCCGGCATGGTTCGGATGAAAGTTGTCCTTCGTAGAAATATAACGATTTAAATTTTTCCCTTGCCCCGACATGACTTTCAATACTTCGGCTTGACTAATTGAAGCGCGATTCGCCTTGGCTGCTTGTTGAGCCAATTTTTCCCGACTAGCGACGGATTGGTACTGCCCGTAAGAAAGTTGACGATTGATATTAACAAAGTAGCTCGGGCCAAATTTTTGCATTGTCGTCTCGCTAATTTGATTCCATTTGGTAACCCCATCCGTGATGGCGTGCACCTCTGGGAAGTATACGTACACCGGATCGTAAATGCTAAACAAAAACAAGGGAGCGTGCGAATTTTCCTGGCGGACCGCTTGCAACAACGTGGTTAATTTTTGTTGGTAAGTATCCCCAGCTCGCTCAAGTGCCTGTTGTAAATTTTTAGGGGAATTCGTCAACAATTCTTTTTCCAAAGTTTGTAAAAGGTCATTGCCCCCCACCGTCATGACAATTACATCCGCCTTGCGCAGATCTGCTTGCATTTGAGATTGGTTTTGGAGGCGTTTTAAAATTTGATCGGACCGATCACCACTCACCCCATAATTGCTGGTAATAATCTTTGTTTTCGGCAAGTGTTGCTGCAAGCGCGCTTTAATTTGCCCTACGTACCCGCCATCGTTAGCTTGATCCCCGACTCCGTATGTCAAAGAATCGCCGATGGCTACTAAACGAAGGGTCGTTTTAGGCACCCGCACAGGCTGCGATCGCTCCTTATTCTCCGGCATGATCCACCAAATGCTTAAGCTCGCGAGCCCAACTAGCAACAGGAATACAGCTCCCCACCAAACTTTCTTTTTCAAGCTCCATCCTCCCGTTTCTCTACAGTAAACTTAATTCTATCATATTCCCTAACGCAAATAAAAAGCGCCATTCAACTTAAAGTTAAAATGGCACTTCAATGCGTTAGTCTTCAGTATAGTACAGTAAGCAACAAGCTCCCATTCCTGTGTGGGTAGCGATAATTGGCACTGTTTCGCGAACTACCACTGGAATTTCTGGGAACAACGATTGCAGTTGCTCTTTTAACCGGGCAACTTCACGATCAGCTTGTACATGCGAAATTCCGATGGCCTTGACTTGCTTAGCTTTCATTTGGGCTAAAATTTTGTCCCATTCCTTATGAATGGCTTTGATGCCCCGTCCCTTCATCGCAATGTGAATCTGGCCATCATAAACTTCTAGCATTAATTTAATATTCAACAAGCTCGAAAGGGTGCCGGCAAATTTGCTGATCCGACCCCCAGCCACCAAATTATCAAGGTTATCAATTGCCAGGTACAGCTTCGAATGATCGCGAACCGTTGCCATCTTAGCAACTGCTTCGTCGAGCGTTCCCCCGGCTTCAATCACCTTTGCGGCTGCCAAAATTTGAAACGCCATTCCCCGGTCCGTCGATTGACAATCAACGACCGTCACCTTGGTCTTCGTCATTTGCGCGGCTTGCTCCGCAGCGTGGACCGTTCCTGAAATCGACGCCATCATGGTGACACATAAGACTTCACTACCATCAGCGCCTAAGCGATCAAACGCATCGACGAACTTACCAATCGGTGGCTGTGAAGTTTTGGGCAACGCTTTGGCTGCTTTCATCATTGCTGGAAACTGTTCATTGGTGATCGTTTCTCGTTCTACGTAAACGGTGTCATCAATCATCACCGAAAGGGGGATGATGGTGATATTATATTTTTGAATCTCCTCATCGGTTAAACCTGCCGATGAATCACAAGCAATTTTAACTTTTGCCATTGAAGATACCACACTTCCTCATGTTTTTTGGTATAATTAAAGTGGTTTTAAAAACCAGATCTAGGATTTATCAAAACTACTTAGTTGATTTGTCAATACCGCAGATTAATTTTAGTATAGCAAATCTTAGCCCTGATTTCATTGAAAATCCCGAAAGGAGTGCACCACTGTGCATCAAACTAAAGATGAACTTTCATTACCGATTGAAATTGGCAACGCGATTTCCCACGGCATTGCAACCGGCTTGGCCATCGCGGGCTTAGTAATTTTAATTGTCCACGCCGCCCAGCTTGGAGGGGCAATGCGCATTGTTACCACTAGCATCTATGGTAGCATCCTGGTTCTTTTCTTTTTATCCTCAACCTTATTTCATGCCTTGATCTACACGCGTGCCCAACACGTATTTCGAGTCTTTGATCATGCCATGATTTTCTTGCTGATTGCTGCTTCTTACACCCCGATCTCCTTAGTAACCATCGGGGGATGGCAAGGCTGGACCCTCTTTGGGTGTGAATGGGCCTTGGCAATTGCAGGGGTTGTCTACAAAAGTCTTTGGCTGAAAAGAAAGAGCGCTTGGTCCACCTTAATCTATATTTTAATGGGCTGGCTATGCTTGACTTGCTTTCCAATTCTTTGGCATGCCCTCCCCCGACCAGGCTTTTGGTTATTGCTAGCCGGCGGGATTATTTATACCTTAGGCGCCGGCGTCTACCTTTTCAAATTGCCGAGTGCCCATTTTATCTGGCATTTCTTTGTCATTGCCGGGTCAGCTTGCATCTACTTTACGATCTTATTGTACGTCTAATTGGCGTTGCCAAAGTTCAAACGAATACTCAGCGTCCCCTTCCTTGGCGGGCGCTGTTTTTGAGACTAGGGTGAACTCGTGGTAAGGAATTACCGGAATCTTGGTATCACCTTGATGGTCGCCGGTAATAACCGTTCGATATAACCGCGTGACTTGAGGAAGCATTTGAGCGTATAGATTAGCTCCCCCAATAATAAAGACTTCTTCGGCTGTTGTTTGTGCCAACCAGTTTCTTAGCTCCGTTAGTGAATGGACAACTTCAATCCCGGCAGTAGCCAGGGTTCGGTGAGTAACCACGACGTTCGTCCGATTGGGTAACGGACGTCGACCTAACGAAAGAAAAGTGGTGGCGCCCATGATAATAGGATGACCACTAGTAACCGACTTAAAATGTTTTAAGTCAGCCGAAAGATGCCAAGGCATCGCTTGGGCTTTGCCGATCCAGCCGGCCTCATCTTCGGCCCAAATCATACTGATTTCCATTATTTTCCTCCTACACGGCCACCGGCGCCTTAATTGCCGCTTCATGTTCATAATTAGCTAATTGAATGTCCGCGGGCGTATACTCACTCAATTTCATAGGGTGGTCCGGTAAAATCAATTGAGGAGCTTGATGGACTGGCCGGGCTAATTGCTCACGAATTTGATCCAAATGATTGGAGTATAAATGCGCATCCCCTAAAGTATGAATAAACTCACCTACTGCCAATCCGCATTCCTTGGCAATTAAATGCGTTAACAAAGCATAGGAAGCAATATTAAAAGGTACCCCTAAAAAGATGTCCGCACTGCGTTGGTAGAGCTGACATGAGAGCTTCCCATCATTAACATAAAATTGAAAGAGGGTATGACACGGCGGTAAGGCCATGGATGGAACGTCTTCTGGATTCCACGCTGAAACGATGAGCCGTCGCGAATCTGGGGTCGTTTTAATGGCTTCAATGACGTTTTTGATTTGGTCAATCGTTTCACCACGCCGGGTCTGCCAATGCCGCCATTGGGCCCCGTACACATCCCCCAAGTTACCATACCGCGCTGCAAATTCATCATCTGCCAAGATTCGTTCGCAAAAAGCTTTTTTCTCAGCTAAATAGACGGCCTTAAAAGCCGGATCCGTTAACCACCGGTGACCAAAATCCGTCATATCCGGGCCTTGGTATTCATCACTTTTGACCCACTTTTTAAAGGCCCATTCATCCCAGATATGATTATTGTGCGCTAACAAAAAGCGAATATTGGTATCGCCACGTAAAAACCACAGTAATTCACTTTTCACTAAACCAAATGCGACTTTTTTAGTCGTCAAAATCGGGAAGCCCTTTTGCAAGTCAAACCGCATTTGGTATCCAAACGTGGACAACGTTCCCGTCCCCGTTCGATCGCCCTTTTGATGACCATGGTCCAAAACATACTGCGCAAGAGTTAAATATTGTTGTTCATTTTCATTAATCATCATTTACTTGGTACCTCTTAGTCTACATACTCACTTAAATACTCCCACCGCGCCGTCTTCTCATCATATTTGGCCGTGACATCGTTTAACTGTTTTTGCAATTTAGCTAATTTTTCATAATTATCGCCGCTGGCATTCATTTCTGCTTCAATCGCTTGCCGCTGCTCATCTAAAGCTTCCAGTTCATCATCAATTTTTTCCCACTCCAATTGCTCGGCATAAGTCAATTTAGTTTTGACTTTCGGTTGTTGAGCGGTGGTTGTCGCAGCTGGCGTACTACTCGTTTTCTTCACAGCAACAGGTGCAGCATTTTCTTGGGCCGCCAAATAGTCCGTGAACCGTCCCGTATAACGAACTATTTCTGCGTTCCCCTTAAAGATCAGTAAATGATCCGCTACCCGATTTAAGAAGTAGCGATCGTGCGATACCGTAATGACTGTCCCTGGGAATTGATCCAAGTAATTTTCTAACACCGTCAATGTTGAAATATCCAAATCGTTGGTAGGTTCGTCTAGCAGCAACACATTCGGTGCTTGCATCAAGATCTTCAATAAATATAAGCGCCGCTGTTCACCACCCGACAGCTTACGGATTAGGGTTCCATGCATAAAACGAGGAAACAGGAATTGTTCCAACAAATTAGCGACGCTGATTCGTTCCCCATTTTTGTCCACGACCGTTTCGGCAACTTCACTCAGGTAATTGATGACTCGCTTGTCTTGATCAATCCCTTCCGTTTGTTGGGTATAGTAACCAATTTTAACGGTCTCCCCAACCTTTAAAATTCCTTGATCAAGCGCTTGGCGGCCTGCCAAAACATTCAGTAAGCTGGTCTTACCGGCCCCATTTTGCCCCGTAATCCCGATCCGATCGCCACCTTGAATCAGCCAATTAAAATCATGAAGAATTGGCCGTTGATCGTAAGCTAATTCCGCGTGCTGCAATTCTAAAACATCTTTCCCCAGCCGGGTAGCCCCCAGGCTGATAGCAACATCTTGGTCGACTTGGACCTTACCAATTGAATCTTTCAATTCATTAAAGCGATTAATCCGGCCCTTTTGTTTAGTACTGCGGGCTTTTGCCCCGTGACGCATCCAGTCTAATTCATGCTTATAAAGGGCTTGACGCTTCTTTTCGGCTTCATTTTCTAGTTCCACCCGTTCCGCTTTTTGTTGGACAAAAGCTTGGTAATTGCCATCATAGTGAAACAGGCGCCCAAAGGAAAGCTCCCAAATATGGTTCGTAACGTTATCCAAGAAGTAGCGATCATGGGTTACCACCAAGACCGCTCCCCGATATGAAGCTAAGAAATCTTGCAGCCAAACAATTGATGAGAGGTCCAAATGGTTGGTTGGTTCATCTAGAATCAGTAAATCGGGGTGTTGAATCAAAATCTGCGCTAAGCCAACACGCTTCTTTTGTCCTCCCGAAAGTTGCCCAATGGTTTGGTCCCAGTCGTCAATCATTAATTTGGTTAAAATGGTTTTGATTTGACTATCCGCTTCCCATAAGTCTTGGGAATCCATTTGCCCTTGCAGCTTTGTAAAGCGATCGGCGGCTTGTGGATCTTGCGGGTGCGCACTATAAGCTGCTAACGCTCGCTCATAACGCCGAATAGTTTCAAACATTGGCTGATCCCCTGCCAAAACCGCATCTAAAATTTGCTTGTCTTCTGCTAGTTCAGGCGTTTGCTTCAAATAGCCAATTGTATAATCATTGGGCTTAGTAATCGTCCCGGCCTCGGCTCCAGTCAAACCAGCCAAAACATTCAACAAACTGGTTTTGCCGCTTCCGTTGGTACCAATGAGCCCAATCCGGTCATTTTCATTAATAAGCAAAGAAACATCCCGAAAAAGGGTTTTTTCGCCGTACGTACTAGTCAAATTATCTGCACGAAATGTTCGCATACGATCCGTCCTTTCAAAGTTCGCAGTGCTGACGAGCAAAATTCAGCAAACTAGTGGGTTCATTTACAAGCTGCCCTGCGATAACTGCTTGTTGAATCTGCACTAAAAGTTTTCCCATTTGCGGCCCCGGGGTAATGATCTGATTTTTAATCAAATCGCCACCAGTAATCGCTAATTCATGCAAGTCATGAATCGGCAACTGTTGATACTGTGCTTGCAATGCCACTTCATCAACAGTTAGGCCCACTGTTTTAGCAACTTCGATGGCAATCGCTAAAGCATCTTTGCCAACCATAAAGAGAGCTTGATTGTCAATCTGATTGACGCTCAACCCTTGCAAAAAGCGCAATGCTTTTTGGGCTTGCTTAATTAATTGATTTGATAATTTCCACGATTTAAAAAACATCGTGGCTTGCGAAGCCGGAATCTTCAATTGCCAAGCGAGGAGCACCCACGCTGCCGGGGCCGACGTTAATTGCCAGTTATAATCTTGCATTTGGCAAAGGGCATCCCGCTGTTTTGCCAAGCCTGGACAATAACGATACAGATCAGTCGTGATCAGACTTCTTAGCCCACGTGTTGGATTCTGTCCCAGCAATAATTTCTCGAATTCTACTTGAACCCGTTCAACCGCAATTTTGGCCAGTAACGGCGCATGGCGTTGAATCCCAGCTAATGTGGCGTCATCAATTTCAAAATCCAGCTTACTGGCAAAACGAACTGCTCGCATCATTCTTAATGCATCTTCTAAAAAGCGTTCGTTTGGGTCACCGACAGCTTTGATCACTCGCCGTTTTAGATCGCCCAGTCCATCAAACAGATCAACAATTTCACCATCTTCTTTCATCGCCAAAGCATTAATCGTGAAATCACGCCGTTGCAAGTCCTCACTAAGCGAGCGAACAAAGGTAACTGAATCTGGGCGCCGATAATCTTGATAACCAGATTCGGTCCGAAAAGTAGTTGTTTCATACCCGGTACCATGATCCAAAATCATTACAGTGCCGTGCTCAATCCCAGTATCAACAGTACGATGGAATAACTGCTTGATTTCAGCTGGATAGGCACTGGTGGCAATATCGATATCATGGATTGGATCATGTAAGATTAAGTCCCGAACACAGCCACCCACAAAGTAAGCTTCAAACCCTGCTTCTTCAATGGTCGCTAAAATCGGACGAGCCGGTTCAAATAAGGCTGGTAATTGTTCAATCCGCATGCGTACTCATCCTTCTCTCTAGTAATTATCTCATCTATTCTACCAAATTGGGTAACTTGCTGTAAAACAGTGGTTGTGGGGTTTGTTTTGTGGTAAAGTTAAAGTAAATATTTGTTATATACTAAAGCGGAGGTGTCAATATGGACTATCCCTACCAAGTTGCCTTTGAAGCCTTTTTGGCTAACGATGGCTTAGCTCCCACTACCATCCAAGCTTATCATGACAGCATTACTCACTTTTTCGCATACTTGGCAGATGAATGGCAAGAAGAACCCAGCGTGACAAAAGTTACTGAAGCGGATCTCCGGGCTTATTTTTCGAACCGCCAAAGTAAGTATGGAATGACTTTAGCAACCTATAACAAAGTGCTCTCCCATCTTAACCGCTATTTTCGCTACTTACTGGTTCGGCAAATTATCACCACTTACCCTACCCTCGCTTTGCATGGTGCTTTACCAAAAGTGACTCAGCCCCTTACTACAAAGTGGCTAAGAAAATTGGATGAGCTCTTGCTTGATCAGCAGCTCCATCCCTATGTTCGTCTCACGCTTTTGTTAACTAGCCACGGCTACCAAGTCAGTGAATTCTTGCAACCCGGGTTTGCAAAAGTTATGAACAACTTAAAGCCGCGTTCAAACGCTGAACAATGCTTTCTGGATCAGTTTAGGAATTTTCACACTCCACTAGCTCAACTCCAAGCCTGCCCTGATCCCTTTCTAAAACTGCGGGTTAATCAAGCTCAACCTCACCTTAGCAACGCGGGGTTGCATAAATTTTTAAAACCGGCCGAAGAATACCTTGGCATGCGTTTAGCTCCCCGTTTTCTTTACCAAAGCTTTGTCTTCTATATCTTGGCACAACACCCGGAACTATCACCACAAGCCTTAGCAGATTATTTGCGGTTAGATCCGGCCGCGTTAAATTACTACCAACGCCAACGACTTACCCTAAAAGCGCAAGGGCTTCTTAGTGACTAAGGAGTTGAAAAACAAAGCCGCTAGAATCACGCTTTAAACGTTGATTTCTAGCGGCTTTTAGTATTACTTTTCTGAACGTTATCATACTATTCCAAGCTAAAAGTTTTATAACATCCGGCTGGCAATATTTCACCAAAAACCATTCCAATCCATACGCCCCCGTTACAGAGTGCGACACTATGCGTAATGACCAACCATCTCAATAACCGAAGCCTGCGCGTACATTCAGGGCCACGTGGTTAATGTCGTGCCGCCAGAAGATCCCAAGTTTAACGGTAAGTACGATAGCATCTACAATCATGGCTATGGTACGCCGGCCGGGACACTGGGGATTAATTGTCGGCATATGCTCACCGAGGGCGTCAACACCAATCACCAGCCCCAGTATGATCCGGAAGAGGCCATCAAGAATGGCAAGTTGGTCCAGCAACAACGGGCCCGTGAGCGAGCCATCCGGGACGCTAAGAAACGCTTAAAGGCTGCCGAAGAGCTTTGGTCAACCAAGCCAAAACGTTGCTGAGAGCGCGTCAGGCTAAGCTACGGGAGTTTATCAAAGTAACCAACGCTGATCGCAAGGTACCAATCTTAACGCGTGACTATGCTCGCGAGCAGATTGTCAGAACTGCTCCACGAGATTACATGGCCAAGAAACAAGCGTTTAAGATCCTCACCCCTACTAATAAGGTTAGCCACGTGCATACTAAGCAGGTTAGAGGGTATCGGGCAGAGGTTTGGTCCGAAGGATCGAGCAAGAAGTATAGATCGACAATCGAAAATGTAGATCAGGCCCTCATGAATTACAACCGTCAGGTGCTTCCAAAAGTTGTAATCACTGATAGCAAGAAAACTAGGACGGCATTCTGCAGCAGCTTACAATCACAGTAGCGATGCGTTGTTTATAAATAGCGATATTCTCCAAAATCCGCAAAGTGTTGCTAATTATTTGAAAGGGGATTACTTTGCCGCATCAAACATCGATGATATAATTAAGCATGAAATGACGCATAAGCAGAACTGGGACAAAGCGCGTGAAGAGTATCGTCTACATCCCAAGAGATATAAGGACTTAAGTGATACGATCGATCAGCTTAATGAACCCATTTTTGTTTACGTCAAGCACATGTTTTATACCGACCCTATGATGTTAAGTGGGTATTTAAGAGATACAATTTTGGTTCATAATAATCGCAAAGTTGTTGCTGAACTAGCGGTATTGAATATTTCAGATGATGTATTAAATAAGTTGATTAAGGAGGTGCTGATATAATGGATTGGTTTACACTGCCGACGGAAAAAGAATTATATTTAGCTGATGTCATTTCTGCGTGCATTGCCGAGTTTGATTTTGATAAACAAATTAACCGAACCGTTATTAAAAAATGGCGTCCTGGCACCCCCGAAGAAGTTAAGCAAAAAGCTGCACACGACTATGAAAATATCGTAGTTACAGCAAAGTAAGCACTAGCATCCGCTGGTGCTTTTTATTTCGACTGGTTCAACAGCAATTGCATTGGAAATTGGCGATGCTGCTGATAGAGAAGGTATCCCGATTAGAGAAATAGAAAAGTAATATGAAACCAAATTTTGAAGATTGGTTGACGATTATGGGAATGATAATCGTGCTAGTCCTTTTTCTAATTAAGTTTATCTCAGAGATTCATTTTTATTGGAGCTTTTGATATTCGACCTGAGCACGTCGTAAAACTGCTCTTTTTGTGTACATCAATTCTCGTGGCTCGTAACCGCGTAACCAATTAACGTAAAGGAGCGATCACGAAATGAAACGTGAAGAATTAAAGGAACTGGGCTTAAACGATGATCAAATTGCGGCTGTGATGACCTCGTATGGCAAGGAAGTTAATCCCTTGAAAGAACAAGTGGATAGCTTGACCAGTGAACGTGACAACCTAAAGCAT
>NZ_AZFK01000053.1:0-13361 GCF_001435775.1 Limosilactobacillus ingluviei DSM 15946 | reverse complement strand
AAGAACGCTGGGAAGAACGAAGAACTGGAAGCCACGATTAAGCAACTGCAAGAAGATAACAAAGCCGCCGCTGCCAAGTACCAAAACGATCTAGCCGCTAAGGAAAAAGGCTTTAAGATCGAAGGTGCTCTGCGCGACGCTAAGGCCAAGAACGTTAAAGCCGTACTCTCTTTGATCGACACGGAAAAGGTTAGCGTGCAAAAAGACGGGACCCTGGATGGTTTGACCGACCAGATCGAGGCAGTCAAGAAGTCCGACAGCTATTTGTTTAACGCTGAGAATGCCGGCCAACCAATTAAGTTTGGTGGCAACTTTGGCAATGGCGATAACAACAATGGCGCTGGCAAGGACAACATTGCCTCCTGGATTGCTGCACGCTTTATAGGAACGAGTTAAGAAAATTCCAATACAGAGTGCGACATTAACGTCTTGCGGTTGTGTTGGCGTCTGCTAAATTTCAATCCACGCACTCCATTACAGAGTGCGACATCGGCCGCCATGACGATTTGCTTGTTTTTGTCATTTCAATCCACGCACTCCATTACAGAGTGCGACGTGGATACTGGTAAGCCGGTTCCGCTAATGCTATGGCAATTTCAATCCACGCACTCCATTACAGAGTGCGACCGTAGCTTGGATGGCGGCCGATCTCGTCGCGAGTAATTTCAATCCACGCACTCCATTACAGAGTGCGACTTGATCGATTTCTCGTCACGATAAATAAATGGTTGATTTCAATCCACGCACTCCATTACGGAGTGCGACGACCTGGTCGTCATCATCAAACGTAATTTTGGCGGATTTCAATCCACGCACTCCATTACAGAGTGCGACGCACGATGGCAGTGACTAGCAAAAATATGTAATAATTTCAATCCACGCACTCCATTACAGAGTGCGACCGGACTGAATCAGCCCGGGCTCAATTTAATGCCCAATTTCAATCCACGCACTCCATTACAGAGTGCGACCTTTTTTGAAAAATGTGTCAATATCTGACACGAAAAATTTCAATCCACGCACTCCATTACAGAGTGCGACGTTCTACCGGCAAATTAAATACATACTCAGTCATTATTTCAATCCACGCACTCCATTACAGAGTGCGACCAAGTCCGCCGGCAATGTACGTTGACGTAAACTGATTTCAATCCACGCACTCCATTACAGAGTGCGACCTTATCATAACTATTTGCTTTATCTGCATACAGAATTTCAATCCACGCACTCCATTACAGAGTGCGACGAAAGCAAAACACGGGCGGAAACGGACCAAGGACTGATTTCAATCCACGCACTCCATTACAGAGTGCGACTTGACTTGATCATTGATCAGACCGAGGCCGCGCTATTTCAATCCACGCACTCCATTACAGAGTGCGACAATGGTGTTATTACTGGTTGGATTACTAAGGATATTTCAATCCACGCACTCCATTACAGAGTGCGACGCTACCGCCGGATCCGGACGCGGTGGCTGATGGCATTTCAATCCACGCACTCCATTACAGAGTGCGACGTACTTTGCCAAGTACATGCGGGGTACAATTTCCATTTCAATCCACGCACTCCATTACAGAGTGCGACAGGCTTTGCGCATTCGGCAGTGTACTTAACCTCAAGCATTTCAATCCACGCACTCCATTACAGAGTGCGACCAGTAGATGTAGACACGGAAAATTGAAAGCAGGAACCATTTCAATCCACGCACTCCATTACAGAGTGCGACATCACGTTTGGGCGTTGTGTAATACCCGTGCATTATTTCAATCCACGCACTCCATTACAGAGTGCGACTCGCAAGCAGGGGCGTAGTGTCATGTTTGTGTCGACGATTTCAATCCACGCACTCCATTACAGAGTGCGACAAGAGCATACGGTAATCCTCGACGGAGGCTAAACGATTTCAATCCACGCACTCCATTACAGAGTGCGACTAGTCAATCCGCCCATCAGCCAACTTAATAAACGCATTTCAATCCACGCACTCCATTACAGAGTGCGACCGCAACATATAGTGGTTTATTCTGCTATATTACTAGTTGCGGCTAAAAATTTTTGCGCGATTCAAGTTCAACGACTTATTGTAAGACGATTTATAGCTTTTGTTGGTGCGAACCTACCGGGAAAAGTATGTTTACTTTAGGTTCGCACCAATGTCTTTACTAAAAAAGGAAGGTGGTACTATGCCTACCTTCCCTCACTTCGATCACACTATTATTTTTTCTCAGTTTGATCAACAGCTTCTTCGTCCTTAACCTTTTTCTTTGGTTTAATTTGCGTAACCCGGAACTCCTTGACATTCGAGTTTTCCATTTCAACCGGGATAAATGAGAAGTTTCCAACCCGTAAGGGATGATTTAACTTCAAACTATATTCTTCTTCTAGGAAGAAACCGTTTAAAGTTGCCACATCCAAATCTTCAAATTGCGGAATATCAACATCAAAGTAACGCTCGAAGTCCGCCAAATTGGTTTTCCCGGAGACCCGGTAAATCATATTTCCCCGCTCATCAGTACCATCTTTTTCGATCATGTCGCCATTAATATGGTCAATTTCTTCGCGTACATCACCGAACATTTCTTCATAAATGTCCTTATCCGTCACAATCCCCGAAGTTCCACCATACTCATCTTGAACTAAGCAAATCGGCGCTCCTTTACGCTCCATCTTCTTCAAAACATCTGTTAAGGCTTCACCTTCGTATACAGCTGGAATTTTTCGAATAATATCGCGAATAGAAGATTCAGAATCAATCTGGTTTTGACGCATAATGTCGTAGGCAAAAATGTATCCCACCACGTGATCCTTGTCATTATTGGCCACCACTGGATAGCGGGTAAACCGTTTGTTAAAGTACAATTGAACAGCATCCTTAATCTTAGCCGTTCGATCAATTACTTCTAATTGCGTCCGGTCAATCATAATATCTGCTGCTACCTTATCATTCATTTCAAAAGCCCGCCGCATGAATAGCACATCTTCTTCATCCATTACGCCGGCTTTTTCTGATTGCTTTGACAAGGTCATGATCTCATTTTGCGAATAAGTATCTTCTTCTGGTTGGACATTGAAACCCAGGGCCTTGGTCAAGGCTCCTGCAACTACCGCAAATAGCCATACGAACGGGTAAAAAATCCAGTGGAAGAACTGAATCGGGTGCACAATCGCCATCAGAATTTGGACCGGCCGGTCAATCGCCATGTTCTTTGGAACCAAGTCCGTGAAGACCGCATGGAAGAACGTAAAGATCAACACCCCAACAATTGGAGCAATAACTCGCCGGACGTCCGCTGGAATTACATCAACCATCATCAAAAGGTCAGTAATATAGGTATCCCCTAACCACCCTAAGATTAATGACGTCATTGTCACCCCAACTTGAGCAGTTGAAAGATATTCGGAGAGGTTGGCCACCATGTGCTCCGCTTTTTGGACCGTCTTTGTTTGTGGCAACTCTTGCAACTCACTTGGTCGAACCTTTACCACTGCATATTCAAGTAAAGTAAACAGGGCCGCCAATGCTAAAATCAAAACAATAATCAACAAACGTATCCAATAAGAATCTAACACGTATTCAACATCCTTTTCTCTTAAAATTTTTCACCCCTATTGTACCAAACCCCCTATCAGAAGGCGAGATCAAAGCCATCATTTTAGCATTTTTTCATCATTCATTCTGCAAGATTTGATCCAAACGGGCAAACAGCGCTTGGGCTAATTGTTGCCCCCCGTACGGACTAAGGTGCAAATTATCACCAAAATCACAATCAGCTGCCAAGTAACCAGCTTCATCTGCCAAACTTGACGTTACATCAACCGCATACGGTTGCGTCAAAAGCCACTGGTTTAACTCTGTTCGTAATAAATTAGCCCTTGCTTGGCCTGCCCCATAAGCAGCCTGCGAAGTGCGTTTAGGACCTAACGTTGGCACCAAAAGAGCACTACCGTTTTGCGCCACTAAGCGGTCTAATTCCATAAAACCGGTTTGAAGCTCCTTTATCGTCGGTAATGGTTGGCCTGCAAGCGGTGGAATCAATAAATCGTTGCCACCTGTTGAAGCAACCATTACCTTGGGACGCCAAGGCGAATGGGCGACCCGATGCAACAAACTGTCACCAAACGTTGCCAACAATGGTGTCGTTGCTGTAGCATCGCGCAAAAGCTGCGAACCTGAAATCGCCGTATTAATCAGTGCTACTTGATCTAAAAACTCAGTTAATAAGTGCCGTCCCACGGCCGCTGGCACCATCCCAGTTTCAATCAGTGAATCTCCCGCTAATTCAACCAAGGGGGCTTGTTTAGCCCGCCAAACTCGAAAACCAGCTAAATTAAACCAACTCTTCCGTTGCTGCCAACGCGCAGTTAATTGCGGCAACGCTGTACTCCGACCACTTAGCGCCGCATTTACCAGGCTTGGATCGTACGTACTGGCAACATCGACATAAGTTTGCGGCGTCGTTGCGCGTAAACAAAAGTATAACGGTTGTCTAGCCTCAACCTTAAACGCAATGGGGTCCATTCCAAGCGCTTGACCAGCCGGAATGATAAATGCGGTTTGTTGATCTTTGGTAATTCGAACCGCATCCTTAAACGCTGAATCCCGGCTTAACCAGAGCTCACTAAACGTTAGCGGATGGTTACCGTAACTGTTAGTTAGTAAAATTTGAATTGCTTCCCCACTTAAAAATGGTGTTAGCTTAACAATTTGCGTCAAAGCGGCATAGGTAAACGGTTGTGCTTGGCTGTTGTGTGGCGTTTGATAATAACTGATTTCCCACGGCATCTTGCATTCCTCCCAAACAAATTCTATATGTACAAAAGGAGGTTGGAATCTCCAACCCCCTCTTTTGTCGTTGATGACATTAATGTTGTTCTGTTAAGAGATCTAAAACATCCTCACGTGGAATGCCCACAAAATATTTGTTTAAGTCAACGTCTGCCAGAACCACTTTCATCGCTGCCGGCCGATAATCAACATCCTTCAACATCGTTTCTAATTCGTGAACATCGCCAGTTCCGAAGAAATCACCATAAACTTTGAGTTGACTGATCTTACCTTGTTCCACTAAGAAACGAGCATCAATCGTCCCAGCAGTAAAGTGCTTCCGCTTTTGAACCGTAAATTCAGGTGACTTACCGTAAACCCAATCATCGTTCTTGTACCATTTATTTTCAATTGCTTCAATCGCCTTGTCATCTTCCGGCGTTAGATGGTACTCGTTTTGACGAGCCTCTTCAATTGAATCGACCTTCATAATCCGCTTAATTAATTCATCACGGAATTGTTGTGTCGTCAGGTTTTGGAATTCTGGCTTCAAGTAAGGCATGATGTTAGTAACCCGGGAACGAACTGATTTGATCCCTTTAGATTCAATCTTGTCCTTCGGTACCCGCAAAGCTTCAGCTACAACATCCGTATTCACGTTATACATCAACGTCCCATGTGAGAAAGTCTTGCCATCGCGTGAGTACATTGCGTTACCTGAGAATTTCTTCCCATCAATCACAATATCATTTCGTCCGGTAACTTCTGCTCCTGTCGCTCCCATGTCATGGAGGGCATCCACAACAGGCTTAACCAGCTCCTTAAATTCCCCAAACTTAACTTGTTCAGATGGAACTACGAAGCTAAAGCATAAGTTCCCCATGTCTTGGTACATCGCACCCCCACCAGAAAGCCGCCGGGTAATCGTAACACCATGTTCTTCACAGTATTTTTGATTAATTTCTTCCAACGTATTCTGATTTCGACCAACAATGATACATGAGTCTTCAATATAGAAGAGCATAAATGGAACTTGCATGTGATCACTGTTCATCAAGTGCTGTTCCGTAGCCAAATTACGACGGATATCATTCGACGGCATTGCTAAATATTGCATCTTTCTCACTCTCTTTTTTCAAAATAATAGTCTTAGATGTTAGTTGGCATTCCTAAACCAACGTCAGCGGCGTCCATCATAATTTCAGACAATGATGGGTGCGCATGGATGGTCAAAGCCAAGTCTTCAACCGTATTGCCTGATTCAATTGCCAACGTCAATTCAGCAATCATGTTCGAAGCGTCAGCCCCAACAATTTGAGCCCCCACTAAGACACCAGTGTCCTTCATGAAGACCAAACGAGCAAAGCCTTCGGTTGCCTTCATGGAAACTGCCCGACCATTAGCAGTGAATGGGAACTTCGCCGTCTTAACGTCTAAGCCTTGTTCCTTGGCTTCTTCAGGACTTAAGCCAGTCGACGCAACTTCTGGATCCACGTAGCATACAGCTGGAATTGCATGGTAATCAACCACGGACGGTTGCCCGGAAATTGCTTCCGCTGCAATCTTGCCTTCGTAACTAGCTTTGTGAGCCAAAGCTGGGCCGGCTACAATGTCACCAATTGCGTAAATATGATCAACTGAAGTCTTACCTGAAGCATCAACCAGAATCAAGCCCCGCTTATCGGTCTCAATGCCAACTTGTTCCAAACCAATATTTTGCGTATTTGGCTTCCGACCAACGGAAACTAAAACGTAATCTGCATTGATCGTTTCCGCCTTACCGTTAACTTCATACGTTACATCAACGCTGTCACCATTATCCTTCGCTTCTTTAGCCATGGCATTCGTAACAACCTTAATGCCCTTGCTCTTAAAGTTCTTCAGTACCGGTGCCGTCAGTTCCTTGTCGTAATTACGCAAGATCCGGTCAGTACCTTCAATAATGGTAACTTCAGTCCCAAAGTTAGCATAAGCAGAGGCTAATTCACAACCAATGTAACCCCCACCAATCAGAACTAACTTCTTTGGTAACTTGTCCAATGCCAACGCGCCCGTTGAATCGATAATCCGGCCACCAAACTTGAAGCCAGGGATTTCAATTGGGTGACTCCCCGTCGCAATAATCAAGTTCTTGAAAGTATACGTTTGGGCATGGTCATCATTCATTACCCGAATGTTGTGGGCATCCTTAATGTAGGCCGTCCCCCGCAGTACTTCAATCTTGTTCTTCTTGAAAAGGTAAGCAACCCCATTCGTCATCCGTTGAACTACGCTTTGCTTGTAGCCTTGAACCTTGGCAAAGTCTAAGTTAACGTCCGCACTGATCCCTTGGTCTTCGTTGTCTAAACTAGTCCGGTAGTTGTGGGATACTTGAATGATTGCCTTGGATGGGATACAACCAACGTTCAAGCAGATCCCACCTAAAGTGTCTTCCTTTTCCACGACGGCTACCTTTTGCCCCAGTTCAGCGGCGTGAACGGCAGCAACGTAACCACCAGGGCCAGAACCAATGACAATCGTATCTAATTCAATCGGAAAGTCTCCTACAACCATTTAAATCATCCTTCCATTAACAACAATTCAGGGTCAGCCAACAATTCCTTCAGCCGGTTCATTGCCCGTTGAACCGTCCCACCATCAAGGATCCGGTGGTCAGCTGCCAACGAAAGCTTCAAGACCTTGGCAACCTTTACCAAGCCATCTTCAACAACTGGTTCTTCAGAAATCTTCCCCATCCCTAAGATAGCAACTTCTGGCCAGTTAATGATTGGTGTAAAGTGACCGCCACCGATGGAACCAATATTCGTAATTGACATCCCTGTGTTAGCCATGTCAGCACCACTCAGCTTACCATCCTTAGCCTTAGCCGTGTTTGCGGAAATTTCCTTTGCAATTGTAAACAGGCTCTTTTGATCAGCGTTCTTGATGTTTGGTACAAACAAACCGTTGTCCGTATCCGTGGCAATCCCAACGTTGATGTAGTCACGGTAGTGGATTTCCATGTTAGCCATGTCTACCTTAGCGTTAAATTCTGGGTATTCCTTCATGATAACGGCCAGAGCCTTTGTCATGTAAGCCATGAACGTCAGGTGAACATCGTGACTAGCGGCCAATTCCTTGTACTTCTTGCGGTGATCCCACATCTTGTCAACCACCACTTCGTCGAAGACATGAATCATTGGAATTTCGCTGACAGACTTAATCATTGCCTTAGCCGTAGCCTTCCGCACAGCTGACATCTTTTCAGCATGTTCTGGCCAGTCTGGGGCAGCAGCTGGCGCAGCCGTTGCTGTTGCCATCGTATTCGCAGCAGGCGTTGGCGTAGCAGCTGGAGCTGGCGCAGCGGCAACAGCGCCACCACCGTTCTTAAAGGCATCAATATCAGCCTTGAGAACTTGGCCGTGGTTACCAGTCCCGGCAACTTGAGCAATATCAACCCCTTGTTCGCGTGCGTACTTCCGTACCCCTGGCATGGCCAATACTGGTAAACTGTGATCAGCCTTTGCGACCGGAGCAGCTGGAGCTGGGGCTGGCGCAGCGGCCGGAGCTGGAGCTAGCGTGGCAGCTGGTTCAGGAGCTGGAGCTGGGGCTGGCGCAGCAGCTTCTTCAGCGCCTTCTTCAACATTTCCTTCCCCATCAGCAACTTCTAATTCAACCAAGACTTGCCCAACCGTAGCCGTTTCATCTGGTTGAACCAGAATCTTGGTAACCTTCCCGGTAACTGGGGAAGATAATTCTTCAACTGATTTATCGTTTTCGATTTGAACCAGATCGTCGTCCTTGTTAATGGTGTCACCTTCAGCAACGTGCCATTCACCGATGGTCCCTTCGGCCATCCCTTCACCAACGTCTGGTAACTTAAATTGGAACTTGCTACTCATTACTCTTTCACCTCGTTAGAAATTGACGGTGTCCTTGACAGCCTTTTCGATGTCTTCCGCATTTGGCAGCCACTGATCTTCGGCATCACTGAATGGGTATGGCGTGTCAGGAGCGCCAACAAACTTAATTGGAGCATCGAGGGAAAGGATTGCATCTTGAGAAATCAAGGAAGCAACTTGGTTCATTACGCCACCAGAACGTTGAGCTTCTTGAACCAAGACAACCTTTCCAGTCTTCTTAACCGTTGCCAGAATTGCTTCTTCATCCAATGGTGCAACTGTCCGCAAGTCCAGAACTTCGGCATTGATACCTTCAGCTGCCAACTTGTTAGCAACCTTCAGACTTTCTTGCAGCATGTAACCATAACTAATAATGGAAACATCCGTACCTTCACGCTTAACTTCTGCCTTGTCCAACGGAACCGTGTAAGCACCATCCGGAACTTCTTCACGCATGGAACGGTAAAGCTTCATGTGTTCCAGGAACATAACTGGGTCATCAGAACGAATGGCAGAAATCAGCAAACCTTTGGCATCGTAAGGACCTGATGGAATAACCACTTTCAGACCTGGCGTTTGTGCAGCTAACCCTTCCAAGTTATCGGAGTGCAGTTCCGGCGTGTGAACCCCACCACCAAATGGAGTCCGGATGGTAACTGGCATCTTCAACTTACCAGCCGTCCGGAAGCTTTCACGAGACATTTGGCCGGCGATTTGGTCAAA
This sequence comes from Limosilactobacillus ingluviei DSM 15946, assembly GCF_001435775.1. GTDB lineage: Bacteria > Bacillota > Bacilli > Lactobacillales > Lactobacillaceae > Limosilactobacillus > Limosilactobacillus ingluviei. Next base: position 3,989 of record NZ_AZFK01000053.1, on the reverse strand, counting down.
GGCTTCAAAAATAAAGCCCATGAATTGGATTTCTGGTACTGGACGCCAACCAGTAAAGGCTAACCCATTTGCCAGACCGATAATCCCAGATTCTGCCAATGGCGTATCAAAGACGCGGTCTTCACCGTGCTTTTCTTGCAAACCATCGGTAGCCCGGAAAACCCCACCGTTCTTACCAACGTCTTCACCGAAAACTAAAACTTTGTCATCACGGGCTAATTCTTCGTCCATGGCGTCCGTGATCGCCTTAACCATTGTTAATTTAGCCATGATTAGTTGCCCTCCTTAGCTTGGTATTCCTTAACCTGACGTTCAATTGCCGCTGGCGTTTCGTCAAAGGTTGCTTCAAGGAATTCAGAAACCTTTTGTACCGGTTGACTTTCAACAACTGCCATTGCCTTTTCGATTTCAGCTTCTACTTCATCTTTGTAGGCAGCTTCTTTTTCATCGTCCCAAAGGCCCTTGTTTTCCAAGAACTTCTTCATCCGAATCAGTGGATCCTTTGCAAACCATTCTTCTTCTTCAGACTTTTCACGGTAACGCTTTGGATCGTCCCCAGACAACGTGTGAGCCCCGAACCGGTAACAAATCGTTTCAATTAAGACAGGCCCGTTACCAGCCGCAATCCATTCACGTGCTTGCTTGGTAACTTCGTAAACAGCCAGGATATCCATCCCGTCAACCAGGACACTTGGAATCCCAGCCGCAACAGCCTTTTGAGCCAAGACAGGAGCTGCAGATTGAACATGACGTGGAACAGAGATCGCGTAACCGTTGTTTTGAACAACGAACAGTGCTGGTGCTTTGAAGGAACCAGCAAAGTTAATCCCTTCGTAGAAGTCACCTTGAGAAGTCCCACCATCACCAGTGTAGGTCCAGGCAACGTTCTTTGAGCCGCTCTTCTTCAAACCAAGGGCTGCCCCAGCGGTTTGAACGTATTGGGCCCCAATGATGATTTGAGGTGGCACCGCGTTTAAACCATCTGGGTAAACGTTCCCGTTAACGTGACCGATTGACCACATGAAGGCCTTTTCCATTGGTAAGCCATGCTTGATTAATTGCGGGATGTCCCGGTATGCCGTTAACAAGAAGTCACCCTTGTCCATTGCGGCACTCGTCCCCATTTGGCTGGCTTCTTCCCCAGCGGTTGGAGCGAAGAAGCCTAACCGACCTTGACGGTTGAGCTTCGTTGAACGGTCACCCAAAACCCGTGACCAAAGCATTTGCTTGTAAAGGTCAACATATTGGTCGTCAGATAAGTCTGGCATCAAGTCAGGGTTCACAACTTCCCCATCGTTGTTCAGTACTTGCAAAGTCTCGTATTCTGGTGTGTGCTTGAGACTTTCAAAGTCTAATTGTGTCATTATCAATGCCCTCCTTTATTTCGTTAGCGCTTACATATAATATAAATCTTTTTGAAATTAAGTCAATATTGTGTAAAAAAATACTTTCCCCAATTTGAGATTCTTCACAAAAATTGCCGCTTTTGTCAATTATCTATCACCGGTTTAATCATGTTCGCCTCTTTTTGACCGATAAATATGTTCACTAAATTTTTTTGGTTTTTTAACCAATGTTATCGCTTTCACAAATTTGAAAGTCGATATTGGCAAGGGAAATCGATTTATAGCCTGGTCTGTGATCTCACCGCGATCAAGTTTTCACGTAAGCTTAGCTTGGAAAAACACCCCCTTGACGGCTCTAAACCAGCTAAAAACCCGCAAATTTTATCTTCTTATCAGATAACTCCAAGCCAACTGCAAGGCAAACTGCCAGTTACTACCCCGCCAAACTAACGAGCCGCGCCAAGCTCTATCCACGAAATATACATCCGTTGGTCCAATTCGTTCATCACGAACGGGTGTTTAAAGCAACCACTATCCCCCATCTCTCAATCGCTACGCCCAAAGTTGACCAACTTCCAGAACACTTCCTACCCATCTAACACGATGACAAACCCTAGTTCCAGCCCCTTCAGTTGACCATTCGCAGTGACAACTTTAGTAAATAATTTACTGAAAGAAAAAAGACGGGGCACTGCCACCGTCTTAGTAAGGTCTCTTAGACTTTAATTGTAATTGCAATCAGTATGTTGGCTCTTAACCGACGCTGATGCCACCGTATCTAATTTGCTACCATCATTTGGTGTAAAGTAATACGATGGCCCATCAATCCCTTCATCGTAATCAATTTGTGCATCGAGCCCTTCAAAGAACCAGTAGTCAGCCGCTTGAACATAGAAGTGTAAGCCATCGACTTCCGTGTCAATCACCGGTTTGTTGGGATGGTCACACCGGGCCATCCCCGCCGAAAAGCCAGTATGGGCATTCGTTTCGCCATAGACTTTCCCAAAAAATTTGATGCCTTGACCCGGTTGAAGATGCATTTCTTCCTTAAACCACTGAATGATCCGGGGACTCAAATTCAACTTTGATAATGGTGCATTTCCTGCCATGATAAAATCTCTCCTCGCAATCGCTTTCAATTTGTAAGTTTAGAATAGCACACATTTAGCAAATGAAAAAGGATTTTGTTTAGGCCTCCCCTTCCCACTCGGCTAAAAAGCGCCTTACAAATTGGTGCATAAAAGTTTCCCGTTCAACAGCGATCGCCTGCGCGGTTTTGGTATTCAATAACCCTGCCAATTTAAAGAGCTTCTCAGAAAAATGGTTGATAATAGTCTCATTAGCTAAGTTCCGATACTCGGCCCGATCTAGGTGTTCCCGGGGAGATAGTTGAGGATCATATAGTTTTTCACGATGCTTGCCCCCATAATAAACTGCCCGGGCAATCCCAATGGCCCCTAATGCATCCAGCCAATCCGCATCCTGAACAATTTGGCCGGCCAATGACAGTTGGGGCCGCGAACCATCCAACGTATTGGCAAATGACATTTGCGTGATAATTTGCATGATTTCGGTTTGTTGGTCCGCCGAGAATTCTTGCTGACCCAGGAATTTTTCCACGGCCGCCTCAGCCGCCTGAACATCCGCAAAAAGTTTTTCGTCAATCGTGTCATGAAGATAAGCGGCCACGACTGGTAAGAAAGCATCAACCCCCTCCGCTTGGGCAATTTTTTTGGCTAAGCGGGCCACCCGCTTTAAATGATCCATGCCATGCCCGGTTGTATCGTGGCCAAGCTTTTCTTGCGCAAAGGCCTGCACGGCTTGCAGTTGTTGTTGCTGACTTAACATCGGTTGGTCCCTCATTTCTTAACTAAAAAGTACACGGTCCTAGCTGTTTAAGACTAGCAGACCGCACCAAATTTCACTCTAATTCACCTTTAGTATACCATTATATCGTGAAACTTGTGACTTGAACTCTCGGTTTACATTATGTTAAGTTGTTATATACGTTCTAAAAATCATTTGGAAAGCGAGGGTGTTAATATGCACTTAACCAAAGCATCAATGGAAGATCTGGCACGAATTGTGGAAGTCTTGGAAGACGGCAAAAATCAACTCGCAGAACGAGGGGTTGACCAATGGCAAGGTGAATATCCAAACATCAGCCAAGTAAAGGCCGACATTGAAAACGGGTTTGCCTACTTAGTCCACGCGGATGATCACGAGACCGTGGGCGTCTTTTCAATTTTGCCGGCACCGGATCACTCCTATGACGAATTGGATGGTGAGTGGCTTTTGGATACAGACCGTTATTTAACCATTCACCGGGTCGCAATTCACTCTGCTCACGCTGGTAATGGGTACGCTTCTGGCTTATTCAAGGATTTGATTGACCACATCAAAGTCCATCGCGAAGATATTCTATCGTTACGGATTGATACCCATGAAGATAACCAGGCCATGCAACATTTGATTGAAAAGTACGGTTTCAAACGGGTAGGGACCCTCCACGGGGTTTACCGGCCGGAAGAAACCAGTTACGTTTACGAGATGTTGACCCAACAATAAAGCAAAAGGTTCGCTTGCCATGAACTGGACCCTGTCAAGTGGAAAGTTGAATTATGTAAATGATTAGGCAGCTAG
>NZ_AZFK01000052.1 GCF_001435775.1 Limosilactobacillus ingluviei DSM 15946 | reverse complement strand
CTAGCTGCCTAATCATTTACATAATTCAACTTTCCACTTGACAGGGTCCAGTTCACCCAAGCGGGGATGGTGATCTTTTTTATCCGAGCGCTGACAAACTACTTGCTACTGCTAGTGGTGTTGGTCGTTGCCCCCGTCGTCAAGTAGTCATCTAAAATGTTGGTCAAATCCTTATCCTTAATCGAAACGTTCCCCTTCTTTAAGACCTTGGAGATCACTTTCTTCATAAAGGTAGAATCATTCATATTAGTTTCCACGATCTGCGTCTTTAAGTCGTTGATGTGGTTGGCCATCTTTCCCTTAGCCGGGTGCTTGATCATGTAGATGACCTGGTAGCCATTTTCAGTTTTGACTGGTTCGGTCGTGTATTCACCCGTCTTCAAGGCAAAGGCCGCCTTCATGTAGTCACTGTCAACCGAAGCACTGGTGTTGTCAAAGGCGGCCACCACCCCACCGGAATTCTTGGTGGACGTATCCGTGGAGTACTTCTTGGCTAACTTCTTAAAGTACTTCAGCTTATCACCGTCATGACTATTCAACTTGTCAATCACGTCTTGGGCCGTTTCCTTAGAGCTGACCAAAATTTGGGCCGTTTGCACCTTTGGCTCGTACTTCTCCCATTGGGCCTTTAACTTCTTATTGGTAAAGGTCGACTGATCCCGCACCGCGGCTTCTAACAGCAGTTGGGAGCGAATTTGTTGCTTAAAGCTCTTGGTCGTCAACCCCTGTTGGGCCAAAACCGTGGAGAAAGACGAACCATATTGGCTCTTGTAAGAGTTGTATTCTTTATTAACGGCGGCATCGGAAACCTTCTTGCCATATTGCTTCTGCAAGACCTTATCCAAGATCATTTGTTGCAAGACAGCCTTCCCCTGCGAAGTTTCCTTCATGCTGCTGTAGTATTCACTTTCGGTAATCTTGCCCCCGCTGGTCGTTGCGACGGCCTTGTTGCCACACGCCGCCAATGGCAGCATTAATGCTACCCCCGCGACTAAGGCCAATAACTTCTTCTTTTTCAAACTCCTTCACATCCTTTTAAAAACTTACCAGTCTAATATACCACATTCCGCCCGCCTCCCCCGGGCAAAAGCGAATTTTTAGGCTTTCTTTGAAAGTCATTCACGATTCGGCCACAGCTATTCCTGGGGCCGGTAGAACTGTCGCCGGTCCATGGCAAATAAGCGGTCGGTAAATTCCCCAGGGGTCGTCTTTGCCAATGCGGTATCCATCATTAACAGGCTGGCATCCAACTCATCCAACTGGTGCAAGACTTCGGCTTCGCGAACCTGCGGGCGAACGGGGGAACCGTATTCCAGCAAGCCGTGGTGACTTAAAATCAGATGTCGCAACAGCACCACGGCTTCACTGTTGGGATCAAGGTGCTGGGCTTGGCAGGTCGCCACAATTTCCCCGTCGAGCAAGGAAATGTGCCCCACCAACTGCCCGGCTAAGGTATACTGCGTTGCAACCGCCCCCGAGAGTTCGAGCGTCTTTCCCAGGTCGTGCAAAATTGCTCCCGCATACAGTAATTCCCGGTTCAGGGCCGGATAAAGATCACAAACGGCCTCAGCTAAACGCAAAATCGACAGGGTATGGTAGGCCAACCCGCCCGCAAAAGCGTGGTGGTTGGTCTTGGCAGCCGGGCTGGTGAAAAACTTTTCCCCGTGCTGGGCTACCAACGCGACCACAATTTGGTGCCAGGTCGGTTCCTGAATGGCCGTAAAGAAGGGGCGCAGGGCATCTTTCATGTCGGCCACACTTTCCGGTGCTTGGGGCACAAAGTCTTCCGGGCGCTTTTCTGGGGCTAGCGCCAGGGCTTGAATCTCAACTTGCGGCCGCCCTTGGTACGAACTGCGCTTCCCAGTTAACTCCACCACCACTCCTGGTTGGAAAGCCGCCACCTGTTCGGCCGTGGCGTCCCACAAGTTACCACTTAACTCCCCACTTTGGTCGCTAAAGGTCAGGGCCAGGTACTGACTGTTGGTTTTGGTAGTCTTCGCTTGTGCATCCTTAATCAGACACGCTAACTGAAGGTTTTCCCCATCTTGATAATCGTTTAATCCCATTTTACCTATCCCTTCCATATAAAAATCAGCTGTGTTGCCGTCAAGCAGGCCTCCGACAACTGGATCCCAGACAAAAGAAAGCCGCGGAAAAAACGGATTTTTTCCCGGCTTCGCTAAGTTAGTTTTGCTTTTGTGGCATGATGTCTTGGTAGATATCTTGAATTGGCTTGGTGATGACCTTGTTCAATTCTTGCATCATGTTGTCAACCCGCCGTTCTACTTCCATCAAAGCAATCACGGATTGCTTTTGGCCGACTTCCTTGGCCAAATCTTGGACGGCCTTGATTTCGTCTTCACTCAGTTCTTGACCGGCCATTTGCTTTTGTTGGGCTTGCATTTGGCTTTGTTGGAACTTCTTAAACAGTTCAAAGGCGTCGCTATCAGCCTTTAGCTTGTCAAAGGCCGCTTGTAAGTCTTGGTATTCTTGGGTTTCACGCATTTGGCGTTCCAATTCGTTTGCTGTATCGTAAATATTTACAACCATTTTTGTTCCTCCATCTGAACCTGACGGTAATAAATTCCGCCCGATTACTCGTTTTCGCTGTTACCCTTTAACGGCAACAATTAACTTTATTGTAACGCACCGGTTAACGGAAAAGCGACCGGACATTATCCCAGGCTTGACTCAACCCTTGCTTGACCTGGTCAGCCAATTCACCAGCTTGTTGCCAGAGATTTTTACTTGGCGACTTGGTTCCACTCGTCGCCCGGGTCTGGGCATCTTTGACCGTAAAGGTGGTCCCGGCCGTATGTGGCAAGAGGCTGGCCATTTCCGTCCGGTACAGACTGGCTAGGTCTCGTTCTTCCACATCCGACAATTGCTGCGTAACGGTCGTATCGTCATAACCTTCCCACGTCGCGACCACAACGTCGGGCGTATAGCCCACAATCCACTTATCACGGTCACTGTCATTCTCCTTGAGCCCGGAATTGGTCGTCCCGGTCTTGCCGGCTAAGGTATAACCGCTAGGCTTAGCGTTTTGTGCCGTCCCCAGCTTAAAGACGTCCAGCATCATACTGGTCATTTCATCAGCTTGGGCGCGCTTGATGATCCGCTTGGTCGTCAATTTATCTTTGCGCTTGACCTCATGGCCGGTCGAGTCAACCACCTTGGTAATCAAATGGGTCGTCGGTAACTGCCCGCCCGAGGCAAAAACGGCGTACGCCCGCGCCAACTGCAAAGGTGAGACCCCCTTGGTCAAGCCCCCGAGGGCCAAGGCCAGGTTTTGGTCACTCTTTTCCACGGGTAAGCCAAAGGCCTGGGCCATCTTGTAGCCCGTTGTGACCCCAATCTTATTCAGCAGCCACACCGCCGGCGCATTGAGACTTTCGTACAGGGCTTTATACATTGGGACCTTGCCGCTGTATTGATCATCATAATTCTTTGGCGTGTACTTCTTCTTGCCCGTCCCGTACGTTGTCTTTTCATCTTGGAGGGTCGAATCGTAAAAGTAGCCGTGCTGCAAAGCCGGGAGGTAGACCGCAATTGGTTTGATCGTTGAACCTGGCTGGCGGCGCATCTGCGTCACCCGGTTGTAACCCCGGAAAACGTGTTGGCCCCGACCCCCAAACATCGCCAAAACCCCACCAGTCTTAGGGTCGATGGCCACGGATGCGGCTTGAACCATGCTGCCATCAGCCAAATCGGCCGGAAAATTATCATCGTCATCAAAGACTTGCTGCATCGCTCGTTGTTGCCCCTGGTCCAAGGTCGTATAAATTTTGTAGCCATTGTTCATGACCTCTTTTTCGTCTAAGCCATACTTGCTGATCGCCTCGGCAATTACGGCATCAAAAAAGGAGGGGTACTTATAGGTATTCGGGGCCCGGTAGCCGTTTTTAACCACCAGGGGGGTCTGCTGGTAGGCCGTGGCTTGCCGCTGGGACAATTTGCCATTTTCCACCATCAAGTCCAACACCAAATTGCGCCGTTGCTTAGTAGCCGTGGGGTGATCGATTGGATCATAAATTCCCGGCGCCGTCAGCATCCCCGCCAACGTCGCGGCCTGTGGCACGGTTAAATCGCCCGCGTCAGTGGCAAAGTAGCGCTGGGCGGCATCCTGAATCCCCCACACGCCATGCCCAAAGTAGGCGTTGTTCAGGTACATCGTCAGAATTTCCGCCTTGCTGTATTGATTTTCGACTTCAATCGCAATAAAGATTTCCTTGGCCTTGCGGGAAAAGGTTTGTTCCTGACTGAGGAAGGCGTTTTTCACCAGTTGCTGGGTCAAGGTGCTTCCCCCACCGGAAATGTAGTTGCGGCCCATGACCTTGTTTTTAACCAACAAGAAGGCCGCTCGCCCCAAGCCCTTAACGGAAAACCCGTGTTCGCGGTAAAAATTGCGATCTTCCGTGGAAAGCACCGCATCAACGACGTGGGGTGAGACCTGCTTTAACTTAACGTAAGTCCCCTTTTGCGAATACAAACTCCCCGCCGAGTCACCATGGCGATCATAAACCATCGTCGGGTGTTCCAACCGGGCTTGTAAACTCTTGACGTTGGCGGTCTTGGCCACCACCGTCAGATAAATGCTGACTGCTAAAAACAGGGTCAGCCCAATCACAATCAGCCACCGGGTCAACTGGAACCGGTGCCAAAAAGCACGAAAGTTTGCCCGCCCCGTCTGCCAAGCGGCCCGGGCCCAGTTGCCAACCCGGGACTGCCAATCTTTCAACTTCATCAGATTATTCATCAACTTCCTTTCTGCTCTGTCTCTGCCAAATTTTAGCATAATTATTGGGCAAAAGAAAAAGAGCAACCGCCCTTTCTAACGCTTTCTTAGCAATTAGCCAGCTGGCTGCTCCCTTTTAATTTCAAGCTTACATTTCGTCAGGTGCCTTCACCCCTAAGATGGCCAAAGCAGACTTCAGCACGTAGGAGACGGCTTGAACCAAGGCCAAACGTTCCAGTTTTTGGTCGTCGTCCACCAGGATCCGGGTGTGCGCGTAGTATTGGTTAAAGTCCTTGGCCAGGGCCAGCGCGTACTTCCCAATCAGGGATGGGTCGTAGTTAGCCGCCGCCCGCTCAACCGTTTCGCCGTATTGACTCAGGCGCTTGACAATTGGCCATGCCTTTTCATCATGTAAGGCTAATTCAACCCCATCAAAGGATGGCTTACCAGCCTTGCGCAGGATCGATTCGGCCCGCGCGTGGGCATATTGGACGTACGGCCCGGTTTCCCCTTCAAACTTCACCACGTCTTCCAGGCGGAAGTCGACCCGGTTACGCCGGTCGTTCTTCAAATCATGGAAAATTACGGCGCCGACCCCAACTTGTTCGGCTACTTCATCGGCATTTGCCAGGGTTGGGTTCTTTTCGGCAATTTGTTGGCGGGCCATCTTGATCGAATCGTTCAAGACGTCTTCTAATTGCACCACGTTCCCCTTCCGGGTCGACATCTTCTTCCCGTTCAAGCTCATCAACCCGAACTTGATGTAGTGAATTTGCTTGGCCCATTCAAAGCCCATTTCCGTCAGGACCGCCTTTAATTGGCCAAAGTAGTATTCTTGTTCCGCCCCCACGACGTACAGGGATTTAGCAAACCCGTACATCCGCTTCCGGAAAAGGGCCGTCGTCAAGTCCCGCGTCATGTACAGGGTTGATCCATCCGACTTGAGCACCATCGCAGGGTTCAAGTCGTACTTGGATAAGTCGACAATCCCGGCCCCCCGACTTTCTTGCAACAGGTGCTTGTCCTTTAAGAGTTGGATGATTTCATCCATCTTGTCGTTGTAGAAGGCTTCCCCGTTGTAAGAGTCAAAGTCCACGTCCAACAGCTTGTAAATCTTCATGAACCGCTTCAATGATTCCTTCCGGAACCAAACCCACAGCCGGTACGCTTCTTCGTCGCCATCTTCCAGCTTCTTAAACCATTCCCGGCCCATGTCAGCGTATTCGGGGTGTTCATCGGCTTCCGTGTTGATCTTAACGTAGTAGCGTTGCAAGGTGTTGATTGGGTCAGCCTTGACTTCTTCTTCGTTCCCCCACATCTTGTAGGCGGCCATCAGCTTCCCGAATTGGGTCCCCCAGTCCCCTAAGTGGTTGACTTTTACGGGGTGGTAACCCGTCTTGGTCATCAAGTTGGCGATCGCATTCCCAATCACAGTTGAACGCAGGTGGCCCATCCCCATTGGCTTAGCAATGTTTGGTGAAGACATGTCAATCGTCACGTTCCCGCCGTGACCGAGATCCGATGAACCATAGTTTGCTGGGTCCGCCAAGATTTCCATCAAGACATTGCCGCCGACCTTGGCCTTGTCCAAGAAGAAGTTAATGTAAGGACCTGCCACTTCAACCTTTTCAAAACCGCTTGGGTCGACCTTAGCCACCAATTCTTGGGCAATCAGTTGGGGCGCCTTGTGCAAGGTCTTGGCTAAAAAGAAGGTTGGGAAAGCGTAGTCCCCATTTTTGTTGTCCTTGGGCCGTTCAATTTTTTCGGCCAAGGTCGCTTGGTCTAAGTCTGGCAAGGCTGCCGCTAAGGCCGCCACTACTTGTTGTTTTTCGTCCATAATTTCCCTCCTGAGCTAATAAAAAAGTCTCTAACCAACAACTGTTGATTAGAGACGAGATTTCCCGTGGTACCACTCTACTTGAATTTCCATTCCACTCATTAATGTTGAATATTCAATTCTCCTTTAACCCCGCTTCAGAAGGGCTCCCCCTCCGGCTTGCACCATCCCGGATTCGCTAAGTGGCAACTGCCTTCTTACTGTGGTTAAAAGTTAACTGTTATAACATATGCGAAATGTTATAAAAAAGAACACCGTCAACACGATGTTCAACAAGCGGGTAACGAGAATCGAACTCGCGACTTAACCTTGGGAAGGTTATGTTTTACCACTGAACTATACCCGCAATAACTAGGTGAATCAATCACCTTTTATATCTTACCATAAATCCGTTATTTGTCACCCTTTTTTTCGGATTTTTTCGTGGTCCGCTTCTTACGGGCTGGCTTTGCCGCTTTTTCGCCCTTTTCCTTTTCTTCCTTGGCGGCTAATTCCTTGTCTTCGGCCGTCCGTTCAACCGCCTTGACCATTTTGGCTTCATCCTTGCGAATAACCGCCCGACCGTTCAATTCGTTGACACTGGTCTTATCGGAAGGATCAAACTGCTTGATCGCAATCATGATGGAATTTTCGTAAACCTTTTCCACGATCCCGCCAAAATCGTGTTCTAAGGGACCAAACTTACCAGCTTTGACTTCATCGCCAATTTTATAAAACGTCATTCAGTTCACCTCATTATTTCGCCATTAATTGCAATAAGGACTAGTTTACACACTTTTGGCAATTTTTCAAGTCCCCCGCTTCGACCATGCTAAAATAGAAGTAAACTGCAAAATAAAAAAAGCAACGCGCCCTCGGCTCGTTGCTTACCACTTTGGGAGAAAAAATATGATTATCTTAACCGTGAACTGGTTGCTCGTTTTCGCAATTTTTTGGACCTACCACCGCGGTCTGCACGCCCCGGCAGAAAAGCAGCTGTCCTTTTTTGGCGGTTGGACCCGGCTCTTATTAGCCAGCCTCTTGAGCGTGCGGATTGGGATTTTGATCGTAACTTGGCCCTACCGGCTGCTTTGGCACAGCTGGCAAGTCGCCCTCCTCTTTGCCATTTTAATCATCATCGAACTCAGCTTTCGCCGCAAACGCCTGACCTTTGGCAGTCCCCGCTTAGCGCGGTGGTCGCAAGTTAGCGTCGGCTTACTGTTGCTCGCCATGCCCTGGTAGGGTCCAGTAACTTTGCTTAATCGTATCCAGGAGTTTGACCAACTGGCGGGTGGCTTTCACATCGTGGACCCGCAGCACCCGGCCCCCCGCTAAGTACATGGCCGCTTCGGCAATCAAGGTGACGCCTAAGCGTTCATCCTTCGGCAGGTTAAACAAACGTTGGCCGAAGCCCTTACGCGAAATTGCCACCATAATCGGCCGGTGGAATTGATTTAAGGCTGCCACGTTGTTCATCATGGCAAAGTCTTGGTAGCCATCCGCCACTTTGGCATAGCCGATCCCCTGATCCAAACAGATCCGCTCGGCTGCAATCCCCGCTGCCTGCAGGGCTTGGAGGTTGGCGCGGAAGAAATCCACCATTCCCGCCGTTAAGTTGTGGTACTCATGTCCCCGGCTGGAGTGCATGGTTACCAACCCGACGTGGTGATACTGGCTGAGCAAGTGGCGCTTGGCGGCCGTCTCAAAACCATTAACGTCATTAATAATGTCAACGCCGGCCGCTAAGGCCCGCTCCATGACCGGCAGTTTATAGGTATCTACGGCTACGGCCACCTGCGGGTAACGGGCCTTGATCAACTTAATTGCCGGTTCAATTCGCCGCCACTCCTCGTCCGGCTCGACTTCCACAAAGCCCCCCGGCTTAGTGGTTTGGCCCCCCGGCTCAATTATGTCGGCGCCGGCCGCCACCATTTTTTCGATCTGGGCGATCATTGCATCAGTTTGCGCATACCGGCCCCCATCATAAAAGGAATCCGGGGTCACGTTTAAAATTCCGTAGACTAAGGGGGTCGTGGTCAGATCATAGCGAAAGGCCCCCGCTTGCCACCAGACGGCTTGTTCGGCTTGTAAGGCAGCTAAGTCAGCTTGCAAGGGCGCATCACTAGCAAAGCGTTCGCCCACCCGCTTGGCAAAGGTCGGCCAAGCACTTTGTGGCAAAACAAAGCCGAGGCCGGCTGGTAAATCCACCACTGCTAGATCAAAACCGGCCAATAAATCCCGGACCGCGGTTTGCGCCGGGGCCGGAAAAGTCCACTTCAAAGCTAAGGAACGGTGGGTCACTAATATGTCATTAAAAAGCGGGGCGAAGGCCGGCGCTTCCTTTGCTAAGTGCCAATTTTCAAGCTTCATCTTGCGTCATTCCTTTCACGAGGGCGGCCACCGCTTGACTGCGGTGATCATACTTTACAAATTCTGGCAGGGGTAAGGCTGCCAAGGGGCGGGTCAAGCCCGCCGGGATTAAGATCTGATCCAGCCCATGCCCCGTGGGCCACGGAGTTCGAGCGATTTGGCCGGTCAACTGGCCGTGGTAGAGCGCCATCAATTCACCGCCGCGAGCTAAGGCAATTACCGTTTGCATCGTAAACCCCCGGTCAGGATCGACCGCCCGCTCGATCAGCGCTTGGTTCACGGCCGGGGTGCCAAATTTAGCGTGCAGTTCGCGGGCCGTTTGTACCCCGAGTTCTCCTGGCCGGTGAGCTAATTCAATCCCGGAATCATCGGCAATCACCAGCGCATCCGGCAGAAGCTGACTGATAAACTGCGCTTTTTGCGTCGCATTGGCTGCATAACTGGTCGTTCCTTCCGGCGGAAAGGCCACCCGCCGACCTAAGACCGCTTGGTAACCCTGACCGGTCGCGCCAAAAAAGGCCAATTCCCGCGTTAATTCACTAATTTTAAAATCATTATTGGTTGCCAGAATAAAATTTAGTTGCGGCAAGTCGCTTTCCCTCCTTCACTACATAAAATGAACCCGTAATTACAATCACCGTCTTCGGCGTAGCCGCATCCAGAGCCGCCGTTAACGCCGTCGCCACCGAAGGCATCACCTGACCGGTGGGCAAGTAGTCCTTTAGCTTTTCTGCCGGGAGGGCCCGGGTCGGGTGGTTGGGTGTCACCAGGTAATAAGTCGCCCCGAGGGCTTGATACTGCTGGGCCAACGTGGCCACGGCTTTATCAGCCAAGAACCCCAGAATAAAGGTTGGTTGCGCTGCGGGGTAACGCTCTTGCAACGCCGCTAACAAATGACGCGTCCCGTCGGGATTGTGGGCCCCGTCTAAAATCACCGGTGGCTGGGCGTTGATTTGTTCAAAGCGGCCCGGCAAGCGGACCCGGCCCAAGGCTACTTGCAGTTCAGCCACGGACCAAGCTAGCGGCAACTGACGTAAGGCCGCCAAAGCGGTCACCAAGTTGAGCCGCTGAAACTGGCCGCTTAAGCCAAAGGGACTTTGCCAGCCTGGTTCAGCCCCCACTTGAATTGCCACCTGTCCGGCCGGCGCGGGGTGGACCTGAACTACGGTGGCACTGTCTATCAGGGGAACCTGCGCTTGCTTAGCCGCCTGGGCAATGACGGCCCGGGCCGCCGGGGCTTGCTCCGGCGCCAAGACAACCGCCCGCGTACCAGCCTTAATGATCCCCGCTTTGGCGTGGGCCACCGCCGTCAGCGTTGGACCCAAAATCCGGGTATGGTCTAAGGCCAGGTGGGTAATTACGGCTAAGGCCGGGGCACTGATCGCATTGGTGGCATCCAACCGGCCACCCAGGCCGACTTCAATCACCGCCCAATCAACTTGCTGACGGGCAAAGGTGACCAGGGCAATCAAGGTCCACCCTTCAAAAATGGTCAGCTTCCCCAAGGTCACGCCGGCCGGCAAATGGGCCTTGATTTGGGCCACCGCGGCCACCACCTGAGCGGGTGTGATTAATTGGTGGTTGATTTGGACCTGTTCACGTTCGTCCAAGAGGGCCGGACTAGCAAAGTGGCCGACCCGGAAGCCTTTGGCCAGTAAGGCTTCCGCGATGATTTGACCGGTCGAGCCCTTGCCATTGGTGCCCGCCACATGGACGATCTGAAACCGTTGGTCCGGATGCCCGAGGTTGGCCAAGATTTGGCGCAAAAGCGGCACCCGGTCGGCCTGATCCCCCTTCATGGCAGGCGCAAAGGCCGCCAGGGCCGCCTTATAGCTGGTCATGATGCGTCCGCACTTGTTGCAGGAATTCCTGCCGCAAGGCCTCCTGAGTGGCAAACTGCCCACTAAACTTGCTGGTGTAAGTAAACTGACCCGTCTTATGCACACCGCGCATTTCCATGCACATGTGGCGAGCCGCCACGCTCACGGCGACCCCGGCGGGCGCTAACAGCCGGTCCAATTCTGTCAATAATTCCGTCGTCACCCGTTCTTGCATCCCCGGCTTTTTGGTCACGTAGTCCACCAAACGCGGAATCTTACTTAAGCCAATTACCCGGTCGTTGGGGACGTAAGCTAAACTGATTACCCCAAAAAAGGGCAAGAGGTGGTGCTCACACATTGAGTAAAAGGGAATGTCTTGCACCAAAACCATTTCGGGGCGTTCTTCAACGTGAAAGGCCTTGTAATTGGCCACTTCTTCGGCTTGCTTACCTAATGAAGCAAAGACTTCACTGTACATGCGGGCAACGCGGGCGGGAGTTTCTTGCAGCCCTTCGCGCGTGGGATCTTCCCCAACGGCCAGCAAGATTTCCCGCACCGCCGCTTCAATTCGTGCTAAATCCATCCTTGAACTTCCTCTTTTCCAATAATTTCCGTTAACCAATTGTGATCAGGCGTCTGGGCCAACAATGCCGCCACCTGTTGGCGTTGATCCCCGGCCGGCAGGACCGTCAATAAGGGGACCAACACAAACCGGCGGTTGGCCATTTCCGGGTGCGGCACCTTAAGCGTCGCCGTCTTAAACTGCCGGTTCCCGTAATAGATAATATCCAGGTCAATTGTCCGCGGCCCCCAGTGCACTAAACGCCGCCGGTGCAAAGATTGCTCAATGACGTGCAAGTAGTGCAACAAGTCGCTGGCCGTCAGGCGGGTTTCCAGTTGGACGGCCAAGTTATAAAAACTGCGTTGGACCACCCTGCCCACCGGCTCCGTTTCATACACCGGGGATACGGCCACCACCTTAATTTCCGGTCGGAGCGTTAACAAGTGCACCGCGAGCCGTAAATTAGCGGCCCGATCACCGATGTTGCTACCGATACTGAGCGATACTGGGGTCATCATCGTTGCCGTTCGACCTCAATTTCGACATTGTCAAAAATCCCGGCAATCGGTACCGCGTACTTGCGGACCTTAAGGTGAACGCTAGTCAACGCCGGGTAAGCGGCCAAAATTTCATCCAGTAAGCGGTTGGCCACCGTTTCAATCAGATCAAAGGAATTGGTCGTCACAAACTGACGGATGGTTTCGTAAACGTCGGCATAACTGACCGTTTCGCTTAAGTCGTCATGACGGACCTTTTGTTCAATCGGGTAGCCCAGCTTCGCGTCGATTTCTAACCGCTGGCCGAGCTTTTTTTCTTCGCCAAACACCCCGTTATAGGTATGAAAGGCCATATTATTCAAATTAATGTATCCCATCACTTCTCATCTCTCTTTTTCTTAATGTAACAACAATGGTACCACCAAGGCGCCGGTCGCGAGCAAATTATTCAGGGCGTGGATGGCAATCGTATACTCTAAGTGGCCGGTCCGTTGGTAGACATAGGCCAAGACCCCACCCAACATGAAGTAAATCAAAAAGCTGATCGGATTGGTACTGGCGTGCTCAGCCGAAAAGACCAACCCCGACACTAAAATGGGCCCAATCAACTGAAAGCGGCTGAAAAACAGATCAATTAAAATGCCGCGGAAGATCACCTCTTCAGCGACGGGACTCAATAGGATCGCCCCGATACTCATCGCCACAATCACCAACGGGTCATGCCCCATCAACTCGGCAATCGCTTGGTTATTCGCCGTTTCCGTTTGGTGGTACCACAAGCGATTAAAATAGCTTAAGGCCAGCTGGCAACACAACAGCACCAGCCACCCACCAAAGATCCAATCGCGGGCCTGGCGCCAGGATAAGGCGCGCTTTAAACCAAAGCCGGTCCGCTGGTAGACGGCCAGGGCCAGGGCAATAATGGCAATAAAAACGCCAAAATACCCGGCCAACCAGCCCCAGCGGGCCCCCTGGCTCCCGGCCTGGCGCACGGCAAATAAAAACAGGGGTGGCACTTGAATCACCAAGGCCAGGCCCACCATCACCAGCACCCGTTGCCACAGGGGTTGCTGCGTTAAATCGATTCTTGTTCGCATTACTGATCCTCACTTACTTTGGCCGTACTCTGCCGTTCCACTAAGTGAACCGGCATCTTGACCAATTGTTGTTCTAATGATTGCTCCTTGGCCGTCATCCGGTTAAAGAGCAGGGTTGCCGCTTGTTGGCCCAACTGATTGATCGGTTGGTGAACCGTCGTTAATTGGGGAGTCACGTATTCGGCTAAATCAATATCATCAAAGCCCACCACCGACAAGTCCGCTGGCACCCGCACCCCGCGTTCTTGCAGGCCCCGGTACAGGCCAATCGCCAATTCGTCGTTGGCACAAAAGACCGCCGTGGGCTGGTGGGCCAAAACCGCCGCGGTTTGTTCATAGCCGCCCCGCTTACTCAAGGTCGTCTTGACGATGGCTTCCTCATCAAAAGCAATCCCCGCCGCGGCCAGTCCCGCCTTAAAACCTGCCAACCGGTTTTGGACGTTTTCCGTTGGCGCCGTCGGCATGTACATCACGATCCGCCGGTGCCCTAATTGGGCCAAGTGGGCCGCGGCTAACTGCCCACCCGCGTAGTCATCGACCGAAACCCGGTCTTCGTGGTCATGAGTTTGGTTTTGGTCAAACAGGAGATAGGGAATCGCGTTGGGCTTTAAAATCTCGTCAATCGTTTCGGCCGTAATCGACGACGAGGCGATGATCAGTCCGTCGACCGATCGTTCGACCAACCGACTCAGGTAGTAGCGTTCCAACTCCACTTCATGGCTGGCACTAAAGACCAGCGGCATGTATTCCTTTTGACGGCACACTTCTTGAATCCCCCGGACAAAGGACGAGAAGAAGGGATTGCCGATATTCGGCACCAAGACCCCCACCGTTTTGGACGAATGCAAAATTAAATTGCGGGCGTTGAAATCCGGAACGTAATTCAACTGCTTTTTGAGCGCGTGAACCCGGTCTTGCGTCGCCTGGCTAAACCGGGCCCCCTTGCCGTTCAAAATTTGTGAGACGGTCGTTACTGACACCCCGGCCGCCTTGGCCAAATCCTTAATCGTCACTTTTTTTGCCATAATTCTCCTCCAAAGGCCCGCGCAACCGGGCCCCTCTTAAGCCATTGGGGCGCTGATATTTTAGCGCCCCGCACTTGACCGCTAGTTTGGTAAACATTTTACCTTATTTTCAGTAAGGACGCTAGACCGAGGTGGCAAAGATCCCGCGCAGAATTGCTGCCGTCGTCGCCCCCTGGCTGCCCCGCAACCGTAAATAATCAATTTGGGCCAAGAGAATTTCGTATTCCCACAAGGACGACAGGTCATGTTCATTATAGTAGTGGAGGGTAAGTTTGATTGTCCCCAACTGGTGAATGATCCCTTCAAAGTCATCCCGCCCCTTGTACTTGGCCGTCCCGATGACCACCGGCAGGTGATGGTCGACGGCATCGTGCAACAGGGTCAACAACAAAGGTTTGTGCTGATAATCTTGGGTGGCTACATACGCTTCCAGTCCCCAGATGTCAAAGTAACCGTGGGCTTGGGCGACCTGGCTCTTGTAAGCGACCGTCGTCAAATAGTCGGTCTGGGCCCGCACCTGGCGAATACTTGTTAAGCGAATCGCGGTTAAACCGTTGATCTTCGCGTCCCAATCCAGGGTCAACAACAAGGTAAACGACTGGTCGGTCGCCAAGACAAAGCCGACGTTAAAGGTGTCATCATCCGCAAAATTATAAACCTCTACCAGGGTCCCATTTTGCTGGCTGAGCAAGAGGGCTTCCTTAATTTCTGTTGGGCTCATTTCATTTTCCTCCGCTGTTAATTTTTTATGCTGGGGTTGGTCCCTTCTGCTACGGTCGTTTGCCGCTTTTTCGCCCCGAATTCCAGTACCCAGCGCTTTTGTCTGCGCGCGGTTTGTAGTAAGATAGTGATCGTTGCGAAAAAAAGATAAAGAGGGGCAATTATGGTGATTATTACAGCTGGTATGATCGGTGTGGGCAAGACGACCCTCACCGGCAAAATTGCAGAACACTTGAATACCCAGGCATTTTTTGAACCGGTGGGCGAAAACCCAGTGCTTCCATTGTACTATAAGAACCCAAAGCAGTACGGTTTCCTTTTACAAATCTACTTTTTAAACAAGCGGTTTTCAATGATCAAGCAGGCCCTGTCCGATGATAACAACGTGTTGGACCGCTCAATTTATGAAGACGCCCTGTTTACCAAGGAAAACAACGCCGAAGGCAATATCTCCGATACCGAACTGGCCGTTTACTTGCAGCTGCTCGACAATATGATGCAAGATTTAAACCACCTGCCAAAAAAGGCACCGGATTTGATGGTCTACTCGGAAACGACCTTTGAAACGATCCTCTACCGGATCAAAAAACGGGGGCGGGATTACGAACAGATCGATCACAACCCCGAATTAAAGGACTACTACTACAAGATGTGGTCGGCCTACAAGGATTGGTACCGGGAATACGATGCCAGCCCGAAAATGAAAATTGACTTGGATCGCTACAACCTCGATGACCCCAAGAACGTCGAAATCGTCTTAGGCATGATTGACGAACGCCTAGCGACAATCCGTTAAATGAGCAAAAAAGCAGTTGCGCTGGCAACTGCTTTTTTTCATTGTCAATGCCACAAGCGGCGCAGGACTTCAATGATCCCCACCGAGCCGGCCCCACCCAAGACGGACCACGTCCAATTCGCTTTCAATGCTGTCGCAACGGTTGGCGAAGGACTGGTTTGGGGCACCGTTGGCCGCGCTCGGTGCGTTGGTGGCGCGGCCGAATCCGCCGGTGGGGTGGCCCGGTCGTATTGGGTCAGTTGGTAGGTATCAATCAACTGGTTGAGTTTCCGATCATAATTGGGATCGGTCGCATAGGTTCCCCGCAAGGCCTGGGTGGCTTGCCGATACGTGGTGGCCACGTGCCGGTGTACCCCCGCATAGGTCGGTTGCGCCAGAACCTGCGCGTAATCGGCTAACGCGGCTTGTTCATCCGGGTAGTGGCGAAAGGTCCCCAGCACCGTCACATCCTGACCGTTTAAGTGCTCGACCGTGGGCAGCGTCACCCCTTGGGCGCGGTACTGGCCCTTGATGCCGAAGTAATTGTGATGGTTGACCGCCAGATCACTGGTCCCAAAGTTGCTTTCCAGGGCGGCTTGGGCCAACAAAACGGACGGGTATAAATCGTGGGCCTGCCCAATCGCCTGGGCCGCCGGGACCAATTGTTCAATGAAGGCCCGTTGGTGCGGCGTCAGCGGCCGGGCCGGGTAGGTCTGTTGATCGACCGCTCCCGTTGGCGCCGGCGGGGCTGCCGTCGGCGGGACCTCCGCTGGGGCCCCCGGCTGCGGCGCTGATGACGGGGCCGGCTGCGGCGCCGTTGCCGCTGGCTTTTCCGTTGCGGGTGCCGGTTGGTGGGTGCAAGCCAGGTCAAACCCGGCTTGGTACCCCGCCGGCTGGACGGGATCCTGCCACTCCGTTGGCCGCTGCCAAGTCCCTTGACACCCGTCGGCGACCCCCTGGGCAAAGGCGGTTTGGTACTGGGCTTGGTATTCCGTCAACCAATGCTGATAAGTTTGCTGACTGTCTGGTGCCAGGGCGGCCAATTCGGCGGTCGTCAGTGGTTGGCGAGTCTTTAAGACCACTGCGCTGGCCAGTTGTTGGCACGCGGCGGGCGGCAGCTGATTTGCCGCCTGGCCCAGTGGACTGAACGTGAGCGTCGTAATTGCAATTGCCGTTGTTAAAGTTGTTTTTAAGTGCATCATGAAATTCCCCCTTTACTTTTATATACGTCATGAAAGCGTAAAATTATTTTCAAAACGCAAAAAAGTCAAAAAAAATTGCTGCCCCGCCGGAGCAACAATTTTTTAAGAGGTTAAATTTGATTAATACACAATCACGGGTTCCTTATTGGACAAGGCTTTAAAGGCCACCCCCGCATCAGCCGGGTGCATATTGACACAGCCATTGGAACCATCAGTTAAGTAAGCAGTCTTGGACCAGTTCTTCCGCCAGCTGGCATCGTGGAACCCACACCCGCTCAAGGTAAACGGCGTCCAGTACGTTACCGGTGACGCGTACGGCTTGCCGTCATCGCCAGTCCCGCGTAAGGTCGTATGCATTTGTTGATACATCACGTACCAGACTCCCTTGGGGGTATCATCACCACTACTGTGCTTCCCGGTCACCACGTCGGCTGAAGCGACCAACTTACCATCCCGGTAGAACCAAGCGTGTTGGTCAGCGATCGAAACTTCGGCGTAGGTATCCCCTAAGCCGTCGTTTTTAGTCACTCCATAGCCCAACCCGCGCGTATCATAGCCTTGCCCGTAAATGTCGGCCTTGGCATCGACTTGGGTCCGCCCAGTCACGATCGCCTGCCCAATCGTGGTGGCCGCCCGGCTGGCCATGATTTTCCAGCCGTAATCCCCATCCGCCGTGGTCGTAATCGTATTGCCCGCGTGGGTGGTAAACTTGAACTTCTTGCCCAAAGTAGCGTACTTGGCGTTCAACTGCTTGATCACCGCCGCCTCTTTGACGGGGGTAAAGTGGTACTTGCCGGCTTGATAAGTCGCCTTATCAATCACCTGGCTGGCTTTAACCTTCACCGGGTGCCCCGCGACTTGGTAAGTCACTTGCCCATTGTTAAGCTTCTTTAACGCGGCCACCGCTTTTTTCACCGTCGGACTGTCCGCTTCTAAGGGTTGTTGGACCTTAGCCGTCAGCTTGATCGTCGGTTCATTCTGGTGGCGAAGCAGAGCCGCCATGACTTTGGCTTCATCATACGCTGTCCCGTGCTTGGCGGGGGTTACCGTCACCCGGTTCGCGTGCCACACCGCCTTGGCATCCACTGGCAGGCGCTTGTTGCCATTTAACTGTCCTAACTGGTGGTGCAAAGTCGCCTTCATATCCGCCCGCAAGGCCGCTTGATCCATTTGCAAGGGCAAGGTGTAGGCGTGCGGTTGCCGACTCGGGAACCAGGTCGCTTGCTTTTGCAACTGCCGGGCAACGGTTTGCTTAGCATCCTTGGCAAAGACCGGTTGTTGGTCGTGCCCGTCAAAGACCAGCTTACCGTTTAAATAGACCCGGTTGGTCAGCTTGGTCTGACTCACCTTTTCGTAAGCCTGGGCCGCCGTTAAGCCGCCCACGTTGATCCCATTAATCGTCACGTGGCGGTTAAAATGAGTCTGGAAATAGTGCCGGCTGCCCAGGGATACCCCCAGCAAGGCCACGGCAGCGATCCCCACACTGATCAAAAGCTTTTTGCGCTGCATAATGTCTTCCCCACTTTCCGCATTCTTTAACCCTTATTTTACCATTTGATTGCAAAATTGTAACCTTTGTTTAACATTACGCAAAGACTAATTAAAGCCATACCATTTTTGCGCCAGCTGGTAACCTTGCACGGCCACGCGCCGGCCGATTTTACCGGGTAAATTCACTCCCAGGCCAAGCCAATGGTGGCGAAGCAAATTGTGCAAAGCTGGATCAAACTGGGCCAGATCATGCCAGAGGGCCTGCTTTTTCGCCAGGGCCGCCGGGCGACCATCTTTGAGCAAAAGGACCGACGAAATCGTGGTAATAATTTCTAAGTAATGGGCCATGTACTTGCCCAAGCCACTGTCCAGGCTGGTCACCTGGGTGTAGTAGCGAATCATCAGCCGGTTGACCAAGAGTTGCTGGTCGATTCGTTTGAGCATCACCGCTTCATTGACCGACTGATCGGCGCGGCCAATGAAGTAATGGTAGAGATCCACGTCGAGGTAGTAGAGCCGTTTGACAAAGGGCAAGGGTTGAAAGACGTAGAGGTTGTCGACGTAAAAGGTATGGCGCGGCAAAGCCAGGTGGGCCTCATTCACCAGCATTGCTGTCCGGTAAATGACCGCGTGCATCAGCAAGTATTCCCCAAGCGGCAAGTGGACGGCTTCCCAGGAAAAGACCTGGTGGGTGGGCAAGTGCGGATAGCGAACCGTCTTTTTCCGTGGCGCATTAACCTTATCGTAAGTATAATTGCTGACCAGCATATCAATTTGCTCGCCTTGCTCCCGGAGCTCTTGCAAAAAGGCCAACACCCGCAAGAGGGCGGCCTGGTCCAGCCAATCATCGGCATCAACCACCTTCAAGTAGTCACCACCGGCCGCTTGAATTCCCGCCATGATCGCAGCCCCGTGCCCCCCGTTGGCTTGGTGGAGCGCCCGGATCAAAGTCGGGTGGGCGGCCGCGGATTGGTCAATCATGGCCCCAGTCTGATCGGTGGAGCCGTCATCAACCAGAATTACTTCCAGGCCTCGCTCAACCGCCAACAAAGGGGCCAAGCACCGTGCCAAGTAAGGCTGGGCGTTGTAACAAGGGACAATAATTGAGAGGAGTGGCTTTAACAAAGAATCTTCCTTTCTGGGGCCGCTAATCGTAAGAAAACCGCCCAGCCCCATGGTTGGACGGTTTTTCGACACGCGTCAATTTAAATTTCTGGGTAGGTAGCTTGCTTAAAGGTCACCGGCTGGTTGTCCTCATCGGTCTTGACCACGACCACATCACATGGTGCTTGGCGCACGATGTAAGCCGAGGTCGAACCAACGATCATCCGGCCGATCGTATTGAGCCCCGTGGCCCCGACCAAAATCAGGTCAATGTCTTCATCCTTCGGATAGGTATCCGTCAAGATCACCTTGGCGTTGCCCACCACCACGGAAGTTTTTACGTCTTGGACGCCGGCCTCTTGGGCTTGGGTCGTCAAGTCAGCCAACAGGTGCTTCATCTTATCAACTACTTTGTCGTACAAGCCCTTATCGGAAATTCCAAAGGTCGTAATCGCACTTGGGTAAGGTTCTCCATTAACCACGCTTAACAGGTGCAAGCGGGCCCCATTGCGTTGGGCAATTGCGACCGCCTTTTTAAAGGCCAACAGTGATTGCTTGGACCCATCGATCCCGACTAAAATATTTTGATATTCAGCCATTTTTCCCACCTCCAGCAAAATTGTCTACTTTACCCTTTTATTTTAACACTTTTTGCCTACTTGGTTACTAAATCATTAATCGCTTCCATGTAAATTGCCATTGACTTCAGCAGGTCGGCAACCGGTTGGTATTCATTGGCCTGGTGCATGGTGTTCGGCGTGCTTGGCATCAAGGCCCCAAAGGCCACCCCGCGGGCCATCAAGCGGCCATAGGTCCCCCCGCCGACCACTTCTGGCTTAGCGTCAGTTTCGCCCGTTTGGTCAATGTATGCCTTCATCAGGGTTTGGACCAGCGGATCATCAGCGGGAACGTAGTGTGGCACTTCAAATTTTTCATAGTGGACCGTCATCCCGTGATCCTTAGCCACGGCCGCGACTTTGGCTTGCAGGCCGTCCGGCGTGACGCCCTTCGGGTAGCGGAAGTTCATGTCAATTTGGCCCCCCTGAGCGGCATCAAAACTTAACAAGCCGACGTTGACCGTCAAGTCCCCCATCACCGGATCGGTGTAGGCACCCATGAAGTTGTGGAACCGGGTATCTAAGTGCAAGTAGTTGGCTACCAGGTCAACAAACTGCTTGGCCTGCCCACCCAAGTGCAATTGTTGCAAGAAGGTCGCCAGGTAAGTGGCCGCATTGATCCCCTTTTCGGGTTCCATCCCGTGGGCCGCTTTCCCAATCACTTGCAGGTGCAACCCATCGGCTTCCAGCACGCATTCCCCTTCCACTGGGTTGGCATCCAAAAAGGCGGTAAAGGCCGTAGCAACCGCTTCATTATCACCGACTTCGACGATCGCATCCGCTTCGCGCGGTACCATGTTAAAGCGCAAACCGGCCTTAAAGGAGCGCAACAAGTCGTCGCCGGTATTACCCCCTGGGTAGTCCAAAAGCAGGGACACTTGCCCCTTTTCCCCGTTGATCACCGGGAATTCCGCGTCGGGTGAAAAGCCGTAGGTTGGTTCGGGTTCGACTTCAAAGTAGCGCTTCATCCCCGTCCAATTGCTTTCTTCATCGGTCCCGACAATAAAGCGGACCTTCTTGTTGGGCACAACGCCCATGTCCTTTAAGGTCTTCATGGCGTAGTAAGCCGCCATCCCAGGGCCCTTGTCATCCGAAGCCCCCCGCCCAATCAGGTTGCCATCCTTGATGATCGGATCAAAGGGATCACTGTCCCAACCGTTGCCCGCCGGCATCACGTCTAAGTGGGCCAGGATCGCCAGGGTTTCATCGCCTTCCCCCCATTCGGCATAGCCGACCAGGTTATCGATATTCTTGGTCTTAAAGCCATCTTGCTCCGCCATTTCCAAAAAGGCGCTCAGGGCTTGAGCCGGGGCTGGGCCCAGCGGGTATTTTTCACTGGCCTGGGTGTCGTCGCGGACACTCGGAATCTTGATCAGGGCGATCAAGTCGTTTAAATAGTTTTCTTTTTGTTCCGTTGCTTTTTGCAGCCAATCCGTCATTTTTTCTGCCTCCATAAACTGTTTGCTTATATTTAATGATACCATATAGGCAAAGTTATTTTAATTTTTAATGGTTTTTCGTGCGCAAGCGGTGACCCTGCTTGCTGCACACGACGTTGGAAAGGATGCGATAAGATGCCACTGCCGTTTGCTGCCGTTGCCTTTGATATGGATGGGACCTTTTTGCGCGACGATAAAAGTTTTGACCGCCCCCGCTTTGCACGGATTTTAGAAGCGCTCTTGGCCCAAGGGTGTCACGTGATCGTAGCCAGTGGGGACCCCGCCCAATTTCTGTTGCCCCACTTTGGCGACCAGTGTGAAGCTTTGACCGTGATCGCCGAAAACGGCGCCCAAGTGATTGACCAGGGGCACGAACTGATGACGACCACCTTGGAGCGGACCTTGGCCGCTCAGGTCGTGGCCTTTTTGCATGATGAATTACAAATTGAACCGACCTTGGCCGGGGTCAAGCAAGGCTACTTTCCACCCCACCCCTCAGCCGCCCTCTTGGCGCACATGACCCGCTACTACCCCCAGCACACGATTTTAGACCAACTCCTGCCCCTGCCGGACGATGACTTTTTTCAACTGTCCTTTTTAATAGCCGATCAAGACGTCGCCAACGTCAAGGCCCAATTGGATGCCCGCTTTGCCGGCCAGCTGACCGTCACCCCCAGTGGCAATGGCTCGATGGACCTGACCATCCCCGGCATCAACAAGGGCTGGGCCCTAAGCAAGGTCTTGGCCCGCTGGCAGTTAAGTGGTGATGACCTGATCGCCTTTGGGGACGGGGGCAACGACGAAAGTATGCTTAAACTGGCCCGCTATTCCTACGCGATGCCCAACGGCCGCCCGGAAATCAAGCGGTTGGCCCGCTTTAGCGTCCCGGTCGATAACAATCACGATGGCGTCTTAGTCGTTTTAGACCAATACTTACAGGAATACCAATAGAAAGAAGCGTTGCACATGCAAGAATTAGATGAAAAAATTTTGCGCCAGGTAATCAAACCCCGCCCCCAGGAAAGCTTTAAGGGGACCTTTGGGAAAGTCTTGCTCGTCGGGGGCAACCACCAGTACGGCGGCGCGATCATTATGGCCGCTACCGCCGCGGTTTACGCCGGGGCCGGCCTGGTCACCGTGGCCTGTGACCCACTGAATGTCACCGCCCTGCACACCCAGCTGCCCGAAGCGATGGTGATTGATTTTCACGATCAAGCGGCGCTCACAAATCTCGTCGCCCAGGTTGACACGGTCGTGATTGGCCCCGGGCTGGGGACGGAAGCGGCCAGCCTGGCGGTCTTGCAAACCGTTTTTGCCCAGACCAAGGCCGCCCAAACGGTGGTGATTGACGGCTCGGCCATTACCTTATTGGCTGAGCACCGCCTGCCGCTGCCAGCGGGCCAGCTGATCTTTACGCCCCACCAGATGGAATGGCAACGACTCAGTGGGCTGGCCATTGCCGACCAAACCCCAGCGGCCAACCAAGCCGCTCAGGCCAAGCTCGGCGGGATGGTCCTGGTCAAAAAACACCACACCGAAATCTACGCTTCCACCGGCAGTTGGCGCTTGCCAATCGGCTCGGCGGCCCAAGCCGTCGGCGGGATGGGGGACACCCTGGCTGGGATGATCGGGGGCTTTTGCGCCCAGTTCCGCACCGACGTCACCCAAGCGGCGTTGGCAGCGACCTACGCCCATAGCGCGATCGCCGATCAACTGGCGGAAAATCAATACGTCGTCTTACCCCACCAGATCAGCCACGCCCTGCCGGCCTTTATGAAGAAGGTCGCCCAAAGCGGGCCGGATCACCAAATTGGCTTTATGAACTAACACAAACCCCCGTTGGGTGCCAAGCGCTCAGCGGGGGTTTCTTTATGCAGATTGTTTTAACCAGGTGATTACGGCGGCTAAAAATTCGGTAGGGTGCTCCAAGTGCACACAGTGGCCCCCCGGCAGGACCTGGTAGTCCAACTGCGGGGCCTGGGCCTGCATCGCCAAGTTAAGGCGTTGAAACTTAGCGTCCTGTTCGCCCACAAGCAACAGCCCCGGTGGCAATTGGGCCAATTGGGGCCAGTAGTTGGGCTGCTGGCCGGTCCCCATCATCATCAGGCTCATCGCCAAGCCAAAAGGTTGCTGGCTGAGTCGCTCGGCCCGTACCCGCGCTTGGACCGCCGCCGGCAGGGCCCGCTGGCTGGCAAAGAGCGGGAGTTTTTCCCAGTCATTCACAAATTCGACTAAGGGGGCCGTCAAGAGCTTCGCTGCCAGGGCGTTGTCCTGCTGCTGCCGTGCCAGTCGCTGGGTCGGATCAGCCAACCCCGGCCGCCCGCTTTCCAAAATTACGCTGACCACGTGGGGATCAGCTAAGGCCCAGGCCAAGGCCACCCGCGCCCCCATCGAATAGCCCAAGAGGTGGTAGGCCAGGATTTGTTTGGCCGCCAGCAGGGCCTGCAGCTCGGCCACCACCTGGGCCATCCGGTAACGGGTCGGGTGGACAAAGACCGGCGAGCGCCCGTGCCCAATTAAATCGACCGCTAAGACGTTGACCGTTGCGGGCCACGCCAGGGACTGCCAAGTCGCCCCGGTCCCGGTAAAACCGTGCAGACAAACCAAGGTCGGCTGCTCCGGCTGATACGGGGTCAGCCACTTGGCGAAATAAGCCGCCTCAGTCATGAGCGGTCACCGCCGTTTGGTAGGCTGCCACCAGGGCTTCCCAAGTCGTCACCGGTCCCGTCGGCGCATCCGTCACTTCAATCAGGTGTTGACCGGGCTGATTCAAGCAGGCTTGCAAGGCGGCCGGCGTCTGCGGGTGGTGGTAAGTAAAGTCGTATAAAGCCGCCACCCGGGCAAAATCGAGGTCCTGGGGCGTCTGGAACAGAGCGGTAAAGTCAGCTGCCGGTAGGTGCCGCTGGGCTAAGAAATTAAAGATCCCCCCGCCGTTGTTGTTCAAGAGGACGATCGTGACCGGTAGTTGATACCGGCGCAGCATCGCCAACCCATTCATGTCGTGAAAGAGGGCCAAGTCGCCGATCAATAGGGTCACGGGGCGCTGGCGGCCAGCCGCCAGGCCAGCGACCGTCGAGACCAAGCCGTCGATCCCGTTGACGCCGCGGTTGCCAAAGATGCGGACATTGGCTGTTTGTGTCAATGCCAGCCGATCAACCAGTCGAATGGCATTGCTATTAGCAACAAACAAATCCTGATCGTGCAACCAAGCAGGTAACCCCTGGGCAACAGTGGAGTGATTCAGTCCTTGATCAGCCACACTGGCCACCAATTGGGCCGCTTGCTTTTGGCACGCTTGCCATTGGATCAACCAGTCTGGTGCCGGAGCGGTCAGATTTAAATTGGCCACGGCAGCGACAAATTCGGTCACCGTTTGGTCCAGCACCCAGGTGGCCTGGTGCAATTGGTCCTGGTATTTGGCCCCATTTTCGACCAAGATCGTCGGCAGCGGGTGGGCCCGCAGCCACTGCATCACCGGCTTGGTAACCGGCAGGCGGCCAAAGCGCAAGATTACTTCTGGCATCGGCAGGGCGGCTTGAAAGAGCAAGTCGGCCTGACCGAGATAATTTGGGGTCGCAGTGGCCGCCAAATTGGTCAGCGGATCGCCGACCACCGGCCAGCCCAACGTTTCCGCCAAGTGCGCCAACTGGGTCGCTTCGGCTGGCGTCCGTTCTTCGCCGACGATGATCAGCCCCCGTTGTTGCAACACGGCGCGCAGCGGAGTCAGGTCGACGTGATGGGTAACCGGCAAAACCTGGCTACTTGGCCCGCTCGGCGATGGCAGGGCCGCGCTGGGCAAGAGGGGTTCGCGCAGGGGAAGATTCAAGTGGACGGGGCCCCGGGGCCGGGTCAAGGCCAGGCTGGTCAGCTTGAAGGCTTGCCAGTGGGCATAATTGAGCAGCGCCGGCGTTGCTTCCGGCAGGGCCAAATCAACCATTGCTTTGACGTGGTCCCCGTATAAAGCGTGTTGATCCATCGCCTGGGGGGCACCGACCCCTTGCAATTCAGCCGGGCGGTCCGTGGTCATCACCACTAAGGGCAAATTGGTTGCCTCGGCCTCGCAAATCGCCGGCAGGTAGTTGGCCGCCGCACTGCCTGAGGTGCAGACCAAGCCAACCGCAGCCCCCGTGGCCTTGCTTAAGCCCAGAGCAAAAAAGGCCGCGGACCGTTCATCGACGTCCAAGTAGGTCTGAAAGGCCGGGTGGCGGTGCAACATTAAGGCCAGCGGGGTCGAACGGGAACCGGGGCTGATGACCACCTGCCGGACGCCGGCCTCACTGAGTCCCCGTAAAAAAGCGGCTAAATACTGAGTTAATTGCGCTTGATGGTCCATGAATCACTGATCCCCCTTAACATTGGTTGAAATTTCAAACGGGTCTCGGCCCGCTCCGTGGCGGCGTGCGACGCGGCGACGATTCCGCACCCTGCATACAGACGGCCGGCCTGGGCGCTAAAGACCCCAGACCGCAGACCAACGACAAACTCGCCTTCGTCTGCGCCGAGGCTGAGCCAGCCGACCGGCGCGCCGTAGAGCCCGCGCCCGGCTTCATGCTCGCGCAGCCAGGCCAAGGCAGCCGCCCGGGGCTCCCCACCTAAGGCCGGGGTCGGGTGCAGGGCAGCGACGACGTCCAGCAAGTAGCTGCCGGCTTGCCGGGGCCCCGCCAAGGGGTGGTAAATGTGTTGAATATCCCGGTTCTTTAAGAGTTGGCGCGCCCCGATTGTCACGGCAGTTGTATACGGCGCCAGCAATTTCGCAATCCGTTGCACGACAATCTGGTGCTCAACTTGATTTTTCGGGTCGGCCAACAGGGCGGCGCCCAACTGCTGATCCGCCGCTGGCGTCGCCCCCCGCGGCGCTGAGCCGGCCACGCTGGCGGTCAAATACTCAGTCGCCGTCGCTTTCACCAGGCGTTCCGGCGTCGCTCCGATAAAGGCCCGCTGCGGGCTTTCCACCAAGAAACGGTAGGTATTGACCTGCTGGGCGGCCAGCCGGTGCAAGATGGCGACCGGATCAAAGTGCGCTCCAGTGGTAACGGCCAGTTGCCGGGCCAAGACAACCTTGCGCAACTGCCCCGCCTGGATCGCCGCCACGCTGCGGTCGACCAGCTGCATCCAGTCAGCGACCGCAAGCTCCGTACCGGTCACCGCTGGCGTGGCCGCCGGCGTCGGCGGGTCAGCTACCAGCAGGGCACTGACTTGATCCGCTAATTCCTGCAGGTCCGCCGCCAAGTGGGCACTGACCGGGGCCAGGAGGGTCACCGTCTTGCCCGCCGGGGTTTGCTTAAACAGCAGCTGGGGCAAGATCACATAGCCGGTCGCCAAATCAGCCCAAAATTCAGCCGGCTGGCCGGCTAAATCAAAGGGTAGCCCGCCCATGAGGCAAGGCGCCACCCCACCCCCGGGCGTCAGATCAACCCACTGAACCTGGAGTTCCTGTTGAATTTGGCGCAAGCGCGCCGGAGTTAGCTCTCGCCAAACCCGCAGCGGCTTAGCGCCAAACAGGGTCAGCGATTGGTCGGCCGCCGCAAAGACCGCCCGACCCCCGACATAGGCGGCACTGCACGCCACCAAGTCTCCCAAAGACCCGGCCGGCAGCGAGATGGTATAAGCCGCGTAGGCAAAGCTTGCGGCACGCTTTAATGCCGCTGGTGTTAAGCTTATTTTCACGTTGTTCACCCCTTCGTAAAATCACGGCTCCCATTATAGCACTGGTCCCCCTAGGCAACCAAAAAAGGCGCTGCCCCCCTCACCTGAGGAATGTGAGCACGGCATAACTGACCGGATTTAAACCACAATCGAGACCTTCTATACTTAGGGAAAACTTAACTATAGGAGGTCTTTATTTATGATTCATGATGTTGTAGAGGTGGGCACGCCAACGACCAAGGCAGTTGCGCCGATTTTCAACAAGCGTCATCCGGCAAAAACGTTAGCCACCTCGGTTACCTTAAATAAACTACGAGTAAACCTCTATCAAGGTGCTGATCCTGACTTAGCTGCCAAATTACTAACTGTGATGATGAATCATGTTGATTAACTGGGCCGCGCCGCGGCATGTCTATATCGTTTGCGGGAAAACTGACTTGCGGAAAGGAATTGATGGCTTAGTTCTAATAGTTGAAGAAAATTATGGTCTTCAATTAGACAATGATTCACTTTTTCTCTTTTGCGGTAGTCGTACTGATCGCTTTAAGGGCTTATATTGGGATGGGGAAGGATTCGTCTTACTGTATAAGCGGTTTGAAAATGGTAATTTGCGTTGGCCACGGTATCGTAACGATGCCGTTAACTTAACACCACGTCAAATCAAACAATTATTACAAGGTATCGCTCCGTTGCCTGTTAAACATATCAAACCAGCAATTAAAGGAACAATTTATTAGTCAAAAAGGATGTTCACGGGCCTCTATTTCTGATATGCTTACAAAAATCAGAAAAGGAGGTGATGAACCATGGCTAAGCATAAGAAAGTCCGTGAACCGCAAAGCTTAGAAGAGGCTTTAGTGATTATACATAAACAAGAAGCCATAATTGCAAAGCAAGCTGCTAAGTTCGAAGAACTGGAAACCAAGGTCTTGGAGCTATCAGAAACGATTAAGCTCTTTGGCGTTCGGACCTACGGAAAAAAAGTGAAATTTTGACGCCAGGTCAAACTTCGCTTTTTGAGGATTCAGTGAAGGAAGAAGAAAACAGCACTGATCCGAATGTTTCAACTGAACCGGCAGTTGAAGAGTACGTGGTTCGTCGCCGCAAAAAGAAGCGAGGTGTCCGGCAAGCCAATTTGGATGCCTTACCACAAGTGGACAAGGTCTATGAACTTAAAGGTAAAAAGCGTTTTTGTGATGCTTGTGGAGAAGAATTGAAAATTATTGGTAAGCATCTCGCTCATCGTAAAATTAAGTGTAAACCAATGGAGTTTTACTGCGAAAACTTCTATGTGCAAGTTGTTAAAAGTGAACGAAGCAAGTGTTACTTTTGGGCTACAAGTAGTGCGAAAGAGTTTAATCAACATAATATCGCCTACTTTTTCTACGCCGCCTCCCGTGGTGGCGAGGTAATCCCTCAAATCATTGGCCCGGATTATCGAGGCTGTTTGATGTGTGATGGACATAGCGCCTATCAACAAGAGCGACTGCCAAACGGGACGCTCGAAGCTTGTTTGATTCACATTACCCGGAAGTTCAAAGAAATCGTCAAAATTGGCAAGGGAGCGAAGATTCTTCAACATTCCAAAGCCGCCGAAGCGGCAACCAAGTTAGGCGAGATCTTTCATACCGAGCATGACTTAAGTTATACCACCAGAGAAGAAAAAGCAGCGAAGCGGCGCTTACGTCTTAAACCACTGTTGGACGAATTTTACCGATTTATTGGTGAGATTAAGCACCCAATTGGTAAACTGTGGGTGGCAATTAACTATGCCTTGAATCAGAAGGAGCGAGTCTATCAGATTTTTGAACATGGCGAGCTGCCATTAGACAACAATCATGATTAACAACTGATTCGGCCAACAACCATCGGACGCAAAAATTACTTATTTGCGAAAACCGAAGCTGGGGCTGAAGCGAACGCCATTTGGTATACCTTCATTCAAACGGCTAAATTAAATCAGCTCAAGGTACGTGAGTACTTAGAACATCTCCTATCAGCCTTCACATGGACTGAAAGTCCAGTCTGGGAGGCTTATTTACCGTGGGATCCAGAAATTCAACGTAAATTTGGAACTCAATAGACGCAAATAGCGCTCAGAAGTTGTCCTTCCTTCAAGGATAATTCTGAGCGCTATTCTGCTAAATACGGTTTATTATGCCGTGTTTACGAAACAAGTTTGATAATTCGTTTTATTATCCAACTAAACTGTCTGTTTGACGCTAAAAACACAAAAAAACGGTTTTGCACCTCATCTTGGAGGCACAAAACCGTTTGGTAGTTGGTTTGGTCTATTCTAAAAAGTCTTTCAATTGTTTGGACCGCGAAGGGTGCCGTAATTTTCGCAACGCTTTCGCTTCGATTTGCCGAATCCGTTCCCGGGTCACGCCAAAGACCTTACCGACTTCTTCCAAGGTCCGCGTCCGCCCGTCATCCAGGCCAAAGCGGAGCCGCAAGACGTTTTCTTCCCGGTCGGTCAGAGTGTCCAAGACATTTTCGAGTTGCTTTTTCATCATCTCGTAAGCCGCGTGGTCCGCCGGGCTGGTGGCATCGTGGTCTTCGATAAAGTCGCCCAAGTGGGAGTCGTCTTCTTCCCCAATTGGCGTTTCTAAGGAAACTGGTTCTTGAGCGATCTTCAAGATGTCACGGACCTTCTTGGTTGGCATATCCATTTCCGCCCCAATTTCTTCCGGCAGCGGCTCACGGCCGAGGTCTTGGAGGAGTTGGCGTTGGATCCGGATCAGCTTGTTGATCGTTTCAACCATGTGGACCGGAATCCGAATCGTCCGGGCCTGATCGGCAATTGCCCGCGTAATCGCCTGGCGAATCCACCAGGTTGCGTAAGTAGAGAACTTGAACCCTTTGCGGTAGTCGAACTTTTCGACTGCCTTCATTAGACCCATGTTCCCTTCTTGAATCAGATCGAGGAATTGCATCCCCCGCCCAACGTAGCGCTTGGCGATCGAAACCACCAGCCGCAGGTTGGCTTCGGCCAGTTCCTGCTTGGCGACTTCATCGCCCTTTTCGATCCGCAGGGCCAAGGCGACTTCTTCGTCGGCCGTCAGCAGGTTGACCCGACCGATTTCCTTTAAGTACATCCGGACCGGGTCGTTGATCTTAACCCCGGTGGGCGCCGAGGTATCCTTGACCGCCTTATCGGACAGCTTTTCGGTCGCCCGCAAGGCCCGTGGGTCCGGGTCACCGTTTTCGTCGACGACGCTGATCCCGGCATCTTCGACGTTTTGCATCAAATTGTCCATCCCTTCTGCGTTCAGCCCAAACGGAGTTGCAATTTGATCAGTTAATTCGTTGTATTCGATTTCCTTTTGTTGCTTGTAGGTCCGAATCAACTTACCGACGGCCTTGTCGTAAGCCGCTTGATCAAAGTTTTCCAAGTTTGAAATTACCAGGTCTTTTTTTGCATTCTTTGCCATTATTAATTAATCTCCTCCGTCTTCATTGCTTGCTGACGTTGATAGAGTTGCACCAATTGAGTGGTTAAGTGCAGGATTTGGTCGCTGTCGCCCAGCATGCTGGCCTCGTTTAGGGCCGCTTGGGTTTGTTCAATCTGGGCCGTGAGCGGCAGCTCCGTCGTCAGGACCCGTAGACAATCGGTCACGACCTGCGCTTTTTCTTCTTCAGCGATGATTTGGGTTTCAACCTGACTGAGCAGACTTTGCGCCCCGGGGGTGAGGTGATCCATCACCGCCGCGGGGACAAAGTCCGAATGATCCGCCAGGTAGTGCTTAATGACCGTGTACAACTGCTGGTAGGCGGGCTGGGGAAACTGAAAATCCGCCAAAGCATCCAGGCGGTAGCGCACTTCCGCATCATAACAGTAGTATTTTAACAGGATTTGCGCCGCCCGTTCGCCGCGCGACAAGGTCGTCGGCTGATTAGCCGCCGGCACCGTCCAGTCAGGATCTTCAGCTGGCGGGGGAACCAGCCCCGCTTCTTCTTCTGGCGGCGGGACGGTCCCCATCGGCGCCGCCGGGACGGCCCGCGGCGCGGGGATACTGGCCAATTGCCGCTCCAAACTGCCCAGGTCCAGGCCAAATTCCCCCGCTAATTTTTTCAGGTAGACACTTTGCCCCACCGGCGTCGGCACGGTCGCAATTACTTCCAAGGCCGCATTCAAGTAGTTAATCAATTCGCTTTGCTTTTGCAAGTTCAAATCCTTGCGCAAGTAAGCTAAGCGAAAATCAACCGCCGTCTCTTCGCCATGGGTCATATACTCCTGAAATTTGAGGTTGCCGTACTTTTGGACGTATTCATCCGGGTCCAGACCCGCCGGCAGTTGGACCACCCGTAAGGTTAAATCCGGGGCGGTATCTTCGACCAGCTTTAAGGAACGATCAATCGCCGCTTGTCCCGGCTCGTCCCCATCGTAGGCAATCGTCAGCTGGCTGGTCAGGCGCGCGATGGCTTGGACCTGTTCGCTGGTAAAACTGGTCCCCATCGAGGCAATCCCGGTCTTGATCCCGGCCCCGTACGCCGCAATAACGTCCATAAAGCCTTCAAGCAGGGTCAAGTGCCCCGCCTTGCGCGCCGCCTGCTTGGCCAAATCCAGGTTAAAGAGGGTCTGGCGCTTATTAAACAGGGGCGTTTCCGGACTGTTGAGGTACTTGGGGGTGTTGGCTGGGGCCTTTTTAGCCAGGATGCGCCCGGAAAAGGCGATCACCTGGCCGTTGGCATTTTTGATCGGGTACATCACCCGCCCGTGGAAGCGGTCCTGCAACTGCCCATCCGCCCGCTCGACAAACAGGCCGGACTTGCGCAAAAGCTGGTAATCCAGCTCTTGTTGCTGGGCGTACTGGTATAAGACCGGCTGCCCATTGGTGGGTTCGGGCGCAAAACCGAGGTTGAACTGATCGATCAATTCCCGCGTCATCCCCCGGTCCAAAAGGTACTTTAAGGCTGGCTGCCCAGCCGGCGTATTGACCAGGATGTGATGATAGAGCTTGGCCGCTTGTTCGTGCAAGCGCCCCAACTGGCCCCCCTGGCTATTTGGATTGGACGGCGCGGCCGCCGTATACTGGCTGGGCAACTCCAGGTCGGCAAACTCCGCCACGGCTTCGACCGCCTGGGGAAAGGACATGTCATGTAATTGCATCAAAAAACTAAAGACATTCCCGCTCCGGTGACAGGAAAAGCAGTAGAAGAATTGCTTTTCCTGGTTGACCGAAAACGAGGGGGTATCATCCTGGTGAAAGGGACAGTGCCCCATCAGGTTTTTCCCCTGCTTTTTCAGCTGCACATCTTGACCGATCACATCCGCAATATCAACCGCATTACGGAGCCGGTCTAAGACCTCCTCCGGGATCTTCGCCATTCACAACCCCCCGCTCGTGCATGCATAGTTACGAAAGGTCGCCCCCTGAAAACGGAATGCGACCTTTCATCAAAATACTACCTAATAATACTATTTTATATTCTAGCACAAGGCCCGGGGCTTGCCAAGGGGCCGGCTTATTTCACAATTAATTGGTCCAAGTTCCCCAAGCGGCCCGTTAAGTCCGCTAGCAGAGTCAGTTGGGCCAGCCGGTTGTTCTTGACGGCTTCGTCCTTGTCCATAATCATGTTTTCCGTGAAGTAAGCCGTGATCACGTCCGCCAGCGCCGTTAACTTGGCAAACAGGTCCGCCAGGCTCAATTGGTCCGCTTGCTTGGCCAAAGCAGCCACGGCCGTGTGCAGCGCCGTTTCCGATGGGTTAACAAACTTGGCTGGGTCCACCGTCGTTGGCAGGTCGGCTGGGGCCTTTTGGGCGATCCGGATGACCCGGGTCAGGGCTTCAATTTGGTCCTTGAAGCCCGCGTCCGCTTGGTGGTCCGCCAGCAGTTGGGCTGCAGCGACAATGTTGACCGGATCGGCGACCTTGGTGTCAGTCGCCGCGTCAATTACGTCGTGCCGCAGGTGCTCATCACTCAGGAATTGCTTAATCCGGTCGAGCAAGAAAGTCCGCACTTGGGCGGCATTCTTCGTGTAGTCGTAGCGCAAGTCCAGGTTGGCAACGGCTTGGGCCGCTTGGGCTTGGAAGGTCAAGATTGGCAAGTGCCAGCCTTGGGCCACCAAAATCCGCATGATCCCGGCCGCCTGGCGCCGCAGGGCGTACGGGTCGTTGGAACCAGATGGGATCAAGCCCACGGCAAAGAAGCTGTAAATTGAGTCCAGCTTGTCGGCAATCGCCAGCAGGGCGCCGAGCTTGGTCGTCGGCAGGTCCCCTTCCGCCGCAATTGGCAGATAGTGTTCCCGCACCGCGGCGGCCACGGCCGGCTTTTCCCCGGCTAAGTTGGCGTAAATTTCGCCCATGATCCCCTGCAGTTCGGCAAATTCACCAACCATTTGCGTCGTCAGGTCGAACTTGTAGATCGCACTGGCCCGCTGCAGGTCCGCCAATTCGGCTTCACTCAAGCCTAATTGGTGCCCGAGGGCTTGGGCCAAGGCGCCGGTCCGGGCCATCTTTTCGGCCATCGAGCTGATTTGATCGTGGAAGCTGACCTTGCTCAAGCGGGCCACGTATTGGTCAATGCTGAGCTTTTGGTCTTCTTCATAAAAGAATTTTGCGTCTTCCAAGCGGGGAACCAAGACCCGTTCGTTCCCCTTGATCACGTTATCCAAGTGGTCGCGGTTCCCGTTCCGCACGGAAATAAAGTGCGGCAAGAGCTTGCCAGCGTGATCCCGGACGCAGAAGAAGCGTTGGTTGTCACGCATGGAAGTAATCAGGACTTCTTCGGGCAAGACAAGGTACTTTTCATCAAAGGCCCCGGCAAAGGCGGTTGGCCATTCCACCAGGTTGTTGACTTCTTCCAGCAGTTCCAAGTCTTCGTCTAGGACCCAGTCGTGTTCGGCCACTAAGGCGTGAATTTGTTCTTGGATCAGGGCCTTGCGCTTGGCTTGGTCGGCAATCACAAAGTCGGCCTTGAGGGCGGCTTCGTAATCGGTCGCCGTGGCGATGTCAATGGCGTGGCCCAGGAAGCGGTGCCCCTGGGTGGTCCGACCGGCCGTCACGTTTAAAATGCTAAACGGCACCACTTGATCATCCAACAAGGAGACCAGCCAGCGAATCGGCCGGATAAATTGGAGGTTGAAACTGCCCCACTTCATCAAGGTTGGGAAGTTCATCGCCGTGATCACATCCGGCAACTTGGCCAAGACTTTGGCCACTGGTTGCCCCGCGACGTGCTTGTTGACAAAGACGTATTCGACCCCTTTGACGGCCTTAAATTCAATGTCATCGACGCTGACCCCTTGGCCGCGGGTAAAGCCTTGGGCGGCCTTGGTCCAGTTGCCATCAGCATCTAAGGCGATCTTTTTGGCCGGGCCCTTAACTTCTTCATCTACGTCCGGTTGCTTGTCTGCTAACCCGGAGATCAGCAAGGCCAAGCGCCGCGGCGTCGCAAACTCTTGGATTTGCGCAAAGTCAATCCGTTCTTCCTTTAAGAAGTTGGCCACCCGTTGGTGCAATTGGGCGATACTCTTGGTTACCACGTGGGCCGGCATTTCTTCTACGCCGACTTCTAACAAGTATGAGTGCGTCATTACTTTTCCCCTTTCTTGGCTTGCTTGGCAGCCCGGGCCGCCGCTTTTTCGGCCGCCTGAGTGTACTTTTCAACCGTTGCCTGGCGCTGTTGTTCGTCGTGAATCAGCGGGAAGCCGAGCTTGCGCCGTTCTTCGACAAAGGCCTTGGCAATCATCTTGGCCATGATCCGGATCCGGTGCAAGTAGCCGGCCCGTTCCGTGACGGACACGGCCCCGCGGGCATCCAAAAGGTTAAAGGTGTGGCTGCACTTCAGCACATAGTCGTAAGCCGGGTGGATCAACCCGAGCTTAATCAAGCGCTTAGCTTCACTTTCAAAGTTGTCAAAGTCAGCCAAGAGCATGTCTTGGTTGCTTTCTTCAAAGGCGTACTTGGAGTGTTCGTATTCGGGTTCTTTAAAGATGTCACCGTACAAGACACCGTCGGACCATTCCAAATCATAAACGGAGTTGACGTTTTGGATGTATTCCGCCAGCCGTTCCAAGCCGTAAGTAACTTCCGCGGCCACCGGATCCATTTGCAATTCCCCGACAACTTGGAAGTAGGTAAATTGGGTCACTTCCATCCCGTCGAGCCAGACTTCCCAGCCGACCCCGGCACACCCCATGGAAGGATTTTCCCAGTTGTCTTCCACGAAGCGGATATCGTGTTCGAGCGGTTCAATTCCCAGTTCGCGCAGACTGCCCAGGTATAATTCCTGGATGTTGGCCGGCGAAGGCTTCATCAGGACTTGGAATTGGTGGTGTTGGTAGAGCCGGTTCGGATTTTCCCCGTAACGCCCGTCCGCCGGCCGCCGGGATGGTTCGACGTAAGCGGCGTTCCACGGTTCGGGCCCGATTGCCCGCAAGAAGGTGTACGGACTCATCGTCCCGGCCCCCTTCTCGTTGTCATACGCTTGCATCAACATACATCCTTGGTCTGCCCAGTATTTTTCCAGGGTAAAGATGATCTCTTGGACCGTCATTTTCTTGGCCATGCTGTTTCTCCTTTCACTCTGCTGCCGATGGAAAGTAAAAAAGCCCCGCAGCGACGGTTAGCCCGTGGCTGCAGGGACGATTACTCGCGGTTCCACCCTGCTTTTTTGCACTATGCAAAACAGCTTCATTATTCCAGCTCGGGGGTGCTCCGAAAATCCGGCGGGCTTGCACCAATCTCCCGCTCGCTGTGAAATGGATCTCTTCTTCCCGTCATCGCCAGCAGATATTCAAAAATATACGTTGTTAATAGTACCCGCCTACCCGCCAAAAGTCAATCGTCCAGGGTGATTTCACGAATTTTCGCGCGGCGGCAAAGTCAATTGATCCTGCCAGCTGGCTAACGAATCCAGAAAGTGCTTGCTCTTTAAGTGCAAGCCGACCTGATCAGCGTAAATCTTATCCAGCGCCCAGCGCAGGGCCCGCTGGGTTGGCGCGTCAACGTTCACGTCCCCGACCGTTTGCAGATTTAAGTGGGCAAACAAGCGCAGGTAATTGACCACCTTCGGCTGCAGATGCAAGCGGTGTTCGTCTTGGTCCCAGTGATCGCGACATAAGACGCCCCCAAACGCCTCCGAGTAATCCAGTGGTAAATCCCGCCGCCCACAGATTACGCAGCCATCCCAACGCGGGGCCACCCCGAAGCGCCCCAACAGTTGAACTTCTAAAACATTGACGATCACTTGGGGCGCCTTGCCGGCATCGAGGAGCTGCAACGCAGTTAAAATTTGGTCATACCAGGCCCCGATCCCCTGCCCCTCTTCAAAGGCCACCCCGACCAAATCGAGCAGGTAGGTCGCATAAGCATTCGCGGTCAGATCTGGCCCCAAGTGCTT
The DNA here is from genome assembly GCF_001435775.1 of Limosilactobacillus ingluviei DSM 15946. Classification (GTDB taxonomy): domain Bacteria; phylum Bacillota; class Bacilli; order Lactobacillales; family Lactobacillaceae; genus Limosilactobacillus; species Limosilactobacillus ingluviei. Next base: position 17,399 of record NZ_AZFK01000052.1, on the reverse strand, counting down.
GAGCTGGTGGGTTTCTTTCGCGGCGACCAGGTAGGATAAGTTGCCCCCTTCCAGCCAGCCGACGTAGGTCCCATACGTAAAGGGCAAGAGCGGCGCCGCCAACTTGGAACCCTTGCGCCGCGCCCCGCGGACAAAGAACATCGTCGGTCCCAGGTTACGGGTCAAAAATTTTACCAGCAGATCGTGTTCGCGGTAGTCGCGCCGAAATAAAATCAAACCTTCAAAATCAGTATTTACCCGGGCCATTGCGGCGCCCCCTTTCAATTCATAAGAAAAACCGGGGTGCGCCCCGGCTTTAGCAGCTCATCATTAGTAATCGGTATTACGGTAGCCGTAGTCTTTGAGCATGGCAGCCTTGTCGCGCCAGCCTGGCACCACCTTGACCCACAGCTGCAAGTAGACGTGATCGCCCAAGAGGTGTTCGATGTCCTGGCGGGCGCTTTGCCCAATTTGCTTGAGCATCGCCCCCTTCTTGCCGATAATAATCCCCTTTTGACCCGGCCGCTCGACCACGATGTTGGCGCTGATGTGGACGGTGTCTTCACTTTCGCGCTTCACGCTGGTCACGTCAATTGCCACGGAGTGCGGAACTTCTTGGCGGGTCAAATGAAAGACCTTTTCGCGAATCATTTCGGCAATCACAAACCGTTCCGGGTGGTCCGAAATCTGATCACTCGGGTAGTATTGCGGACCTTCCGGCAGTTGGGCAACTAAATCATTGATCAATTGGTTGACGTTATTACCCTGCAAGGCTGAAATCGGGATGATCCCCTTGAAATCTAAAGTTCCTTCGTACTGGGCCACAATGTCTGGCAGGTCGTTGGGGTTGACCAGGTCGATCTTATTGACGACCAAGTAGATCGGCTTGTGGACCTTCTTTAAGCGTTCGATGATAAATTCATCCCCCGGCCCCTTTTTACTGTCGGCCGGGACGACAAACAAGACCGCATCGACTTCATCCAAGGCCGACAACGCCGAACGTTCCATGAAGTCACCCAGCTTGGTCACTGGCTTGTGAATCCCGGGGGTGTCAATAAAGACGATCTGGGCATGATCGGTCGTGTAGATCCCCTGAATCTTATTGCGCGTCGTTTGGGCGACATTGCTCATGATCGCCACTTTTTGGCCGACCACGTAGTTCATCAAGGTCGACTTTCCGGCGTTGGGCCGCCCGATCAGGGCCACAAAGCCCGAGTGAAATTTTGCTTCCGTCATCTTTTCCATCCTTTATCATATTAAATCAGTGAGGTACGGTGCCAAGACCAAGAGGCCAATTACCACCGCCAAGCCCGCGGCTAACAGGACCAACCCCGCAGCCACATCCTTGGCCAGTTTGGCATTTTCATCATAACGTTGCCCAACAATTAAATTAACCAGGGCCTCAATCACCGTATTTAAAAATTCTGCAAACCAGACCAACGCAATCGCCAGGGCCAACCAGCACCAGGTGTTCAAATCCACGTGCAAGCTCAGCCCCACCACGACGACCACCCCCGCGGACACTAAGTGGCTGCGCATGTTGCGCTCATTTTTAATTACCGCCCAAATCCCGGCCCCCGCGTGGCGCAACGCCTGGCTAAAGTGGCGATTTTTGCCGGTCTGAGGGGCTTTAGCGGGTGAGCCCATAAGCCGTTAAGATCGCCTCTTGGAGGCTGAACATTGCCGCTTCATCGGCGGGCGTCTCGTGGTCGTAGCCGTTAAGGTGCAAAAAGCCGTGCACCAGCAAAAAGCCGAATTCGCGGTCCGCCGAATGGCCTAAAAACAGCGCCTGTTCCTTGACCTTATCCAGGGAAATAAACAAATCTCCTAAGTCCAGTGGCAACTCGGCTTGCAATTCCGCCGGCAAGGTTAAATCCTCCTCGTCGTTGATCGCAAAGGAAATCACGTCCGTTGCCCGATCCACGCCGCGATACTTGGCGTTGAGCTCCTTCATTTCCGGATTGCGGACCAGGGTCAAGGACAACTCCGCGTTGGCTGGCAAGGCCAACTTGGCCGCCGCTTGGGCCAACAGTTCTTCGGCCAGGGCCGTTTGGTGCTCCGTCAGCATCCCCTGGCTGTGGTCATAAATTGTCAGTTCCATTAATTCTTCCCCTCTGCGCGGTCATAAGCCGCGATAATCTTGGCAACGACGGGGTGGCGAACCACGTCATCGGCCTGAAAGTAGACAAACTCGACCGCCGCGACGTCCTTTAAAATTTGTTCGGCCGACAAGAGGCCACTCTTGGCCCCCCGCGGCAGGTCGATTTGCGAGACGTCGCCATTGACGACCATCTTGGCGCCAAAGCCCAACCGGGTTAAGAACATCTTCATTTGGGCCTTGGTGGTGTTTTGGGCTTCATCGAGGATCACAAAGGCGTTGTCCAAGGTCCGGCCCCGCATGTAGGCCAACGGGGCAATTTCAATCACGCCCCGCTCCATCAGGCGTTCGGTGTGGTCGGCGCCAAAAATTGAGTTTAAGGCATCATAGATTGGCCGCAGGTACGGATCGACCTTTTCCTTTAAATCACCGGGTAAGAACCCTAAGCTTTCGCCGGCTTCCACGGCCGGGCGGGTCAAAATAATCCGTTCAACTTCCCCGCGCTTGAGGGCGGCTACCGCCATCGCTACGGCCAAGTAAGTCTTCCCGGTCCCGGCCGGGCCGATCCCAAAGGTAACGTCGTGATTTTTCATCGCGTGGACGTACTGGCGCTGGCCGAAGTTCTTCACCCGAATCGGCCGCCCCTTACGGTCATTGATGATTTTTTCTTGGTACAGGTCGGCAAAGTATTCTAACGTCCCCTTGTGGGCCATCTTCATGGCGCTGATGATATCGGTACTGGCAATCGTAATCCCCTGCTCGATCAAGGCCACCAGCTGGTCTAAAATCGCCCGCGTTAAATGCACGGCTTCATCAGGCCCGCTGAGCTTCAATTGATTGCCAAACGGGTGAATCGTGATGCCCATCCCCTCTTCGAGCAGGCTGACGTATTGATCCTGCGTCCCGAGGAGGGCAATTTGCACCCGCGGGTTATCGATTTCATATTGCATTTCAATTATTTTTTCTGCTGCTGCCAAAAAAAGCTTTCCCCTTTTTTACTAAATTATCTGAAAAAATTATAGCACAATTGACCGCCAAAACGACAGTGATCAAAAAAGCGACCGGCAGACCCGATCGCTGGGAAATTTATTTACCTTGTAAGAACTTCTTCACGGTTTCGTTGACGACCTTACCGTCGGCCTTGCCCTTAACCTTCGGCATGATCGCCCCCATCACCTTGCCAAAGTCCTTCATGCTCGTGGCTTGGACCTGGGCAATCGTGTCCTTGACGACTTGGGCGACTTCCGCCGGCGTTAATTGCTTGGGCAGGTACTTTTCGACCACGGCCAATTCGTGCTTGACCTGATCAATCAAGTCTTGGCGCCCGGCCTTTTCAAACTCGGCCAAAGACTCCTTGCGTTGCTTGAATTCACGCGCCAAGACCCCGTTGGCTTCATCGGGCGTTAAATCGTGGCCCAGCTTGATCTTTTCGTTGGCCACCGCCGCCTTTAACATCCGGACCACGCTCAAGGTTGCCTTATCCTTGGCCTTCATGGCCGCGACCATATCCTTGGTTAATTGCTCTAATAAACTCATTGTCTTGCCTTCCTTTCGATACGAAAAAAGCCCCGGTCAAAGAACCGGAGCTTTTAGCCATTAGTAACGACGGCGCTTGTTCTTACGCTTTCGTGCCGCTTCAGACTTCAACTTGCGTTTTACACTTGGCTTTTCATAGTATTCACGCTTGCGGTATTCTTGAAGCGTTCCGTTCCGTGAAACCGTACGTTTAAAGCGCCGAAGAGCATCGTCTAACGATTCATTCTTCCGAACGATAGTCTTGGACATATTGAATTCCCTCCCTCCGAGCTTAAAATCGTACTGTTATACCAGATCATTCTGGTTTATCCACTACGCACTATATTTTAGGCATCCTCTCCCCGAAAGTCAACAAATTTTTGAAATTTTCTTGGGGACTAACCGCCCAAATTTAGAGGTCCTTAATCATAAAGCGGTCCATCGTCTGGTGGTTGGCCGTTTGCATCGGGCCCGGCAATTCTTGGAAGCCCATTTTTTCGTACACGTGGCGCGCGGCCGTAAGGGTATGGTGCGTTTCCAAGTACAAGTGGCGAAAGCCCGCCTGCTTGGCACGCTGTTCCACGGCTTGCAGCAATTGGTAGCTGAGGCCGCGCCCGCGGGCGGCGGGGGTTAGATACACTTTTTGCAATTCCGCCACTTGCTGGGCCGGGGCGTAGGGCGCATACCCGGCGCCCCCTAACACGACCCCGTCGTCGCTGACCGCCACCACGTAGCCCCGGTCCGGAGCCGCTTGGTAGTAGCGACTCAAATGCTCCAATTCCGGATCGAAATAGGCCGTTCCCGGCCGGGCTAGGTTTGCAGCCTCCAGCGCCTGGCGAATAATTTGGGCCAGGGCGGCATCGTCTTGGGCTTCAATTTCTCGCATCAGCATTGTATTTCCTCCCGTCCGTTCTGGTTGGGTCTCATTCTAACAAACCTGAAACAAAAACGCCAATCCGTTTCAAACCGATTGGCGTTTTCGTTAAGCATTAGTCTTCATCCGCGGGTGCTTCAGCAGCGACCGTCAGATGCAATTCCTCCAACTGTTCTGGATCAACCATCCCAGGAGCAGCCGTCATTGGTTCAATCCCCTTGGAGTTCTTCGGGAACGGAATCACGTCCCGAATGTTGTCAGCTCCGGCCAACAGCATTACCCAGCGGTCAAAGCCAAAGGCCAGGCCCCCTTCCGGCGGCATCCCGTTTTCCAGCCCCCGCAAGAGGAAGCCAAAGCGGGCGTTGGCTTCTTCCTTGCTGTAGCCCAGTGCCTTTAGGACTTTTTCTTGGACCTTTGGATCGTGAATCCGGATCGAGCCCCCGCCAATTTCGTTCCCGTTCAAAATGATATCGTAGGATTGGGCGTGAGCTTGGTGTGGGTCTTCCCCTTCTTCCAAGTAGTGAAGGTCTTCTTCCTTGAGCATCGTGAAGGGGTGGTGAGCGGCAATCCACTTGCCAAAGCCTTCGTCGTATTCAAACATCGGCCAGTTGACCACCCACAGGTAGTTCCATTGGTTTGGCGCAATCAAATCCATTTCCTTGGCGATGGCTTCCCGCAGGTAACCCAGGGCATCACAAACCACGTGGAAGGTATCAGCCACGAAAAGAATCAAGTCGCCTTCCTTGGCTCCCAAGCGTTCGTTGATCGGGTCGGCCAGGTCCGTTAAGAACTTGGCAATCGGCCCGTTGTAACCGTCGGCCGTAACCTTTACCCAGGCCAGCCCCTTGGCGCCGTAACGCTTGATGTATTCTTCCTTTTTGGTAATGTCCTTACGGGAGTAGTGGTCGGCCCCACCCGGGACCGCAATCGCGCGGACGTAATTGCCGGCCGCCACGGTGCCAGAAAAGACCTTAAAGCTGCTGTCCTTAACTAAATCGGACAGGTCGTGAATTTCCATCCCAAAGCGGGTGTCCGGCTTGTCGGAACCAAAGCGGTCCATCGCTTCTTGCCAGTCCAAACGGGGGAATGGCGTTGGCACATCGACCCCCAGGGCTTCCTTCATGACTTGCTTGATCAAGCCTTCGGTCATTTCCTGGATTTCTTCGGCCGTGGCGAAGCTCATTTCCGTGTCAATCTGGGTAAATTCCGGTTGGCGGTCCCCCCGCAAGTCTTCGTCCCGGAAGCAACGCGCCATTTGGTAGTAACGATCCACCCCGGCGGCCATCAACAATTGCTTAAACAATTGCGGTGATTGGGGCAGGGCGTAGAAGTGCCCGTCATACAAGCGGGATGGCACCAAGAAGTCCCGCGCCCCTTCCGGCGTTGAGCGGGTCAAGTTTGGCGTTTCCACGTCCATGAAGTCGTGGCTGTCGTAATAGCTGTGAACGATCGCGGCCACCTTGCTGCGCAACTTCATGTTCTTCATCATTTGCGGCCGCCGCAAGTCTAAGTAGCGGTACTTTAAGCGCAGGTCTTCCGCCGCTTCGACGTCATCTTTGATTTCGAAGGCCGGCGTCTTGGAGCGGGCCAGGATGTTGGCTTCCTTGACTTCGACTTCGATCTTCCCCGTCGCCAGTTCCGGGTTGGCTTGGGCCCGGGCCCGTACCAGCCCGCGGACTTCAATGATGTATTCATTGCGACATTCGTTGGCTACTTCAAACGCCACCCGGTCGTCTTCTTCGTTAAATACCAATTGCACGATCCCTTCGCGGTCGCGCAGGTCAATAAAGATCAGGCCCCCGAGGTTGCGCCGCTTAGCGACCCAGCCCTTTAAGACGACTTCTTGGCCGATTTGTGCTTCGCTGGTCCGGCCAGCGTAGTTTGTCCGTTTCATTTGTTTATTCCCCCAATTGTGCCGTGTAGACGCCCTTGAAGTCCGCTAAAACATCCGCTAACTTCAGGGTCACTTCTTCTTGCGTTGCCATATTCTTAAAGTGGACATTGCCGGCGGCCAGTTCGCGTTCGCCGACCGTTAAGACCGCCTTGGCCCCGGCCTTAGCCGCCGTCTTAAACTGGGCCTTTGGTTTGCGGTCCAGGTAGTCGCGTTCGGCAATCAAACCAGCAGCCCGGGCGGCTTGCACTAGCTGCAAGCTGACCAGGTTCGTTGCTTGGCCAATCCCGACCACGTACAGGTCCAGCGTTGGCAAGGTCGGCAGGGCCGCCCCTTCTTCTTCCAACAATAAGAGCAGCCGTTCCAGGCCGATCCCAAAGCCGACCCCGGCCAAGTCAGGGCCCCCAAGTTGTTCGACGAGGCCACTGTAACGGCCCCCACCACAGATCGTGGTGTAACCGTGGCCCAGCGCTTTGGCTTGAACCATCACTTCAAAGATCGTGTGGTTGTAGTAATCCAGCCCGCGGACCATCGTAGCGTCGACCACGTAATCAATCCCTAAGGCGTCGAGCATTTGCTTGACGGCTTCAAAGCGGTCGTGGGCTTCCGGCGTCAAGTAATCCAGAATCGATGGCGCGTCAGCCACGAACTGCTGGTCGCGCGGATCCTTGGAATCCAAGACCCGCAGCGGGTTCTTTTCCAAACGGGCTTGGGAGTCTTCACTTAATTCCGCATAGTGCGGCTTTAAGTAATCAATCAGGGCTTGCCGGTAGTTGGCCCGGCTGGTTTGGTCCCCCAGGGAATTGATGGCGACCCGCAGGTTGGTCAACCCCAGCTTGGCAAATAATTGGCAGGCCATCGCGATGACTTCCACGTCGATCGCCGGATTATCGGCGCCAAAGGCTTCCACCCCGATCTGGTGGAATTGGCGTTGCCGCCCGGATTGCGGCCGTTCGTAACGAAACATTGGCCCCAGGTAGTAAACCTTGTAGGGCTTTTGGAATTCCGGTCCGTACAGCTTGTTTTCGTTAAAGGCCCGCACGACCCCGGCCGTCCCTTCTGGCCGCAAGGCGATGTGGCGATCCCCCTTGTCGTTGAAATCGTACATTTCCTTGGTGACCACGTCGGACGTATCCCCAGCGGAGCGTGAAAAGACCTCATAGCTTTCAAACAATGGCGTCCGGATTTCTTGGTAGTCGTAAGTCTTAAACAATTCCCGGGCGACGCCTTCCACGTATTGCCACTTAACCGTGTCCGTTGGCAAAATGTCGGCCGTCCCCTTTGGACGTTGGTAACGCATTATTTTTCCCTCCTATTATTACAGCTCCGCAAGCCCCCGGCCTAAAGAAAAAGCACCCCTGCTTTCACAAGGGTGCTTTTTAGCACGGTACCACCTTGGTATCACTCACGGATAACGTCGCCAGGCGACGCAGCCCACCTCAAAAGGGTCACTCGATCTGCGTGGATACCGGGCTTGCACCCATCCCGGCTCGCTGAACTCCCGCAGGATCGATCAGGCTTTCTCACTGGTGGCTGAAAATTTTTAATTCTCATTTACCTTACTCGTTCCCCCGCGCCGAGTCAAGTTTTTCCCCGACATTTCCCAGCCGCAGCCTTGAAAAAGGTTGCTTTTTTTCTTTAGCCGGTCATACTTATTTTTAAGGAAACAAAAAGGGGCGATTTCGTGTGGAGAAATTGATTAAATACCGCCGCTGGTGGAGCACTTTGCTCCCCATCGGCCTTGCTTTGCTGCTGATTGCCATCATCGCAACCCAAAATCGGCTTACCATCCATAAAGAAGCGGTGACCTTACGGATGGGCCCGGGGCTGACTTACCAGCCCCTCAAGCACCAAGCGGCTACCGAAAAGGTCCGCTTGATTGGGCAAAGTCATAACTGGTACAAATTACTCCTAGGCGATCACCAGGTCGTCTGGGCGCCGGCCTGGCGGGTCAACCACCAAACCAAAGTCGCCTCTGGGAATGCCTTAAGTGAAGCCACGATCGTCATCGACGCCGGCCACGGGGGGACCGACGTGGGGGCCGAACACGTCGCTGACAGTAAACAAGCCAAATACATGGAAAAGACTTACACCCTGCAAATGGCGCAGCGCGTCGCCGCCAAGCTGCGGGCCCAGGGGGCGCGGGTGATTATGACGCGGACCGATGATCACTTCGTAGATCTCAAGCCGCGCCCGCAAGTCGCCGAGCGGGTCAAAGCCGATGCTTTCATCAGCTTTCACTTTGATTCTTCCCCCCACGCCAACGAGGGAAGCGGGATGACCACCTACTATTACCACCAAGGCGCCAGCAAAACCCTGGCCACCTTGGTCAACCATGAACTTACGCCCCTGCCCTTGGCCAACCTCGGGACTGACTTTGGTGACTTCTTAGTGATCCGCGATAACACCCAGCCGGCGATTCTCTGTGAGATGGGCTACATTAATACCAAGCGCGATTTTAAGCAAATTAAATCTGCCCGCTACCAAGACCAAGCGGCGACCCAAATCGTCAAAGGGGTCAACCGCTTCTGCCAGGTGCGGACTGGGAAATAGAAAGGAAGTCTTGCCATGGAATTACCGTTGAGTTGGTTTGAAAAATTGCCCTTCGCCCCCTTCCAGCGGGTGGTCCCGGTGCGCGGCGGTGACATCAACCTGGCCTTTCGGCTGGAAACGGCCACCCAAACCTACTTCATCAAGGTCCAACCCCACCAGCCGGCCAGCTATTTTGCCCACGAACAAGCGGGGTTGTTAACCCTCAGTCAGGCGGTTAATGTCCCCCAGCCGTTGGCCAGTGGGGTGGTGGCCGATCACGCCTACTTGATTTTAAATTGGCTGGACCAAGGCGCGGGCGATCAGTTTGCCCTCGGCCAAGCGGTCGCTCGGCTCCACCAAATCACCAACGACCAGTTCGGCTTTGCGACCGACCACACCACCAAGGTCTTAACCAAAAACAATCATTGGAATGCCGACTGGGGCGATTTTTACCGCCACCAACGCCTGGCCCCGGAAGTCGCGGCCGCCAAGGCCCAGGGCGTTTGGAATGACTGGCGCGACCAGCACTACCAGCGGATGGTGGCCGCCTTTGCTCACTATTATCAGATCCACTCGGTCCAGCCCAGCCTCTTACACGGCGATCTTTGGGCCGGTAACTTCTTGTTTACTAGCACGGGGACGCCAACCCTCATCGATCCGGACGCCCTGTTTGGCGACCGCGAGTTTGACTTGGCGATGACGACGATTTTTGGCGGCTTTGAGCCGGCCTTTTATCAGGGCTACCAAAGCGTCTGGCCCTTAGCACCGGGCTTTGAAACCCGCCTGCCGTGGTACCAATTCTACTACCTGACCATGCACCTGATCTTGTTTGGCGAAAGTTACGGGCCAAGCGTCGATCAGATTTTACAGCAATACTAGCGGCTGAGAAGAAACCATTTTTTCGGCTAGAACTGTAAGTAGCAACAACAAAAAGCGCTAGCAATCAACGTTTTCAGTAACGTGGTTGCTAGCGCTTTTGAATTTTTAAAACTTTTTTCCGGCCGCTTTAATTTACTTATTTTTCGTAAATAATCGTCACCGGCCCATCATTTTCCAGCTCGACTTTCATGTCGGCTCCAAACTGGCCGGTTTCAACGTGAATGCCGGCGGCGGTCAAAAGATCATTAAATTGGTGGTATAAGGGCTCGGCGACCGCTGGCTTGGCAGCATTGGAAAAGCCCGGGCGGTTGCCCTTTTTCACGTCCGCATACAGGGTAAACTGGGAGATCGATAAAATTTCCCCACCGACGTCCTTGAGGCCCAAGTTCATCTTGCCGGGTTCACTTTCAAAGACCCGCAGATTAACAATCTTGTGGGCCAAGTATTCCAAGGTCGCCGGCGTGTCTTGCGGTCCAAAGCCGACTAGCAAGAGGTAACCCTTGCCGATCTTGCCGACCACTTGACCGTCAATCGTGACCTGGGCGTGGTTGACCCGTTGCAATACTACTCGCATCTCTTATCCTCCGTTATTTTGGCTTAGTGAATGACTCGCTTGACCACGTAAACATCCGCTACGTTCTTCAAGGCATCCTCGATCAATTGCAGGTGGTTTAAATTCCGCACCCCTACGGTCAAGGAGATCGTGACCATCCGGTTGTGGTCAACCTTCCCATTGATCGAATTCAAGTAGCGGGTCTTATTGTTGACCACCCGAATCACATCGTTTAACAAACCATTGCGGTTGTAGCCTTGGACTTCGATATCCGCGTTATAGTTGGTCCGGTCGCCCTGCGGATCCGACCAGTAAACAGATACTAACCGTTGGCCGCTGGCTTCGCTGGCCTTGACGTTCGGACAATCCCGCCGGTGGACGGACACCCCGCGCCCCTTGGTAATGTAGCCGACGATGTCATCGCCCGGGATCGGGCTGCAACAATGGCTGAGCCGGGTTAAGAGGTTATCGACCCCTTCGACAATGATCCGGTCATTGGACGTCGGCAGCTTCTTCTTTTCGGGTTTGGCATCAAAGGTCTTGTGTTCTTCCAGCAATTCCTTTTCGGCCTGGCGCTGGCGGTCCTTTTTTTGTTGTTTCCGGACATCTTCAGTGAACCGGTTGCACACCCCCAACGGTGGGACATCCCCAAAGCCAACGGCGGCGTAGAGGTCATCGATCGAATTGTAGTGCATCTGCTCGGCGACCTTGCGCTCCAGGTCTGGGACCATGAATTGGGCCGGATTAAAGCCATTGTCCCGCAACTCGGTTTCGATGATCCGGTGACCTTCCTCCACGTTTTCTTCCCGGTTGTGGGCGCGGAAGAACTGGCGAATCTTATTGCGGGCCCGCCGGGTCGACACCAGATCCAGCCAATCGCGGCTCGGGCCAGCCGAAGACGTCGAGGTCAAAATATCGACAATATCCCCGTTTTTGATCTCGTAATTCAGTGGCACGATCCGCCCGTTAACCTTCGCCCCCGTGGTATGGTTCCCCACTTCGGTGTGGATCTGGTAGGCCATATCCAGCGGCCCGGCCCCCTTCGGCATTTCGATCGCATCACCCTTCGGGGTAAAGGCGTAGACTTTATCGGCAAAGATGTCGCTTTGGACCCCCTGCATAAACTCGTCGGTCCCGTTGCTTTCTTGGCGCAGTTCCAGGATTTCTTTAACGATGTTGAGCTTTTGGGAATCCCGGCTGGTCTGATCCACGCCGGCCGTCTTGCCTTCCTTGTAGGCCCAGTGGGCGGCCACCCCGTATTCGGCCACCTCGTGCATTTGGTGGGTCCGGATTTGGATTTCCAACGGCCGTCCTTCGGGTCCAATCACCGTCGTGTGCAAGGATTGGTAACCATTGGCTTTCGGCATGGCGATGTAATCCTTAAACCGCCCCGGCATCGGCTTCCAACTGGTGTGGATCGCCCCTAGGACGGCGTAACAATCGCGGATCGAATCCACCACGACCCGAATTGCCAAGAGGTCATAGATTTCGCTGAATTGTTTGTGTTGGGTCACCATCTTGCGGTAGACCGAGTAAATGTGCTTGGGCCGCCCGTAGATCTCAATTTCCCCGCTTAAGGCCAGGTCACTGATTGATTGTTTGACCTGGTCGATCGCCGCGTTAATGTAGCTGACCCGCTGATCGCGCCGTGAATTCATCAGGTGGACGATCCGGTAGTATTGTTGCGGGTTTAAGTAGCGCAAGGACAGGTCCTCTAATTCCCACTTGATCGTGCTGATCCCCAGCCGGTCGGCAATCGGGGCGTAAATCTCCAAGGTTTCGTTGGAAATCCGGCGTTGCTTGTCCGGGCGCAAATGCTGCAAGGTGCGCATGTTGTGCAACCGGTCGGCCAATTTGACGATCATCACCCGGATGTCCTTGCTCATCGCCAAGAGCAATTTCCGGTGAGTCTCGGCCATTTGTTCCTTATTGGACTTATAGTGAATCTTGCTGATCTTGGTATCGCCATCAACGATTAGCGCAATCGTCGGCCCGAAGAGCTCTTGGATGTCGCCTAAGGTGGCCCCGGTATCTTCGACAATATCGTGCATGTAGCCCGCACACACCGTCTCCGGATCCATCCGCAACTCGGCTAAGATCCCCGCAACTTGAATCGGGTGAATAATGTAGGGTTCCCCCGATTTGCGCACCTGATTGGCATGGGCCACGGCCGCAAAGTGATAGGCCCGCTCAACCAAGGCCACGTGATCCTCATTCATGTAAGCAGCGACCATCGCTTTGACATCTTGATGCGTTAATTCTTTCACCTTCGACATCCCAATCCCCCCTTAGTCCGGTTTTGACATTGACCAAGCCAGGTAACTGATTCCCAAGTACACTAAGGCAAAGGGCCACATGTAACGCGGCGCAAACTGATACGCCCCTAACAAGTAGGCCCCCGGAAACCAGAACAGCATCCCGCTTTTTCTGGTTACCAAGCGCTTACCCAGCCAAATGCTGAGCCCGCTGTTGATGATCAAGAGCAAACCGCCGACCATCAGCACCCGGCTGATGAGCCCACTGCGCGCTGCCAGCCCCGTCACCAGGATTCCCATTACCAGACTGATCACGATGGCAAGGCGATCACTTGCTTGCCACCATTGTTTTATTCTTTGCATTCGCATTCCCTCAAATCTGCCCGATTAGATAATTCTTATTTTAGCACAGGTTCCCCGCCGGTAAATCACAGATTGCCCTGCAGTTCTAATTGGTAGGAAGTCGCCGCCAAAAAGTACAGTGGGGCCGTCTCCGTGCGCAAGATCCGGGGCCCCAAGCCAACTGCTTGAAAACCCGCCGCCGTCATCGCCGCGACTTCCTGGCTGGTCAACCCGCCTTCCGGCCCAAAGAGGGCCAAGATGCGTTGACCCGCTTGCAAGCTGGTCAAACTTTGCGTCAAGGCCGCGGCTTCGCCTTGCTTTGCCGACTCTTCCCAGGCGACCAGGCGCTGATCAGCAGGTTCCTGTAAAACGGCGGCCAGGTTAGGCCGGTATTCAACCGTTGGCAACCAGGTCCGGTGCGACTGTTCCGCCGCCCCCAGGGCAATCTTTTGCAGCCGGTCCAATTTCTTCGCGACCTTTTTGGTGTCCCAGTGGCTGACCGAGCGTTCACTTTCAAAGAAGATAAAGTGATGGGCGCCCAGTTCCGTCCCCTTTTGGACGATCAATTCCGGCTTTTCCTTGGTCTTAGGTAAACCACAGGCCAAAGTCACCGTCACTGGTAATTCAACCTGGCTGGTCAGCGGGGCCCTCAGCGTGATGGTCGCCGGGGTCAGGGCGACGACCTCGGCTTGGTAAGCCTGGTGATCCGCCAGCACGACTTCTACGGCCGTCCCGACTTGCGCCCGCAAGACCGTTACCAAGTGGTGGGCCACCGTGGCGGGGAGAACCAGCGGCGTGTCCGTCGCGGTTTGTTCAGGTAAAAAATAACGTTGCACTACTCGTCTTCCCCCTTCTTGTGGGCAATGATCCCATACCAATCCTTGATCCGCAAGGTTTCATCAATCACAAAGCCCGCGGCCTCTTGGGCTTGTTTGACCGTTTCAAACTTATCCTTAATAATGCCGGAGGTCAAAAAGGCCCCGCCCGGCTTAAGGTTGGCCAGCGCTTGGGGAATCAAGGGCAGGATGATTTCTGCCAAAATGTTGGCGACCACCACGTCCACTTGGGTGTTGATCCCGTCTAAGAGGCTGTTTTGCGCCACTTGCACGTCCGCGGCCACCGGATTTAAGGCCAGGTTCTTTTTAGCTGAGGCCACCGCCACCGGATCCAGGTCAAAGGCTTGCACCGCCCCGGCCCCTAATTGCTTGGCGGCAATACTCAAGACCCCCGAACCGGTGCCGACATCCAGCAAGCTTTCGCCCCCGCGCAGCGTCATTTCCAGGGCTTGCAACATCAGCTTGGTCGTCGGGTGGGTCCCGGTCCCAAAGGCCATCCCCGGATCCAAGACCAGCAATTTTTCATCCGGGCTGGTTGGTTGATACTCGGCCCAGGCCGGCACGATCGTCAGCTGGCGGCTGAGCCGGATCGGGTGGTAATACTTTTGCCAGGCCAAGGCCCAATCGTCATTTTCCAATTGGTGCACCGTGACCGTCCCCGGCGCCGGATCCAAGCCAAAGTCGGCTAATTGCCGCACGGCCGCTTCAATTTCCGGCAGGATTTCCGGCACAAAGGTCGTCGGCGCAAAGTACCCCGTTACCGCCGCACCGCTTTGCCGGTGGGGCAGGCTGAAGGGATCAATGATCGCCCCATACTGGTCGGGTTGGCTGGTCAGCTGCGCAAAATCGGCGGCGTCATCAATCTTCACCCCGGCCGCCCCGTGGTTGGTTAGTTGGTAAGCGACGGCTTCCACGGCCGCCGTACTGGTTTCAACGATAATTTCTGTCCACTGCTCCATCTTATTTCCTCCGCTGTCACAGTTCTTAAAAAAACGAAAAGACCCCGACAAATCGCTTTGCCGCGGCCCCTGAAATTTAGTATGATGGCCTTATTCCGACGCCGGGTGTTCAGCTGGCGTGGCTGGGGCCTCATTCTGCTTGGCATCCCCCGCTTGTTGGCGCTTCTTTTCCAAATGATTGGTCAAGTAAATGATCAAATCGCGCTCGGTCTTAAAAATCCGCGGGTGGTGCTGGTGGTGGAGTCGGACGTCAATCTCATTAATCTTCAATCGACCCGTCCACGTATGGGAGTATCGAATGATTACCCGGTTGTTAAGTTTATGCTTACCAAACCGGAAGATGTAGACGTGTTCCGGTGTCATCATCGGGCGAATATATTCCTTCTTATACGTCAGATCGTTATCCCGCATAAACTGTTTGGTCCGATTTAAAATGGTAATCACCTCCTCAACTGATTCCAGGGCACTGCGCCCTTACAATGTGTTAATTTTACCATACCCTTGGCAACGTGCCAAAGACTATGCGTAGTTTAAGCTAGTATTTTACCATAATTTTAGTCTGCTGAAAGGTGGTTTTTGCAATGACCCTGCTTTTTTTACTACTCGGATTGTGGCTGCTCTGGAAACTCTTTAAATTTTCGCTCTGGCTCTGTGGGGTGTTTTTGTTCTTGATAATTGCGGCGATCCTATTCAAAGTGCTGTTATGGCCGGTTTTACTGTTGGGATTAATTGTCGTCTGCGGAATCGGTGGACTGGGTCGCTAACGATATCACAAACTTAATATTGTGAAAAATTAAAAGACCAACCCCTTTCATTTGCAAAAGAACAAGAAAAAAGCGCTTTCAAACTTGTGAAAAAATTCGCGATTTTTCTAACATTGTGAGAAGGAGCATGATATAATAGTTTTCGCGATGGAGGAGGACCTCCGCAAAAGTCACACAGAAAGAGAGTGTATTATCTTATGTCTAAGAATCACCAAAAAGTTGTCTTAGTCGGTGACGGAGCCGTTGGTTCCAGTTACGCTTACGCCATGGTGCAACAAGGGTTGGCCGAAGAATTTGCCATCATCGACCTGTCCAAGGAACGCACGGAAGGGGACGCCTTAGACCTCGAAGACGCTACGCCATTTACGGCGCCTAAGTTAGTTTACGCCGCTGATTACGACACTTGCAAGGATGCCGACCTGGTCGTAATTACGGCCGGGGCCCCACAAAAGCCGGGTGAAACCCGGTTGGACCTGGTTGACAAGAACATGAAGATCATGAAGTCAATCATCGAACCAATCAAGGCTTCGGGCTTTGACGGGATCATCCTGGTGGCGGCGAACCCAGTGGACATCTTGACATACGCCGCGCAAAAGTTCTCCGGCTTCCCGAAGCACAAGGTAATCAGCTCCGGGACGTCCTTAGACTCCGCCCGGCTGCGAGTTGCTTTGGCCAAGAAGTTCAACGTCAGCCCAGTTGACGTGATGGCCAACATCTTGGGTGAACACGGTGACACGGAATTCGCCGCTTACTCCAGCGCGACGATCGGTGGCAAGCCGCTCTTGGACATGGCCAAGGAAGCCGGCGTTTCGATGGACGAACTGCTCCAAATCGAAGACGAAGTGCGCCACAAGGCTTACGAAATCATCAACCGCAAGGGCGCAACCTACTACGGGGTTGCTACGGCCCTGATGCGGATTTCCCGGGCCATCTTGCGGGACGAAAACGCCGTGCTGCCAATTGCGGCCCCAATGAACGGTGAATACGGCTTAGACGACATCTACATCGGGACGCCAGCCGTTATCAACGCCCAAGGGATCGACCGGGTAATCGAAGTGCCACTGGACGAACGGGAAACCAAGGCCATGGCCGCTTCAGCTAAGACCTTAAAGGAAATCGCCACGGCCGGGATGGCCAAGCTGCAAGGCTAATTTGCTTAAAAAAACTTTAAAAAGACGGAACCCTACGGGGAACCGTCTTTTTTTAATAAATTTTTTAAATTTTGTCCCTTATTAATCAAATGATCAGAAAATTTATCTTTTCAAGCGCGCTTTTTCCCGTATAATGGTTAATGACTGTTTAGCAAACTGGAAGAAAGGACGTTTATATTGTGATCAAAGAATTCAAAGAATTTATCAGTCGCGGGAATGTGATGGACCTGGCCGTTGGGGTTATCATTGGTTCGGCCTTCACGGCGATCGTAAAATCCTTGGTAGCGAACTTGATCAACCCGTTGATCGGGATTTTCCTGGGGAAGATCGACCTGTCAAACTTGGTTCTCTCCGTTGGCGACGCCCACTTCAAATACGGGCTCTTCTTGAACTCGGTCATTAACTTCTTGATCATCGCCTTCGTTGTCTTCTTACTGGTGAAAGCCATTAACAAGGCAATGCCAAAGAAGGAAGAAGAACCCGAAGCACCGGCTCACGCCAGCGCCGAAGAATCATTGGAAAAGATCGTGCAAATGCTCGAAGACCAAAAGCAAAAGTAAGTTTAAAGGGACCAACGAAATCACTCGCTGGTCCCTTTTCTTATCCCTGTATTTAAACTAGGCTGCCACAACTTTTGCTTAATAGACTTGGACATAGTAGTGATAGCAACACTCAAAAATCCGCTAATTCCAATTTTAACACACGACATATTTACAGATTAATGTCATTAAGTTAAGCTCTTGACACCAAATATTTGACAAAAAGTACCCC
>NZ_AZFK01000051.1 GCF_001435775.1 Limosilactobacillus ingluviei DSM 15946 | reverse complement strand
GCCCTAAAGGACGTGGCTTGTGAGCAAACACCCTTCTGATGAGTGCTTGAACCACAATTTGCATAGATAGGCCACTGCGAACAGTTCTACGAACTGTTTCGTCTTACACGGCAATTACCAATGCCTTTAGCGTCCCCAGGTTGCCGTAGGGACGGATCAAGTTAGGCCAGTTTTGCAATTCCTTTAGTCAGAATATTTTGTGCGGCATTATGGTCACGAATGTGATGAACATGACACTCTGGACATGTCCATTCCCGGTCGGCCAGAGTGAGCTTCTTCGTACTTCCGGTTCCCATGACAAAGCCACAATCGTGACAGGTTTGCGTAGTATTCTTAGGGTTCACCGTAATGAATTGGCGTCCATAAAATTCAGCCTTATACGTCAGCATTTCTAAGAAGGTCCGCCAGCCCACATCAGCAATACTCATCGCCAAAGCGTGGTTCTTTAGCATGTTCTTGCTCCGCAACTCTTCGGCAACTACTAAATCGTGGTTCTTGATTAATGTAGTTGAGAGTTGGTGTAAGAATGCTCTACGACGGCTAAAGATTTGGGTATGAATTTTAGCCACCAACAATCGTTGCTTTTGATAATTTCTACTTTCTCGCAAAGAACGATGTTCTTTCTTAGCTCGTCGGGCACGACGTGACAAAATGCGTTGAGCTTTAGCTAACCGTCCCTTAATGGTTCGATAGTAGCGTGGATTAGCAATCACTTGACCATCGCTAGAAGTCAGGAAGTTTTCGGTATTGAGATCAATTCCAACTTGCCGGTTAGTCTGCTTTGACATCGTGACAAAAGGAGCGTCTGACGCTAACTG
>NZ_AZFK01000003.1 GCF_001435775.1 Limosilactobacillus ingluviei DSM 15946 | reverse complement strand
GACGAATTGTCAAACTAAGTGCAACGGTTCTTCAAAAAATACCTCAGATGGAGTTTCATAGTTTAATATTTTTCTTGGACGTCGATTTAGTTGATCCTGACAAAATTCGACGTCCTCTTCTGTGTAATTATCAATATCAGTTCTCTTGGGGAAGTATTCCCTAATCAGACCATTCGTATTTTCATTGGTGCCTCGTTGTTCTGGTGAGTATGGATCTGGCCAATAAATAGTTACGCCTAAGCGTTCTTGGATTTCGTCCAAGCTAAGAAACTCCCGACCGTGATCTGGTGTTAGAGAGTGTACAAATTCTTTTGGAATGGAGCCTAGAAGATCGATTAATCCTTGGTTAACATCGTCAGCTTCCTTATGTGCTATCTTTTTAATCAAAGTCAACCGACTTAAACGATCGACTACTGTTAAAAGAACCGCATGTCCGGTTTTTCCCATCACGGTATCAATCTCCCAATCACCAATGCGTTGACGATTATTAATGAACTCAGGACGATCATGAATGGAAAGATAGTTAGTTTGTGGTTCGCGATGTTTTCTCATGTTTTTAGGATGACGTGTGCGATGTTTATGTCTTAAATGTCTTTGCACACCGGTGTCACCACGTGATGAGTATCGCTGACTTAAATTATGCTTATATATGTGACGATAGATAGTGTTATAACTCACACACCATTGGCCTTCTTTTTTAAATCGCGAAGCGATTTGTTCAGGAGACCAATGTAGTTTCAAAATATAATGAGCAATTTTTTGGCATAATTGAGGATGAAGATCTAATAGCAGGGGTTTATGGCAGTTTTGTCGTTTCTCGCGGTAGTCACGTTCAGCGTCATTGGCTGAATAGTTTCCAGAACAACGTTTCAATTCTCGAGAAATAGTACTGGGGCAGCGCCCCAAGCGAAGCGCAATTGCGCGGATAGAAAGTCCGTTGGCTTTCAAACACATAAGCATTTCTCGTTCTTTTATAGTAAGATGGATATAGCTCATAACGGGTTACCTCGAATTATTTGACTTGGTCGTTAAACTAATTCTACCCCGTTATGGGTTATTTTTTTAAATTGTGTTGCACTTGAATTGTAAACTCTCAA
>NZ_AZFK01000050.1 GCF_001435775.1 Limosilactobacillus ingluviei DSM 15946 | reverse complement strand
GCGTGGCGACGCCCTATCCTCGCAGGGAGCGATCCCCCAACTACTTTCGGCGCGTTGAAGCTTAACTTCTGTGTTCGGCATGGGAACAGGTGTATCCTTCAAGCCATCATCACCACACTGATCCGTTTCCGGATTGAAAGCTTGTGCTTTCAAAACTAAACAATATCTTCTCTTAATCGCAAACCTTCCACCTTTTAACTTGGTTAAGTCCTCGACCGATTAGTAATGGTCCGCTCCATGCGTCACCGCACTTCCACTTCCATCCTATCTACCTCATCATCTCTGAGGGGTCTTACTTCCTTAACGGAATGGGAAATCTCATCTTGAGGCGAGTTTCACACTTAGATGCTTTCAGCGTTTATCTCATCCATACATAGCTACCCAGCGATGCTCCTGGCGGAACAACTGGTACACCAGCGGTATGTCCATCCCGGTCCTCTCGTACTAAGGACAGGTCCTCTCAAATTTCCTACGCCCGCGACGGATAGGGACCGAACTGTCTCACGACGTTCTGAACCCAGCTCGCGTACCGCTTTAATGGGCGAACAGCCCAACCCTTGGGACCGACTACAGCCCCAGGATGCGATGAGCCGACATCGAGGTGCCAAACCTCCCCGTCGATGTGGACTCTTGGGGGAGATAAGCCTGTTATCCCCAGGGTAGCTTTTATCCGTTGAGCGATGGCCCTTCCATGCGGAACCACCGGATCACTAAGCCCGACTTTCGTCCCTGCTCGACCTGTCTGTCTCGCAGTCAAGCTCGCTTGTGCCTTTACACTCTGCGAATGATTTCCAACCATTCTGAGCGAACCTTTGGGCGCCTCCGTTACCTTTTGGGAGGCGACCGCCCCAGTCAAACTGCCCACCTGACACTGTCTCCCATCACGATTAGTGATGCGGGTTAGAGTGGTCATAGTGCAAGGGTAGTATCCCACCAGCGCCTCCACCGAAACTAGCGTTCCGGTTTCTACGGCTCCTACCTATCCTGTACAAGCAATACAAACACTCAATATCAAGCTACAGTAAAGCTCCATGGGGTCTTTCCGTCCTGTCGCGGGTAGCCTGCATCTTCACAGGCAATTCAATTTCACCGAGTCTCTCGTTGAGACAGTGCCCAGATCGTTACGCCTTTCGTGCGGGTCGGAACTTACCCGACAAGGAATTTCGCTACCTTAGGACCGTTATAGTTACGGCCGCCGTTTACTGGGGCTTCAATTCAGAGCTTCGCCGAAGCTAACCCTTCCTTTTAACCTTCCAGCACCGGGCAGGCGTCAGCCCCTATACTTCATCTTACGATTTTGCAGAAACCTGTGTTTTTGATAAACAGTCGCCTGGGCCTTTTCACTGCGGCTGGTCGTTAGACCAGCACCCCTTCTCCCGAAGTTACGGGGTCATTTTGCCGAGTTCCTTAACGAGAGTTCACTCGCTCACCTTAGGATTCTCTCCTCGACTACCTGTGTCGGTTTGCGGTACGGGTAGTTAGTTACTCACTAGAAGCTTTTCTCGGCAGCGTGACATCAACGACTTCGCTACTGTAATTTCACTCCCCATCACAGCTTGTCAACCCGGATTGAAACATTTAACTCCAATCCTGACTTGCTGCTTG
>NZ_AZFK01000049.1 GCF_001435775.1 Limosilactobacillus ingluviei DSM 15946 | reverse complement strand
GCCACGCTTTACCCAGATCAGAAATCGCCAACTGCAGACACCGCGCCGACAGTTGAAACTGCCAGTCGGCCTTATTAGCAACCAGTTCATTCCGAACCTTGCGTTCGTTGGGCCGCTGCTTCTTATCAGCGAGGATCACTGAAGCATCATACATATCGTTCCAAAGGGCCAGACCCTGATTCCAACAGTAGCGTCGGTAATCGCACAGGTCATCGAGTACTTTTTTCATCGTCTGATTTGGATATAACTTTACCTTTTGCGTGCGCAACATCACAGTCACCACCTCTCAAGCCACCAATTCGGATACGTGAGATCGCCAAAGTACCAAAAAACGATCAAACAATCGTGTTGTTGACACTTTAATCATCTCACTGTTCCCTTCGTTTCGCAAGTTTTTCGCTGGCATGACGCTGGCTATTTTGGTTAGCTAGTTTCCTAATATCCATCCTACATTTTGTCTTTCTCACGGACATTAGAGAGCGTTATTCCACATTGTTCGATATTTTAATTAACAGTTATCTCCTCCTTTACAATTTTGTCAAACAATCAACCCTCAGCATTGTAACCGTTACCATAAAAATTATCAAATTAACTAATTTTTAATTATTCACCATGCCGGCGGAAAGCCATCAGCTCATGGGTTAAGCCCTTGGTTTGGGCATAAACTTGGTGATAAATTTGGTAAAGTTCGTTATAACGCGCCACGTTCGCCGGTTGGGGTTGGTAGGTCTGGCCAAAGTGCACAAAGGCCTGCGCACAAGCTTGCAAGCTGTCAAACCACCCCAGGCCGACTGCCGCAATCATAGCGGCGCCTAAGCCCGGCCCTTGTTCGTTGGTCAGGGCCACGACCTTTTTATTGAAGATGTCAGCTTGCATTTGCAACCAAAAATCACTCTTGGCGCCCCCACCGATCGCCACGACCGTATCAAATTCTTGCCCGTTTTGATCATAGATATTTAAAATATCACGGAAACTAAAGGTGATCCCTTCCATCACGGCCCGGGTAAAGTCAGCCTTGGTTTGCATACTGTCAACGCCGATAAAGCTCCCGCGAATATCCGCATCAGCATACGGGGTCCGTTCCCCCACCACGTACGGCGTAAAGAGCAGCCCGTTGGCGCCTAAGGGCCGTTGGCTGGCTTTTTCCACCATTTCATCAAAGGCTTCCTCACTGGCAAACTGGTGCTTAAACCAGTTCAGCGAGTGCCCCGCCGCCAAAGTGACCCCCATCGAGTAATAGGTATCCGGAATCGCGTGGCATTCGTATTGAATTTGACCGTGGTAGTCGACGTCGGCCCGTTCTTCATACTTTAAAACCACCCCGGACGTCCCAATTGACGACATAACCATATTCGGTTGCAAAATCCCGGCGCCAACTGCCCCACACGCGTTGTCACCCCCACCGGCAAAGACCTTCGTCGCCGTACTCAAGCCCGAGAAGGTCGCGTAAGCGGAGGAAATCGTGCCGGTTTGGTCAATCGACTTGAGCAGTGGCGGGCACATACTCATCGGAATGCCAAAGGTATCGGCAATTTCTTGGCTCCATTGTCCCGCTTTGATGTCTAGTAGCACCGTCCCGGTCGCGTCGGAGTAGTCCATCCCCAGCTCGCCGGTCATGCAGAAGCGGACGTAATCCTTGGGCAGCAAGAAGGTCTTGGCTTGGGCCCAAATTTCCGGTTCATTTTCCTTGACCCACAGCAATTTTGGCAGGGTGAACCCTTCCAAGGGCCGGTTCCCCGTCAGTTCGACAAAGCGGTCGCCCATTTGCGTGGTAATTTCTTCACATTGCTTGGTCGTCCGGGTATCGTTCCATAAAATTGCGGGCCGCAGGACTTGATTGTTTTCATCCAACAAAACCAAGCCGTGCATTTGGCCAGAAAATGAAATCCCCGCTAAGTCCTCCTTGGCCAAGCCATCCTTTAAAATCAACCGGTCCAACGCGATCGTCGTCGCATAGAGCCAGTCTTGGGGATTTTGTTCACTATAGCCCGGTTGGGGTTGGCTCAGCGGATAATCATAACTTTGTTGGGCCACGACCTGCCCCGCCTTGTCCATAGCTGATACCTTGACGGCGCTGGTTCCCAGGTCGACCCCGATGACGTACTTACTCATTTTGCTCCCTCCAAAATCATTTTGCCTACTGGGCAAGAAAAAAGGATCCGCACCCAATTATGCGGTGATGCGAATCCAAATTCCATGTATTTTGCAATTTATTCCCTGGCGGCCCAGGCCTTGGCTGGACCGCCAATTTGTCTATGCCAGATTTCCATCACGAATCTGTCGCTTGAGACCATTCCCACCGTCTCAAGTGATTAGCCTTTGTTTCCAGTTTGGTGAACATTGAAAATTATGCGTGTGATTAGATTAAGTGTGTGATTGATGATTCGTTACGACTTGAACAACACCGGCTGGCTTACTTGGCCAACGTTTGGACAATGTAGTGGTTCAACGTGTCCTTGATTTGTTCTAAGTGATCAGATTGGGTTGCGGCCCGC
This sequence comes from Limosilactobacillus ingluviei DSM 15946, assembly GCF_001435775.1. Lineage (GTDB taxonomy): Bacteria > Bacillota > Bacilli > Lactobacillales > Lactobacillaceae > Limosilactobacillus > Limosilactobacillus ingluviei. The sequence continues at coordinate 9,941 of NZ_AZFK01000049.1, read as the reverse complement.
AGTTCACTTTGTGGTACGTCAAGCAGCTTGGCTTCCAAGCTCTTGAAGTCTTCCTTGCCATCTTCGATATCCTTGCCCAGACCTTCGTCCCAAGAAGCGTAACGCGTCTTGACAACGTCGTCTAAGTAGCCATCTTCCTTCAGCGCCGCAGCAACCCGCAGCCCAGCAGCAAAGGTGTCCATCCCCACAATGTGACCGTAGAAGAGGTCTTCGGCCGTCCAAGAAGTCCGACGTGGCTTGGAGTCAAAGTTCAGCCCCCCGCGTGGTCCAATTGAACCCGCTTGGACAACTTCCCACATTGCCGCCGTCGTTTCGTAGAGGTTGGATGGGTATTCGTCGATATCCCAACCAATCAGCTTGTCCCCTTGGTTTGCGTCCAAGGAACCTAACATGTTGGCTTCGCGCGCCACGCAAATTTCGTGTTGGTAAGTGTGGCCCGCCAGGTTGGCGTGGTTGCCTTCCAAGTTCAGCTTGAAGTCCTTGTCCAAGCCAAATTCGCGCATGAAGTTCAAGGTCGTGGCCGCATCAAAGTCGTATTGGTGCGTCGTTGGTTCCTTTGGCTTTGGTTCCAACAGCATTTGGGCGTCAAAGCCAATTTCGTTTGCGTAATCCTTGGCCAAGTGGAAGAGCTTGGCAATGTGTTCTTGTTCACGCTTCATGTCCGTGTTCCAAAGGGATTCGTACCCTTCACGACCACCCCAGAAGACGTAATTTTCCGCGCCGACGCGCTTCCCGACTTCCAGGCTGTGCTTTAATTGCGCTGCGGCATAAGCGTAAATCTTTGCCGATGGTGCCGTGCCCGCCCCGGATAAGAAACGTGGGTTAGTGAAGAGGTTGGACGTGTTCCAAAGTACCTTCATCCCCGTTGACTTTTGGTATTCAACGATCTTGTCGATGACCTTGTCTAAGTTGGCGTTGGTTTCACGCAGGGTGTTGCCTTCTGGGGCCAAGTCACGGTCGTGGAAAGCAAAGTAGTCAACGCCCAACTTGTTGTAGAATTCAAAGGCGTAGTCGACCTTGGCCAAGGCATTGTCCATTGGGTCCGTGTACTTGTCGTATGGCCGCGTGGCCGTGCCGTCCCCAAATGGGTCCACCAGTCGTTGGTCAAAGGTGTGCCAGTAGGCAACGGAGAACCGCAGCCAGTCCTTCATCTTCTTGCCCAGAATTTCTTCTTCTGGGTTGTAGTATTGGAACGCTAATCCCGACTTCTTACCATGTTGTGGTCCAACGTATTGAACCTTGTCAATTCCTTGCCATAAATCACTCATGTGAATAGCCTCCTACGGAAAATCTTAAATAGTTTGTTTAGACAACTAACTTACGAGTCATATACTAGTCCCTTTAGCCAAATTTGTAAACCCTTTCCCGGAAATTTCTGGTCATTTTTTTCGGAGCCCCACTTGGCTAGCGAAAATTCCCGCCCCGCTTTTCCGCGCTATTAAATGAAAGTTTTAATTTCGATCGTTGAGCAGAGTTAAGAAAGCGCTTTACCGAACCGACGAATTATGTTACACTTCTCACGTTGGTTGATTTACAAAACCAACTCATTTGACAGCTAACTTGGTTCTCTTTTCAAATCATACATGTCCTAACGATTCTGTGAAGCACGTTGGGGCCTTTAAAAAAGGAGTTGTCACTAATCATGAAGAAAGTTTCTCCTGGCTTTATTTACTTCTTCGGGGCCTTAGGTGGCCTGCTCTTCGGGTACGATACCGGGGTTATTTCCGGGGCGATCCTGTTTATCCAAAAGCAAATGTCACTCGGTTCTTGGGAACAAGGTTGGGTTGTTTCCGGGGTCTTACTTGGGGCCATGATTGGTTCCGTCGTAATCGGGCCCAGCTCCGACCGTTACGGCCGGCGGAAATTATTGCTATTATCTTCCTTGATTTTCGTGGTTGGGGGCCTGGGCTGTGCCTTTGCCCACAACTTCATCGCCTTAGTCTTGTTCCGGATCATCTTAGGGTTGGCCGTGGGGGCCGCCTCCTCAATGATTCCAACTTACCTGGCTGAATTGTCCCCAGCGGCGAAGCGGGGGACGGTCTCAGCCCTGTTCCAACTGATGGTCATGACCGGGATCTTCTTGGCCTACGTTGTCAACTGGGGCTTTGAAAACCTCTACACGGGGTGGCGTTGGATGTTAGGGCTGGCTGCTTTGCCTGCCGCAATCATGTTCTTCGGGGGGCTGTTCTTACCCGAATCCCCGCGTTACCTGGTGAAAATCGGTCGGGATGCCGATGCCCGGGCTATTTTGATGAACATCAACAACAACGATACGGCCGCCGTAGACACCGACATGGCCAAGATCAATGAACAAGTCCACATGCAAAACGGGGGCTTGAAGGAACTCTTTGGGACGATGGTGCGGCCATCCCTGGTCGCCGCGATTGGTTTGACGATTTTCCAACAAGTGATGGGATGCAACACGGTGCTGTACTACGCCCCAACCATTTTTACCGACGTTGGGTTCGGGGTTAACGCTGCCCTACTGGCCCACATCGGGATTGGGATCTTTAACGTGATTGTCACCGCCATTGCCATGGCGCTGATGGACAAGGTCGACCGCAAGAAGATGCTGATCTTCGGTGGACTTGGGATGGGGGTTTCCCTGTTTGTCATGAGCTTTGGGATGCACTTCTCCGGTGGTTCGCGAACGGCAGCCATCATCTGTGTCTTGGCAATGACGATCTACATTGCCTTTTTCTCCGCAACTTGGGGTCCCGTCATGTGGGTCATGCTGGGGGAAATCTTCCCGCTGAACATCCGGGGCTTAGGGAACTCTTTTGGTTCGTTTGTCAACTGGACCGCCAATTTGATCGTTTCCTTGACTTTCCCAGCGTTGCTTGACTTCTTCGGGACTGGGAGCCTCTTCATCGGTTACGGGGTCCTGTGCTTCTTGGGGATCTGGTTTGTTCACGCCAAGGTCTTTGAAACCCGGGGTCGTTCACTGGAAGACATCGAACAAATGCTGCGGGATCAAGCTCCGGACGAAAATTCGGCTGCGGTTCACGCACCCGTTAAATAACGGTTACGCTTAAGTTGCTGTCAGATTCAAACATCATCAAACTAAATGCCAAACCGGCGCGCCTGAGGGTTCAAGCGCGCCGGTTTTTTCGTGATTTAGTTTGATGATGTTTGGCCGGAAAGAGGCTGGGAAAAAAGTCCCAAGACTCAAAGACCGCTTGGATCTGCCGAAAATATCGAGGACCATCATCAACATTTTTCGGGGTAATTACGAATCCTTTGTAGTTTTTCGGATATTCAATATCAAAGATCCCCACGCCTACTGTATAAGGTCCGTTCATTTTTCCGGTGGCCTTAACAATTCGTGAAAATTGATTGGCAGCCAGGTTATGAAACTCCTTGAACTTAACAGCACCCAGGCCTGGTGCAAGATCTGGAATTAGGTGACCAGCTTCTGAATAGGCTGAACTCAAATCCCAGTCACGCTTCTCACCATTTGCTGGAAGTACGCCAGTCCGATGAACAACTGATTCGGCCAACAACTATCGGACGCAAAAATTACTTATTTGCGAAAACCGAAGCTGGGGCTGAAGCGAACGCCATTTGGTATACCTTCATTCAAACGGCTAAATTAAATCAGCTCAAGGTACGTGAGTACTTAGAACATCTCCTATCAGCCTTCACATGGACTGAAAGTCCAGTCTGGGAGGCTTATTTACCGTGGGATCCAGAAATTCAACGTAAATTTGGAACTCAATAGACGCAAATAGCGCTCAGAAGTTGTCCTTCCTTCAAGGATACTTCTGAGCGCTATTCTGCTAAATACGGTCTATTATGCCGTGCTTACAAAAAAGCCCGCGAAGGTGGCATTTCTGATCTGCCATCTCGTGGGCTTTTCGTTTCGTTAACGATTAGTTACGAAACTCGCTGATTACCACAATTAGCTTGTGGAATCATTATTGGTCTTCGCGCTTCTTCTTTTTCAGTCCAAGCAAACCAAAGATACCTGCTAAGGCAGCTAAGCCGACACCGACAACTGACTCAGCATTGTGGTCAGTATTACCAGTTTGTGGCAATTGGTTAGCCTTTTGGTGATTATCGTTGGTAGTTGCCTGTCCAGGGGTAACGACTGCACCCGGAATGTTGGTATTGGCACCAGGTGTGGTTGGGTTAACCGGTGCCGTTGGCATGGTTGGACTCGTTGGTGTTGACGGGCTTGTTGGTGTCGACGGACTCGTTGGTGTTGAAGGACTCGTTGGCACTGATAGGCTTGTTGGCGTTGCAGGTGCGGTCTTAGCGGTATAGGTAACCGTTTTGACCACACTACTGCTTTCTGGGTTAACTACCAACTTATCAACCACCGCAACATCGGGTGTATAACCCTCAATCGTTGGTGAATCAACACTAGCAAAATGTCCAGCTGCTGGCATCCAACCTTGCCACGTTGTCACGCCATCTACCAAATCCGTCGTTCCGGACCGCGTAAAGCGAACAGTCTGAACTTTATCACCAACGGCCGGGGAGCCGTTAGCGTAAGTATAGTGGATGATTTCAGTGACCGTTTTCGTATCACTGATCGGCGTAGTCGCATGCTTGAAGTGAACCTCAAACCGGTTCTTTTGGTTATCAGCCTGATACTTATTGTCCTTAAATATATTACCTACTAGGATATAGTGTTGGCCTTCATAATCACTAATCCGCTGACTTGGTGCCACTTTAAAGGCAATCGCCTGACCAAACTTACCTTTAGCAGTATCTGTTATCAGCGTCGTGCCCGTCGTGTCATCGATGTAGGTAATCGTAGCCGTCTGGTCGTTGGCGGTGTAAGTAACCATCTGGGTAACGTTATCGCTAGTCGGGTTAATCGTAATGGCGTCAACACTGGCACGGTCTGGTGTGTAACCAGTAATCGTTGGTGATTGAACCGCCTTAAACTGCTGGTTTGCTGGTTTCCAGGCACCCCACTTGGTCTGATTAATAACCAGATCCGTCGTCCCATTTCGCTTAAAATCAACGCTGACCGTCTTCAGATCCGCAGCCTGACTACCATCAGCGTAGACATACCGGATGGTTTCCTTAACTTTCTTCACATCCCTAACCGGTTTAGTGGCGTGTGTTAAGTGAACTTCATAAACCTGGTTGACTCGATCATTATGGTCAAAGGTTAGTCCCTGTCCCTGTGTTTCATCAGAAACCAGCAGATAGTGTTGGCCAAGATAACCAGCAATCGTTGGTTGCGTCGTGTAGTTAGCGGAAGTATCAGAAGCCCCAGTTAAGGTCTTAGATTGTAACGTTTGCCCGGTCACGTCATCGATATAGTTGACGGTGATTTGCTGCTGGTTAGCCGTGTACTTTACTGTACGTTTGACATCCGGGTCACCATAACGAACCGCAATGGCCGGAATCTCAGCCTCACTCGGTGTGTAGCCAGCAATCATTGGCGAATCAACACTAGCAAAATGTCCAGCTGCTGGCATCCAACCTTGCCACGTTGTCACGCCATCTACCAAATCCGTCGTTCCGGACCGCGTAAAGCGAACAGTCTGAACTTTATCACCAACGGCCGGGGAGCCGTTAGCGTAAGTATAGTGGATGATTTCAGTGACCGTTTTCGTATCACTGATCGGCGTAGTCGCATGCTTGAAGTGAACCTCAAACCGGTTCTTTTGGTTATCAGCCTGATACTTATTGTCCTTAAATATATTACCTACTAGGATATAGTGTTGGCCTTCATAATCACTAATCCGCTGACTTGGTGCCACTTTAAAGGCAATCGCCTGACCAAACTTACCTTTAGCAGTATCTGTCATCAGCGTCGTGCCCGTCGTGTCATCGATGTAGGTAATCGTAGCCGTCTGGTCGTTAGCTGTATAGCTAATCTCAACAGTTGTATCCTGAGTATCCTCGTTCACAGTAGTTTCAGCAATTTGAGCCGGGGCTGGAGTGTAACCTTTAAATTCTGGAGCTGAGTATGTTTCCCACTTAGCAGTAGACCATTTACCCACAGATTTGATTTCCCCAGTAGTTGCATCAAGAATCCCTTTCCGTGTCAATGTTGCTTTTTGGATAACTTTTTGGTCAGTTCCGTTTGGCTCGTGGACAATAATTGTTCGAGTAATGTCCTTGGTTTCTTGCTTAACATCATCGACATAAACCTTGCGACTATCCTTAACTACTTGCCCATCAGCATAAGTATGACTGTAAGTGACAGTGTATACCCCCGCCTTAGTCAAGTCGACCTTATCAACCGCAACGGCCTTAGTAGCCCCTGGAGCTTTGTATTCATAACTAATATGCACGTCCGTCTTTGGCAACTTTTCTAGTTGATCGCGCGTCTTCCGCTGTCCTGCGTCATCAGCAGCATAAATCTCATCAATCATTGAAGTGCGGTCCCATGGCTTAGCATTTGGATCTGCCACATAGTGTTCATCCTTATTTAAAATAATAGCAGGCACAGCTTGAACGTGGATTACCCAGATAGATGGGTCGACAGGTGATGGGTCGACAGGTTTACCATCATTATCAACACGGACGACTGCCAGTGACAGGTTGGAGTATGCATAGAATGGCATTTTCTGAGCTTTACCGTTGTTGTTAGCATACCTGACCGTGTAACCATGGTTAGAAAAAATTTGTTGAATTTGCCTTAGGTCAATAAAGTATTTCGCACTGCCGTAAACAACCAGTGGTAAGTCCCCTTTTGGTAGTGAATCCATATTGAATGATCCCTTAAAGGTTGGGAAGTTACTAATTTTAAGGGCCTCCCACCCATTTAGCATATCTTTGGGAATTTCCTTAACGAGCTTCCAGTCTGATTGACCAGGTTGTTCCCCCATGAACTCAGTCGGAAGCAAGACTACCTGCTTAACCTTACTTAAGTCCTTGTGCACAGTTGTAAAGTAAAGATCTGCCCAGTTTTGAGTGGAACCATTACCATAGTCGTTAATATGTGGAGAGAAAGCTAAGGATGGGGTTCTGGCAGACAGCTGACCTGTATACTTAACTGGGATAACGAGTTCAACCATATCATCTGGCTTGAAAGCAACCCCTGTCATAGAAATATTAGTGGCTTGGTCCCCTACATTGTTGTGAGCCTTGAGATATTCTGCCCAACTATTATAATAAATACCTCCGTCACTAGGTCCATTAATAGCCCATTTATAGGACCAACCTTGTTGGCTCTTTAACTGCGGACCATCGGCACCTAAACGACTAGTATCAATTGCTATCGTTTTATTATCAGCAAAGTTAGCCCATAACCCAGAGCGAACTTCCTTGTCACCATTGTGGTAGATCAGGTGGTATTCCAGGGTACTCAAATCGATTTGTTCCACGTTAATGATGGACTGCGACTTACCGTTAGCAGCTACATAGCCCGTCACATAAGTCTTACCATCTTTGCCCTTGGCAGTATAGTAAGCAATCGCTTCACCATGAACCATCTTAAGCCAGTCTGAAGTAGTGATCTGGGGATTATTGTAGATCCCAGTAGTAACAGTATCTTTATCAGTTGTTGGCTTAGCTGGTGTTTCAATTTGAGTTGGATGTAATTCAAGAAACTCTAATTCCAATCCTGGATACGCCTTATGTCCCTTAAAATAACTAGTCAGAGAAATACTAGTTGTTTGTTTTTTATTACCAATATATTTAACTGGAATTACCGTCGAAATAGTATCATTAGCTTCAATGGGGTAGGTCATATAGAGTGCTCCTACCTTACTGATGTCTTTGCCCAATTCAACCATTCTTTTGTAATAATCATAAAGACCGCCGTCATGATTCAAACCAATTTGATATTGCTTACCTGATTTTCCATAAGCAACAATTCCATCGGTTCCCAGCCGTCTAGTATCTATTTGTATTACACTTGTATTCCAACCAAACCAAATACCAATATTCTTTTTAACGTCAGTATTTTCAAAATCCACATGAAACTCTAAACTGTTAGGATCCAGTCGATTACTAATTATAAGTGATTTAATTTTTTTCTGTGCATCCGCATATGAAGAAACATAAATTTTGTTATCAAACCCTCTAACTGTAAAGTAAATTTTCAGTTTTCCTTGCTCTAACTGCATCCAGTCATTAGCCAAGTTATTTTGGTTGTTGATAATAGCAGTATTAGCTGAGTTATCTGGAACCGTTGGATCTGGTGTACCTGCTGCATTTCTGTTAGTATCAGAAATTGCGAATAAATTCATTGCCAATAAATTCTTAGCTGCTAATCTTGCTGCTGATGGATTAATATCAGTGTCAGCGCTACCTTGCGTATTTGGTGAATATTGTGAGGTTGTCGCAGCTTCTGTAGAATTATTAGCTGTTGTATTGTTATTTGCACTACCTTGTTGAACTTTTTCTGTTGTACTAGTTACTTGCTGAGTATTAGTTTCATTTTTCAATACAACTGCTGAAGTTTGTTGCGAATTACTGTTTGATAGACTATTGGAATTTTCAACGCTTTCTATGGTTGCTGCCTTTACAGAATGATCTGTAAAGTTAATTCCAAAAATGGTTACTCCTAATAATACCGAAGCCACACCAACGTTAAGCTTACGTAAACTATAACGCGGTGTCCGCTTAGTTTCTAAAAATTCAGGTCGCTTCATCATTATTTTTACCTCCCGAATTTAATAACTAGTGGTGTATTGCAGTACACCAGAACAATAGCGCTACCATTAAGCTATCAGCCTAATTGTTGAATATAATATTTCTTCAAAATTCCGCTACTTACTCACTACCATCATTCGCCTTTCATATAATCAACCGAAAAATTTAAAATCCAACCGTTGATTTATCACTTTTGGAAGCGCTTCCTAAATCAAAAAAATTATCGTTGTAATAATCCATTTTGGCTACCAATTCACTGTGATTTTAACATAACGGTTTATTTATGATAAATGAAATGCATATGATTAGTGAATTTTTTGCGAATAAAACGTTGCAGTCAACACCGTCGCGCTACCCCCCCCTATAAACTTAATTTTATTAAGCTCGTGTCCAGGCACCGCCACGCATAAAAAACTGATGCGGTCGGCGCTGATTACACCAATCGCATCAGTTTATTTTTGTCAATTTTAAAATTAGTTTATAATTTCACATTATTTTCAAGCCGGCCAGCGGTCACGGGCGGGGCCGTTGTAAGGCCGCAATCACGGCCAACACCAACCGTTTCGGCAACCAAGGGTAGCACTGGGCCGCCCAGCACATCCACCACGCCATCCCGACGATCACTTGGCGCTTCCCCCGCATCATCCCCGCGTAGCCCACCCGCACGACGATTTAGGGCGCCACCCCGGTGCCCGGTGCAAACAACCGGGGCTGGGCCAGCTGCCCGGCTTGGGCAAAACCGGTCTCAATCGGTCCGGGCAAGAGGGTGGTCACCCTGATCCCCAGCGGTTTTAACTCGTACCACAAGGCATTGCTAAGCGCGGCCAAGTACGCCTTGGTCGCAAAATAGGTCGCTTGTTCCGGTCCTGGGAACCACGCCGCGGCCGACGCCACGCTTAAGACCCGGCCGTGTCCGCGCGCCACCATCCCCGGTAAAAATAATTTCAACAATGCCGTGGGCACCGCCGCATTCACCTGCACCATCGCCAGATCGCAGGCGGCCGACCGGGTCACAAACACACTGCCACCCCCAAACCCGGCATTATTGATTAAATAATCCACCGGCCAACCCAGCACTTGGACCGCGGCAAAGACTCACTGGGCCGCATCGGCCGCGGTAAAATCAACCACCACTGATTCCACTTGTTGTCCCGGCGCCACCTGGTGCAATTCCGCCGCTAAGGCGTGCACTTTGGTAGCCTTGCGCGCCACTAAAATCACATCCCCGCCGTGGCGCACGTGTTCCAACGCCAACGCCCGGCCCAAGCCGCCGGTCGCCCCGGTAATTAATGCCACTTTCTTCATGTCAACCACCATGCCCTAAAGGACGTGGCTTGTGAGCAAACACCCTTCTGATGAGTGCTTGAACCACA
>NZ_AZFK01000048.1 GCF_001435775.1 Limosilactobacillus ingluviei DSM 15946 | reverse complement strand
AATATTTATGACAAAACGTGCGGAGTAAAAATACGAAACTGGTAAAACCTAAAAATTGCTGGATCGCTTGGGCGCGTTAAGGTGCAAACTCGCGGAGTCGGCATATTTTTGAAATAACTTGTCAAATCACTTCCTTTCTTTGGTATACTGAAAACAGCTAAATACATTTAAACTAATAAAAATAATAATCATAAATTAGTTATTGAAAATAGAGATACCAAAATTAACCAGCAAAATGGTGGATAATGAAATATCCATTTTGGCTATTATATTAGACACCAAAGGCGTACAATTAGCTTAAGTTAAGGAAGGAGGAGGACTGTGCAAACTAGTATAAGCGATCTAGAAAAGGCGCAATTGATGGTAAGCGATAAGAATTACCCATTGTCTGAAGTAGCCAAAGTAACGGGAATTAGTCACCCGACACTCAAGCTGTACCGGGCTAATCCGGAAAAGTTAAGAATGGCGGCTTGGGAAAGAGTCAATGCGCTTGCGACCTATTACGATGAAACTCATCAAAATGAGAAATGAGGGAAAATAATGGAGTTCAAGGATGTGCTCAAGGCACTAAAAGCAGATAACCAGTCTATCGAATTAATCGCTGAGTATCTGGGATATCAAGTTGGTCTGAACCCAGTTAACGCTGATGGTGATTGGCGAATCTATTTCTCGCCACGCGTGGAGGGCAAGGAAGCCGGGGTGATGGCAATTCGTCCGGTCGACGAACTGTCACCATCAACCTCTACCATGGAAGTTCGCAAGCTTTACCAACAGGTGACGGACTTAACGGAATCGTTTGGGGGATCATTTGCGGTTTCGGCGGTCGCGTTCGTGGGTCAGCAACGTTTGGTTGTTTTTCCGGGCACGGCAGGGAACCGGGACACACGATTGGACCTTAACCCTGATACGATTACCAAGAACCTATATCTTGACAACTTAGAGCAACTAAAGGATGCAAATCTAAAACTCGAAGAAGATATTTTCTTTGGTGGCTACACGATTAAGATTTCGGATGCGGTGTTCCGCAAAGAATTAACAACCCATTTCTTATCAGTAGTGGCCTTTTACCGCAAGAAGCTCTCGGAACTAATTACTGGATCGGATCTTAAGAATGAGTTGGAACCGTTGCTGTACGATAACGCCAAGATTTACTTACACCATAGCGATCTTAACAACTTGATCCAAGAGGATTCGTATACGTCTTCGTTGGCTGTGGTGGTGGACACTTTGATTTTACGCCAATTAATGCGGCGCTTCTTGGAAGGGTACTACGGGCCAAAAGCCTTTGAAGTGAATGATATCGCGCTTGGGGTTGGTAGTGGCACGATGGATGAAGCAATCCAACAAGCTGTGGATATTAACAGCCACTTGGGGGATGAACAGTCCTTCAAAAAGTTAAACCGCAAACCTAATCCAATTCAGGAAATTGACCTCTTTGAAGACTTGTTCAACGATGACGAAATTGAACAAACCAGTAACGTAAATATCAAAGCTGGCAAGAAAGAAGAAATTGCGGAATTAACTAAGCTGGCCACGGAACAATTCCGGCTGGCCTACCATGGGGATCTGTTTGCAGGGAGCGTTGCTGAAGTAACTAACAAAATTGATGCTCGCATGGCTGAAGAATTCCCAGAAATTATTGCTAAATTATGGGCAGATACGGCATCGGGTAACTACTCCTTCCGTTACCAAGATATGCCGCCGGAAGCATTGGAAAAGCAGTATGAAGAGTCTATGAGTAAGGATATCCAAATCAAGCTCGATGACGAAAATCAAAACCCTATTGTCTTTTATGGTGATGACAAGAAGGAACAAAAGGATAAGGGGGCTTATTACACTGACCAGCGTTTCGTTAACTACATGGTGAATCAAACTGTCAATGTGGAGTTTGAGAAGCGGTTTGATGCCATCAAGGCTGCTTTGGATAACAATGACTCAGCACAAATTATTGCCACGCTTGACCATTTGCTGGATCTAAAAGTAGCTGACTTTACCGCTGGTGGTGGGTCGTTCTTGCGCGGAGCCTTTCTTAAGTTAGCGGGCAAATATGAACTCCTTACAACACTTAATTTGCCAGATGATATCGTCAAACGTTATCCAATGTTGGCTGCCAGTGCTGATGGTCAATATCAATGGGAAAAGTATGTCTTGGAACATATGATTTACGGGGTTGATATTGACTACAAGGCTATCATTATCGCTAGTCTGACCTTAACCCTTTCGTCACTCGAAAATCACCCACACGATACCAAATTACCAGAATTGATTGGTCGGACGTTGATTCACCAAAACACCCTAATCAATGCGGTGCCATACTACAAGCGGGAAGAAGCTTTCACTCCATTGAAGAAAGATATTGCGAAGCTTCGTCAGCTAAAGCAAACTGATTTTTCGGCCTTTGAGCAACTCCGCAAGGAACTGCAAACCAAAGTAATGAAGTACGCAGGTCCGGTGGCGAAGTACGCCGAAGTCCTCCACATTGAGGCGATCGAACTTAACTTACCTGAAGTGTTCTTTGAAGCGGATGGGACTTTGAAGCCGCACGGGGGGATGGATGTAATCATTGGCAACCCGCCATGGGAAGTTTGGAAGCCAAATTCGGATGAGTTCTTTGGGCCGTATGATGCTGGTTACTTGAAACTCGGAAAGCAAAAGAAGTTGGCCCGCCAAAAAGAACTGATTGCCAAGTTCCCGACGCTTGATCGGAAATGGCAAGAAGAAAACGATCGCAACAAATTAGGCTCCATCTTCTTCCGTAGTGACGATGCCTTTCGCTATCAATCTTGGGTCGTAGGTGGCCGCAAGACGTCTGCTGACTTGAACTTATACAAGGTGGCTTTAGAACGGTTTGCTCAACTTTTGAGCGGGCAAGGGCGGTTATCAGTGCTGGTGCCGGACAATTTGGTCACGGATGCGGGCTCCACTGGCTTACGGCACATGTTGTTTGAACACTACCAAGTTGAAGAGTTCCTGTCTTTTGACAATGGTAAGGGGATTTTTCCTGCCGTGCACAGGAGTTACAAGTTTGCTGTCTTAACGGTTAACAGCGAACATCCCCAAACGGATCAGTTCAAGGCGTTCTTCTACCAACAGTCTCTGGATGCGCTCGTTAATAACGATCGAAAGTTAACCTACCAACTAGCTACGATTCGGCAAATGGACGCGGAACGGTTAGCTTTGTTTGAAGCGCAAAGTCAAGAGGAATTGGACCTGTATCTCAAATTGCGATTGCGCTATCCAGCTTTGAGGGATACTGGTTTACTGAAGTTTGGTAATGACTTCCATAAAACCAACGACTCATCATTATTTGTCCCATACACTGGGGCAGAAAACGAACTACTTCTGTATGAAGGAAAGACAATGAATCAATTTAAATTGCTGTCTCCTGAACAATTTAGTGAATTATCTCCTGCCGCACCTGTGCAAGCAGTTGATTTAAATGTACAGCGGGTGAAGCAAAAAGTTAAAGATCGTTATCACGAATATCGGATTGTTCATCGATCTATTGGTCGTGCTACCGATACCCGAACTATGATTGCAACATTGTTACCACCACATAAAACATTCACGCATAGTTTGTTTGGCCAGATTAATATTGAAATTGATTTGAAATTTAAATTATTTGCTTTAGGCTTTTTAAATTCATATCCAATTGATTATGTACTACGCCACATGGTAACAACCAATATTAGTCAAATTTATGTTAAACAATTACCAATTCCTCAAATAAACGACGTTGCGGATGCGGATAACCTTGTCCAGATTACCAAAGAATTGTTGCTGGAAAATAAGGGGATGTACCCAGACTTAGATAACTTGGTTCCGGGGGATGATTACCGGGGATGGCAACACGATGATTTGATTGCTGAACTCAATGCGCGAATCATGCTGGACTTTGATCTAACAAGAGAAGAAGTGGTTTACCTAATGAAGAGTTTTGAAAGTGCTAAGCACGCAAAGAAGGTCAAAGAGGAAACACAACGCATTATCGATGTCTATGATCGTCTAGTAGAGGAACGGAATCATGACTAAAACTACTGACTTTTTTAAACTAACGGACGAACAAACAACCCGCTTGTTAAGTGACCGGGTAATTGATAACCGGCAAATTACCATGACGCAAGCGATTAATTACTTGCTCGGCAAGCAGGAAGTTAAGAGTTTAGATATTGCGGTGGGATATTTCTACCTGTCGGGTTTGCTGTTGGTTAAAGACGTATTTACTGATTTTATGAACCAGCGAAATGGTCATTTTCGGATTTTAATGGGGAATGAAACTAATAAGGCCACAGTTAAACTACTTGATACGAATAGTGAGGGAAACTACTACCAGTACATCTATAACCAATCAAAGAGTGATACGGCCCAAGTTAGTGACCAAGAATTCTTAGCAATGGTGGAAGAGTGGTTAGCTCAGGGGCGGATTGAAGTGAAGGTCTACACTGGTGAGGCCAACTACTTCCATGCTAAAAGCTACTTATTTGCCAGCTCACAGAACGCGGACGAAGGGACGGCTATTGTCGGTTCTTCTAACTTCTCGCGGAATGGATTAGAGGGCAATACAGAACTGAATGTACTGTCGAAAGACAATTATCTAGCGCTTCATCGCTGGTATAGTAATCTTTGGCTTTCAGAAGAGGAGGTCCAAGATTTTTCCCCGGATTTGATTAAAATTGTGCACTCCAATGTACCTGATAAGCCACAGGGACTTCCTTATAAGACAGTAGAGGAAACTTACTTTGATTTCGCTAACCTCTATGCGAAACCTTATACCGAGTTGGACCCTAAAAAAGATTGGGTCAAGGATCTCTACCCACACCAACGCTCGGGAGTCGTTGCAATCAAAGACCGCTTGGACACCTTTGGTACCGCGGTACTTTCTGATGGGGTTGGGCTTGGTAAAACGCGGACGGCTGCTGGGGTACTGCGAAAGTATATGGAATCCGAAACAGTTAACAAGGTTCTGATTTTAGCTGACAGCAAGCTTCACACTCAATGGCGGGAAGAAATGAAAGCCGTGGGAGTAGCTCCTGATCAGTACACGTTAATGTCACGTGATGAATTAGTCCGCCGGCCCTTAAAAGAGATTGACCGAATGCACTTTACTCTGATTGTCGTTGATGAAGCCCATCAAGGCTTTAAGAACAGCCGGACGCGGTCTTATCGAACCCTACAACGGATTAAACGAAAGTTTCCGGATACGAAGGGGTTAATGTTAACGGCAACGCCTTGGAATAACCGCCGCGACGATGTTTTAAATATTGGTTTACTCTTCATGAATCTGGATGGGGTGCCGGCTGATCGGACCTACAAGCAATACCTGTTACTTGGTGGAACGACTGGTAAAACGGTGAAGAAGCTGGCAACGGACGATAAGGCCTTCAATGAGTTTTGGCGGGACCTGTACTTACAACGAACCCGGCATACCTACGGGGGACAGGGAGCCCAATTTCCGAAGCGAAACTTTCCCTCAATTGCGATTCCATACGAACCGCAAAAGGAGCAAATTTTCTCAGATAATTTTGAAGCGATTGCTAACCTTCACTTTCCCTACATGGACCCAATTACCTATGTTGATCCCAACAAGGATCGCAGCATGGCTAAGCAATTAAAGTTGCTGTTGTTAAAACGGGCTGATTCAAGTTGGATCGCCTTTCGCGATTCGCTGGAAAACATTGAAGGTCGTTTGTTCAAGCTCAAGAAGCGGTTCGAACAAGATATTATGCTCAAAAAGGGGAAGGGGCTGCTCAGGGCTTACCAGAACTTATTAGGCGAAGCGTATGACTTGAGTAACTATCAATCAGAAAACCTGGGCTTCTTTGTAGTGGATGGCCAAGAAGAGAATCTTGATGAACAAGAACAGAATTCTAAGTTGCGCAAACAACAATATCTTGATCATATTACTGAACAGATTGAGTCGATCAAAGTAAACACGGCGACTAAAGTAGTGGAAGAAATGTATCAAGACATTGTAGCTGATTTAAGCATTTTACAACGCTTGATTGAGCGTCTTAATAAGGCATACGTAAAAATTGACGAAAAATTAGATACAGTGCTTAAGCAAGTTGATTACGAGGTCCAGCAACATCACAAGGTGATCCTAGTGTCACAATTTGCGGATACTGTTCAGTATTACTATGATGCACTATACGCACACTTCAATGGCGACAATCAAGGGCATGATGATCAACATCCCCTTAACCTACCAATGGGGAAGGTACTCGGGGGTGGCAATAACGATGGCAACCGGCTTAATCAGGATCAGGCAAGTAAGCAGGCAATCTTAGAGTCATTTTCGCCCCGTTCCAAAAACCGGCTTGATCTGCTGGGCACGCCTCAGGAAATTGAGCTCTTAGTGGGGACAGATACGATTTCGACAGGTCAAAATTTGCAAGACGCGGTTACCTTAATGAACATTGACTTGCCTTACAACCCAATGACTTTGGAACAGCGAATTGGGCGGATTGACCGGCCACGCAAAGACGCTAAGACAGGTGAAATTTACATCTACACCTTCCCGGCCTATCGTTCAATTGAAAGTCAACTTAAGATGACTCAACGCTTAGGCACCAAGATGGAAGGGATCATCTCTGATACCGAATTTGATGATGTTGTACTTCCGGAATACCAACACTACCTTCAAAATATGAATAAGAAGCCTGCTAAGGCCGTTGAAACAATGTTGAATGAAACGGACGCTAAACTGACTTATCAAGGCGGAATGAGCGCTGAACAGCACTCTGAGCAGTATCAAGAAGCTAATCGACGAATGTACGATTATCGAAGCAATGGCTTTAAGAAGTTAGCAAAACCAGCTGTCCCAACGTTCAGTTTTAGCAAGGTCAAAGAAGGATCTTCAGCTGTAGTGGTAACCTTACACTATCGTGATGTAAACGGTTCGGAATTACAAGATGAAAACGTCTTGATTAATTTGACTAACCAGACAACTAGCACGATTATTGAAGTCGAAAAAGAATTTCGAGCAGCGCTAGGCCACTCAATCATGACAACCGGTGAATTTGACCAGAATAAAGCTCTCGCCTTAGTGAGTCGTGCTAAGGACGCCATAAAACAGGCTATTAAAGCCAAAATAGACCAGTACAACTCACAACAGCTTTCCATGAAAGACAACATGAGTGATCTGGCTGACTCGACTAGCTCAAAAGCAGCAGCCAATATTAGATCAAGCACAAAAGCTAATCCTGCTTATGTGGCCAATCGCATGCAAGAATGTGGCCTTAAGCCAAGTGATTTAAAGGGGATTGTTAGTTACATTCAGACAATTACGAAAGAGGATATAACTGAGTATGCGATTGTCAAAGAAATTGCGGCGAATGTAGACCGCTTCTGGGAACACTTCGATAGTTACTCAGAATTATTTTCTCCGGATCGCCTCGAAGTCATGAATGACTTAGGCGAACAACGAAAACAAGTTGACAGTCGGGCGGCAGATTACGAAAAAAGTTCTTTTGACATTCTACTTGGCAACTTAATTGCGGAAACCGAAGAGAGAAGTTCGTCGTTGTCGCGGTCTTCTTAAACAACTCATCCGCATTTCCTTCACCACGATTATCGGGTACGTCTTTGCCCCAATCGCTTGGTTAATGGGGGTTCCAAATCAAGACATTGTTAAGGTTGGGAGCCTAATGGCCGCGAAGCACTTAGCAGCAATCTACAATCGGCCGGATTACCCAGTTATTGACAACCGGATCTATGTCGAAGCTGGGGATGGTGACCTGATGGAAGGGATTAGCCACGAAGCGGCTAGTCTTGCTGGTCACTTGCGCTTAAACAACTTAATTGTTTTGCTTGATTCGAACCGGAACACGATGGACTCCCTACTGAGCGATGAAAGCAACGACAATGTTGCAGAACGCTTCAAGGCCTACGGTTGGAATTACCTTGTAGTTGAAGATGGGAATGATCTAGAAGCGATTGATGCGGCGGTCCAAATCGCTAAGGATGAACAAACCCGGCCGACCTTAATTGAGGTTAAAACGACCCTTGGCTATGCGTCACCATTAGCAGATAGTCATAAGGCGCACGGGACCGTTTTGACAGCTGAGCAAGTACAGGCCACGAAGGCAAACTTAAATTACCAAGCAGCCCCATTTGCGGTTCCTGAAGAGGTCTATGCGCATTTCCAACAGTTGCGTGAACGTGGGCAAGCCGCACACAAGGCTTGGGATGACCTAATGACCCAATACGCGAAATCTTTCCCACAAGAGGCTCAAAACTTACAAGCCAATCTTACCAATGCGATTAAGTTTGAAGCTTCGAAGCTAGCACCTGATTTCGCCGAAAATGAAGCCACGCGGGACGCAATCCACCAATTGCTCCAAGTAACTGCTGAACAATCCGAACTCAATCTTTGGGGTGGTTCCGCTGATTTGGGAAGTTCTGATAAGACTTACCTTGATGCGGATAAGGGCTTCCAACCGGATCGGTACGACCAGAAAAACATCGCTTTTGGGATTCGAGAATTTGCCGAAGGGGCCGCTCTAAATGGGATTGCCCTCTACGGTGGTAGTCGCGCCTACGGTAATACCTTCCTGATCTTTTCCGAATACATGCGAAGTGCCATTCGGTCTGCGGCGCTGATGGATCTGCCAACCCTCTACTTGTTTGGCCACGACTCCATTTCCCTCGGTCCGGATGGTCCGACTCACCAGCCAATCGAACAACTAGCAGGCTTCCGGGCCATGCCAAACTTAACGGTGTTCCGTCCAGCGGATGCATTGGAGACTATGTATGCTTGGGAAACCGCCCTGAATCAACAACATCCAGTCTTAATGGCCCTCGGCCGGCAAAAGCTCCCAACGCTGTTTAAGTATCAAGATGCGGTTAAGCAAGGGGTGCCAAAAGGTGGGTACATCCTATCTGAAGCTGCGAACAATGAACCAAGTGGGATCCTGATGGGAACAGGGTCCAAAGTTACGTTACTCTTAGCAGCTCAAGCTCAACTTGCGACCGACAACATCTTTGTCCGGGTAGTATCGATGCCGAGCTTCGAGCTCTTTAAGGCTCAGCCACAGGCTTACCGGGACGAAGTGTTACCACCAGTCCTACGACAACGGCTTTCTGTTGAAATGGCCACGACGGACGACTGGGCGCAATTCGTGGGTCTTGATGGTGTCTCCATTGGCATTGATCATTTCGGCGCTAGTGGTAATGGGGATGATCTGATTAAGCGTTCGGGCTTCACGGTTGAAAATATCGTAGGTCAGTACAAGCAAAACTTTCTGAAATAGTAGCCTAAGAGGCATCCCCAGAACGATAACAGAAGAGGCAAAAAACTCCTTGCAAATGCTGTAATACCAGTATTTGCAAGGAGTTTTCATGCTATAATATTCAGCGAGGAAGTTTTAAGGGCGGTGGCTGACTCAGTAGAAATGAGGTGGTTCCATTGGAACAACTCTGGACGAAAGGGAAGCCCAATGTCGACGTTTCAAGCGCTGACGTTGATGATTGCTTTTGGTATGCTAGTAGCTACCATTTGCAACAACAACCGAAAGTAATTGATTTCAGTGCATTAGAAAACCGTCCCTTGATAACTTTGGCAGGTTTCAGGACGGTTTTCTAATCGTTTCTTGTCACTAAGCCACCGCCTTTAAAGCGGCCTCTTTACATAAATATTGTAGCACTTATTTTTTTAGTTGGCGACTGCTTGAACTAATTATCATCGTAGAATGACTTTTTCGCCACTTTGAGATAGAATAAAGTTAAGGTTTGTGCTAGGATATAAGCCGCACTATTGCCATTAAGTCCGAGGCCAACCGGGAATTGTAACCCATGACCCAACTAGGCTAAAATTGCTAACTTCTCCCATGAGGGGGACCACGGCCTCTGGTTTTAACCAGACAAGCCCTATAAGCATCTACAATACGAATGCTTATAGGGCTTTTCTAGTACGGATATTTAACGTCCAACACCTAAGTAATGATGCAAAACATCAAGCCTATTATGACCAAGTTCTTTACTCAATTCGAAGAATGCTCCATACTGCGCTTTGTATGCTCCTACCTGCCAGTTATCTGAAAGATTAATTTCTTTGGTTGACGCAACCCAATGCCATCTACCGTCAGGCTTGTGACCATTACGTACATAAGTTTTAACGGTGCGAGTGCCACTATACGCCACCTTATCAAGCTCTTTCAGCCTTTCTTGAGCATATTCAGCCCGGAAAATGTGAGCGGGAATAGAGTGTGGCATATCAACGTAGAATGGTTTATTTGCGCGCATATGACGATGGTATACTTCTTTTTTTAGCAATTCTTCAGTTACAGGATAGGCATAGCAACCGTAAAGTTCTTCCATACGATTACATAGAGCATCTCTTACTGGAGCAAGACGAATTTTACCTCCTTTTCCGCGTACCAGGGCTAATAAGCGACCACTTTCATCACGGTAGACAGATTGAGGACCAAATCCTTCAGATTTTGCCTGAGAATGAACAGAAAACATTTCGCGGCGTCGCAATCCAAAAGCTCGTATAGTGTCTATCTCATCACGATATCGTTGATAACGATCAGGATAAAATCGCCGCCATTCATCAGAAGTTAGCAACTTATTTCTCCGCTCTAAATAGCTTCTTTTAGGCATTCCACTAATTTTAGATTTAATGATTCTTTCTTCAGGCTTCCAGTATTGAGATCCAATCATTAAGTGATTAATCATTAAGGCGTCAGCATTGAGCGTACTTGCGCTGAGCCCCTTATCTCGTTGATAAATAAGGTACTGAATAGCAACGTCTCGTGTGATTTCGTCCATCGAACGAATGAGAGTCTGTTCTTTTAACCAAATCGCAAAAGTCTGAGCTCGTTTCCAGTGAATTTCGTAACTGCGATGAGAATAGATTCTTGTGTAATCAGCTTTATGACCTGTTTTCAATTTATATGAGTGACGATTATTAACGGATCCTTTTTTCTGTTGTTTTATTAATTCTTGTCTGAATAATTGCATAATATTTTTTGTCATGATTATCTCGCTTTCTATGACTATGAGAATTAGCGATTCCCAACAGGGCAAGACAACTAGTTAACGAAGCTCCAAGCAAAGCAATATTGTCAGAGGTACCATCCCCAGTCTGCGGGAGCTCAGTACCACCATGGTAACTGGAGACAAAGCCAAGTGGCTGACTGCGTGCCATAAAGTTAGCGGCTAAAGCAGAGCTACCGCTGCTGATAGAGGAGCCGATGATAGACGCTGAAGGCGGTGTATTAACATCATCCCCGCGACTGCTTGTCGAAGGGGATGGATTGCTAGTCGTACCGGCCATGGTTGCCGAATTGTTGGAATCAGGAACACGTGCGTCATCGTGCTGGGTAGGCTTATCGACGTTTTCCTCATTGCTTGGCTGAGAAGGAGTCAAGTCAGACGAGAAAGCTTGGATAAAGACCGTGAAAGTAGGATTACCTTGCGCTGCGAAGGTCAACGTTCGAGGCAGGTCTTGCCCCGGTTCCAGTTGCCAGCCGGTAGGAACTTGATAGGTGAGGGGGATGGTTTGCCCCGTAACGCCATTTAGTGCTTGGGTAGCGATAACCTTATTTGAGTTATTGGTATCAACAAATTCAATGACGGCGCTTTGGGGGGCAGCTTGATAAACATCCGCCGGTAAGGTAAGCGTCGTGTCTTGGGTGGTGCCAGTTACTGGGGTGATTGGGTAACCAGCATCTGTAACGGTGTACCCCGGAATGGTTGGGAGGGAAAAGGCCGGCCAGCTGGCGGTGGACCAAGGCCCGAAGGTAACGTGCATCGTGACCAGGTCAACATCCCCAGTCCGGGTCAGATTGGCGATTTGCGTGGTTTGTTGAGCCCCATGAGGTGTTTGGTACTTGATGGTCCGCGTTACCTCTTTCTGGAGGTCCGCCAAGGCCACGCCAAGTGGTAAGTGATCCTTGTCGACAACTTGATGGCGGTGGACGATTGGAACAACCAGTGGGGGTTGGTCAGCTTGGAGGGTAACCGTCAGTGGCAAGGTCGCAGTTGGGGCTAATTGCCACCCTGATGGGAAGGTTTGCGGAAGTGATAAGGTCTGCCCAATGGTTCCTTGGATTGACAGGGTTTGGATTACTTGGTCCGCTTCATCCCGATATTGGATTAGCAATGTTTGGGTAGCCGGCGTAGGTTGCTCATCAGAATCACCGGACTGGTTGTCCGTTGAGGGCTTGTTTTGCCCATCGGCAGGATCACCGGAATTAGCCGAATTCGAATTGTCGGGATTCTCATGATTACCCGGCTTACCGTTGCCTTGTTCGGATTGATCGGGGTTGTCCGGTGGGGTGGTTGTAGTATCAGAGTTGTCAACGGGTGGTTGTACAGTGTGGCTGTTGTTACCTTCATCCCCCGGCTGGTCAATTTTGCTAGAGTCAGTGGTAGCTTGGTAGCGAATCGTAATCGTTTGGTCTGTGGTTTGTCCATCGACAGTTAAGGCTGGAACCGTAGTGACGGGTGTGTAGCCAGTAATTGTTGGGGCTGGAACAGCCACTAATTGCGCTGTTGACCAAGCCTGCCAAGAAGTTTGTTGGGTGACGAGGTCTTGATTACCTGTCCGGTTTAACGTGGCCGTCTGCGTCGTTAGGAGGCGATTAGCGCCACTTTGCGGGTCAAGATAGTTAATGGTCCGGGTCACCGTTTTTTGCTCGTGTACGGGCCGGATTTGATGTTTTAAATGGACTAGCAGGGGAGCGGGATCAACCTCTCCGTCAAAGCGATACGTAGTCGGGTAGTTACCAACAAGCAGGTAGTTGACTGGGGCTTGGATCGGAAGGGTCACCGTTTGGCCCGTCATTCCTGTAATGGCCTTAACCGGGCCAACTTGTGCTTGTGCTTGATCGTCATCCAGATAGCGAATTGAGAGGGTTAAGGTCCGGGGGATGGTTTCGTGATCATCATGGTCGGTAGGGTTGGTTGGCTCGCTTTGATCAGCCGTGTATTCGAAGGTTACGGTTTGATTAGCGGTTTGACTGCCAACCGTCATAGCGGGTGCTGATGTCCCATTCATAACGTGGTACCCCTTAATGGTTGGTGGGGTGACGGCGGCAAAGTGATCTGTCGTCCAGTTGTCCCAAGTGGTTTGCTTCGTTACGTGATCAGTCTTGCCGTTCCGTTGCAAGGTCACTGTTTGGGTAGTGACTGGCTTAACTGTCTGAGTGAGGGGATCCCGATAGTTGATGGTCCGGGTGACCTGCTTAGTATCTTTAACCGCTGTAACGAGGTGGCGCAAATGAATCGTCAACAAGTCATCTGCCCCGGTAAATGTATAGCTGGTCGGCAATGTTCCAGTGGCTTGATAGTTTGCGGGCACACTGAGCGTTAATTGTTGCTTAGCTCCTGTTGTTCCGGTCACGGTGTCGGTTTTGACGACCTGACCTTGATGATCATCATCAACGTACTTAATTGTTAAGGTCTGGTTTGCGGCCCGGTAAGTAAAGGTTACAGTTTGGTCCGGGCTAGTTGAGGTAACCGGCAAAACGGGGGCGGCGTCAGCGTTAGCGACCTGATAGCCTTTGATAGTTGGGGCGTTGACAGCCTTAAACTGATCCGTTGACCATGGTTGCCAATTCGTGGCATTGGTAACGAGGTCTTTCACCCCCGTCCGCTTTAAAGTGACCGTTTGGGTGGTGACTGGTTTAAGCTGCTTGGTTGTGGGATCTTGGTAGTTCACCAGCCGTTTGACTTGGTGTTGCTCCGATACAGTCTGTTCAGCATGGCGCAGGTGAATCGTTAAGGTTTGCCCTGCTTGTCCGGTAAAGGTGTAGTCAGTGGGGATGGCCCCGCTGAATTGGTAATTTGCTGGGGCGACAATGCCCAGTGTCACCTTGGTGTTCGTAGCCCCGGTCTGGGTTTCCGTTTTAACCAGTTGTTGAGCCTTTTGGTCATCGACGAATTTGATCATCAGCACTTGCGTTGCCGCCGAATAGGTGAAAGTTACTGTTTGATCTTTAGTGCTGTCCGTCACCTTCATTGCCCCGGCGGCAGTAGGGTTGGTAACTTGATAACCGGCAATTACCGGGGCGCTTACGGCTGCCCATTGGCCGGTGGACCAGCCTTGCCAATTCGTACCGTTGGTCACCAAGTCTTTGGTCCCCGTCCGCTTTAAGATAACACTTTGCTTGGTAACTGTCTTCGTTTGCTTAGTTGCGGGATCAGTATAATTAACCGTCCGGGTAATCGTCCGTTGATCGGTAACGGTTTGGGTTTGGTGCTTAAGGTGGACCGTCAGTTGTTGGTTGCCTGCGCTGGTAAAAGTGTATTCAGCTGGGGCGGTCCCCACAATTTGATAATTAGTCGGAGCTTTGATTCCCGTGGCTACTTTACTGCCAGTTGGGCCCTTGATAGTTTGAGTAGCCCCCACTTGGGCCCCACCTTTGTCATCATCAACGTACTTGATGGTGGCCGTCTGGGCATTAGCGGTGTAGGTAACATTAATCGTTTGTTTCCCGCTGTTTGCGTTTGGGGTCACTGCACTCACAGTTGCGGGGTTCGGCGTATAACCAGCGACGGCCGGTGGGGTATAGGCCGCCCATTGGCTATTGCCATCCACCTGCCAATTGCCATAACTAACCTTATTCGTGCTCAGGTCTTTGGTTGCTGTCCGTTTGAACTTCACGGTTTGGGTAACGGTGGTGACCTGTTTCGTCAGCGGGTTGGTGACGTTAATGGTCCGCGTCACATTGGTTTTGGCCCCGGGATCAGTGGCGGAAACATCTTGCGTTTTGGGCTGGGCAGCTTTGTATGCAGCCGTCTCTTCAATGGACTGATTCTTGATTGTGGTAGCCGCTGGGTGGTTATAGGGGTTATACCAAGAACCATTATCGTCAATGGTGAAAATGGAGTAGCCTTTCCACCAGTCGTACTTAGCAAAGACCTTGTAAAAAGCATCGAACCAGTTGGCAACAACTTGGTCATTGCTCGGCGTGTGTTGGGCCGGCCCGTTATCCCACGGGCTGGCGGCGGCTTTGGCGTAGGGAGGAATCCCCAACTCACCGAAGAAAATCGGTTTCTGCCATTTGTCATGCAAAGCTTGGATTTGCGCTACGATATTTTGGTGCCGATTATTATAGGGCACGTCATAGAGGGCTTTTTGTAAATCTTCGGAAGTTGGATTAGCCTTGTCAGTCAGTTCGAAGTAGGCCGCAATCGCAATCACATCAACGTCTTTCCAGAACTTCCGGTTCAGCATGTTGTTATAGTTGGTCACGGTATCCGATGCCCAATCGGCATAGTACCACCAGTTGGTCCGGAAAAAGATTTGGCCATGGTAGAGAGCCCGGACCTTTTGAATCGCCGTTTCCCAGTCATCTTCGTACTGTTCGGTCTGGATCAGATTGGTGGCCATATACATCCCGTAGACGTGGTTTTGTTCGGCAAACTTAGCTGTGCGCTCTAACAATTGATCATACTTAGCAAAGAATTGATCTTTATTACTTGGGGCCCAAGCGGTTTCAACATCTCGCAGTTGGTTGACCACCGGGTAGAGTTGGATGATGACTTTATACCCTTTAGCTTGCAAGGCATTGACGTTTTCGACCATTTTATCCCAATCCTTTTGGGCGATATATGGATCACTACCATGCAAGTCACCAAAGTCGGTCAGTAGCGACACGGTTACCGCATTCAGCCCCAAGTCTTGGGCTTCCTTAATGATTTCGTTGGAATCCATCCCTCCGGACGGGGAGACACTCCCCGCTTTGATAAAGCCCGGGTCTTGGGTTTGGGCTG
Organism: Limosilactobacillus ingluviei DSM 15946; assembly: GCF_001435775.1. GTDB lineage: Bacteria > Bacillota > Bacilli > Lactobacillales > Lactobacillaceae > Limosilactobacillus > Limosilactobacillus ingluviei. Next base: position 34,314 of record NZ_AZFK01000048.1, on the reverse strand, counting down.
GTTGCGCAGCTGGCTGATTGACTTGGGCCAGCTTAATTGCCGGGGCATGGGTTAATTGAGGGGAAACACTGCGTCTTGTTGCAGGTTGTTCATTTTTGATAGCAGCGACCGGGGAGGTTGTTGTATTGGTTTTCGTAAGTGACGGGCGGGCAGGGGATGAGGCAGGCGATTGTGGTTGGGGGGATGCTTGTGTTGCTGATGGCGAATCGATTTTTGGATCGTTGGTTGAGCTAATGCTTAAACTTGATTTATCATTTTGATATAATTTGTTATCAAAATGATACTCATTTGTATCAACCGTATGAGCGCTTGCGCCTGTAGCGATTGATGTGTGGTTAACATCCGCTTGTGCCGTCAAAACGCCATAAATAGTAGTCGACAGCAATACGGACGCAACGCCAAGCCCTAACTTCCGTAAGCCATAGTGGGGCACCTGTTTGGTTGTCCACTGATCCCGCAATTTTAAATTATTTTCTGAAACTTGAAAGCAAAAAAGAGCATAAAAATTCCCTATTCCCTTGATATAAGCGGGATATCACTGCATTAAATTAGTTTCTGAAACTTGAAAGCATGAAATAGTGGATACTTCCCGCTATTTCATGCTTTCAAGTTTCAGAAGAACAATCTAAAGGATAAGTGGATATGAAATTGTACAATTTAAACCGCCATTTTTGTACAATTTCATTCCGCCCTTGACAGTAAAAGTTTGTGTTACAAGGAAATTCAATGATTAAATTCAGGAGGTACACGTTATGAAGACGATTCATGTAAAAAGAAATTTTACATTTATTGATGATCGAAGCACCAAATATTTTGTAATTAATGGAAAAGTTAAAGGGAGAATTGGGGTTTTAATTGATAACCAATTTAAAACAGATGAAGCACAGGACGAAGTTTATGTAAAGGATTTTTTTGGAATCAGAAGTAATATACTCAAGTTAAATGAAGATGGAGAATTTTTTATTGAGTATAAACTCAATACGGTTTGGCTAATTTGTACATATCTAATGTTGCTCCTTACATTCATATTCATTGCAATTATGGGGATATCTTCTATTAGGCAGTATATTTCAAATCATTTGATTTATATGATATTGCTTCCAGGAGTATGGGTACTTTATATTAGTATCACATTATTGTTTTTAAGAAATAAGTTATATATCATTACAAAACGGCCATAAATTTCTTCAGTTTGAAATAAGTAAATTCTAGTCTATAGAATAATAAAGCTATAGTGAGCAGTCGAAAAACAGTTGCTCACTTTTTTTTTACCCCAAAATCGAAAAAATATATAAAAGTCCTTTACAACTGAATATGATATGCTCCCTTTAGAGTAGACACAGAAATATGTAAATTCTGTATCTTACTCTGAAGGGGGTTTTTATATTGTCAAAAAGAACAAATTTCACATGGAAACAACGTATTGAAACTGTTGAGATGTATTTATCTGGAAATTATTTCTACACTGAAGTAGCTAGAAAGTTTGGGACTATAGTTCCTACATTGAAAATTTGGATTAGCTCTTACAAAATAATGGTATAGATGGATTAAAAAAGTCACATACACAGAGAAAATATCCGCTAGAACTTAAACGTGCAGTTGTTAGTAATTATTTATCAGGAAAATTTTCATCATTAGAATGTTGTGTTAAATACAATATCTCTTTTGATTCTGTACTACGGAGATGGATTTCTCAGTATAATAGTGGTAAAGAAATCAAAGCCACTAACGGAGGATCTACGCGAATGAAAGCTGGACGTAAAACAACATTTGAAGAACGGATTGAAATTACCATATATACCATTGAACATGATAAAAATTATTCCGCTACTGCCAAGAAGTATAACGTTTTTTACCAACAAGTATATAACTGGGTTAAAAAATATCTCGCTAAAGGGAAAAATGGACTCAAGGATAATCAGGGTAAACAGTTTGAGAAGCGTGATTTGTCCGAATTAACGGATTCCGAAAACTGGAATTGGAGCTTCGTGAAGCCAAAGCTAAAATTCAACGCTTAGAAGTGGAGAATGCCCTCTTGTTACTTTCTTGAAGTATGGAAAAAAGGAGTATAAAGCCTATTTTAGCACTATAAAAGATTTATGTGGAGGTCAGATAATAAGTTGGGTTGTAAGTAAAACTAACGATAATCCTTTAGTTATGAAGACTCTTCACCAAGCTTTAGACAAAAATCCTGAGGCAACCCCCATACTACATAGCGACCGTGGTTTTCAGTACACATCAAAAGAATATGCCCGTGAGGTAGCTAAAGCGGGGATAACTCGTAGTATGTCACGAGTAGGTAGATGTATTGATAACGCACCTATGGAAAGTTTTTAGAGCCACTTTAAAGATGAGTATCACTACGACAAGACTTTCACAACCTATAAAGAATTAGTAGCTGGTATTAACGACTATGTTACTTACTACAACACTAAAAGTTATCAATGGAAATTAAACAGCCTAACTCTGGTAGAATACCGAAATCAAGCTGCATAAATTTTATATTTTTTTAGTATCTACTTAACAGGGCCCACACCACCCTTAGGTATTCCCACTGTTGTAGACAGAATAGTGCAATAAGCTGTTGCACAAGTACTATCTAAAGGATATGAAAGATATTTTAGCGAATACAGTTATGGTTTTAGACCAAATCAGAGTGATTATATGGCTATAGAACAGACTACCCTATATCTAAACGAAGGATATGAATGGATCATTGATATAGATATTGAGAAATATTTCGAAACAGTAAACCATGATAAGCTAATATCAATCTTAAGAGAAAAGTTTAACAAAGCGCCAACACATAACCTTATCAGAAACTTTCTAAGAGTAGGGATAATGGATGATGGATGATGGATTAATCTCAGAAAGTATCATGAAAATGTGGAAAAGGCCCAAGACTAAGTATAAGCGCCTGAGCCAACTAAGAAACCATCTAAAGTGTTAATATATCTGATGAATAAATACGACAAGTAGCGAACAGTAGATTAGGATTATATAGACAATGTGGGATGAGCGTCGTCAACTTCCTTCTATTGCCAGAAGTGCTAGAGAAGAAAATTAGGGAACAAAAACGCACTAATCAACCCACTAAAGTACTATATGAGAAACAACGCTTGAGTCTATAATGATGTAACGCCGTATACGAGACCCGTACGTACGGTGTAATGAGAGGGTGAGATATAAGAATTCACCCTACTCTATTGTAAAAATTAAGAACTTTATATATTGCATTTTGATATTAGGCTATCACTATTCAGTGAAGAATCACAGTCTTTAACATCATAATGATGGAAAGACAGGCCTATCTTGACAAAATACTTCTATATGATTATAATTATGTTTATAATCATATAGATACTAAACTTCAGATACAAGTTACAAAAATAAGGAGGTATAGTTATGGCTACAAAAAATATTTATGTTGCAGAAGCAGATCTACACCTATTTGATGATGCTGCCAAGTACGCCGGAAGTGTTTCTGCCGCTGTGATACAAGCACTTCAGGACTTTCTAAGTGTTCAACGCAACAAAAGTGAAGGATATGACAAGATTGAGTTAAACCTCTATGAAAAAGGGGTAAGAAGAAAGGTAATGTTCTATGGTATGGAGATTACTCGTGTAGAACGTCCGGTAGACGGTGGAATAAGGATTGATACGATTTACAAAACTGCAAAAGGCCAGCTTGCAGTGGCAACCAAGGTTCGTAAGGAGCTTCCGGATTGGGCGAAAGGGAATCCACACGTATGGGAAAACCCGCAGTCTTGGTCATATGATTTTTGGAATCTGGGGGACAGAGTATTAAACGTATATCCGGATATAGAGAGCCTAAAGGAGAAGGATGCGTATCTTGCTGAGTGCTGCGAATCTTGTCTTTCGGCAAAACCTTATGAGTTTTTGGATATTTAGAGTAAATAATAAAATGATATGGCTGGGGTGATTTATTTGAACAATATTTTAATGATAGATGATGATTTGAGGCTATGTGATGTCATAAAAAAAGCTATGGCTGCGGAAGATGTCGCATTGGATTTTTGCGAGTCTGGGTTAGAAGGAATTTCTAAGCTAAAATCTGGCAACTATCAGGCGGTTGTGCTGGATGTCATGCTTCCGGGTATGGACGGCTTTGAAACCCTTCGACAAATTCGAGAATTTAGCAATATCCCTATACTAATGCTTACTGCAAGAACAGACAGTATCCTAAAAATCGAAGGATTTAGAACCGGTGCGGATGATTATCTAACGAAACCATTTGAGCTGCCAGAACTTGTTGTTAGAATTTTATCTTTGATTCGTCGCTACACTGTATTTAATGGGATTGAAGAAGTAAATGCAGAAATATGCTTTGATGGTCTGAAGATCCTTCCTGATGACCGCTCTGTACATGGTGAATTCGGTATCTGTGAACTACATCCAAAGGAGTATGAGATTCTATTTTTCTTAGCAAAAAATCAGGGTAAAATTTTAACGAAGCAATCTATTTACGAATCCGTATGGAAGGATGAGTATATTTACGATGATAACAACATCATGGCAGTGATCAGTAGACTACGAAAGAAGCTGCAAACTGTTACAAATATGAATGACTATATAGAAACGGTAAAGGGTGTCGGCTATAGATTTAATAAAAAATATAGGAGGCAGACCTAATATGAATCTATATATTTTTGTAATTATAATTTTGCTGACTGTCGTTCTTTTTGGAGTTTTTCAATACTACAAGTTGAAAAAAAGCATGAATGAAATCGTAGAGGTTTTGATGGATGTAGATAGTGGTAACGGCAATAGGAGAATATTATCGAAACCACGAGATTTTCTATCACCTGTTGCTTTTCGCATTAACCATACAATTGCAGATTATGAAGATCAAATTTCGCAACTGAGAGTAAAAGAAAAAACGACCAATCAGCTGCTGACAAGCTTCTCCCATGATATACGTACACCTCTGACGGTAATACGTGCGTATTTAGATGCAATAAAAAATGGAACTGTAGTTGGAGAAGAAAAAGAAGCATATTTAGAAGTGATAAGAGAAAAAGCAGCGGATCTTAGCTCTTATACAGATAGTATGTTTGAATGGTTTAAATTAAATTCAAAGGAATATGCCTTATACTTCGAGAGTGTGGATATAAATGAATTGACTCGAAGCTATTTGGTCAACTGGATTCCCGTTTTTGAAGAAAGAAAAATGGAATATATGGTGGATATACCGGAATATCCATCAAGGGTTTTACTCGATAAAAATGCGTATTACCGTATATTTGGGAATATTGTTCAAAATGTAATTTCCCATAGTCATGCCGACAAAGTAGAGATTCGGATTGATGATGATAGCGGAAAGGTCAGTGTGACAATTAAAGATAACGGTATTGGTATTCCTGAAGAAAGCATTGGTCATGTTTTTGAGCGATTATATAAATGTAATCCTTCACGCAGAGGAAATAGCAGTGGTCTTGGCTTATCCATTGCGTATGAGCTTGCTCAGCTTATGAAAGGAACAATCCTTGTAGAAAGTATTCCCAATCAGTTTACGCTTTTTAAAATTGAGTTTGGCAAATAGTTGAAATCTCACGTTTTTCTTATGGACGTGAGATTTTCTTTTCATAATTGCAAGGTTATTGCAAGGTTGCTATCAGGTTTGTGTAATGTCTGGATGATAAACTTTTCCGTGATAAGAAAACTTAGGAGGTCTAGGGATGAGTAAATACATTATTGAAACAAATCATTTAACGAAATTCTATGGAGAGCAGAAAGCTCTGGCGGACATTAATATTCATGTGAGGCAAGGTTCTATTTATGGTTTATTAGGTAGAAATGGTGCCGGTAAAAGTACCCTTATGAAAATTCTGCTTGGACTCACTTCAGCAAGTGAGGGCGAAACATTTGTTTTCGGTATGAATGTAAAAAAGGACTTGCATAAAATCTTGCCAAGAGTAGGGAATTTGATTGAAACACCCGGATTTTATCCGAATTTGACCGGATATGAAAATTTAAAGTTGTTTGCCAGAATGCGTGGTGTCACAAAGAAAAATGCAATAGAGGAAGCACTGACGCTGGTTGGTTTAAACAATGAGAATAAGAAGCTTTTTTCAGAGTATTCACTTGGTATGAAGCAAAGGCTTGCCATTGCTTTGGCGGTCATGCACGATCCTGAACTGCTAATCTTAGATGAGCCTATCAACGGGTTAGATCCTATTGGAATAGCAGAAGTTAGAAAACTGATACGAAGTTTGTCTGAAGAACGAAGAAAAACGATTTTGATTTCAAGCCACATTCTATCGGAAATAGCTTTGGTAGCAGATGATATAGGGATTATTGACCATGGAACTTTATTAGAGGAATCCAGTCTTGAGGAATTGGAAAATAAAAATAAAGTATCTATTCAGTTCCAGCTTTCAGATGTTGGTCAGGCTTCGATAATCTTGCAGGAAGTATTTAAAACGGATAACTTTAAGATTTCCGGTAAAGAAAATATTGAGGTATACGACACGAATTTGCCAATCGCAAAAATGAACAAAGCATTCGTAGAAAGTGGAATTGATGTGCATAAGGCTTATCTATTTGAAGAATCATTAGAAGATTACTTCAAGAAAATTACAGGAGGTGAGGGCATTGCTTGATTTGGTACTGTGTGAGTTTCAAAAGTTAAAGAGAAGAAAATTTATCACTTTAACAATGGGTGTAGCCTGCCTTTTTCCGCTTCCCGTTTTGTTTCTTGCTCTTAGGCAGCAACAAGCATTTTACATGTTATTCAGAATGGTATTTATATTTGGAGAAATGCTATTTTTGCCTTGTGTATTAGGGGTGTTATCGACAATTATTTTCTTAACAGAAGATGAAAACGATGTTTTAAAAAATATACTGACTGTACCGGTCAGCAGGACAAAAATCTTTCTATCAAAGTGTATTATGCTTATGATACTGGCGATTATTTACTGCTTATTAGAGCTGAGTGCAAGTATATTATTTGCTTTCATGATTGGAAATGCCACGAACGCATCTTCATTTATATTATTTAGCATTTTAAGTGGTGTATTTATTTTTACTTGTTCCATGCCAGTCGTGCTATTTGTCATTACGTTTGGCAAAAATTTTACAGTATCCAATATTGCGTCATTTATCTATGGAGTAATTTGCTTTGCATTGGCATACTTATGCACTGGCCCCGGAGGAGAGGTGCTTCTGAAATCGAAAATAGGAGTGTTGCCAATTGTAATGGTATTTCGATGGTATCTTGGATATTTTCCTTTAGAGGAACGCTTGGAAAAGTTTAACTTATATGTCGTTCCAACGCCTGTGATGATAGGTTATATATTGATTTTCCTCGCAATCACAGTGTTCATTGGAATATTGGTGTACAGAAAGAAGGAGGTGTAAGAGAGAATGGGTCAATTATTGATTTGTGAATTGAAGAAACTCAAGAGATGTAACGTCTTTTGGATCATACTTGCCGGAGCCTTCTTTTCTGCTTTTATGACATATGTTCAATTTGTAATGTCAAAGAGCGTGGACAATCAAGTTAGTAATTTTATGGAATTCTATATGGCAGCGATTTGGAATAACTTTTTTGTAGCTTTTCCATTTTCAATTACGATTACAGGCGGAATGATTTTTAATCAAGAGTATAGTAATGCTACATTGAAATCCATTATGACCGTGCCTGTTTCGATTAAGAGATTGTCCTTTGCTAAGGTCATTATTATTGGTGTATTAGCATTTATCCTATCGTTGACAAATTTCATTTTTGTTGTCATCGGAGCTGCGTTATTGCATCTTCCTGAAATTACAACTTTTCATTTAATAAAATCCTTATTGCAGGTTTGTGGTATTGGAATGTGTATTTATATATCCGTTTTACCCCTGATTATATGGGGCTTTAGGAAAGTGAATGGATATTATCCGATGATGTGTATTGCATTTATGTATGGCTTTTGTGGGAATTTTCTTATTCCTAGGGGATTGAGCGATTATTACCCGGTTACTGCTGGCTTACGGATCATCCAATATGATGTTCTTCCCCAAGGAAATAATGCAGTGGCATATATCACAATGTTGGCTGTGCTACTTCTATCAGTGTTAATGATTGTCTTTATTCCATACTCTTATGAAAAAGCGATTCATCTGAAAGCAAAAAAGAAAGTGAAGAAAAGATAATATATTATGTAGGATGGCTCATAACCATCCTCTCTTTGCATATACAGTTGGATGAGAAGTTACTTTAGTCAATCATAAATTGAATCTTGAAAAATCATTTCCATCCTTATGAAATCCTTAAAATTATGTTCTGAAACTTGAAAGCATGAAATAGTGGATACTTCCCGCTATTTCATGCTTTTTTGCCTAAACAAAGTATAAATTTCTAATTATCTTTTTATATTTTCTTAAATGCTCGTAAAGCCTTATTCTATGTGCTTTCGAGTATTTTTACTGTAGGAAGATACTTCACGTTTCTTTGCATATTTCCTCATGTCTTAGCTGTCAGAAGTGGTAAATAAGTAGTAAATTCATTTGTACTACTAAGCAACAAGACGCTCCTGTTGCTTCTCTTTATTCAAGCGTTTCATTTCTGCCATTGCAGAATCGAATGTTGCATGTGCGTAATAGTTCAGCGTCATGGCTATATTAGCATGTCCCATAATGTACTGTAATGCCTTTGGATTCATTCCTGCATTTGCATAGTTGGTACAGAATGTATGTCGCAAACTATGTGGAGTGATGTGTGGCAATTTATCCTCGTTATACTTATTGTATTTCTTAACAAGACCTTTCATCATGCCGTTGTAATCACTTGCCACTTTTGGATAGTTCTTTCTATTAAGAAAGAGGAAATCACTATATCCATCAATCTCAACACGCTTATCATTCTTTCGATTCGCTAACACTCGCTTAAATGCTTGATAGGCTTCTTCAACCATAGGAACTTGACGTTCGCCACTTTTGGTCTTTGGTGTTTCAATGTAGTACCCAATTTCAGTATCTCTCAATAGCTGATGGTCTATATTGACAAGACGATTCTCAAAATCTAAATCTGGAAGTGTCAAACCACCAAACTCTGAAATACGAAGACCTGTTTTTAAGAGTATCAGAATTTCATCATAATTTTTGCTGTAGGTTTTATCAGCTTTTGCAAAGGCTAACAGTTTTTCTTCCTGTTCTTCTGTTAGTACGGTCTTAGGGACAGTATCATCATTCGTTCTACTTTTTCGCTCTCTTTGATTATGAAATTGCATGCCTTTTAGTCCAGCTGATTTCACTTTTTGCATTCTACAAACTGCATAACTCATATGTAAATCGCTCCTTTTTAGGTGGCACAAATGTGAGGCATTTTCGCTCTTTCCGGCAACCACTTCCAAGTAAAGTATAACACACTATACTTTATATTCATAAAGTGTGTGCTCTGCGAGGCTGTCGGCAGTGCCGACCAAAACCATAAAACCTTTAAGACCTTTCTTTTTTTTACGAGAAAAAAGAAACAAAAAAACCTGCCCTCTGCCACCTCAGCAAAGGGGGGTTTTGCTCTCGTGCTCGTTTAAAAATCAGCAAGGGACAGGTAGTATTTTTTGAGAAGATCACTCAAAAAATCTCCACCTTTAAACCCTTGCCAATTTTTATTTTGTCCGTTTTGTCTAGCTTACCGAAAGCCAGACTCAGCAAGAATAAAATTTTTATTGTCTTTCGGTTTTCTAGTGTAACGGACAAAACCACTCAAAATAAAAAAGATACAAGAGAGGTCTCTCGTATCTTTTATTCAGCAATCGCGCCCTTTAATGGAACAAAAAGATTTGAATTCCTGTTATAAAAAAAGGATCAATTTTGAACTCTCTCCCAAAGTTGATCCCTTAACGATTTAGAAATCCCTTTGAGAATGTTTATATACATTCAAGGTAACCAGCCAACTAATGACAATGATTCCTGAAAAAAGTAATAACAAATTACTATACAGATAAGTTGACTGATCAACTTCCATAGGTAACAACCTTTGATCAAGTAAGGGTATGGATAATAAACCACCTACAATTGCAATACCTGTTCCCTCTGATAAAAAGCTGGTAAAGTTAAGCAAACTCATTCCAGCACCAGCTTCCTGCTGTTTCAAGCTACTTGAAACAATTGTTGATATAACTGTTTTGGTGAACGAAAGCCCACCTAAAACAAATACGATTATAATTGTCATGAACCATGATGTTGTTTCTAAAAGAAAGGAAGCAGTTAAAAAGCTAACAGAAATAAATGTAACTCCGATGTTTAACACGTATAAAGGACCTCTTCTATCAACAAGTATCCCACCAATGTAGCCGAAAATAATGACACTCATTGTTCCAGGGGAAATAATTACACTTCCGATTTCGGCAGTACTTAGCTGGTAAACATCTTTCATCATATAAGGAACCATAGAGACAAACCCTGCTACTGTTCCAAATATAATTCCCCCACAAAGAACTCCAATCATAAAAGGTATATTTTTCCCTAATCCGGGATCAACAAAAGGATCTGTTACTTTCCTGATATGTTTTACAAATATCAGGAATGACAGCACGCTAACGATAAGAAAAGAAATGCTATATGATGTTGTAAACAACATAAAAAATACAATGCCTACAGACATTAGTATAATTCCTTTGATATCAAAATGACCTTTTATCCTTACTTCTTTCTTTAATAATTTCATAAGAAACGGAACAGTGATAATTGTTATCATAGGAATGAGTAGAAGATAGGACCAATGAATATAATGGGCTATCATTCCACCAATCGCTGGACCGACTCCTTCTCCCATGGCTACTATCGATCCAATAAGACCAAATGCTTTACCCCTATTTTCCTTTGGAATATAGCGCGCAACTACAACCATTACGAGTGCTGGAAATGCAGCTGCACCAGCCCCTTGAATAAAACGAGCCATAATAAGTAAGGAAAAGAAAGAATGGCCAACAAACCCAATTACCGACCCGAAACAATTTATTATAATTCCAAATAGGAGTAACCTTTTGATGCCTAATTGATCAGATAGCTTTCCATATACAGCTGTTCCAATGGAAAAGGTTAACATAAAGGCTGTGTTCACCCAGTTTGTACTCGCAGGTGGTTTATTAAAATCATTTGCAATATCAGGTAATGAGACGTTCAAAACCATTTCATTTAATACGCTAAAAAAAGATAAAATGCAAAGCCAAATTAAAATTTGGTTGTATTGAACCCTGTTACATTCATTACACTTCATAATTAATTCCTCCTAAACTTGATTAAAACATTTTACCACATATAAACTAAGTTTTAAATTCAGTATTTCATCACTTATACAACAATATGGCCCGTTTGTTGAACATTTAACAAGAAACCATATTTATATAACAACATAAAATACACTAAGTTATTTTATTGAACATATATCGTACTTTATCTATCCGACTATTTGGACGACGGGGCTGGCAAACAGGTTCACCGGTAGTAACATGGTACCCTTTTAACTCTGTTAAACAAACACTACGTCCATTTGTAAAGAAAGTTAAATCACTACGATATTCTTGAATACACCGAGCAGGGATTTCTCCACTAAGAATGACCTCATTATTTTTCAATTGAGTGTCTACGATGTTCGCACGATATTTAGGAGCATCGTTGTATGCTCGTGAAAGATATTCCTGTGGCGCATAAATTTTAAAACTAAGATATGGCTCTAACAATTCTGTTCCAGCTTTTTTTAAGACTTGTTCCAATACAATAGGAGCAAGCATCCGAAAATCTGCTGGGGTACTAACAGGGCTATAGTATAAGCCATACTTAAAACAGATTTTACAGTCCGTCACATTCCAACCATACAATCCTTGTTCGCAACCATAGCGTATCCCTTCCATAACTGCATTTTGAAATGATTGATTTAAGTATCCAAGAGAAACCGAGCTCTCATACTGCATTCCACTTCCCAACGGAAGCGGTGATACAGATAAACCAATGGAAGCCCAGAAAGGATTTGGCGGCACTTCGATGTGAATGGTATATTCTGCATTTTTTAACGGTCTCTCCATATAAATGACTGTAGGCTCTTTTAGTTCTATCTCCACATGATACTTTTCTTGCAACAGTGCACTAATCACTTCCATTTGTACTTTCCCTAAGAAAGAAAGTATAATTTCATGTGTCGTAGAATCCACGTAATATCGTAGAAGCGGATCACTATCTGAGATTTCCAAAAGGGCATCAAGCAACATTTCTCTCTGTTCAGGTTTACTCGGTTCAACAGTTGTTTGTAGTAGAGGGTGCGGATTTTCAATCTTTTTTCTCTGTGGCAATAGTTTTGTATCTCCAAGAACACTATTTAACTTCAAAAACTCATTTTGCAAAATAACAATTTCTCCAGAATAAGCTCTATCAATCTTACATAATTCACCATTTATTGAAGTATACATTTCTGTAACTTTTATTTTTTCTTTTTCTGATTCTGATACTCTAACCGAATCTCGTAAATGTAGTACTCCACTATAAAGGCGTATATATGCAAGACGTTGTCTTTTTTTTGTATATTCAATTTTGAAAACATTTCCGCAAAGTTCAGACGGACCTCGATGTGTTGATGAATAAAATTTATTAGTAATAACTTCTATAAGGTTATCAATCCCTATATTACTTTTTGCACTTCCGTGATAAACAGGGAACAGGGAACAATTCTGAAATCTTATGCTTTCCTCTTGTTCGAGTTCCAATGCTTCTAATGATTTACCGGACATATATTTCTCTAAAAGGTCATCGTTTCCCTCTATTACCGTATCCCATTGTTCAGATTCGGTAAAGTTCGTCACACATATATTAGGATACAGTTCTACCTTCTGTTTGATTACAATTTCGGCAGAAAGTTTCTCTTTAATATCCTGATAAACCGTTGATAAATCAATTCCATTTTGGTCAATCTTATTGATAAAAAAGATTGTGGGAATCCCCATTTTCCTAAGTGCATGAAATAATATACGAGTTTGTGCTTGTACGCCATCTTTTGCAGAAATCAGTAGAATTGCCCCATCTAAAACTGATAATGAACGATATACTTCTGCTAAGAAATCCATATGTCCTGGCGTGTCTATGATGTTCACCTTCGTATTTTCCCACTGAAAAGAGGTTATTCCTGTCTGAATTGTAATTCCTCTCTGACGTTCTAAAAGCGTATTATCCGTCCTCGTTGTACCTTTGTCCACGCTTCCTAATTCTGTAATCGCTCCACTGTTATATAATAAGCTTTCTGTTAAGGTAGTTTTTCCTGCATCAACATGAGCTAAAACTCCAATATTAATAATTTTCATGTGATTTTCCTCCATTCAAAAACCCAAAAGGGCATAAAAATCCCAGTGATAAATACTTTTATCACTGGGATTTTTATGCATAACCATAGGTATACAAAGCATACAGATATTCTCTGGATACTTTAGAATCACATGATAAAGGTATTTTTAAACTGGGTACAAAAAACTAAGCCCTCCTAAAAAAGGACATCCAATTATTTGTTCCCACTATCAAATTGACAGTTTATTTAAGAATACCTTGCCGCATATTTATTAACTCCTTTTAAATAGATACTTAAATAATAGCACGTAAGAGCATATTTGTAAAGGAATCTCCAATTTTTTATCAAAGAGAGTACGTGATTACAAAATAGCTGTAATAATGTACCAATATTTGTTATTCTATAATCTTCCAATTACTCCCGTTCTTTTCAAGTACCAAATCAAATTGAGATACCTGCGTTGCTTTGGTCTGCTGGTCGATATACTCCACTGTCAGCGATACCGTGACTTGATTATCCTTACGATTGTGAATAGGATTTACCAGTTCTTGAAAGATGTACTCTTTTCCGATTGGTTTTAATATCCCGTCATTCACATAGTAGGAAAGTTCACTGGCTGTCGCTGTAGGATAGAGCTTGAAGAACGTCGTTAAAAACTCATTGATTTCATTGGTTGTAATGGAATCAACCGTCCCCTCACTTTCAATGGCTTTTGGTTTATAACTTGATTTCTTAGGTATGTTGGTAATGGTCGGATTCTTAACCAGTACCATATTTCCAGAACCATCTACATAGACACTCACTATATAAGCAGAGTGGACGGTCTTTGTATTTTCTCCCTCTGTAATGAGCTGGTCTACACTGTAGGTTACATTAAACTCATTGTCGCCAGTTGGCTCTACCGTCCATATCTGAAATCCTCTTACAGAAGACGATACAGGAATATCTTTGCGTACTGTATCAACATTGAGAGCTTGAAGTTCATCTGTCAGATAGCCTTTTAGACTTTCCATTCGATTATCAATGGACTTATCGGATTGCTCCCATGAATAGTAGACTTTCGCAAAGTTCTCTACAAAATTTTCTACATGATGAGTATCAACGTATTCCTTTTCTATGATAGTTGTTTCGTGAATAGTATGAGTATCTATAGCTGTAAAGTGCTTGAATATCGCAAAGCTGAAACTAAGCCCTAAAAGTACCCACAAGGCAATCACAACCTTTTTATGAGGATTGACCTTATAGACACGAGGTTTCTTTTCCTTTGGTATCTGTTTTTCTTTATTCTGATTTTTTCTAAATTTCATCATTAAATCTTCCTTTCTCATTGTTTGATTCGTCCTGCTCCCACTAAATGCTGTTGCCAGTAGGGGCTTGTTAAGTCGGCATAACCGATTGGGTCGCCTGCATGAAACATACGGTTATTGCCAAGGTATATCCCAACATGAGTAATATAAGAGCCAGCGTTATAGGTAGAATGAAAGAAAACCAAATCGCCAGCTTGTGCTTCCGATAGTGGGATATGCTGGGTCACATCATATTGCTGTTGTGCGGTTCGTGGTAAGTTAATTCCAGCTTTTCCATACGTCCATTGTGTCAGTCCGCTACAATCAAAAGAAGTAGTCGGGGAAGCTCCACCGTAAACGTATCGCCAGCCCTCATATTTCAGTGCTTCGTCCATGATGGCTTGTACCGTATCATCATCAAACTCTGTTGTGACAAGATACTGCGTTACCAGTTGCACATAAAACATATTGCCATAGTTGTATCGCCAGCCCCCATTGATAGGTATGGCTATGGGATTGGGGTAAGACACTTTTTCGCCACCTGAATACTCTTTTGAGAAACTTTGAGCCAGTTCAAAGGTATATTTATTTCCACGATTAGCCACATACCCTAAGAAACCACCACCATAATTGTAGGACTGGATAACCGATTCTAAATCTACACTGAGCCTTTCGCTACTGGCTAATAATTCACTGAAATACTTCACACCTTGCTTAATGGATTCTTCTGTACTCAATGAATTAGGTGGAAGACCGAGGGATTCCGAGGACTGCATAACATCTTCCGCAGTACCGCCCGATTCCACCTGTATAATCGCAAGAAGTATGTTGACATATTCTTCAACGCCATATTCTTTGGCATATTTTTCTACCATAGGCTTATGAGCCAGCACTTCTGCGGAAACATTCACACCTCCATAATGAATATTGGAAATTCCGCTGTCCTGTTCATCTGAAAATAAAATGGCAACAAACAGAAGCAGTGAGAAGACCATCAAGAATAATCCAGAACCACCAATCACTAAAGTTTTCAACTTCATGGTTTCTTACCGACTTTCTTAATGGTGGCGGTTTTGATTGGTGGTCTACTTCTTGTATTTTGTAGTGGTACTCTTTGAACAGTAGACGGACGTTCTTTTGTGATTGGACGTTGTGAAGTTCTATCTGCTGTAGTGGTTGAAGTTGCTGGCTTTTGAACGGTTTTTTCTTGAACGGTATTGCCTTGGCGTTCCACTTTTGGACTTGAAAAATCGAACTTAACTGCTGGACGCTCTTGTTTGGCTTGTTGAGATTCCTTATATGAAGTCTGAATATTAGACTGTTTTGAGGTCTGTTCATCATGATATTGTTCTTGTCTTGTAGTCGGTCTTTCATGAACAGAAGAAGCAGGCTGTTTTTTCTGTTTGACCTGTTCCATTTCAGAGCGACGCTTCGCAATGGTTTTTCGCCTTTGTTCCTGCTGTTCCTTGCGTCCACTGGCTCTGTCCGCTTTGGTTTGAGAAATACTACTGGTTAAATCACGGACATTCTCTTTTACTTTGGATTTTCCTTGATATACTGCATATCTTGCATTGGTCGGCAAATCTTTAACCTGTTCTTTCAAACCACTAGCAGTGTCTACCATTCTGTCTTTGGTATCAGCTACTGTACCGATGGTTTGACCGATACGTTTTCCAAGTGTTGATTTTTCCTTTCCGTCTGGTCGGGAGTGATCTGCTTGTGTCCTTGCAGAACTCCCCGAACCCGACTGTCCTTTTTTACCTGTAACAATGGCAGACCCAGCCCCTAGAGTAGTCATGGAACGTCCAAGTTTCCGCTGTAGACGGTGCATGTGAGCGTGCATAAGCATACGAGGTTTTCTCATCACACGACTTCCCACACTTTGAGAATCGTTACTCTGTAGAGAAAACATACTCATTAAATCGCCCAGCTTGAAGTAGATTCCTGCAAAGGTCACAATCTGTAGAAAAGCAATCAAAAAGAACGGATAACCAGCCGATAAGGTATAGAGCATGGTTGAAATACTAAATGCTGTCGTAATAATCAATGTGATTCCAGCTCGTGTCAAAATGGTATTAAAGAGCTTTGTTATGGCTCGTTTTGACATACCATCAAATGATGGAATCATGCTTAAAATAAAGCTCACAGGCAGAAACATAGCATAGATGATAAAAAGTACCTGCGAGAAAATCATGATTCCTGTTAATAGGAATACAAATATGGAAATCCCAATATTGAAGACAAATAGGAAGAAGACTGTACCTAAACGGTTAATGGTCTTTGTAATGGTTAGATTGGTATTGCTTCTGTCTTCAATTTCTTCCGCAACAATTTTTTCTCTGTCTTCGCCATTGTTGGAATCTGGGCTGGTGGAGAGCAGGCTTTCCACACGGTCAATACCGATACTTTCAATGTCTGAACTGTTGTATTGAAGCAGTAGCCACGGTTGCTGAACCTGTATGGAAAACAGGCTATCTCTGATTAAGTCCACGCTGTCCTTGCCTTGACTATCGGAATGGGGCATGACAATCTTCGTGCCAAGTGATAAACTGGCATTACTGATGTCTGATGAAAAGTCATTGATTTTTTTAATGTAGTCGGGAGCGTAGGCAATAAAGGAAGCCGATAGGATAAACACCAGCACAAAATTCATAATGGCATGAATTGCCTTTGTGGTTTCTCTCTTTATCAGTCCCGTATAGGCAACATAAACCCCAAGAACCAAAATCAAGAGTAAGAGGAATCCAACATAGAAACCCTCTGTTGAAAATCCGTTTGCACTCACACCAGCTAAGGTCTGCATATTCTTACCAATGGAATCTGCTGTAGCGGAAATGAAGTCTAAGGAATAGGCTTCCTGTACTAAGTAACCTGTCGCATTGGAAACATACAAACTGATTGTCCAAATAAAATTGGTAATGGCATATAGTCCATACATGACCTGTTTTCCAATCCCGTCCGACCAGTTCCACGGAAGCCAGCCCCAGCTATTATCCACATAAAAATCCAGTTGATAGTTTTCAAGTGGGTATCGGCTGTATTCATTTGCCACATTGACCGTATCATCTACCAAGCCCGCAGCTTGAACCACCGTTCCCAGCATGGCTAAAAGAAAAATGGCAATCACAAGTGTGAAAGCCACTGTCATTGCCACTTTACCTAGACGTTTCAGCGTCCAGTTTGATTTTATTCTGTTTACTATTGATGGTTTCACATTTACACCTCTTTTCGCACAGGTGGTCTGGTATCAAAGGCATGGAGCAGTTCTTCAAATACAGGGTGGAACTGTATCACACCGACACGACCATATAAATCACTGATAAGGCATTGCCCGTTTTCCAAATCACGCAATCGCTTCTGATTGTTTTCGTCCTCTGGGTCTACACCAAAAAAGGCTAAGGTCTTTTTAATCTCGTTAAGGTCAGTGGAACGAAATGCAAATTTTAAGCCGAGGTTATTTTTCAGTTTTTCATCTAAGAGGTCGTCTGTATTTTGGGTCACGAAATATACCCCAGCGTTCATAGCACGACCAGCCCGAACCAGCTTCATAGATAGTGTTTTTCCTTGTGCTACCTGTAAAAAGCTCCATGCTTCGTCTAAATCTACAATCTTGAAAATGCTTCGGTCTGTATGGATAAAGTCTAAAGCAAAGGTACTAATGACAATCAGCATAGCAACGGATAAAAGCTCCATAGTGGTATATTCCTCAAAGGAAGTTTCCTTGTCGGGAAGTACCAAGTCCGCAACCTGTATAATGTTCAGTTGTTTTTCTAAGCTGATAGACTGCTCCACATAACCATTACTGAATAATAAATGTGCAAAGTCATAGTCTGTAAAACTTTCGATATGGTCGGCTATACTGGTACTTAGTGGCGTATTCTCAACCCGTAATTCCTCAATCACTTTCATCAACCCTCGTACTTCACTATTGGTTACTGCACGAATGGCTTTTCTAAGGATTGGGAAGCGTTCCCCATCACGAGAGGAAATCCCCGTAAGAAATGTCAGAATATCAATAGCCAGTGATTCAGAATCTTTGGGATTTTTCATAATCACATAAGGGTCAAGTAAGCCTTTGTTTTTCTCATCAGAAGTCAGAGTGACGATATTGATTTCATGGGAAATCTCTGGCAAGGTTTCTTTCCATCTGCCACGTTCTGCTTTTGAGTCTACAATCACTGCTTGTGCCCCATAAAGCACCGCATAATAGACGATAAGGTTATTCGCAAAGGATTTACCACCACCCAGCGAACCAACAAAAGCCGACGCTAACGCATTGGTTACTGAACCCTTAACCCCTTGACTGGCAAGAGCAGGTTTCAGATAGACATTGCGTCCAGTATCTAAGCTGTAGCCAACATAAATCCCCTCATTTTCCCCCAGCATTTGAGTAGCACCAAAACCTAAACCAGCGAGGAAATCAGAGGTCACGTATTGAATATAATCATTCATATAACGCTTGCTGGCAGGTAAAAATTCTTCATGTAAGCCGAGCATATCCCCAAATGGTCGTACCAGTTTTACGCTTAAATCGTCATAAAAATCTTTCACTTCATTACAACGACGTTTGAGTTCGTCAAGATCATTTGCTGATACCCTTACCACATAAGACAGCTTGTACATAGATTCCTTGCTTTGGTCTAAATTGGTTTCCAGCTCATTCACACTTTCCAGAGCTTCCGCCACATTGGAGCTGGTTTCATTATCACTTTGCCAAGCGTGGTTATCCAAGTCTTTCAGTTCTTTCTTTTTATTGCGGACAGTAGATAGGGCTTTACGATTCGCTACAATTTCCACATTCATTGACGTATCAATCGGGAATGTAAATTGCTGTTGCTGGTAGTAGAAGATTTCAGAGGACGGGAAGTCCAGTTCTCCGACAATGCTGTTAATGGTAAAGTAAGCTACATAGACGGTTTCATCTTCCTGCTGGATTTTCAAATATCGCTGTTTTTCTTCCACCAAACAGCGAGTAGGCTTAATCAAGTCATAGTATTTAATCAGCGTTTCATTATCCAGCTTTTTCTTTGATAGATGGTACTCATACTCTTCATAGGCAGTGCCTGTCTGTCCGTAAAGGTGTTCAATCAGATAGCCGAAGTCGTCCTTATCTAACCTGCGGATTTTGAAACGACGAGAGATTTTATTTTCTAAGAGCTTTTCCATCTTCTGAAAACGCAGGATTTCATCATTACTCATACTAACAAAATCGCCCATCAGCTTATGGTTCACATCATAGACAAAATCAGACAAAGCATTTTTTGCTTCAACGGTAAGACTTTTCATAGAAAACTCCTGATCGTTGAGAAGCAACTTAAAGCCGATAAAGAAACGGTAGTTCACTTGATTTTCGCCAATCATGGATATTAAAGCGTCTGTCTGTTGGTCGATTTTGTCATAGGCAACCGCTTTGAGCTTGCCAGTGACTTCATTTTTGGAACGCTCTTGTGCAGAACGTATGCTGGATTCTGTACTGATTTGTAAAGCATGAATTTTGCCATCACGATTTTGTGCGATAAGCTGTCTGAAAGAATCATGCACTTGTATTTTCTGTTCTGGACTTAGAAATGAGTAATTGTAAGGAACAAGCTCATAGTAAGCATAACATTCCCCGTCTTTATTCCAGACGAGATTGTTTTCAATGTATTTAATTGGATATGCCATAAAATTCACTCCTAACTGCTGTAATGGCTTCTTGTGGCTGGTTTCTGCCAAGCGTTACTTTTTTTCCTGCATAGGTCAGCTTTGGTCGCAGTGCATAAGCAATGACAGACTTCAAAAATCCATAAGGCTTTTTACCATCAAAAGTTTTTGTAGACATAAACCATGTGAAAGCCACAGGAATCCCAAAGTATTTGAGAAATGCTCCCTCTATCATGGAAAGAGGGGGCAAGTTGCCAAGTATCATCACTGCAAAGAGTGACACGACAAACCATGTCATTTGCGTAAAGGTTATGGGAAACGGAAGTCTAAAATCATTGATAGAATACAGTACCTTTTCCACAGACCAGATACTGGTATAGCTTCGTATTTTCTTCATGTAATCAATCCTTTCATAAAAAATAGGGGTAGCTGATTGAGCCACCCCGTAAAATAGAAAATCTGCCAGTAGTAATGTACCGACAGATTTAATAGACGATTTCAAAAATCCCATGATTGGTTGAGATAAACGTTCCTGAAAGGTCTAAATCCCGACCATAGGCTTGATAATCAATATAGTTTTGAAGACTAGCTGGTACTTCGCCTAAAGCACCCGTTTCTTCAATGTAGTAGCGTGCCACGTCATACATATCATCACAATCGGAATGAATGATAATATCCTCTTGATGTTCGCTTAGTTCTTCAATGCTTGAAAAATGAGTGAGCAGAGCAGATAGCTCCGATTGTAATTCTTCGGGTAATTCCGATACCATTTCCCATAGTCGATTGAGTTCGCCAATGGAAGTGTATTCGTCAACCGTAAAGGGTAACTCGTAGTCATGAATGGCGTATTCCTCATATTCATCATTCAAGCCGATTTTCTCTTTGACTTCCTCAAAGTCAATGGGAAAGGTAAACCACGCACCGACCAATTCGCCCTCATTGTATTTGCCTAAATTCGCAATATAGACTTGCATATCGTCCATATATTCACGTCCTTTCTTTGTAGAGATTCAAAAATCCCTACCGCACTTCGTTTGGTGTACCATTCCTTTGCGGAACATAAGAAAACCACTTATATTCCACAAAAGAACGGTTTTATTTAAGCACCAATAATGCGATTGAATAGCTCTAGTAAAATGTCTTTTACTCCAGCAGCGTTGAAGACTAAGCCAACCGCAATAATCGCAATAATTAAAAAGCCAATCAGTTTGCTAAACTCACGCTTGAAGCCAAGATACAAGCCAATCACAACGATTGCTAAAAGCACCAGTGATTGAGCGTTTGATAGAAACCAGTTATAAAGGTTTTGTCCAAAATTCATAAAAATGTTCTCCTCTCTATATTCAATGAATTTGTATTTGAGTTATTTTTTTGTTGTTATCACGTCCTGTTCTTTTACTGACTGTTGCTTCAAAATCTGCTTGTGTCGGTCTGTCAGTTTCGCATGGTCGAGAATGTCTTTTACAACCTGCGTCTGGTTGATTTCATCAAGTTTAATCGCAACCTTTAAGGTCGGGGCAACTTGATGAGATAGCCAGTTCAGCGTCCTTTGGAAGGAGTAAGGCTCTGGTTTTGTGGTTAGTTTTAATCGTTCACGATTGTTCCCAATAAACCAAGCCCATTCTTCATTCAGTTTCCAATCAGAACGAGGTTTGGAATCGTCTTTATCTACAAAACGGATATACCGATTGATAATTTTAAAGGCGGTATGCTCTGGATTGTCATAGACGAGTAAATCACGGACTGCATAATAGGCACGCTCATTTTTCAATCGAATCTCAAAACGGTTTTTTACTTCTGCGTCTTCAATGGGAATATCATTTTTCTTGTACTGCTCGTAGTCCTTTTCATAGATACAGAAATAAACTTCACTTTGTAATGAACCGATATAGAGGGTGTTTCCCATACATTCCTTTTCCTCTTTGCGTACCAGTTCGCCACTGCGATAGCTTTTAAAACTGCGGAAGACGGAGATACATTCTTCCTGTTGGCACTTTTCAGTGAGTACAGGGATATTCAAAATCCCTGTCTTATCGTTAATGGCAAGGTCAAGGCGTTTCATCACACCGCCAGCCACCAAAACGTCCATAAAGAACTCATACCAGCTTCTTTGTTGTGCCAGAAGATAGCTTTCAAATTGTCTGCACCCACGACCTTTCAATTCCACCAGAACTCCTTTGTCCAGTTCATGGGAGCAAAGGACGAATATGTCGCCTAAAGCATAATGCTCTGAATAAGAATAGAAACCATAGTCCTCATGAAGAAAATAGGACAGTTTCAGTTGTAAGATGTTTTCGACCACCTGCTGTACGTCTGTTGTCGGAAAGCGAATCCTTACATAATCAAACAGCATTTCAAGGGGAGCGTCGGGATTGAAGCGTTCCAGAGCTTCCCAAAGGGACTGCTGTAAATCCTCTGATGGCTTGACTTTTCCTGTTTCAATATCGCTTAGATACTGCCTTGTAATACCAGTCGCAACAGCTAAACGGTTTTGAGATAGTCCATAAGCCAAGCGTTTTTCTTTTAAATGCTGTAACCAAGTTTGTTCATTCAGTAAAAATCCCTCCAATCAAAAAGGCGTATGTCAACTTTTAAAGCCCATTTGACATACGCTGAAATTTTGTAAATCCCTTGTAACCAAAGGATTTTCTAATGTTTTTTTGACTGTTTCCTGTCGATTTGTACCCCCCTGTTAGATACGGGGGGTTAAGTGCTGGCGTGGCTATTGCCACACCAGCCAGCAAGATCAGTCCACACCTGCGACTTCCGCTTCGCACGTCGCCTGCGTGGACTGTCTGCTGTTGGATAACTTTTTAATTTCCTCCAAGAAATCATATCCTTTTGGTACAAGGGGAGTATAAAACTCTGATATGACACTTGTTCCTACATCAACATAGCCACGACCTTTGATTCGCTTTAAGAAGAAATCCTTTTGTACGTCACTGCCAAACATCATGCCATAGCCCATTTCAGACATACGACCTAAAGCCACTCTGAAATTAAACTGATCACGGATTCCGTCGCCTAAATATTTTGCGTCTGGACGTTGACAAGCCAGTATTAGAAAGAAGCCAGCTTGACGACCTAACATGACAATCTGTTTCAGCTTATTCATAACTGCGGTGTTTTCTTTTGTTCCCAGCATTTCCATGAAAGCGACGTATTCATCAAAGATTAAGAAGTGTGCCGGGAGACCTAAGTAAGCATAATTTTTGCCAGTCTTATAGTTCTTCATCTGCTTCATTTCCTCACTACGTTTCATCATTTCTTCATAGAATGTTTCAATGCAAGAAAGCAAGTCTTCTTTTCTATAGTAGACATTTGCCATCACAGAACCTAAGTCCGCAAGGTCAGCATTTTTCGGGTCAAGAATATACAGTTTTGAATCTGTATGAAGCAAGGCTTCAATCAGTGTCAGTATAAAGTAAGTTTTACCGCCACCTGTACCACCAGCAATCAACATATGAGGGAGCTTATCATATTCCCACCATACGTTTTTCATTAAGCGAAGTTTACCATCTTTAGCTTCTACTTCATCAATAGAAATACGACTGGCTATGGTGTCATAGAGCAAAGTATATTCCACATAGGAATCCTTTAACTCTTTATCCGTCAGCTCACAGTACAAGCCACTCTCTAATTTCTTTTCCAAGTGTAAGAGTTGGTCTTGATATTTTCCCAGCGTGATTTCCACCCGTATCTGTATCAAGCCATTTTTAAGTCGATAATACATTTTAGGGAAGTAGGTTATCTTTTCCTTTGTACGACCAGCACTATCTTTAAAGAAACCCTCTGTTTTGACCTGTTCAGATTCATACCACTTGTTTTCAAGTATCATCTTTGCCAGTTTTTGACGGTGGTAAAGTTGTTTAACCGTATCATAGCGAACCCGTTTGAATACAAACGCTACCAGCAAGCAGATAAGAATTGCGACACTGAAACTGATAATTAAATAGGGAATGTCAATCTTATCTGCTTGTGATAGGTTAAAATCCTGCCAGTTGATCTGCTGGATTGTCTTCACATGAAACAGTCCGACAACCAGCAGGAAAACAGGCAGGAGTGACGCTATCGTAAAATGAAAGACTAAATCTTTACCAGATGGGCGAATCCTTTTACCACGCTGTTTCATGCGAAAAAGTCTCCTTTCTACCTAGCGACTATTTGTCTTGTGTCGGTTCTTTCTTTGCTTGTGGTTGAGCTTTGAATGAACTAGAATCCTTTGTCAGCACAATATCGTCTGCCTTGATATACCAGTCAACATCTGCTCCTTGATAGGTGGCAGTAGCAACGGTGTCCGCAATGGGATTGATAAGTTCCACCCGTGCGTTATAATCAAACTCTTTCAAAGGCACGCTGGCAGGAATACTTACTTGAATCATGCGTCCTTGTCCTTTGGATTTTAAGTCATAGGTACGTTCCTTGATTTCATCTGAAACCGACCCGTCTTCATTTTGGATTCTCACTTCACGACGTAGAGCAGAGAATTTCAATTCTCCAAAAGTCGTGTCTTTATCTAATACAATGCCATTTGCTAATCTCATCATTTTTCCTCTCTTTCTTTATTCTTTTATCATGTCGTCAGCATGTAAAAGGTAATTTGTAAAACCACGAGTGCCGATTTTGTAGCCCTCTGCGGTAATACGTGGATTGACTAACTTCACACGTTCCTCAAAGCCGAAATGTTTTTCGCCAGCTTCAGCAGGAAGCACCACCACAATATCATCTGCTCTTTGAACATCAGAATAGAGATTATAGCTTCTTGATAAGACAGTTAGCCGTCCGTTGATTCTTCGCTGAACGACTTTATCCTCGCCAGCAAATTCTAAATTGCCGAATGTTTTTTCCATGTTGGGAATCACAAATTTAAGTTCCATATTTTTACCTATCCTTTCTTTTTTATTGGCTGAATGAATGTTTGATGGTCTTAAAGAGTGGGGAACGACCTTTTAATTCTTGATTTTTTGTTTTCATAAGTTCACTTCCTTTCAAAATCGGGTAAAAAAATAGACACCTCATTTTTTGAAGTGTCTACCTATTAAATATTCAAATTTTATTGGAAGTATCTTTATATCTTCACTTTTCAAGGATAAATCGTCGTATCAAAGCTCATTCATAAGTAGTAAATTAGTAGTAAATTGAGTGGTTTTGACCTTGATAAAGTGTGATAAGTCCAGTTTTTATGCGGATAACTAGATTTTTATGCTATTTTTTTACTAAAAAATAGAAAAACGCAGGGACACCCGCGTTATAATTTAAGTGCACAAATAAAAAACAAAGGGGTCCTTGCGCCATGTCCAGTATAAATCATTCTCAAGAAAATAACGAGTCATATTTTTCAATTGATACATTTTTTAAGCAAATTGGTATAGTTAAAATTATTCGCCAGGTTAATTTCAAACGACATACCCCAATTAACCCGACAGAGTTTATCAAGTGGTTGCTTACTGCTATCTTTGCACGTCAATCTTTGTATCGTGCTAAAGAAACTCCCGCTTTCACTACTAGAACTGTTCGTAATTTTTTGAATGATGGTCGCATTAATTGGCAAAAGTTTGTCTGCCTTTTGGCTAGTGCGGTAATTAAGTGCTTACGTCCCTTTATTGATTCAAGACGGCGGCTAGCTCTAATAATCGATGATAGTCTTTTTGCTCGTCCCTATTCAAAGAGAACCGAGCTACTCGCTCGTGTTTATGACCATGATAAACACGAATTTCTGCACGGTTATCGTGCACTTACACTTGGTTGGAGTGACGCTAATACTTTTTTACCAGTTAACTTTGCTTTGATGTCGAGTAAGGATCCTAAAAATATTCTGGGGCCATGTCATAATCTTGACCGCCGATCTTTGGCTGGTCGCAGGCGTTATCAAGCACAGTCTAAAATGAATCAAGTTGCTGTCGAGCTTGTTTCTCAAGCATTAAAACATAATATTCCGGCTCAATATGTTCTTTTTGATAGTTGGTATAGCTCGCCTAAGATGTTTGACCAAATTAAACAACTAGGATTAGATGGGATCGGTATGCTTAAAAGGTCTACCAAGGTATACTATCGTTATCGCGGACGTTTGTACTCTGTTAAAGCACTTTATGAACGGCTACGTTCTGAAAAACGGTCGCCCAAGGCGACTTATCAATACAGTTGTGTTGTAAAAAGTGATAGTGGGATTGAACTACGGCTAGTGTTTGTACGCAATCAACGCAAAGCCAACAATTACTTAGTTCTTGCAACTACTAAAGTATCACTCCATCCAGATGAAATTATTCAACTATATGGTAGAAGATGGCAGATAGAGACGTATTTCAAGGCTGCTAAATAGTATTTGCGCTTTGATAAGACTCAAGTTCAAAATTATGACGGCCTTTGTGGTCACTTAGCTATTGTGATGATGACCTATGATTTGTTAGCTTGGCAAGAACGCCAAGAAAAAGATGAACGTACTATCGGAGACCTGTTCTATATCATGGGCGAAGCAATGCCTGATTTGAGTCTGACTGATGTATTGGTATGGTTTATAAAACTACTAAATCAGCTTGTAGAAAGTGAACCAGTGGCACCAATAAAACAACTTAATGAGACAGTTGATAAATTTATCAGCAGCCTACCACAAAGCATAGCTTTCCAGCTTCAAAAGGCGTGAAAAAAACTAATTTAATGCAGTGATATCCCGCTTATATCAAGGGAATAGGGAATTTTTATGCTCTTTTTTGCTTTCAAGTTTCAGTTATTTTTTGAAACCATCAGTTTTCCTCCTGTCGTTGCATTTAAGAGACTTTTTCCATTTGGGATTATTGTACTTGGCCCAACGCAAAACGGGAGGAACCCCTTACATTTCTCAATTTTCGTTAGTTGCTTTCTAGGAGTTAACCCAGTACACTAATAACAAGTTAACCGAAAAAGTCGGTTGCTGATATTAGAAAAGCGTTGAGACCGCCAATTATTTAGTCTCTTTCCCCCACACCGGGGGCTGAACCTGCGGCTATTAATTATTTGGCGACGTTAGGCAAAACTTTCCCCCACGTCGGGGGCTGATGCTAGCATCATGTAACACCAAATGGGAGTAATTAATCATTTTGCCATGAGAAAAGCCTAGTACCACTTCATTTCCAGTGGACTAGGCTTTTTGATTTGGCTGGATAATTTAGATTTTGGGGCGCAACCGACTATCAGGGAGTAAGTTACTAGGGTACGTTAAGCTTAACGAAGGAAATTGCAGTAACTGATCCATGTGGTTAACAACGTTGGGCGATAGCCAGTGGGCTAAAGGCTGGATCACGGGTTGTGAAAAGGCAGTTTTTGGCCACCGGTGAAGTAACTGTTGAAACAGTCGTAAGGGAACTTCGTCAAGCCGAAGTTGATTAATAAATGCTGCTGGAGATAGTACTTGTAAAAGCGCATGTAGCTCATGCCATGAGCGCATAGGTGCAAAAATGGTAGATAATGGTGGTGTGTTGAGAGGATCAACGTAGATACCATCCCCTGTAACTACTCCATCACTAACCCATCCACGATGATTGAACGACTGACCATAACCTGTAAAAAAGCTAGCTTGAGCGTTTCCATCCCCAAACAGGGGGTTGAAACAAGGGAGATAATTAAAGGGAAGGGCCGCGAGTGCTGACGATGAGGGATTAAGTTCGCCAGTCTGGAAGTATTTGATAATGTCACGTTGGTATTGATAGATTAACCAGCGTAGTTCTTGCTGCAATTGTAAGTTTTGTGTTAATCCCCAGTAAGGCTGGATTAACAGCGGGGTTTGAAAAGCGTGGGTAGTGGGGTAGTTAAACATCGTTCGGTACTCAGGAAGAGAGATGGCGGTCACAGAACGCTCGCGGTGTGGGTAGATTGTAATAGGTGGAATTGTTGGCAGCCCTAAGGCCGGTGGGGCGGTAGATAATTGGTATTGGTGCCAGAGGGTATCAAGGCTGTGTTCGTGACCAAAGAGAATTGGTTGGGTGCGTTGGTAGTCAGACTGTTGCCGGGTGAGCACTAAGGTCCCCCAGCGATCAAATGTATCGTGGACTAATGGGTGCTGTTGGGTGCTGTTTGGGTGGCATTTTTCATCCCCAAAGGTGTTTTGATTAGTGCCTTGAGGGATGACACTAGCTGCATCCCCCGGGGGATTTCGTAAAGTAGGGTCCGCAAATACACTATTTGGCCACCCATTAGAACTACTATTGTGGTCCTTTGATGGATCATTATGGCGAGTTTTTTGATTAACTAAATGGGTACCACTTGGGTGGTATTGTAACCCATAGCGGGTTGGCAATTGCGATACATAAGAACGATACTGAGCACTCGGCTCAAAGCGTGCCTGCCAGTCGTTAGCGCGATTATTATAGTGAGCTACCAATCGTGAGACACTGCTTACATAATCAAGGAAATAGTCGCTCCCTAAAAGGAATTCAGCTACATCAAGGTGCGCTTCGCCAACCCCAGTTAACCGGACAGAGAGATTAGTGGCTTGCTGATAGAGGTCAGTCAAGTACACCATTTCTTCGTGCCCATCATCCCCATTCAAATTGGCTTGCTGTGAGTGTGTATGATGAGTATTCGGTACATAGGCCCGGAACAGGCGGGTGGCTAAATTGCCAAGCTTCCGGCCAATATTGCCATATTGGGAGATTTGTTTCGTGGGTACGGAGCCATCCGCAATGGCCAGCACCATCATAATTTCTTTTTCGGGGTGCTCTAAGGCATACCAAATGTAATTAAGGACCTTTTGGATTTGGGTCGCATTGCCTTCAGTCCGATTATCGAGTTCAACGAATAGTTCGTGGGGCCGGCCCGCGCGTTTGAAGCTGATCATTTCATCTGCGACAAATGGGAAATCAGCCGTGCTGGTGTCAGGGTCAATGGCTTGCCGAACGAATTCCCCGCGGTCGTTAACGGTTAAACGGTGTGTTGCTTGGTATAGCTGCGGGTTGCGGACTTTAAATTGATGGCTAAAGGAAGCTAAGTTGTAGTCTTCCAAGTGGAAAGTGGGATTGCTGATCAAGTCGGTAGGGCGTTGCCCGAATAGTGTGAACCGATTAAGGGAGTGTGAACTGGCTGACTGCTTAATGTTCGAAGGATGACGGCCGCTGGTGCCATTTTCTTCTCCGTTTGCTCCGTCTCTGCTGTCTCCACTGTATCGGCCGCTCCTGTTCGTTGAATGCTTTGCCATGCTTTTTATTGCATCCCCGGGGGCGGTTTGATCGTGGGTACCGCCTGACGCGAATGTGGTTTGCACCGGGGGCTTAGCTAACCGAATTTCGTCCCAAGCCGTTGAGGCCAAATAAGTCGCTGCATCCGCACTGCGACGTGAGGGCCGCTCTGACAGGGTACCCAATTCATCCCCACTGGTTTGGCCAGCACCCCCAGTAAGGGCATCACGGTTAAAAATGCCAGTCTTCCTTGGCGAAGTCCCGGAAGCGGTGAGGGGAGCGTTATGGTTAACATCCCCAGTGATCATTGCCGCGCTGGTCATAGCTTTATCCGGCGCAGGCGCTGAAGACAAGGTTGGTTTTTGTGCTGAAGGCAAGGCGGACTTTTGTAAGGCCAAGATCGTCACCAAGCTGGCTTGGAGCAATTGCTGTAAGACACAATCGGGTAGGGCAGTTGGCGCCACACGGCCTGTTGAGCTGAAGGAAGAGTTGCTTGGGTCCGTGGAAGTGCCCTTAGCATCCCCAGTACGCCCAACATCCCCATAACGATCAGTGCCCCCAGAATGCCCCACATCCCCAGTAAGCGCATTTTTGTGTGCAGTGTGCTTGTGCTGCTTGGAGGTATCGTATGCATTCTGTGCGTCCGGTACGTCCGGTTTTTCCCTTATATCTCTTGCATTATGAGGATCATGGTGGGTTGCTTTTGTTGTGCGGTTACGGGTTGCTAATGTTGTGCCATCATGGGTTACTGAATTAGTTGCTAAGTGGTAACTAGTTGGGAGCCAATTTGCCACCCAAACGGTACCCGCTTGGAGGTCACGTAAACTCCCTAAAGGTAGCAAGCCCCCCTGATGATCAGCAGCTTTAATAGCTTCATAGGAAGAACTGTGCTGCCCAGCCGTGGTTCCTACGGGGTTGTCCAGTACGCCAGAGTGCCCTAAATGCTCCTGAGACGCTGTTTGCAGGCCATTAGGCGCAACGTTAGACAAGGAACCAGCCAACGGATCAGTTAAGCCCAGCGTACCAGCGGCGACCCCATGAGAGTCTAAATCAGCCCCATTCTGGGTGGCGCTTGGGTTGCCATTGTGGTCACTCTTTGGGTGGCGAATTGCAACCCCCCGACGCCACCACCCGACCATCGTGATTTGATTCGTC
Source organism: Limosilactobacillus ingluviei DSM 15946 (assembly GCF_001435775.1). GTDB lineage: Bacteria > Bacillota > Bacilli > Lactobacillales > Lactobacillaceae > Limosilactobacillus > Limosilactobacillus ingluviei. Next base: position 3,808 of record NZ_AZFK01000048.1, on the reverse strand, counting down.
ACACTGGTTTGCAAAATTGGCAACCAGCCAACGTCGTTAAAGGGCAATGGTCCCAACGTATCCGAAACCATGGGTGGCGCAGGAGTCATTACTGGGTGGCGATTAAAATCATTAGGGGTCCCCTGAATGGCATCCCCAATAGTTACTTGGGTAGCATCGGTTGGGTGACGTTGTGTGGTATCAGCAGTGTTACCATCAACCGGCAAATTGGTGTCATTTGTGGGGCGATTTGCCACCCCCGGATTACCCGCTGCACCCACCTGTCTATCGGTTTGCTCACGCGCCAGTTCACCCGCTTGCGACTGATTAGCTGGACGATTAGCCGTCCTAGTCATTCTTACGGATGGCGCTTGGTTGGGTGTCAATTGGGTGGCAACTGGGTTGTTCTTCGCTTGATTGTTAGTCGTGGCATCGTTAGTAGTGAGGTCGCTAGCAGCCTTAGTGGGATCACTTGCTGCGGGAGCCTTAACTGGTAATGACCTTGCGGAAGCCGTTCTTGTTGTGGCCGGTGCTGATTCAAGGGGTTCCTGTGGCCCATGGGTGGCATCCTTAGCCTTAGTAGCCGCGTCTGGTAAATCATGGATAGGATTGCTGAAGTTGTTTCCGGTGGTAACAACAGAATCCGTTAAGTTGGAAGACGCCATTAAGGCTGAAGGATCCAGTAAGTCTGAATTGGCCGCCGCTTGGGCAGTTACCACTTGATCCGTCGTTTGGTCCTCGGTTGGTGATTCAGGGACCAAGCCCAACTCATCAAACGCATCAACGACTGGCCCGGACCAACCCAATGGGTTAACATTATTCGAATTACCACTTGCTTGGGGGGTAGGCGTTGCGTCAGTTTTACCTATTGAGTGACCAGTAGAAGGCTGACCCGCTTGTTTAAGGGCGGGGAGTTTGCTACCAAATGAAGTGGCCCGTGGGTGGCGTTTTGCAACCCCCGCATTCCCGGGCTGGCCCTTCGAATCTGCTGGCATGGCCGTGGAAGGTACCGGCTCTTGTCCGCCCGTGTCCATATTGCCTACCGAACCCGATTGGGTCATGCTCCCCGCTACTAAGGTCCCCATAGTCAGTAGGTGTCTTATTGCCACCCACTGCAGCACTCCTTGGGTACCTGTTTGGTAATCAGTTAGCCGCTTAATAAATGACCTTAAGACCTGTTGCTGGATCACCATTTGGCTATCCACTGGGTTAACCATTGCCACCATCTTGATATCCACTAGTCCTGTAACCAACCAACTACTGAGCTGGTTAGTTAAGGTCGGGACCATGGCTAAGTAAGCATTAGGTATGCTAGCTACTGGACCATCGTTAAGATTATCCTCTGTTGTTATGCGCGAAGCTTCGGCTGGGGATGCTACTGGGTTTACCGTTGCCGTTACGATCTCATTCACTGCTTTCAACAAGCTTACCGGCACACACGCCATGTATTGCTGTTTTCCCTTGGCCAAACGCTGGCTTTCTTGCCCACCGGGCTCTTCTTTTTTTCTTCTCATCAGCATGTCTACAACCCCGTGGGGCACCGCCCCCAACGGGGTTCTACAAGAGGAAGGGCCGGCACCGTCCGGCCCTTCCTCGCCACCTGAACTAAAGTTGATAGCAGTGTTTAGATAAGGATTGGCTAAGGTTATGGTTTGCTTGTTAAAAGGGGATGTATAGGCAATGGTATCAGTACCTAAAGTGTGATGTTTAAAGCTGGCAGCATATAAGCCTTGTACAACAACCTCAATAGCTTGTAAGTTATGAGAGTTGACACTAACAGTATCAACAGCAAGCTCTTCAGCGCTTAAATAAGCATGTTTTAAAATGAATGCCTTGCCATTATCAGTTAGAGAATAAGCAGTGTATAAAATGCCACTCTTCTTACTAGAGGGGCTTTTTTCGTGTTTCTTAAGGATTCCACCATAACTGCACCATTCCCTTAAAATAGAGCGTGTAAAGGTAGTTGGGTAATGTACACAAACAGACCACAGCATATCTAGTTGCTGGTCAGTTACAAAACCCAAGTGTCCAATTAGAGTTAACAAGCGCATATGATTGGTCAAAAGATTAATTGGGGTTTTATGTTTAGGAGCTACAAATTGAAACATTATTTCACCTCAAATCAGATTGTTATATAGCTATAAAGTAGCACTTCAAGAAAGAGTTGGGGTGGAATGCTTAGATTGCTGAAAAATGGGCAAATTCTAAGAACCGTGTTGAACATATAAGCCAGCTAATCAGACTTAGGTTATTAGTTCAAAGAAAAAGTTCACAGGAGGGTGCAAAATGGACGAAGAAAAAAGAAAGCAGCTCAATTAAGAGGAATTAAAGCGGCTAACAGCGTGCTCAATACACTGAGTAACGCAACTCACTATCGCAGTTACCATGCTTATCAACGATCAATGCGTTGGTTAGGTCGTTATTTAGGTTTAATCATCTGCTTTGCCTGTTTGACTGTTATCCCACCAGTTGCTAAGAAAATGCCGGGTTTGGTTACGATTGTCATCTTAATGATGCTGAGTTACCTGCTTGGTTACTACTGGATTATGGCAAAGTCAAAATCACTAAAAGCTGATTCCCATCAAGCCATGTTAATGATGGCCATGAATGGAGTGGAACTTGAGCGGTGGTACATTTACGATGGGATTTTCGATGCCCCTGATCAAGAATCACTAGAATTAGTCTTCTTTACTGAACGCAGTTTTATCGTTAACGTGTGGTACTTAATTCGTCACAAAAAGCAAACTCTGCCCATTGCTTCTGCTGATTTAGCCGATTTAAAGAAATATGTAGAAGGTCTATCACGTGTTAGCAGGGAAGATTATCGATATGTAGCCTATGCCACTGTTACCGATGAAATGATTAACTCATTAAACGCTGAGGGAATCCAAACAATAGAAATACCAAATAAATATCGCACAAGACCCGGCCGCTGGGATTACGCCGTTGGGGTGGGTGATTGGAAAGCTGCTTTATGGAACCATCCACGCACCTTCAAGGCTGTAGAGCTGACTAATCAAAACTAGGAAAAGTACCTCGAGATGATATTTTTCTATCGACAAATCATAGTTAACTTGCTATCCTTAAGGTATAAAGATTGATTATATTTGATCTTTTGGATAGCTATGTAGTTATTCGGTTTTGTGTCGTTTCCCTGTGTTGGGGATGTTGTTTTTTGTGTTGTTAGTAGGTGTATACCTACGATGTATTATTTAGGTAGGTAAATCGAAAGAGGACGACTAAGTGTATTTGCGGTTCTTCGTCAACTGGTACTGATGAACTTTTAGAAGAATAATTGGTCTACCCCCACAGCTGCCTTTTTTCAGGCAGCTGTTTTGACGTTAAAATATGGTGATTTAGCGACTAGTAGAATTCGAAGTCGGAAATTGGGGAAGCTCCGGAAACCAAAGGCAACTCGTTTGATCGTTTTGATGACGTTGTTCGTCCCTTCTAACGAGCCATTATTGTAAGGTTGTTCAAAACTACGCTCGATTTCTTCACGGTGATTCCGTAGCGTGCGTTGAGCCTTTTGACAAGGTTTAGGCAAAGCTGTCAACTTGGTTTTTAATAACTCTGCCAAGACTTCTGAACTTTGAAAATGAAGGGCACACAACAGTTGTTGGTAGTAACCATACGCCGTACTAAGCGCATCACTCGTAGCGGTCAGCCAATCGATCACTTCACGTTCATTCAACTGGGCACCACCAAAACCTATTCGCCGCTTAAAATCGTGCCAGTTGAGTTTGGCCGCATCCTTAACCAATAAACGCCAGTAGCGTTTTAAAGCGCGGGCCAGCTTATCCTTAGAAGGCAAAGCCTTCATAGTTTG
>NZ_AZFK01000047.1 GCF_001435775.1 Limosilactobacillus ingluviei DSM 15946 | reverse complement strand
AACGCGCCGAAAGTAGTTGGGGGATCGCTCCCTGCGAGGATAGGGCGTCGCCACGCATTATTCCGGTATAGCTCAGTTGGTAGAGCACCTGACTGTTAATCAGGGCGTCGTCAGTTCGAGTCTGACTACCGGAGTTAGTGAGGTGTTGATGGTTGGGTCAGCATCTCTTCTTTTATGCCAACTTAGCTCAGCTGGTAGAGCATCTCCCTCGTAAAGAGAAGGTCGGAGGTTCGACTCCTCTAGTTGGCATCTCGTTTTAGAAGCCTTAGTTTATGCTAGGGCTTCTTTTTTTTAGTGATCCAAGAAAGCGTTTACCTAGATATGCTAAAATTGGACTAACAACTGACGAAAGGGGATTTTGAGATGACAGACATTGAACAACGGGTTTTAAGCGGTGAACTTTACGACCCAAACGATCCGGCCATCTTGGCCCTCCAGACTCCAGCGATCCAAACTATGTACGAATATAATCAAACGCGCGCGGGTGATGAGCACCGGGCTACCTTGTTAAAGCAGATGTTAGCGGCTTGTGGGAAGGACTGCTACATTGAAGCGCCCTTTCATGCCAATTGGGGCGGCCGGCACGTCCATTTTGGCGATCAAATCTACGCCAACTTTAACCTGACGATGGTGGACGACGGAGAGATTTTTGTGGGTAGCCAAACAATGATCGGGCCCAACGTAACCTTGGCGACGGCGGGGCACCCGGTTCTCCCCGAATTACGTGCCAAGGGTTATCAATACAATCTGCCGATCCACATTGGCCAAAACTGCTGGTTGGGAGCTAACGTAACCGTCCTGCCTGGCGTGACGATTGGCGATAATACCGTGGTGGGAGCGGGGAGTGTCGTTACCAAAGATTTACCGGCGAATGTCGTGGCTGTGGGCAGTCCCTGCCGGGTGTTGCGTGCCATCGGCCCCAACGATCGGCGTGTTTATCGTCCTGGTCGGGTCATTCCGCCTGAATTGTTGGCAACCCTGGAGCAACCAAATTACTAAATTTTAAAAAGAACTGATTGGCAAAACCGGTAATCTATGGCATAATATTAATGTTGGTTTATGATTCCGGTATAGCTCAGTTGGTAGAGCACCTGACTGTTAATCAGGGCGTCGTCAGTTCGAGTCTGACTACCGGAGTAGTTGGGGGATATCACCTGTCGGTGGTATCCTTTTTTGTTTTCAGAAAGGGATTTGGGATGGAATTACAAATTGTCCAGGCCCGCCTCTGGGCCCTTAAGATGCCGCTTCTACACCCCTTTGCCAGTAGTGAAGGAACGGTTGCGACCAAAGATGCTTTGCTGTTGGAATTAACGGACCAGTCGGGGCGGCGGGGCTTTGGCGAGTGCTCGGCCTTTGCGACGCCTTTTTACACGGCTGAATTTCAAGCCGGGGCGGCTGCCTTTCTCCAACACTTGGTCCTCCCCCGCGTAGTCGGTCACGGTTATCATCACCCGGACGACTTTGATCAGCAAGTTGCCAACTGGCAGGGCAACCAGATGGCCAAGGCCGCGGTTAACTGCGCGCTCTGGGATTTATACGCCCAGCGCCAAAACCAACCCTTGGCGAAAGCCCTGGGTGGGGAGCGGGCGGCTGCGGAAGCCGGGATCTCGCTGGGGATTCAAGCCAGTCCAGCCGCCCTGGTGGAAAAAGTGGCCCAGGCCGTGGCTGCTGGGTACCGCCGGGTGAAGGTCAAGATCAAGCCGGGGCATGATTTAGCCGATTTGCGGGCCGTCCGCGCGGCCTTTCCAACTTTAATGTTAATGGCCGACGCCAATTCAGCCTATCAGCTCACGGATGCGGCCCACTTACGGCAGTTGGATGAGCTGAGGTTGACGATGCTGGAGCAACCGCTGGCCCCCGGGGATCTAATTGAACACGCGGCCCTCCAGGCCCAGTTGCAGACCCCCTTGTGCCTGGACGAAAGCATCACCACCTTGGCTGATGCCCAAGCAATGGTGCAACTGCAAGCAGGAAAGGTGATTAATTTAAAGGTCGCCCGCGTCGGCGGCCTGAGCGCTGCCAAGCAGATTCTCGCCTTTGCCCAGCAAGCCCACCTTGATTGCTGGGTCGGCGGGATGCTTGATTCTGGGGTGGCCCGGGCGGCCAGCTTGGCGCTGGCAACGCTGCCGGGGATTACCCTGCCCAATGACTTATCAGCCTCGACCCGCTTTTATGCGACCGACATTATTGACCCACCATTGACCTTGCAAGGCAGCCAGATGTTGGTCCCTGCGGCGGCCGGACTAGGGGTGGAGATTAACTGGCCCTACTTCGCTCAAGTGGCGACGCTCTTGGGCGACTTTACCATGAACTGAAAAACACCGTCTCGGCCAGGGCCGGGGCGGTGTTTGTCCTAATCCATCATTTTGGCTAAAAATTCTTGGGTCCGGGGGTTGGTTGTTTCCTTGAAGATGTGGGTGGCCGTTCCGCTGTCGGCGATCTTGCCTTGATCCATAAAGAGGACCTGGTCGGCGACATCGCGGGCAAAGGCCATTTCGTGCGTGACGATAATCATTGTCATTCCATCGGCGGCCAACTTTTTCATGACCCCTAAGACTTCCCCCACCATTTCAGGGTCAAGGGCCGAGGTCGGTTCGTCAAAGAGCATGACTTCGGGCTTCATCGCCAAAGCCCGAGCAATCGCCACCCGTTGTTGCTGGCCCCCCGAAAGGGATTGCGGATAGGCATTAGCTTTGTTAGCCAGCCCGACTTCTTCCAACAATTGGTGGGCATGAGCTTCGATGGCCTTAGGGTCGTCAATCTTTAATTTTTTGGGCGCGAAGGTGATGTTTTCCAGCACCGTCATGTGCGGGAATAAGTTGAACTGTTGGAAGACAAAGCCCATTTTTTGCCGCAGCTTTTGCAGCGTTTCCTTACTGGCGTGGTTGACTGGTTGGCCTTCAAAATTAACTTCGCCTGAATAGCCGCCTTCTACGTGGATCAAGCACCGCAATAGGGTACTTTTCCCCCCTCCTGAGGGCCCAATTAAAGCGACCTTTTCGCCCTTTTGAACGGTAAAATTGATGTCATCTAAGACGGTATTGGTGCCAAAGGCCTTATGCAGGTGTTTGACTTCGATTACGTTAGTCATATACGCTGATGCCTCCTTTTAGTTCAGCCGGGTGTACTTGGCGCCCATTTTCTTTTCCATTAAAGCAAAGACCTGGGAAAGCACAAAGGTTAAGATAAAGTAGATTACGGCCGATACCAGCAGCGGTGGGATAAAGTTATACAAGGTGCCCCCCACGGCCAGGGCCTGGGCGGTGACTTCTTGGACCCCAATATAAAAGAGGACGGAGGATTCCTTGACCAAAGTAATAAATTCATTCCCTAACGCCGGTAAGACGTTGCGGAGGGCTTGGGGCAGGACAATTGATTGCATTGTTTCACGTTCCGATAACCCCAAGGAGATCCCAGCTTCGGTTTGGCCGACGGGAATCGAGGTAATCCCAGCCCGGAAGATTTCGGCCACGTAAGCCCCCGAATTAATCCCGAGGGCAATCGAACCGGGGATGATCCGGTCTAACGACGAGCCTAAAAATTGAATCGTTGGCAGGTCTAAGCTCTTGGCCAGGGTGTAGTAAATCAGCATCACTTGAATCATTGAGGGGGTCCCCCGGACCACGGAAATGTAGATCCGGCCAATGGCAGAAATCACTTTTACCTTTGAAAGCCGCATCATGACAAATAACAGGCCGAGCAGAATCCCAATGACGCTGCCGATTACGGTAATTAAAATGGTCAGGGCCGTCCCCTCTAAAAACATTGGATAGTATTGGACTAAATCACTCATCGCAAGTTCCTTTCTTGGTGTGAAAAAGCTTTTCTCTGCCGCCGCGGGAGAGAAAAGCTTGCGGATTATTTTTGTTCCAGTTGTAAGTCTTGGGCCTTTTGCATGAACTTATCCAAGTCGCCGTTCTTTTGCAGTTTGGTGATGGACTTGTTCAACTGCTTCTTTAAAGCGGGACTGTTCTTCCGTACCGCGATGCTGACCGGGGCATCGGAAGCTGGCGTCTTCAGCTTAACTTGCGCGATTTCGTATTGCCCGGGGTTGCTCTTGATGACATTGTCGGCAACGACCTTTTCCGCAATGACCCCACTCAGGGTACCTGTCTTGACTTCATTGGTTAAGTTCGTAAAGTTGGCTTCGGTGACCAAGTTGGCCGCAGCTAATTGCTTTTTGCCAATCTTTTCTTGGGTCGTAGATTGTTGCGCCCCAACAGCCTTGCCCTTTAAGCTGGCCACAGTGTTGTATTTGGCTGCTTCGCCTTTCTTAACCAGTAAGACGTTGGAATTCTTGTAATACGACTTGGTAAAGTCAACGGCCTTCTTCCGTTGGTCAGTGGAGACCATCCCGGCCATTACAATATCCACCTTTTTATCTTGCAGTTCTGAGATTAAGGATGGGAAGGCGGTGTTCACGACTTTTAATTTGACGCCCATGTCTTTAGCAATTTGTTGGGCAATCAGAATATCGTAGCCGACAATTTGTTTCTTACCGTCTTTCATGGTTGTAAATTCAAACGGTGGGTAGTCGGCCGATGTCCCCAAGACCAACTCTTTTTTATCTTGGATTTGCTTGAGACTTTGGTCGCTGCTGGACTTACCGCAACCGGTTAAGATTAAACTCCCTAAGAAGGCCACTGAAGCCACCGCAAGTAATTTTTTCATGATGATAAACTCCTTTTTCTTTCTTTCAGTTCAACGCGCTATTTGAGGAATCGTCGTCGGCTGATGGGAAGCCAAGGAGTGGAGGGTGGAATTAACATGTTCGCCACCTACTTTCATAAGGATTGAATAATTCCCGCTATTTATGAATAAAATATCAAAGATTGGTAATTATTATGCATTAAAATTAAAAGCTTGTAAAGCGGAAACGGTCAATCTGATTTTAAATTAAGCGTCCCGGCGTTTTTTAAGCGCTTTTAATTAACTATCGAAAGCCTAGGTGATATTTTTGTTATAGAAATTAAGTTTTCGGGCATTCATGTTTTGGCGGGATGAGGAAGGAATGGCGACAAAAGAAAAAGGACTGGCGGAAAGTTACTTCCGGGCAGTCCGAGGGGTTAAGCAGATTTAAATTGTCGGGCGGTCTCCGCCAGGTGGACCTGGTGCGTGACGAATTCATGGGTTGGACAAACAAAGCCGTGGTCCCGGGCTAGTCGGGCAATGTAGCCGTTAATGTAGTCGACTTCGGTCGGGCGATTCGCGGCAAAGTCTTGGTACATTGACGGATAATGATACTGGTAGGCTTTGGAAACCGTAATGACTGATTCGGTCATGGCCTGGCGGGATTCCAGCAGATAGATGCCGGCCCGTTCACAAGCGTCATACGCTTCATCAAAGAGTTGCCGGGCCATCTCCCGGACCCCTTCGTAAGCAATGAATTGGCCCATTTGCAGCTCAAACATTGTGCAGAGGGTGTTGCAAACCGCGTTGAAGACGACTTTTGACAAACAAATGCCTTGCCAATCTTCAGCCCAGACCGGCCCTAGCTGTGCTGCCGCAAAGTCATGCGCAACGGCCTGACTGCGTTTATCCGGTGCGGCGCGATTGTAACGCGCCATGTGCATGACCTCGGTGCCGGCGGCCCCCATAAAATCAACGTTAGCCGGGCCATTCAGCCGGGTGGCGATCATCGCGGTGCCGCACAAGATCCGGTCCGCTGAAAAATATTGGTTAATTTTTTCAAAGTGGCCCATTCCGTTCATTGCGGAAAAGGCAATTTGATCGGGGGTAAATAAGCCAGCTGCCGCATCGCGGGCTAATTCTTCTTCCAGTTGCATTTGCTTTTTGAAAATAATCCAGACGTCGGGATGGCCCTGGTATTCTTCGGGGGAATAGATGTTAATCGGGACCAAGTGTTGATTTTGGTGATCCCGGGCGACCAAGACGCCCCCTTGGTGGCGAACTTGGGTTAGGGCGGGTTCCCAGGTCTCAATAAAGTCTACTTTACAACCCGCGTTTTCTTGCAACATGATCCCATAACGGTAGCCCATTGCGCCAGCCCCAATAATTCCGTATTTCATATGTTAGCTTCCTTCCTTTACCTGATGAGCTGAAAATATGTATCACGAAGCGAGTCTCGGTTTATTATGTGTTGGCTGAACCAATCTAAGGCAGAAAAAAAGCAGCGCCCTAGCTGTATGCTAAGGACGCTGCCGCGTGGTACCACCTTACTTTAATCTCGCTTAAGACGAGATCCTCTAACGATACCCAAACTAAATTGGAGATCGTGGTCCGCTACGGAGGACCATGCCCGCCAACCTCGCAAAGTTGGCGCAAATTCAGAGTCTTTCAATTTAAACAGTCTTGAGTCCTTTTCACCACCGGACCTCGCTGAGCAAGGCTGCTTAATTACTCCACCGAGAATAATTGCTTGCGTGAATTAAATTATGGTGTTTAGTGTAGCGATCCGCCCGGCCAGTGTCAACCTTTTTCCTCATCTTTTTTTAATTTGAAGTTTGGGAAAGTGGCAGCTCCTAACAAATGCTAAATGGTAGGAGCGGGCAAGTCAGGGGAAACCCGGAAAAACTTTTTAAAAATTGGGTGTGAACCGTTGACTTTAAATGAAAATTAAATTAGAATGCAACCATAATTAAGATGAAAAAAAGCTGATCGAATGAGTAACTTGGCGGTCTTTGCACAGCGAGCCCGGGGGGATGGAAACGGGTCAAAGGCGCAAGCGAAGATGGTTCGATCAATTAGCAGTTGGCAACCCTTTGTTGCCGCTTGGTTCGTGCCCATTACCGCACGGTTAAGGTCAGCTTGGCTGACGAAATAAGGTGGTACCACGGCCCGCTCGTCCTTAATTGGATGGGCGTTTTTTGTTTCTGGCTGGTTACGGGTTTAATTAAGGTGGTTGAAGGGAGCACACGAATGGTAAAAGTAGCGATGATTCAAATCGATGTTGAGTATGGCAAGCCGGCGCAAAACTTTGCCCAAGTCACTGCTCGCTTGCAAGAAGCCAAGGCCTTGGGAGCGCAAGTAGCGGTCCTGCCGGAAATGTGGAATACGGCGTATGATTTAACGCACCTGGCGACGTTGGCTGATCCGGCTGGTCAGCAGACCCAACGGGTGGTCAGCCAGTTGGCCAAGCAGTTGGCCTTAAACGTGGTGGCGGGCTCAGTCGCGATAAAAAAGGATGGGCGTTACTACAATACGACCTACATTTTTAACGATCAAGGTGAACTAGTGCAGACTTATGATAAAGCCCATCGCTTTGGGCCAATGGCGGAGGACCAGTATTTAGCAGCTGGGCACCAGGTAGCGACCTACGACCTGGCTGGCATCCGGAGCGCCAGCTTTATCTGCTACGACTTGCGCTTCCCGGAATGGTGGCGCACCGCCGGCCGGGCCGGGGTCGACCTGTATTACTTACCAGCTCAGTGGCCAGCGTCACGGATTGACCAGTGGGAAGCCCTGGTCAAAGCCCGGGCGATTGAAAATCAAGCCTTTGTGGTGGCCGTCAACCGGGTAGGTGATGATCCGGACAATCACTTCAATGGTCATTCGCTGGCGGTGGCGCCGAGCGGGACCATTTTGGCGACGGGCGGCGAGCAAGCGGGCATTACCATCGTCGAGATCGATCCCACTGCGATCGTGGCGGCCAAAGCCTTGTTTGATATTCAAGCTGATCGGCGACCAGACTTGTACCAATAACTTTTTAATCCGAGGGAGGAATGAACGTGGAATTCCCGCAATCAAAATTAATGGCGACCTTACCGAAGCAATTCTTTGCCAGTTTGGTCGCGAAAGTAAATGCTAAAGTGGCGACCGGAGCGGATGTGATTAACTTAGGGCAGGGGAACCCAGATCAACCGACCCCCGCTTACATTGTGCAAAGCACCCAAAAGTGGGTCGCTGACCCGGCGACCCATAAGTATTCTCAGTTCCGGGGCCAGCCCGCCTTTAAACAAGCGGCGGCCGATTTTTACCAGGAGGTTTACGGAGCGACGTTTGACCCTGAAAAAGAAGTCGCGATTCTCGGCGGTTCGAAGATTGGCCTAGTTGAATTACCGTGGGCCTTGATGGATCCCGGCGACCTCTTCTTGTTGCCCGACCCCGGCTATCCCGACTATCTTTCGGGGGCCGCGTTAGGGCAAGTTGAATATGCGACCGTGCCGCTAAAGGCCGAAAACAACTTTTTACCGGATTTGGCGGCCATTCCGGCTGCGATTGTCCGCCGGGCAAAATTCTTCTACGTCAATTACCCCAATAACCCGACCGGGGCGGTGGCGACCCGGGAATTTTACGAAGAACTGGTGGCCTGGGCCAAGCAGTATGAAGTCGGAATTATTTCCGACTTTGCGTACGGGGCCTTGGGCTATGATGGCAACCGGCCCATCAGCTTTATGGAAATTCCGGGGGCCAAGGAGGTCGGGATTGAATTTTATACCTATTCGAAGACCTTTAACATGGCCGGATGGCGGATTGCTTTTGCAGTGGGCAATGCTGATATTATCGAGGGCTTGAACCTGATTCAAGATCACCTCTTTGTTTCCCTTTTCCCGGCCCTCCAGTATGCTGCAATCGATGCCTTACAAGATCCAGCGCGGGACGGAGCGATTCAAGCATTGGTCGATCGGTACCAGACGCGCCGGGATGCCTTTTTGACGGCTGCCGCAAAGATTGGCTGGCACGGCTTTGCTCCCCAGGGGACCTTTTATGCTTGGATGCCAACCCCGCCTAAGATGACCAGTGAGGAATTTGCGGATGTTTTGTTGGACCAAGCAGCGGTGGCCGTAGCGCCGGGGAAAGGCTTTGGTAATTACGGTGAAGGCTACGTGCGGATTGGGTTGTTAATTGAACCGGCCCGCTTGGTCGAAGCCGTCGAACGGATTGGCAAGTTGCATTTGTTTGAGTAACGGTTTGTGGTGGACTGGCGAGGAGCTCCGGTTAGTTACCAGGGTCGCTTGCTAGCCAAGTAAGGAGGAAAACATTATGACGTTAAAGTATACCGTTTTGGGCGCCGGCGCCATGGGGCTGCGCTTTGGGGTTTTATTGCAAGAATTAGCGGGCGCGGAAGTGGAATTTGTTGATAATTGGGCGCCCCAAGTTGAGACGATTAAGGCCCAAGGCGGGGTCTACGTTTCCCGCGATCACGAAAATCGTCATCTCGTACCCATCAAGATTTTTAGTCCCGAAGAATACCATGGTTCCCCGGATGTCTGGATTGTCTTTGCCAAGCAAATGACCCTCCAAGACCTCTTGGATAAGACGGCGCATGCTTTTGATCCGGCAAGTCAATACGTCTTTACCGGGATGAATGGGATGGGGCACTTGGAAAAGATCAACCAATACTTCCCAGCCGACCGGGTCGCCGCCGGGACTTGTCTGATCGGGACGGTCCTGAATAAGGCGGGAGATGTTGATTTTATCGGGAAGGCCGGGGCCGGGTCGATCAATTTAGCGGCCCAAAACAACCAGGATGCCCCGTGGCTGGATCAACTGGTGGCGGACTTTACGGTGGCCAACATTAACCCGCATCTGAACCACAATTGTGAAGGGACCCTCTTTACCAAGCTAGTCTTTAATTCGGTGATTAACACCTTGTGTACCTTATTTGAAATCCAGATGGGGCAGTTTATTGATTACCAGGGGGCCGAACGGCTCAGTCGTCAATTGATCAACGAAGCCTTTGACGTGGCAGAACGGGCGGGGGTACAATTGCTTTCCACCCGGGAAGAAGAATGGCAGACGGTCAAATACGTTAGTGAAGTCTCCAACCCCTTGCATTACCCATCAATGTATCAGGACATGAGCAAGGATCGTCCAACGGAAGTTGATTACATTAATGGTTACATTTATGACTTGGGGAAGAAGTACGATTACGAAGCCAGCACCCACGACTTTTTACGGGGGCTGGTTCACTTGGCCGAAAATACGCGGCAATTCCGCAAATGATTCGGCCCCACGGGTAGGGCACGCCCGTTGGTTGCTTTAGTGAAGAAAGGCAAGAGGCTGGGAGAAAACGATGTTTTCTTCCAGCCTCTGTTTTGGTTTTTCGAATATTACCCAGATCACGTGGGAAATAACCGCAAGCCTAGTGGATAAGTACGAACGACGAACGACGCGTACCGCGTCAACCTTCGTCCTAGCTTATCCATCCGGCTTGCCGAGCAGGTTATTTCCCACTCCCTTTGTAATTTAGCGGGTTCGTTTCAGTAATTGTTCAATGATTTTTTGCAACGCTCTTCGGCTGGCCGAAGGGGGCAATTGCGCCAGTTCGGCTTCGGCTTTGGCGGTAAATTTGGCGGCCAGGGTTTGGGCGGCCTGGACGCCCCCGGCTTGCTTGACGATTTGTTGGACGGCTTTGATGTCGGCGGGCGTCATTTGGGCTTGCTGAGTTAAGTAGGGGGTTAGTTCAGCCTGGTGGGTCGGCAAGACCAGCAAAAGGGGCAGAGAATAGACCCCGGTCGCCAAGTCCTTCAGGATCGGTTTGTTGAGGTGGTGGCCCGTATAATCAAGAATATCATCCAAGATTTGAAAGGCAATCCCGATGTTTTGGCCGATCCGCTTGGCCAGTTGAATTTCTTTTTGGGTGGCCCCGCCCAAAAAGGCGCCTTCTTCCGCCGCTAAACTAAACAGGGCGGCGGTTTTACCATTAACATTGCGCAAATACCCCAGCAGGGATTGGTCAAGTTTGAACCGATCGCCCATTTGTCCCAATTCGCCGTTTAAAATCCGTTTCATGATCCGCGCGTTAACCGTTAAAAAGCGGGTATTGGCCACGGTTTCGGTGATTAAGTCAAAGAAGACGGTAAAAAGATAGTCGCCTGCGTAAACGGCCACATCCTTGCCAAACGTTGCTTGTAAACTGGCGTGGCCCCGCCGTTTGGGGGCATCATCGATAATGTCATCGTGAATTAAGGTCGCCATGTGTAAAATTTCGATCGAAGCCGCGGCTTTCAGCTGTTGTTCCGTCACTGGGTGCTCATGCAAGCCGGCAAACAGCAAAAGAAAGGCTGGCCGCAGAAATTTACCGCCCTGTTGGGCCATTTGCTGCAAGGCCGGTTCCAGCTGGGCGTAACGGACGGTTAAGCGGTCGCCGATCAGTTCGCTAACGGCAGTCAAATTTGGTTTGAGTTGTGGGTAATAACGAAAATAGGCTTGTTGCATGAAAAAAATCCCCTATGTAATTGCGAACCTGCCCCAGGCCCGCATTGATTTAGTAACGCGCAATCATACTTATATTTTAGCAGAATCTGACCGGGAAGCGGCGGCTTTTTTCAAGACACAGTCATAAGCGCAAGCGGCACATTTTCCTTTTTTGGCCCGCTTAAACGTTTTGGTGAGTTGCCAGCCGGCATAGCCAACAATCAAAGCAATTATTAACAGGTTGGTAAACACGATCATAAGCATATCCTTTCTGAGGCTAAAGCCAGTGACTGCCAAGATTGATCAGTCCAGCGACGAGATAAGCAATTGCCAAACTGCTGACCAAAGACCAGAGCATCCATTTGGTTGAGCCAGTTTCTTGTTTAATGGTGCCTAAGGTGGCAAAGCATGGCGCATACAGTAAGATAAAGGCCAATAAAGCATAGGCGGCCCCCGGCGTTAGATAATTACTCAAGGCGCCAATCAAGACGGTTTGGTTGGTGGCGTGAAACATGACCATCATACTGGCGGTGATGACTTCTTTAGCTAAAATACCCGTGAACAGGGCGGTAATGATTTGCCAGTGATCAAACCCCAGCGGTGCAAAGCACGGGGCGCTGAGTTTCCCCAAGCCAGCGGCAAAGCTCTGAGTGGGGTCGGTGACAAAGCCGGTGGGCCCAAAGGACGTTAAGGCCCAAATCAAAACGGTACCGGCGAAAATAACGGTGCCGGCCTTGTGCAAGAAGCCTTTGCTTTTGTCCCACGTGCTGTGCCAGATAATGTCCCACCGCGGGCGGTGATAGTTTGGCAATTCGATAATTAAAGCCGCACTTTCTGTTGTGTGGAAGTACCACTGATACCCTTTTGCGGCCAGGAGGGCGATACCGATCCCCAGGAAATAAATCGACAGGACCACGGCGGCCTGGTGGTGGGGGAAGAAGGCCGCCACGATCAGACTGTACACGGGTAACCGGGCGGAGCAAGACATGAAGGGCGTCAGAAGGGTGGTGACCAACCGGGCTTGGGGCTGTTCGACGGTACGCGCGGCCATGATACCGGTAACGTTACACCCAAACCCAATCAACAGGGGGATGAAAGCTTTGCCGTTCAGACCAATTATTTGCATTAAGCGGTCCATTACCAATGCCGCGCGGGCCATGTAACCAGAATCTTCGAGGATTGCGATGCAGGCAAAGAGGGTGATGATTTGGGGCAAAAAGACTAAGACGCCCCCGACCCCCGCTAGCAAACCGTTGACGACTAAGGAGCGTAAGGGAGGCAAGGCGCCCAGCAGGGTCAGCCAATGATTGACATTGGCAGCCACGGGCCCCGAGAGCAAGGCATCCAGCCCGTCAGAAAGGGGCGTCCCCACCCAATCAAAGGCGAGTTTAAAGATCAGCCAAAAAATCAAAATAAAACAAGGCAAGCCCAGCCACGGCCCCGTTAACAGTTGATCGAACCGGTGCGAAACGGTAGTGGCGGCTCGGGTGGCCGGGGCTTGCTGGCCGTGCGCCAGGATTTTTTCAATAAAGGCCAGGCGGGTATTGAAAATTTGCTCTTCGAAGTGCTGGGCATCATAAGTGGCGCGTTGCTCCAGTAAGGGCTGTAAATTCCGAAATGCTGCCGCCCGCCGGACAACTTGATTTTGGTTCATGTATTGGAGACTTAACCACCGGGCCAAGGGCGCTGGGACATGATAATCATTAGTCAGGGCTTGGGTGGCTTGTTGCAATGCTTGCTCGACTTGCGGGGGGTAAGTTAATTTCAGCGGGGCTAGCGGTTGGGGGTGGGCTTGCAGTTGGGCTTGTAATTGGGCCAGGCCTCGGCGGGTCCGGGCATTGGTCGTCACAACCGGACAGCCCAGGGCTTGACTGAGGGCAGCCAGGTCAAAATGTTGGCCTTGCTGGGCCGCTTCATCCATCATGTTTAAATCGAGGATCATTGGCTGCCCAAATTCGCGGACTTCTAACGTCAACAAGAGGTTGCGTTTGAGTTGGCCGGCGTTTGTAACGTTTAAAATTAAATCCGGACAGTGATCGAGTAAATAAAGGGTGACGACCTCTTCATCTTTGGTTAACGGCGTTAGGGCATAGACTCCGGGGAGGTCGATTAAGTCGGTAGCAGTACCTTTAAGGCGGCCCGCTTTGGGGTTCACAGTCACGCCGGGCCAGTTGCCAACGGTTGCGTAACTGTCAGTTAAATTATTAAATAGGGTGGTTTTACCGGTATTGGGATTACCAATCAGTGCGATTTCCATGAAATTTCCCCCTTGGTGGTTGGGTTAAAATGGAAAAAATACGGTAGCGTAACGCAATCCGTTGATGATTGCTTTCAATGATCACCGGGCCGTGGAATGGGTAGCGTTGCAGGAGGAGAATCGTGCTGCCTTCCGTAAGCCCCAGACTGTGTAAGCGAGTCGCGACCGGCTTTTCGAGTTGATCGAAGTGGTGCAGGGTAATTAGCGCATTGATAATCAAGGGTGGCCCCCCTTTCTGGGTGAACGGATTGACAAATTATTCCTGGTCGTAATGAGGATGAATCCTAATTATCAATATCATACTCCTAAAATAATGACATAATTTTGAATTTTAAAAAATCAGGTAATTCACTAAGTTTATTTAGTGGTAAAGTGACTATAATATAGCCATAGTGTTTTCAATGACGAAGGCGCCGGATAGAATTTTTGGAATCATTGGTAATGACTTGGAGGAATTGATGATGGCAACACTAGAAGTTAAGGATTTGCACGTCGCGGTAACTGATGAAGAAACGAAGGGGCAAAAAGAGATTTTAACGGGGGTCAACCTGGTAATGAAGACCGGTGAGATCCATGCCATCATGGGCCCCAATGGGACGGGGAAATCGACCTTGTCGCAAACGATCATGGGCCAACCGGGCTACCAAGTGACCCAAGGGGATATTTTGTTGGATGGGCAGAGTATTCTTGCCATGCCGGTTGATGAACGAGCGCGGCGTGGTTTGTTTTTAGCAATGCAGTACCCGGCAGAAATTCAAGGGGTTACCAACGCAGAATTTTTGCGGGCGGCGATTAACGCCCGTCGGCCCGCGGACGATCAAATTTCGGTGATGGCGTTCTTAAAGAAATTGGATGCGAACCTGGCCTTGTTGGACATGAGCGAATCAATGACCGAACGGTACTTGAATGAAGGCTTTTCGGGGGGCGAAAAGAAGCGTAACGAAATTTTACAGTTATTGATGATTGAGCCCACCTTTGCGATTTTAGATGAAATTGATTCGGGGCTGGATATTGATGCCTTAAAGGTAGTTGCCAAGGGGGTTAATTCGATGCGGGGCGCCAACTTTGGCTCCTTGATCATTACTCACTACCAACGCCTCTTAAATTACATTGTGCCGGACACCGTGCACGTGATGATGGGGGGCAAAATCGTCAAAACGGGCGGGCCTGAGCTGGCTAAGCAGCTGGAAAAGGAGGGCTATGCTGGTTTGCGCGATGAATTAGGCTTGGATATTCAACTGGTCGATGAGCAACACTAGGGGGCAAAACAATGGATCTAACAACCGCAAAACAACAATTGGCAACCGCCAGTGCCACCCATCATGAACCATCAGCGTTGACAAAACGGCGTTTGGCCGCCCTGGCCGCTTTTAAGACCTTAGCACTGCCGAAGATGCCGAAATTAAAGTTTCAGACCTGGCCCTTCTTTGAGCGCCAGCCAAATTTGACCTGGACCGGAGCGGCAGCGTTCGACCTGGCCCCGGCGTTAGAAGAGCAGGTGCGGTTAACCCAAGTGGGCCAAGTGACGCTGGATGCGCACGTCCCCGCGGCATTAAAGGACCAAGGGGTGCTTTTAATGGACCTGTTTACCGCCTTGCAAACCGTCCCCGATCTGGTCTTGAAGTTTTTAATGACGGTCGTCAAGGCCGACGAAAATAAATTGACGGCCCACCACTTGGCGTATCTAAACGCGGGCGCCTTCTTGTATGTCCCCCGGGGTGTTAAAGTGACGGCTCCGGTTGAAATCAACGTGACCCAAGACAGCACCCAGCCTCACCAACCTTTGATCCACCACCTCCTAATTGTGGCCGAAGCCAATAGTCAAGTCGACGTGATTCAGCACCTGACCACGCAAGGGGATGCGGCCAACCCGGCGAGCTTAATGGTCGAAATCGTGGCCCAAGCCAACAGTCGGGTGACCTTTTCTTCGCTTGATGAATTAGGGGCGCAAACGGTGACCTACTTTAAGCGGCGGGCTCAAATCGGCCGGGACGCGAAGGTCGAATGGGCCGTGGGAATGATGAATGCCGGCAATACCGTTGGGGAGATGGACTCTGAACTGATTGGCGAAGGTGGCGAAGGCGACTCTAAGCTGATCGCGATTACAACAGCCGACCAACAAGTGGGCATCAACAACCGGGTAACGCACCATGGTCAACACACCACGGGCTTGATTAACCAACGCGGGGTTCTTCTCGGTCAATCGCGCTTAGTCTTTAATGGGATTGGTGAGATTATCCACGGCGCTCACGGGGCGAAAGCCGAGCAGCAAAACCGGGTCTTGATGATGTCGCCAGCCACCCGGGGGGATGCCAACCCGATCTTATTGATTGATGAAAACGATGTGGAAGCCGGTCATGCGGCCAGTGTGGGTCCGGTCAATCCCGTGCAATTGAATTATTTGCTGAGTCGGGGGATTCCGAAACCAGTGGCCCAACGTTTGGTAATCCGGGGCTTTTTAGCGGCCGTTTTGACGGCGATTCCCACCCAGCGGGTTCGCGAAGAATTAATTGCAATTTTGGAAAGGAAGTTGACCGATGGACAAGCTTGAACAAATCCGGGCTGATTTTCCCATTTTGCAGCAGACCGTGAATGAGGAGCCCTTGGTGTACCTGGACAATGCCGCGACGGCGCAGCGGCCCACGCCGGTGCTCGAGCGGGTGTGCCAATTTTATCAAACTGACAACGCGAATGTGCACCGGGGCGTGCATACTTTGGCCCAACGAGCGACGACTGCCTACGAAACGGCCCGCCAAAAAGTCCAGCACTTTTTACACGCGGCAGCCCCCGAAGAAATTATCTTTACCCGGGGGTGCACCGAAGCATTGAATTTGGTGGCGGCGACGTATGGCCGCACGCATTTACAAGCGGGCGATGAAATTGTCATTTCAGTGGCCGAGCACCACAGCAACTTGATCCCTTGGCAGCAACTGGCGCACCAGACGGGGGCTCGCTTGCGCTACATCGGGCTTACCGCCACCGGGGAACTAGACTTGGCTGCCGCCCAGCAGCTGATTAATGATCACACCAAGTTGGTTGCTGTTGCCCATGCGACCAATGTTTTGGGAACGATCAACCCCGTTCAACAATTAGCGGCGTTGGCCCACGCTCACGGGGCGGTGATTGTGGTTGATGGGGCGCAGGCCGTCCCGCACATGCCGGTTGACGTTCAAGCCTTAGACGCTGATTTTTATGCCTTTTCGGGGCATAAGCTGATGGCGCCCACGGGGATCGGCGTCCTTTATGGGAAGGCCGCCCTCTTGGCTGACATGCCACCTTATCAATATGGTGGGGAAATGATCAGTGCCGTTCACCAGCAGACCAGTACTTGGGCGGCCGCGCCGTATAAATTTGAAGCGGGGACGCCAAATATCGCGGGAGCGATTGGCTTGGGGGCGGCCATTGACTACCTGCAAACCATCGGGATGACCCAAATTGCCGCTCACGAACAGCAATTGGTGGCCCAAGCCTTACCAGCGTTGTTGCAAATTGAGGGACTGACCGTTTACGGGCCCCATGATCCTACTAAGCATACTGGGGTGATCGCCTTTAACTTGGCGGGACTGCACCCCCATGATTTAGCCACGGCCCTGGATATGGAAGGTATCGCCGTGCGGGCCGGTCACCATTGCGCCCAACCGCTGATGGAATACTTAGGGGTGAGCGCCACGGCCCGGGCCAGCTTTTATTTGTACAATACGGCAGCTGAAGCAGCGGCGTTGGTCGCTGCGGTTCAAAAAGCAAAGGAGTTCTTTCACCTTGGGACTGGAGAAATTAAATAACCTTTACCGGGAAGTAATTCTCGACCATGCCCAACATCCCCATCACAAGGGGCCATTGGCTCAGGCAACGCAACAAATCAGCTTAAACAATCCGACTTGTGGGGATGTGATCAACCTGCAGATTCAATTGGACGCTGCCGACCGGATTCAAGCGATTGGTTTTACTGGTGATGGCTGCACGATCAGTCAAGCCTCGGCGTCAATGATGACCACCGCCGTGACGGGCAAGACCAAAGAAGAAGCTTTGGCGCTGGCCAAGACCTTTTCGGACCTGGCAATTGGGAAAAAACATGCCGCCGCTGACATCGCCGCCCTCGGGGATGCCCAGGTGTTAACCAATATTATGGAATTTCCGGCCCGGATCAAATGCGCGACCTTGGCGTGGTGGGCACTGCAACGGGCGTTATTGCAAGAAAGTGATGAGGATTGACCAATGACCAATGCAAATGACCTTTTAAAAAATAAAGATGAGTATGAATACGGCTTTCACGATGATATCCAACCCGCCTTTTCTACGGGGCGGGGCCTAACGGAAGAAATTGTGCGGGCGATCTCAGCTGAAAAGCATGAGCCGCAATGGATGTTGGATTACCGGCTCAAGGCTTACCGGATTTATCAAAAACTGCCAATGCCGAAATTTGGGCCGGATTTATCGGAGCTGGATTTGGATCACATGTTGTATTACCAAAAGATGACCGATAAGAAATACCGGGACTGGGCCGACGTTCCCGCCGATTTAAAGCGGACTTTTGATCGCTTGGGGGTCCCGGAGGCGGAACGCAAGTATTTAGCTGGCTCATCGGCCCAATACGAATCCGAAGTGGTTTACCATAATATGCGCGAAGAGTTTGCTAAGCTAGGGATTATTTTTACTGATACTGACACCGCCCTACGCGAATACCCGGACCTGTTTAAAAAGTGGTTTGGCAAGTTGGTGCAACCAGCTGATAATAAATTTGCGGCCTTAAATGCGGCGGTGTGGTCCGGCGGTTCGTTTATTTACGTTCCCAAGGGAGTTAAAGCGCAAACCCCAATCCAATCTTATTTCCGCTTAAATGCCGAAAATTCGGGTCAGTTTGAACGGACCTTGATTATTGTTGATGAAGGCGCGAGCGTTGATTATGTCGAAGGCTGCACGGCCCCGAATTATTCCTCGGATTCATTGCATGCCGCGGTGGTCGAGGTCAACGTCTTAAAGGATGCTTACTGCCGGTATACGACGATTCAAAATTGGTCGGATAACGTGTACAGTTTGGAAACCAAACGGGCCGCGGCGGCGGCCCACGCGACGATGGAGTGGGTCGATGGCAACCTGGGCTCGAAAGTGACAATGAAGTATCCTTCCGTTTATTTAAATGGGGAAGGCGCCCGGGGAACGATGCTTTCGATTGCCGTCGCTTCGAATGGCATTCACCAGGACTCAGGGGCGCGGATGATCCACAACGCTAAGAATACCTCCAGTTCGATTGTTTCTAAGTCAATCTCGAAAACGGGTGGGGCGACGGACTACCGGGGGACCGTTCGCTTTACCAAGGCGGCCGATGGTTCCAAGGCCCACGTCGAATGTGATACGATTATTATGGATGATCAATCGTCATCCAATACGATTCCGTTCAACGAAATTGATAATGACAATGTCGCTATGGAACACGAAGCGAAGGTTTCTAAGATTTCTGAGAGTCAGCTTTACTACTTGATGAGTCGGGGAATTCCGGAAGCCAAGGCGACGGAAATGATCATCATGGGCTTTGTGGAGCCTTTTACCAAGCAATTACCGATGGAATATGCCGTGGAATTAAACCGGTTGATCAGTTTTGAAATGGAAGGCTCGATTGGCTAACACAGAAAAGAGGTGCGGCAAAATGGCTGAAGCAGCTGAACAATCGCGGCCGTATTCGCCCTTGGAGAACCAAGTGATGACGGCCTTAAGTGGGGTGGTCGATCCCGAATTGGGGTTAGACTTGGTTAATTTGGGCTTGATTTATGACGTGGCCGTTGATGCAGCGGGTTTGTGTACGGTGACGATGACTTTGACGACGATGGGGTGTCCGCTGACCGATTATTTGCATGACGACATTACCAAGACGGTCAAGGGAGTAGCCGGGATCAACGATTGCAAGATTAACCTGACCTTTGAACCGCCGTGGACCATTGAAATGATGAGTCGCTATGCCAAAGTGGCCCTTGGCTTGCATGGTTAGGGGCGTTGCACATGGATGTAGCTTACTTTGTGGCGCAGCGCAAAGCCAAGGGGTATTCACAGGCGGCTTTAGCGGCGGGAATCTGTACCCAGTCCACCTTAAGCAAGTTTGAGACCAATTATCAGATTCCCTCGTTGCCAATTTTGCGTCAGCTTTGTGCGCGGTTGGATTTGACCTTGGATGATTTAGACGACCAACAGCGGCAAAGCAAGGCCGCCGCGCAACAACTCACCCAAGCCGAAGAAGCATTAATGGTTGAGGATTATCCGACGGTCCAAAAAAGCTTGGCCCACTTGACGGTGGAACAATTGCCAACGGTGGCCTTGCAAATGCAGTATCATTATTTAAACGGTTTGTGGTTGACCTTGACCAATGGCAATCCGACGGCCGCTTTGTTTTCGTTTACCCAAATTTTAGATCAGTTAGACGAAGCGCACACGACGCAGTTTACCACGCTGGCCTACCTGGGCGAGGGAATTTTGTACGCCCGGCAAAACGAGCTGGCCCAAGCAGAATTTTTCTTAACGAAAGTAAAGCAGGCCCTAAGCACGGCCCTAACGACAGTGGTGGCGCCCGGCTTAGCCCAAGCCCGGTTGCTGACGATGATGTATTATTTAGCCGAGGATTATTATTTACGGGATGATTTTGCCCAAAGTCAACATTATGTCTCACTAGGGTTGGCTTGGTGCCGGCGGGAACACGTAACCTATTTTTTGCCCCGGTTAAAGTTTTTACGGGCCCAAAATCTCCTTGCTGTGGGCGCGGCGCCCCAGCAAGTGGTGGCTGAATTAGTTGATGCGCGGGCGTTTGCACGCTTAAACGACAATCAGGCGTTGATCTTACAAACGACGGCCTTAATCAATCACTATCAAGCGATGCTGCAGCCGTTTAAGCAAACCGAAGGGGGAAAAGATGGCACTTACCAATCACCATTCAGAACAAGAAGTTAACCAAATGTTTACGCGCTTAGCCAAACGCTACGACTTGATGAACGATGTGGTCAGTCTAGGGACCCAGCGGCGGTGGCGCCAAAAGTTTTTTGACCAACTAGCGGTCTTTCCTGGGGCCGATAGCTTAGATCTGTGTTGCGGAACGGCGGATTTGACGATTAAGTTAGCGCAATTGGCGGGGCCACGGGGCCGCACGATTGGCTTGGACTTCAATGAAGCAATGTTAGCCGCGGGAGCGGAGAAGGTCAAAGCGGCGGACTTGAACAAAGATATTGAATTAGTCCAAGGTGATGCGATGCAGCTGCCGTTTGCAGCCAATCAGTTTGACTTTGTCACGATTGGTTTTGGCCTGCGCAATGTCCCGGATGCGGCCCAGGTTTTAGCGGAGGTGATGCGGGTCCTTAAACCCGGCGGTTGGTTTGGGTGCCTAGAAATGTCCCAACCCCAGAGTCGGTTGGTCCGGCCGTTTTGGCGGGCTTACTTTCAAGTTTTCCCAGTGTTAGCGCGGACTTTGGGGGCCAGCTATCAAGATTATTCATACTTGAAAGAAACTTCCATGCAATTTGTTTCGGCCGAGCGCTTAAAAGCGATGATGGAAACGGCGGGGATGCAAAAAGTGACGGTTACGCCATTAAATTTGGGCGCCGCGGCGATTCACTGTGGTCAAAAACCACGGTCATAAGTTTTACCAAAGATTAGCAATTGAAACAGGGGTTGAGTGCAAACGTTAGTTTTGCTCAAGCCCTTGTTTTTTCGTTCACTCTCTTTTAAAATTTGAATTAAGAACAAAAGTTTGAGGAGGGGCGACGATGGATTATTCAACGGAACCGCGGGGCATTTATTTGATGGTTGATAATAAGTCGTTTTACGCAACGGTGGAATGCGTGGCCCGGGGGCTTGATCCCTTAACGACGCCCTTGGTCGTGATGTCGGAAGCGGCCAATGTGGGGCAAGGCTTGATTTTGTCATCCTCACCCGCGGCAAAACGATTGTTTGGGCTACACAATGTCAATCGGGCGCGCGATTTGCCGGTGGATGAACGGTTGCTTGTGGTGCCCCCGCGGATGAACCTTTACCTCGCCAAGAATTTAGCCATTAATGAAATTTTTCGCGAATTTGTGGCTGATGAAGATTTATTGCCCTATTCAATTGATGAATCGCTGTTAAATTTAACCCATTCCTGGCGCTTGAAAAGTGATAACTTATTAACGGTCGTCCGACAGCTACAAACGGAAATCAAGCAGCGCTTACAGTTGGTGGTAACGATTGGGGTGGGCAACAATCCCTTGCAAGCCAAGGTAGCCCTGGACATTTATGCCAAGCACAGTCCGGTTGGGATTGGAATCATTACCAATCATACGGCGCCCGTCCGCTTATGGGCGATTCCAGAACTGACGATGGTGTGGGGGATTAATACTCATCTGGCCCAACGGCTGCAACGGTTGGGGTTGCATAATCTGAAACAAGTGGCCCACGCGGACCCTTACCAATTGAAGGCGGCACTGGGCCAAAACGGGGCACGGCTATACGCAACAGCCTGGGGAGTTGACCGGACCACGTTGAGTCGGCGGTCTTTGCGGCGGGCTCAATCCATCGGTAATTCCCAAGTACTGCCCCGGGATTACGTTAAGCTCCAAGCGATCAAAGTAGTCATTGCTGAAATTACTGCTCAGGTAGCCGCCCGCCTCCGCGCCCGCCACAAACAAGCCGGGGGCGTCCGCCTTCAGATTGGCTATGCGTTTGGGACGGTCGATCAAGCTGGTCGCGCCGGCTTTGCCCACGCGCAGCACCTTAGCGCATTAACGGCAGATGAACGAAAATTAACCCGGGTTTTGCAAGCCCTGTTTGATCAGTATTGGACCGGTCAGCCGGTTCGGCACGTGGCAATTGCCGTGACGCATTTAAGCCCGGCCCAAGGCGAGCAGCTGGATTTATTTGCAACGAAGGCGGAGACCTTGGCCCTTGATGTGGCCCAAACGGTTGATCAGATCCGGCAGCGCTTTGGCAAGACGGCAATTATGAAGGCCAGCAGTTTAACTACTGGGGCGACCTTTTTGGCCCGCGCCCAGCAGGTGGGCGGCCATAACGGGGGGCAGAGCTTTGAATGATCAGGCATGTCAAAAATTAGGTCGGCAATTATGCCAGCGGTTGACGCCGTACTTTAAACGGCGGGTCCAGACGCGTTATTGGTTAGTGGTGGTCTGGGCCGCCCCTGACCAGGCCTATCACTTTTTCTTTAATACGCGGCGGCCCCGGGCTTGGCAGCGCTCGTGGCCCTTAGGAAGTTTGCCTTCAACCAGTTTGGAAGAGCTGATCGTGGTGTTAACGGCCGTCCGGGCCCAATACCACTTTACGATTGAATATCGGCAATTTTCGCCTGATGCCCAGCAACGCTTACAACACGAAGTGCCCGCTTAGTTGGAATAGACGTGACAATGAACCGCACTTTGTTCAAGTTGGTGGAAGTATTGTCGATCCGTGGGGTCAAAATTTTGTTGGGCCAGGGGGTCGGGATTGCTGATTGAAAAAATCAACCAACTTTCTAAAATTGCTTGCCCCCGTTGGCGCGGGACGGCATTCAATTGATCGAACAGTAATTCATCATCGAGGTCAACTTGCTTGATTCCGCCGTGGGGCCCGATGAAACACAGGGAAGATACCCCAGGGTATTGGCGGCGTAAGCTTCCTTGCCAACCAAAGCGATCACAAAACCGGTCGAACCAGTACTGTTCGGCGGCGATTAAATCAGTTGTTTGCCACATTTTAAGAACTTCCTTTCTTTTTATCGGGTATATTATACTATAAAACGAAAATAGGTTCACTAAAATAGAGGGCGGAAAGATTTAATCTTGGTTAAAAGAATGGTAGAATGAACGGTACGATTTTGAACGGATGAGCAAAGGAGAAAAAAGATGGCAAAACAACGGGTGCCCCGTGCTTCCCAATCCCCGGTGGTGGTAACAGTTGGGGAACGGTTCCCTTTAACGATTAAGAAATTAGGGGTGGAAGGCCAAGGGATTGGCTATTTTAAACATAAGGTTTGCTTTGTGCCTGGGGCGCTGCCGGGAGAAGTAATTGTGGCTGAGGTAACGGCGGTTCACGAACGCTACCTGATGGCCCAAATTCATCGCTTAAAGCAGGCCAGCCCCGCCCGGGTGACGCCTAAAGACGCGGTGGCCGGAATCGCCGGGGGCTTTGAATTGGAACACCTGGCCTATCCGGCGCAGTTGAAATTCAAGCGGCAAATGGTACTGGACAGTCTGGCTAAATTCAAGCCCCGTGGTTACCGCCATTACCAAGTGCGACCGACTTTACCCAGCCCGCAGCAGTATGGGTACCGTAATAAGGCACAGTTTCAGGTGCGTCTGGTTGATGGACACGTGGTTGCCGGCTTGTATCAGGCGAATAGTCATACGGTGGTTGATTTGGCGGAGTGTGCCGTTCAAATGCCGTTGACGATGCAAGTTGTCCGGGCCTTGGTTGCGATGATTGAAGAGTTACAGATTCCGCCGTATGAAGAAAGCAACCACAGCGGCATTATCAAGACCCTGGCCGTTCGCGAAACGACGACGGGAGAAGTCCAAGTGACGCTGATCACCAACACGCCGAAATTACTGAAAAAGCACCAGTTATTAACCCGGATTAAGGCGGAATTGCCGGCCGTTAAATCCGTCATGCAAAACATTAATCCGGGGGATACGCCGTTGGTGTGGGGCGAAGAGACGCGCTTGCTGGCGGGGGAACCTTATGTAACCGAGAGTTTGATGGGCCTGGACTTTCGGCTTTCCGCCCGGTCGTTTTTGCAGCTCAATCCGTTGCAGACCGAAGCCTTGTATGAACAAGCGGCCCAAGCGTTAGAGCTGGCTCCGACGGATACCTTGGTGGATGCGTACGCAGGGATTGGGACCATTGGCTTATCCTTAGCGGCCCGGGTTAAGCAGGTGCTGGGGATGGAAACGATTCCGGCGGCGGTTGAAGATGCCAATGCCAATGCGGAGTTAAACGGGATTACCAATGCCCATTATGAATGTGGTCCCGCCGAAGACTTGCTGCCCCAATGGCGGGCTGCGGGCCAAACCTTTGATGCCCTGGTGGTCGACCCGCCGCGGACCGGCTTGGATCAAGCCCTGATTGACACGATTTTAGCAGAAAAGCCAGCCAAATTTGTATACGTCTCGTGTAACATGGCTTCGTTGGCCCGCAATTTGGCCCGCTTGACGCCAACTTACCGGGTTGATTACATCCAACCGGTGGATATGTTGCCCCAAACCCCACGGTGTGAAGCGGTTGTTAAACTCAGCCTCGCGCAAACGGATTAAGGAGGGGCGCTTATGGTACAAACGACCCGGACCTTAGCCTTGATTAGTGTTTTAACGGCCCTGCAAGTGATTGTTGGCAGCCTGCTTTCGATTCAATTTTTAACCACCAAAATTGTCTTCACCTTTGTGATCTTGGCCCTGTCTGCCCAACTGGTGGGAATGTGGCCGACCGCCATCAGCGCGGGTTTGGCTAACCTGCTGGGTTCGTTGCTGTTTCCGAAGTACGCCTTTTTTCCGGGGTTCATTTTGACGGCGTTTTTGGTTGGGCTGACCTATGGTTATTTTTTGCAAACGCGGGTCACCTGGGGGCGGATTATTGCCGCGAACTTGGTGGCGATGTTGGGGTTCAACTTGATTCTCAACACCCTGTGGTTGCATTTGCTCTACCACATTCGGATTCCAATGCTGTTGGCCACGCGCCTTCCCCAGGAAATCATCATGTTTGTCGTCAGTACAGTAATGCTGGTGGGCCTTTTTCGGCTCCCGGTGACGGCGAAAATCATTGAAAATGAAAGGAAGCGATGGTAATGGAAGCCTTCAGCGAAATTTTTGCCAACCAGAAGTTGCAACCGGCTAAGTTGCCAGCGGCCGGGTTTACCAAGAAGGGCCGTCACTGGCGCTACCAGACGCTTTTGCCAACCAGTGGGTTTTTATTGACGGTCACGATTGATGAAGCAGGTCAAGTTTTGACCCAGGTCATTGATTTGGCAACCCAATCTCCCTACACCTTGCATTTGCAACCCCAAGTCCGGGGCGAATTTGCGGGGACAGTCAAGGCCGAAGTGACCACGGTCTTACAACAAATTGTCGCGCAAGCTTATGTGGACCAACGGTTTCAAGCACCGCAAGCTCAACGGTTAATCACGCATGTTCAGCAGACCTATGGGGACGAATTAGAATTTTTGTGGCCCAAGACACCGTTTACGGGGGTCTGGCGTCACGCCGCCAGCCAAAAATGGTATGGCTTAGTTGCTCGGCTGGATCAAGCGAAACTGGCGCCGACATTGCCAACCAAAGAAGTGGAAATTTTAAATTTGCACGCAACGCCGGCACAGGTCACGGCGTTAGTAAATCACCAACAATACTTTCCCGCTTGGCATATGAATAAGCAACATTGGCTGACCGTCATCTTAAATGACCAGGTGGCCGATGCGACCCTATTTGAGTTATTGGCCGCCAGCTACCAATTGGCCAATCAGTAATAAACTGTAAACTAAAAATCGCTAACGAACCATGTTTGTGCCAGGGTCGTTAGCGATTTTTGCGTCTAATCGAAGTGCTTTAAACTATCCAGAATCAGTTTGATAAAGCGGGGGCGATCGAGGTCGAGCAAGACTTCGGTATTGGCTGGCTGACCAGTCAGCTGGTAGTAATCACAGACGGTCTCGCCCCGGGTCAATTCACCTTGTGTTTCGACGTCGACGTGCATTTTGGTGGTCGTAAACATCGTCGGGTCAATCAGCCACGCAATGGTACATGGATCATGCAATGGCGCGCCAACAAAGCCCCATTTTGGATCTTCATGGTAGCGTTCAAAGAAGTTTAAGAGACCAAAGTAGGCGTGGGCAACGGGGTTGTCGATTTCGCCGACCGCAGCAATTTCATCTTTGTGGATCTGTGCGCGGTGGGTAACGTTGAGCGGGGCCATTACCAGTGGTAAGCCAAAATTCATGACAATTTTGGCGGCTTCGGGGTCCACAAAAATGTTGAATTCCACGCTCGGCCGCCAATTGCCCAGGCCCATTGCCCCACCCATGTAGACAATTTGGGCCAATTTTTCCCGGGCCAATTCTGGATAAACCCGGAGGAACAACGCGGCATTGGTCATGGGACCAGTGACGACCAGGGTGACTTTTTCGGTACTTTGCCGGAGGGTTTGGGCGATCAATGCAATGGCCGTGAGTGGCTGGGGGGCAAAGCCCGGGGCCGGGAGCTCGGCGCCATCCAGCCCGCTTTCCCCGTGAACTTCCGGAGCAGTTTCCAGGGGAGCCACCAATGGCGTTTGGTTTCCACAGGCGACGGGAATCGTGGTGGCTTGCAGCAAAGTTAAGGTTCGCAAGGCATTATTCAAAGTTTTGGCGGGGGTTTGGTTCCCCGCGGAAGTGGTGACGGCTAACAAGTCAATCGTCGGGTTGGCAACGGCCAATAAAAGCGCTAAGGCATCATCGTGGCCGGGATCACAGTCTAAAATAATTTTCGTGGTCATTAGATTACCTCCAGAGCAATCATTCTAAAGTTACAATTATTGCTCTAATTGTAACTGAAAGCGCTGACATTCACAATTAATCTTTTGCGGTCGGGGTAATGGTCAGCTGGACGATCCACGGCTGGGTTGCTTGGTGCACCGTTTGGCCCGCCGCCAACCATTTGACTGCGCCCCCGCTCAGTGTGCAGCTAACGGGGGGATGGGATTGGCCCATTTGTTGGTAAATTAAATCAACGACTTGCGCGGTCAAGGCGCGGGGCACTTCACCAATCGTCCAGGTTACATCCCCTAAAGTCCAAGTCACCTTGATCTGTTGCGCATCAAAAATGAAGCCGGTTTTCAGGCGGGGCGAAAACGGCAGGGCTGCTAAGGGCTTTTCGGCGGTAGCTTGCGCTTGTTGTAAGTCAGTGGGACTCAGGGTCGCAAAGTCATAAGGCAGGGGCCGGGCTTGGTGGGCGGCTTTCAGCGCGGCCTGGATGGCTGACAAATCTAAGTTTGCCACGGTAAAAGTTACGGGGGCGTTCGGGGAGTCTGGTCGCCAGCCCCATCGTTGGGCTAAGGTCATGACCGTTCCAACCAAGTGGCGATCTGGGACCGCAGCGTAGCCCGCCACGATCAGCAAGACCAGAATGCCGACGAGGTCATTTTGCATCTTTAACAGCCAGCCCAAAGCCCCAATAACGATTAGCCACCGGACCCCCGTCATACTGGCAACGAGGAGCCGTTTATCGGCGCGGTACCACAGCCAGTGTTGATAGAGTTTGAAACGATGTAAGGCCCCGAGCCAAAAAGCGCCATTGATCACGGCGAGTAAGCTGATTGGGATGATTGGCCCGCTTTGATTTACGACGAGCAGCGAGACCATCGTGAGCAAAGCGGCCCCGGCCAACCCCCAGTGGGTCAGCCAACGTTGCAAGGTTGGTGAGATCAAAAAACCACTCCTTAATCAATTAATTGGCATTATTTTACCACTGCTTCTGGGGACCACCAGCAGAAAAATAAGCGGCGGCGATCATTTTTTTCGTAAATGGTGATGAAATTGAGTACACTTAAAAATAACGGAACTTCTACAGATTAAATGAAAGGATGGATCAAGATGAAAGTCTTTGTTGCAGGGGCCACCGGCCGGGTGGGGCAAGCTGTGGTCAAGTTGTTATTGGCGCAAGGCGACCAAGTCCTCGCGGGCGGGCGCAATTTAGCACAGCTTCCCGCCGAAGTCACCCCGGTGGCCTTGGATCTGCACGCGTCCGTGGCGGAATTACAAGTAAAGTTGGCCGATAGCCAAGCGGTGATTTTTACGGGGGGTTCCCGGGGCCGGGATTTGTTGCAAACTGATTTGAACGGGGCCGTCAAATTAATGATGGCTGCCCAAGCCGCGGGGATTAAACGGTTTATTCACCTCAGTTCGGCGTATGCCTTGGACCAAACCATGTGGGCCAAGGTCCCGGCCCTAGCGCAATTAACGGATTACAATATTGCCAAGTTCTTTTCGGATCGGTGGTTAATGGATGAGACGACGCTGGCTTACACCATTATCCAAGCCGGGATTTTAACGCCAACGCCTGCGACCGGGAAGGTAAGTTTGAATCCCGCCACAAGCGGGGAGAACTCGATTGAAGACGTGGCCGCCGTTTTGGTGGCCAGTTTGGCAGAGCCGAAGACGATTCGCCAGGTCATTATGATGAAAGCCGGGACCACTCCGATTGCTGAAGCGCTCGCCCAACTTTAATTTATCGTTTGATTTTTTAATTGTTTAAATGGCGCCCCGTAAAATTTTTCCCGGGTTGTTTTTTGGTTTTTAAAAATTAGCCCTTTGCTACGTTAATTTAGCAAAATAACGGGTTTGGTGCCGCTCTTTTTAGATTTATTGGTTAATTAATGGAAAAAGCTAACGCTTGAAAACGCTTGCAGAAACTGCTAGATTGAATAAGCCAGTGGATATTAGAGCGGCCGAACCTTGTCAAGGCAGGGGAATAGCCGACCGGAGGGCTGGGTGAGACCAGTTGCTTTTCTACCCCTGCTCAAATGCATGGAGTGGTGAGATGACCAAAGGGTTTTCAAGCGGGTGAATCCAGTGGTGAGTACACAGGAGGATTTTTTGATTTCTCATGATGAGTGATGAAATTGTAATTTCCGAAAATAAATTAATTTACCAGGTGCAACGTCACCAAGATGAAGCCAGTTTTGAACTGCTTTACCGGCGCTATCAACCAATGATTCGCAAGCTGTGGCATCAATATTCCCGTCACTACATTAGTTTGGAAGATTGGGAGCAAGAAGCGGCCGTGAAACTCTATCAATGTCTGAAGCGTTATGATGCCCAGCATGCCCATTTCGCTCATTACTATAAGACAATGTTGCAAAATCGGTTGCGGGATTTTGGTCGGCATAAGAAACGTTCCAAACGCCAGCCGGGCAACCGGGTGGTTTCGCTGGATGAAGACGAACGCGTCCAACTGGTGGAAGATGATAAAATCGGCGCTGAGCGGGTGGCGGAATGCCGCCAAGCTTTGAATCAAATGGTGCGGCAATGTTCATCATTAGAGTGGGCGTGCTTTTTAAAGCTTAGTTTGGGCTATCAAATGGAGGAAGTAGCCGCGGAATTGGGGATTTCCGTGGGGAGTGTCCGCGCCGCTTACTACCGGGCCCGGACCAAGTACCGTCGCTTTTTAGAAACCATGCCGGACTAGCGGCTTTGGTTTGCGTGGTCAGGGCAAATGTGCTAAAGTTATCCCGAATGGAGGTGGTCACGATGGCGCACCGAAAAGTAGGGTTGGAATGCTCAGTTTGTGGCTCCCGCAATTATTCGGTTAACGTCAGTGCCGCCCAGCAGAATCAGCGCTTGGCGCTCAAAAAATTCTGCAAGCACTGTCAAAAAGTTACCCTGCACCGGCAAACCCGGTAGCATCAAGCTGGAGGAAAGGTACATGTTTCGCTTTTTTAAGAGCGTCGGGCAAGAAATGCACAAAATCGTGTGGCCAACGGCAAAGGAAAATCGGCGGGACACGTCGGTAGTATTATCGATTACGGTCTTCTTTATTTTATTCTTTGCTCTGTTTGATTGGTTGATTCAAATGGGCATGCTTGCTTTTGTTGGGTAGTTTTAGTTGCCCAAGGCTCAAGAAGTCTGCTATAATATTTTGTCAGAAAGCTGCGTCTTAGTACGGGCTTTTTTATTTTGTCCGTAGTTAAGCGACAAGGCGAAGTAATATAACACCATTAAAATAAAGGAGGATAACGGTGGAATCACAAGAAAAACGTTGGTACGTGTTACACACGTACTCCGGTTACGAAAACCGGGTCAAGAGTAATTTGGAATCTCGGGCCCAATCAATGGGGATGGAAGACTACATTTTCCGGGTAATCGTACCGGAAGAAACGGTCCACCAAGTTAAGGATGGGAAGGCCAAGGATATTGAAGAAAAAGTCTTCCCGGGTTACGTATTGGTTGAAATGGTTATGACAGACCGGGCTTGGTACATTGCCCGTAACACCCCAGGGGTGACGGGTTTCTTGGGTTCCCACGGTGGGGGATCCAAGCCAACGCCGCTGCAACCAGAAGAAGTTAACCGAATTTTGAGTTGGATGGATGATGAAGGCCCACAACGGACGGATATTGACGTTGCCGTTGGGGACCACGTGAAGGTCATCGCGGGCTCCTTTGCCAACTTGAATGGGGTCGTAACGGAAGTTGATCACGATAATTTGAAGCTGAAGGCCGAAATCGAAATGTTAGGGCGCCAAACGACGGTGGAATTAGGGTTCGACCAAATTGCGGCAGTCGAATAATTTGTGATTGTAATTAAAGATTAAGTGTGGTAACCTAACAAAGTATGCTATCGACATACTGTGGGAGGGGCAAAAACTGAACCCCCATCATTACCACAACACGGACTAAGGAGGTTTTGTCTCGTGGCAAAGAAAGTAGCAAACATTGTCAAGTTGCAAATTCCTGCTGGTGCAGCAACCCCGGCTCCGCCGGTTGGTCCTGCATTGGGTCAAGCAGGGATTAACATCATGGGCTTCACTAAGGAATTCAACGCACGGACGGCAGACCAAAAAGGGATGCTGATTCCAGTTGTAATTACCGTTTACGAAGACCGGTCATTTGAATTCATCACCAAGACGCCGCCGGCTGCAGTTCTGCTGAAGAAGGCCGCTGGTGTTGAACACGGTTCCGGCGAACCTAACACGAAGAAGGTTGCAACTGTAACCAAGGCTCAAGTAAAGGAAATCGCCGAAACTAAGATGCAAGATCTAAACGCCGCTGACGTAGAAGCAGCGATGCGCATGATCGAAGGTACTGCTCGGAGCATGGGCTTCAACGTTGAAGACTAATTTCTAGCAGACCGGGCGCTTTTTGAAAGAAAAGTTGTCCCCGTGGGAGGAGACTTCCGCTAGACCACATTTGCAAGGAGGATACATCAAATGGCTAAAACTCGTGGTAAGAAGTACCAAGACGCGTTGAAGAAGGTTGAAGCAAAGAAGCAATACGCTTTGACTGACGCGGTTGAATTAGTTAAGGACATTGACTTTGCTAACTTCGACGCAACGATCGAAGTAGCATTTAACTTAAACGTTGACACTAAGCAAGCGGACCAACAATTGCGTGGGGCTGTTGTGCTGCCAAACGGGACTGGTAAGGACCAAACCGTAATCGTTTTTGCTAAGGGTGAAAACGCTAAGGCAGCCCAAGAAGCTGGCGCTGACTTTGTTGGGGACATTGACTTAGTTGAAAAGATTCAAGACGGTTGGCTGGACTTTGACGTTGCCATTGCAACGCCAGACATGATGCCACAAGTTGGTCGTCTGGGTCGGGTATTGGGGCCTAAGGGTCTGATGCCAAACCCTAAGACGGGGACGGTGACGATGGATGTGGCCAAGGCCGTTGCTGAATCAAAGGCCGGGAAGGTAACTTACCGGACTGACCGGGATGGGAACGTTGCTGTGCCATTCGGGAAGGTTTCCTTTGACACTGACAAGTTGGTTGAAAACTTGAAGACGATCGAAGATGTTGTGACGAAGGCTCGTCCAGCTGCTGTGCGGGGGACTTACATCAAGCACGCTTCCATCGCTTCGACGTTTGGCCCAAGTGTTACTTTGGACTTGACTGACTTCTCGTCAGCTCGTTAATCAGTTTCAAAGGTAAAGAAGTCGTGGCGGTGGCCGCGGCTTTTTTATTTACGCAAGTGGCAAGATTTGACAGTTCAAGGGGAAACCAGTAATCTGAAGAAGTGAAATAACCCGATTAGCAGGAAGTGAGGATTAAGCAGATGGAATATTTGCTGGGGATTGATGTTGGAACAGTACGGACAAAGGCGATCTTATATGATCACCAGCTCCAAGCCAAGCAGACCTTTCGGCAAACTTATACCTTGTACCGGGATGCAACGGGCATGGCGGAGCAAGAACCCACCGAAGTGCTGGCCGCCGTTGAAAAAGTAATCAATGACGCTTACGCCGAAGTGCAACGCAACCACTGTGATCTGTTAGCGGTCGCCTTTTCCAGCGAGAACCAGAGTTTGATCTTGTTGGATGAAAACTTCCAGCCGCTGACCCGCGTCTTGACTTGGGCGGACACCCGGGCCCGCCAAGTGGCCAGTCGGATCAAGCGGAACTTGGTCGCAAAAGAACTATATATGGACACGGGGACGCCGATTCACCCGATGTCACCCTTCACCAAATTACTATGGTTAAAAGAAGACCAGCCGGAATTGTTAAAGAAGACGGCTTACGTGGCGGATATCAAATCCTATCTCTTTAAGCATTTCTTTGATGAATTTAAGGTCGATATTTCGGTTGCTTCCTGTTCGGGAATGTGGAACATCAATACCCGGACGTGGGATGAGCAGGCGTTGGCAATGACGGACATTGCAGCTGTTCAATTACCAGAAATTGTTGATAGTACCCAGCAAGCGCACGGGCTGACGGCCGCGGGCCAAGCGGCGTTGCAGATTCCGGCTGACACGCCATTTGTGTACGGGGCCTTTGGGGGCGCCGCTTCGAACATTGGGATGGGCGCCGTTGACGAAAGTACGGCGGCAATTGCCATTGGGACTTCTGCTGCGGTGCGGGTGATGACGGATCATCCCGTCATTGATCCGCAGCAGCGGCTGTTCTGCTATGCCCTGGATGAAGAACACTGGGTCATTGGGGGCCCGCTCAATAATGGGGGTGACGTCTACCAATGGGCGGTGAAGCATTTGGTTGATGCCAATGCGGTCGCCAGTGAGCAGGTGGATGCCTTCCAATTGGCCAACCAGGTAATTGAGGGGGTCCCAGCTGGTTCCCACGGTCTGATTTTCCATCCCTTCTTGGGTGGTGAGCGGGCCCCGATTTGGGATGCCAATGCCCGGGGGTCATTTTTTGGCCTGAATCAGCTGCATACCCGGGCGGATATGTTACGTGCCGTCATGGAAGGAATCACGATGAACGTCGGCAGTGTCTTTGAAATTGTCCGGGATTTAGTCGGGGATCCTAAGCAAATTATGGCGTCCGGGGGCTTTACGGATTCCTTAGTTTGGCGCCAGATGTTAGCCGATGTAATTGGCTTCCCGGTCGGGGTGGCAATGGCCCACGGGGGGTGTTGTTTAGGCGCGGCCGCAATTGCCTTGAAGAGTTTAGGGCGAATTAGCGATTACAGTGAAGTTACGCCGCTGTTGGCCCAACCAGAAACTTATATTCCGGATGATTTGGCGGCCTATACCTACCAAAAGTATCAGCCGTTGTTTAACCAGGTCGAAGAATTGCTGACCCCGGCCTATGCTGCGATTGCTCAACTCCAAGAAAAATAACAGCGGCTGAGCAGAAACGAGCTTTTCGACTAAAAGTTAGAAAATCACAACAAAAAGTGCTAGCAATCCACGTTTCAGTAACGGGGGTTGCTAGCACTTTTAAGTTTTAACTCTTTTTTTCGGCGCTGGTTAATTGAGCTTGCCACTTCGGGTGACTGCGGTAAAGCCAAAATGGCAACCAGGAAACCACGAGACACATGCCAGCCAAAATCAGAACATACGCAAGGCGCAATGGCTGCGGCGTCCCTTGCGCGGGGATAAAAGTGATGAAGAAAGCGCCCGCGGTAATGACCAAGGCGACCGCCGCTAAGGCAATGCTGACTTTCGGCTGGCTGGTCATGCGGTAGGTCCGGGGCAACGTTTCGTGGCGCCATTTTAAGACCATGTAAGCGACGAGCATGATCATGTACACCATCAGGTATTGGGCGGTGGTGGCGGCGAGAGCCACGTTAAAGGCGAAATCAACATTTTGCCCGCTGCTAAAGGTAATCAGCGCCGCGGTAAGCGTCACAATCGCGGATTGCAAGACCATAATCCGAAAGGGAATCCCGTGCTTGGTTGCGTGGGCGAAAAAGGGGGGCAGAAAGCCTTCGCGGGCTGCTTCGAACAGCCCTTGGTTAGGGCCGGCAATCCAATTGCCTAATTCACCAATGATCCCGCAAGCCAGCAGCAAGCCGATCAATTTCTCCAAGCTTTGGCCCGGCAAGCCGATCGAAGTCAGCAGTTGGCCATACGTATGCACAAAACCGGTGCTGTTTTGGATATGGGCGGCCGGGACACTCATGGCAATGGCGCTGCTGCCGAGTAAGTCGAGGCTGATGGCCGTGGCTACCAAAGCAATCATGACCTTAGGGTATTGCTGGGGCCGCGCCAAGTTCTTAACGTGGGGGGCCGAAGCTTCCCCGCCACAAAAGGCCAGGATAAAGGGGACAAAGGCGACCAGCGTGGTGCCGTTCAACTGGTGGGGGAAAATGGTGTGGAAATTAAAGTGGACATAAACCGGATGGCCCTGGCCCAAGTAGACGGCAACGACGATGACTAATAATAAGACGGGGGTAACAATCCCTAAGGCAAAGAGCCATTCGGCAACTTTGCCGATGCGTTTGGCCCCCAACAGTTGGGCGCAAGTGGCTCCCCATAATAAGAGCATCATTAAGCTAAAGCGCACGAGCGGGGTAGTATTAAACCAAGGGGTCTGCAAGGTGATGGAAAGGGCCCCGATAATTACGTACATCATGAGGTCCATGCCGGCCGTAATGTGGATCCACTGGTAAAACATGGCGACAAACCCGGTTTTTTCTCCCAAAGTGGCTTTGACCCAAGTGAACAAGCCCCCGTGTTGCCAACCTTGAATGGAGGCCATTTCACCGGCGGCTTGCGTGACTGGCAAGAACCAGGCCAAGCCGGCCAGCAGGAGGTAAAATAAGGAGGTTGCGCCCGCTTTGCCAAACGGCGCGAATTCATCGATGGAAATCACCATTGAACTGGTCATGGCAAACAATTTGAGCCCCGTCAACTGATTGTAATTCTGGTTGGCAGTGGCGGTTTCTTCAGTTGTAGTCATAAAAAACTCCTCTGCTTAAATTGAAAAATAAACAACTCGGCTATTATACCAATTTTGAGAAGTAATAAAAGGGGTTAAAAATATAATTTTTAAAAGGGACCGATCAACCGCTTGATCGTGGCGTAAGTGAAAAATCTTTCGAACGTCGCTTAACTATACCAATCAATCAAAACGCCGTTGTAACAACTTTTAGAGCGGGCGATAGAAAAATATAAAACAAAAAAAATTGAGAATGTTCATTTTTTCACTTGCCAAACGGCAGGAAGCTCGCTATGATATTAAGCGTAGGAAACATTTACAGATACAAAGGAGATATGATCCATGAAGGCTGCAGTTATTAATGATCCAGTAGATGGTTACGTTACGGTTAAGGATGTTACCTTACGCGATTTAAAGCCAGGTGAAGCCTTGGTTGATATGGAATATTGTGGGTTATGCCACACTGACTTACACGTGGCGGCTGGTGACTTTGGTGAAAAGCCAGGCCGGATTATCGGTCACGAAGGGGTTGGGCGCGTTGCCAAGGTTGCCCCTGGCGTAACCAGCTTGAAGGTCGGTGATCGGGTATCGATTGCTTGGTTCTTCAAGGGCTGCGGTCACTGTGAATACTGCCTGACGGGACGCGAAACCTTCTGTCGCGAAGTGCAAAATGCCGGTTACACGGTTGACGGGGCGATGGCTCAACAATGTATCGTCGCTGCCGACTACGCGGTGAAGGTACCGGAAGGCTTAGACCCAGTTGAAGCGACCTCCCTGACTTGTGCGGGGGTAACGGTCTACAAGGCCCTGAAGGTTGCCGACATCAAGCCTGGTCAATGGGTCTCCATCGTCGGGGCCGGTGGTCTGGGGAACCTGGCCGTCCAATTTGCGCACAATGTCTTTGGGGCCCACGTCGTTGTTGTTGACGGGAACGATCCTAAGCTGGAAGCGGCGAAGGAAAACGGGGCGGAAGTAGTGATTAACCGCCACGAAGTTGACAGCGTTGCTCAAGCCATCCAAGAAAAAGTGGGCGGCGTTCACGCTGCCGTGGTAACGGCCGTTGCAGCTTCGGCCTTTGACCAAGCAGTTGATTCCTTGCGCCCAGATGGGAAGTTGGTTGCGGTTGCCTTGCCACAAGGGGATATGAAGCTCAACATCGCTAAGACGGTGCTGGATGGGATCATTGTGGCTGGTTCCTTGGTTGGGACGCGCCAAGACTTGGCTGAATGTTTCCAATTCGGGGCTGAAGGCAAGGTTAAGCCAATTGTTAAGACGCGCAAGTTAGCTGAAATCAACGACATGATCCAAGAATTAAAGGACAACAAGGTCGTTGGGCGGAACGTAGTTGACTTTGTTCACGAAGCCTAAGCAGCGTTAGTTGAATGAAGCAATACCATGAAATTGAGGGCTGGGAGCTGGTACCCAGCCCTTTTTTCGTGTTGTGTTGAAGGGTAAATCGAAGGCAAATCCGGAAAAGTGTGGTATGATTAAGGTCAAAATTAGTCAAGAAAGGGGCGCAGACCGGTGGAAGAACGTAGCATTTCAGACGTAATTGAAGCTTACCTGAAATCAATTTTAGGGGATGATCCCCGGATTGAAATTCGGCGGGCGGAAATTGCCGATCATTTTGATGTGGTGCCATCACAAATTAATTATGTCATCAAGACGCGCTTTAACCTGCAAAATGGTTACTTGGTGCAAAGCAAGCGGGGTGGTGGTGGCTACATCCGGATTGAACGGGTCAACCTACTGGATGATGATGATGTCTTACAGATGTTGATTGCCAATATTGGTGAAGCCATCAGTGAAAAAGACGCCGCTAAAATCATTAAGACTTTATATGAAGAAAAATTGATTTCACGCCGGGAGGGTGATTTAATGTTGGTCGGGGTGGCCAAACAAACCCTGAACCAAGCAAACAAGCAAGCTGAAGAGCGCTTGCGGGCAAGGCTCTTGGTTGCCTTGCTGACCCGGTTGCGGTATGAATAACGGCAGCGAATAGAGAAGATAATTGAAGGGGATTTACATGGACGATTACCGATATACGCCAAATGCCAAGGCGGTTTTAGAAATTGCGCACGAACAGGCCCTGTATTTTAAACACCAAGCTGTCGGCACAGAGCACCTGTTGCTGGCGTTGAGCTTGGAACACAGTGGGGTGGCGGCGGAATTGCTGGATCAATTCCACGTCACCAGTGACGATTTGCGGGCCGAAATTGAACGCTTTACCGGTTACGGCACCTTGGCAGTAGCTGACAGTCATGAGTATTTGCCAGCCTCACCGAAACTGCGCACCATCTTGTCGTTGGCAGCCCAAACGGCCCGGCAGCTGAATGCTGAACGGGTGGGGACAGAACACTTGCTGCTGGCGCTGTTAAGTGATGAGACGATTTTGTCTTCCCGGATTTTATTCAACTTGGATGTAAACTTGCAACAAGCCCGGCGGACGTTGGTGCGGAAATTGGGCAAGGCCGCCGGACAGGCCCTGAACCGCCAAAGTGCCAAACGTAATACGGCAACGCCGACGTTAGATCGTTTGGCACG
This sequence comes from Limosilactobacillus ingluviei DSM 15946, assembly GCF_001435775.1. Taxonomy (GTDB): domain Bacteria; phylum Bacillota; class Bacilli; order Lactobacillales; family Lactobacillaceae; genus Limosilactobacillus; species Limosilactobacillus ingluviei. Next base: position 26,354 of record NZ_AZFK01000047.1, on the reverse strand, counting down.
GGATTTAACGGCCCAAGCAAAGCAAGGCGCTGGTGAGCAGGTCGTGGGCCGGGAAAAAGAAATTAAACGCATGGTACAACTGTTGAGCCGGAAAACGAAAAATAATCCGGTCCTGGTGGGGGAACCGGGGGTCGGCAAGACGGCGATTGTCGAAGGCTTAGCCCAGCGGATTGTCACTCAAGGCGTGCCAGCCAGCTTGGCCCAAAAGCGGGTGATGGCGCTGGACATGGGGTCGCTGGTGGCCGGTACCAAGTACCGGGGGGAATTTGAAGACCGACTGAAAAAAATTTTGGATGAGATTTACCGCAGTGGCGACGTCATTTTGTTTATTGACGAACTGCATACGGTGGTCGGTGCCGGTGGGGCTGAAGGGTCCGTAGATGCTTCCAATATTTTAAAGCCGGCGTTGGCCCGGGGGGAACTGCAACTGATTGGGGCCACGACGTTGGATGAGTACCAGAAGTACATTGAAAAAGATGCAGCCCTCGAGCGGCGCTTTGCCAAGATTCAAGTTGAAGAACCCAGTGAAAAAGCCACTGTCCAGATTTTAAAGGGGATCCGGCCGGGCTATGAAAAGCACCACCAGTTAACGATTAGTGATGCGGCGCTCACCGCTGCGGTTAAGCTAGCCAAACGCTACATCACTGATCGCTTTTTGCCGGATAAGGCGATTGATCTAATGGATGAAGCAGCAGCGATGGTGCGGATCAATGCTGACCAAGCGGATACCCAGACGGTTGCCGCGATGCAAAAATTAACGCAGTTGCGAGAACAAAAAGAAGCGGCCATTTTGACGCAAGACTTTGATCAAGCTGCGCAATTGCGCCACCAAGAGTTGGCGTTAAAAGCCCAGGTTGAACAGCAAACGGCTCGTCGCCAAGCCCAAGCTGCGCAAACCACCTTACGGGTGATGCCAGAAGATATTGCCAAGGTCGTGGCGGATTGGACCGGGATTCCGGTTACGCAATTGCAAAAGCACGAACAAGATCGCTTGGTACACTTAGAAAAGGCCCTTCACCAACGCGTGATTGGCCAAGACGAAGCCGTCAGTGCGATTGCCCGGGCAATTCGGCGGGCCCGCAGCGGTTTGCAGGATCCTAAGCGACCGTTAGGATCCTTTATGTTCCTTGGACCAACTGGGGTCGGCAAGACGGAATTAGCCAAGGCCTTAGCCGCGACCGTCTTTGGCTCCGAAGACAACTTGATTCGCATTGACATGTCGGAATACCAAGAACGGTACAGTACCAGTCGTTTGGTTGGGGCGGCCCCGGGTTATGTCGGGTACGAAGAAGGCGGTCAATTAACCGAAAAAGTGCGCCAACACCCGTATTCCGTGGTCCTACTCGATGAAGCGGAAAAGGCGAACCCGGACGTTTTTAACCTCTTGTTGCAGGTCTTGGATGACGGTTACCTGACCGATGCCAAGGGGCGCAAGGTTGACTTTAAGAATACGATCTTGATCATGACCTCAAATCTTGGGGCGACCCAGCTCCAGGATGAAAAGACGGTCGGCTTTGGGCAAAGCAGCCTGCAAAATGATTATGCGGCGATGAAGCAAGCAATCAATGCCCAATTGAAGTTGCACTACCGGCCGGAGTTTTTAAATCGGATCGATGAAACGATCGTCTTCCACCCACTTGAGAAAGCCGACCTGCGCCAAATCGTAAAACTGTTGACCCGGGGCTTGGTCGCTCGCTTGGCCGCGCAACAAATTACCGTTAAATTCACCCCGGCCGCGATTGATCAAATCGTTGCGGCGGGCTACCAACCAACGTACGGGGCGCGGCCCTTGCGGCGGGCGTTGCAAACGTTAGTGGAAGATCCGCTGAGCCTGAAATTGCTGGACGGCAGCTTAACGGCTGGTGATCAGGTGACGGTCGGGGCGCGGCAAGGCAAAATAACTTTCACCCTCCACTAAATTGTTTTACTTAATTGAATTAATCATTAGAAGGAAAACGGCCTCATTAACTTACCTAAATTAATTTTGATGACCGTTTTTTTTATAAGGAAACTAATTATCGCTAGATTTACCTATTGACAATTATTATGCTGTGATAAATAATAATTACTACTGTGTGATTATAATAAATTAGGATAATCGATTTTACACAAGATAGGAGCGTTAGAAATTGAGACGAGCTGAACAACTAGCGAAAACACGGAATGCAATTTTGACGACGGCAACTAAATTGTTCTTGGAGCACGGGTTTGGGGGAACTTCGACCCGGGACATCGCCAAGCAGATCGGCATTACCCAACCCGCGCTGTATCACCACTTTTCGGACAAAGAAGAATTGTACCTGGACGTGTTGACGGAGCTGTGTGGTAAAGTTCGCCAGGAGACTAACAAGGTTTTGCGGAAAACCGATCTGGATCCGGAAGAACGGCTTTTTCAAATCTGCAAAGTCTACCTTAAGTATCACCCGCTGAGTATCTATGCTCAGTACCAAGCGGCGTTACGGCAGTTGACGTCAAGTTCCCAACACAAGCTGAACATGATCTTTACCATGGACTACTTGGAACCACTGTCGGAATTCTTCAAGATGGCGGATGTGGACTTGCGGCCAGATTTGATGCCTAAAGAAGCAGCGGAATTGTTGATTGCCAGCATCGCCCCGTTGTTTGGGACCTTCCAACAAATTGGGGGACGGTCGTTAAACGCGGAGCAACGGCAACGCTTAATCATTGATTCAGTCATGACAGGACTGTTGCGCCAAGGTTAAGCAGTGATTAAACCGGTTGACCAAGAAGGGGAGAGCTTGGCTGGCCGGTTTTTTCGTACCCGGATTTTTTTAATTGACAGGCCGCTGGAAATAGTGTATCTTATTTATCGTATGTAATTGTGAGTTCAATGGGGTTGACGATCTCTTGTCCGTCAGCCACTTTATAAAAGCCCAAAGGCAATCGCTGGTTGCTTTTGGATTTTTTTTGCCCAAAATCATGGTTTGAGTAAAATTGTAACCAAAATGTAACATTGAACCCACCCAACAAACTTAGAGAGGTGAATAGTTTGGCCGGACACTTAGTAAAATACGGTAAGCACCGTACTCGTCGTAGTTATTCCCGGATCAAGGAAGTCCTTGACCTCCCGAACTTGATTGAAATTCAAACTGATTCTTACAACTGGTTCATGGACAAGGGTCTGCGTGAAATGTTTGATGACATCATGCCGATCGATGACTTCCAAGGGAAGCTGTCCCTCGAATTCGTTGATTACCAACTCTTGGAACCAAAGTACACGGTCGATGAAGCACGGGAACATGATGCCAATTACTCGGCACCATTACACGTAACGTTGCGCTTAACCAACCACGAAACTGGTGAAATCAAGTCTCAAGACGTCTTCTTTGGTGATTTCCCACTGATGACTTCGCAAGGGACCTTCATTATTAACGGGGCCGAACGGGTTATCGTTTCCCAATTAGTCCGTTCCCCAGGGGTTTACTACAACTCCGAAACGGATAAGAACGGCCGGCCAAACTACGGGGCCAACTTTATTCCGAACCGGGGGGCCTGGTTGGAATACGAAACTGATGCCAAGGGGATTTCTTACGTCCGGATTGACCGGACGCGGAAGTTGCCAATGACCGAATTGGTCCGTGCCCTTGGGTTTGGCTCTGATGATGAAATCATTGATATGTTAGGCGGCAACAGTGACTCCTTGTCAGCTACGATTGACAAGGACGTGCATAAGAATCCGGAAGACTCCCGGGTTGAAGAAGCCCTGAAGGACATTTATGAACGCTTGCGGCCGGGTGAACCAAAGACGGCTGACTCCGCCCGGAGTTTGCTGAACGCCCGCTTCTTTGATCCAAAGCGTTACGACATGGCGCCGGTTGGGCGTTACAAGACCAACAAGAAGTTGGCTATGAAGTACCGGTTGCTCGGGCTGACGTTGGCAGAAACTTTGGCCGATCCTGAAACGGGTGAAATCCTGGCGAACAAGGGTGACGTGGTAACCAAGGAAGTCTTGAAGAAGCTGGAACCAGCGTTGGAACAAGACGACTTCAAGATGATTACCTACACGCCATCGGATGAAGCCGTGGTAACGGAACCTGTTAAGCTGCAAAAGATCTTGGTTTACTCCAAGAAGGATCCCGACCGGGTCGTGCCGGTGGTTGCCAACGGCCACATTCCGTTGGAACTCAAGCACATTCAACCAGCCGATATTATTGCCTCAGTTAACTACTTCTTCAACTTGCAAGAAGGCATCGGCACGACTGATGATATCGACCACTTAGGGAACCGGCGGATTCGGTCGGTTGGTGAATTGTTGCAAAACCAATTCCGGATTGGGTTAGCCCGGATGGAACGGGTGGTTCGGGAACGGATGTCAATTCAAGACATCAACACCGTAACGCCACAACAATTGATTAACATTCGGCCAGTAGTTGCGGCCATCAAAGAATTCTTTGGGTCTTCGCAACTGTCCCAGTTCATGGACCAAACCAACCCCTTAGGGGAATTAAACCACAAGCGGCGGCTGTCGGCCCTTGGGCCAGGTGGTTTGACGCGGGACCGGGCCGGTTATGAAGTCCGGGACGTGCACTATACCCACTACGGGCGGATGTGTCCAATCGAAACGCCCGAAGGACCGAACATCGGGTTGATCAACAACCTGTCAACTTACGCCCGGGTGAACCAATATGGTTTCATTGAAACGCCATACCGGCGGGTTTCCTGGGAAACGCACAAGGTAACCGACAAGATCGATTACTTGACGGCCGATGAAGAAGATAACTACATCATCGCCCAAGCCAACACCAAGTTGAACGAAGACGGCTCCTTTGCCGAAGAAGAAATCATGTGTCGTGATAAGGAAGATTACATTACGACTTCCGCTGAAAACGTCGACTACATGGACGTTTCGCCAAAGCAAGTCGTTTCCGTAGCCTCGGCATGTATTCCATTCTTGGAAAACGACGACTCCAACCGGGCGCTGATGGGGGCCAACATGCAACGGCAAGCCGTGCCACTGATTGATCCGCACGCCGCTTTGATCGGGACGGGGATTGAATACAAGGCAGCCCACGACTCCGGGGTAGCTTTGATTGCCAAGAACGCCGGGACGGTTGAATACGTTGATGCCCGCCAAATCCGGATCCGCCAAGAAGACGGGACCTTGGATTCTTACAAGCTGATGAAGTTCCGCCGTTCCAACGGGGGGAAGAACTACAACCAACGGCCAATCGTCAGGGTCGGCGATCACGTCGATGCGGATGAAGTCATTGCCGATGGTCCAGCTATGGATCAAGGGGAATTGGCCTTAGGGCAAAACCCTCTGATTGCCTTTATGACTTGGCAAGGGTACAACTTCGAAGATGCCATCGCCATTTCCGAACGGCTGGTTAAAGACGACGTTTACACGTCCATTCACATTGAATCTTACGAATCCGAAGCGCGGGAAACCAAGCTTGGACCAGAAGAAATGACCCGTGAATTGCCAAACGTCGGGGCGGATGCCTTAAAGAACTTGGACGAAACCGGGATCATCCGGGTTGGGTCTGAAGTTCACGACGGTGACATTTTAGTTGGGAAGGTAACGCCAAAGGGGGTTACCGAATTATCCGCGGAAGAACGGCTCTTGCACGCCATCTTTGGTGAAAAGTCGCGTGAAGTCCGGGATACTTCCTTGCGGGTACCGCACGGTGGTGGCGGGATCATCCAAGACGTGAAGGTCTTTACCCGGGAAAATGGAGACGAATTAGCCCCTGGAGTCAACAAGATGGTCCGGGTCTACATCGCCCAAAAGCGGAAGCTGCAAGTAGGGGACAAGATGGCCGGTCGGCACGGGAACAAGGGGACGGTTTCGATCGTCATCCCAGAAGAAGACATGCCATTTATGCCTGATGGGACGCCAATTGATATCATGCTGAGCCCAATGGGTGTGCCATCCCGGATGAATATCGGTCAAGTTATCGAATTGCACTTGGGGATGGCGGCCCGGCAATTAGGGATTCACATTGCTACGCCAGTCTTTGATGGGGCAACTGACAAGGATGTTTGGGAAGCCGTCAAGGAAGCTGGTTTACCATCCGACGGGAAGACGATCTTGTACGACGGTCGGACCGGGGAACCATTTGAAAACCGGATTGCCGTTGGGGTCATGAACTACCTGAAGTTAGCTCACATGGCCGACGACAAGATCCACGCCCGTTCGATTGGGCCATACTCCTTGGTTACGCAACAACCATTGGGTGGGAAAGCCCAATTCGGTGGTCAGCGGTTCGGGGAAATGGAAGTTTGGGCCCTCGAAGCTTACGGGGCCGCTTACACCCTGCAAGAAATCTTGACTTACAAGTCTGATGACGTGGTCGGCCGGGTCAATACCTACGATGCCATCATCAATGGGGACCGGATTCCAAAGCCAGGGGTGCCAGAATCCTTCCGGGTGCTGGTCAAGGAATTACAATCCCTGGGGTTGGACATGAAAGTGTTAGACGGCAACCACGAAGAAGTGCAATTAAAGAACGAAGATGAAGAAGTAATCGACGTGCGCAAGCGGGCCCAAGCCAACCGTCAGGAAAATGACGAAGCGCAAGCAAAGGCTCCGGCAACGCCAAGCGAAGCAACCACTGATTAGTAAAGAAGGAGGATTGCCCTTTGATTGACGTCAATAAATTTGAAAGTATGCAGATCGCGTTGGCTTCACCAAACAAGATTCGCTCTTGGTCCTACGGGGAAGTAAAGAAGCCAGAAACGATCAACTACCGGACGCTGAAGCCGGAAAAGGAAGGGCTGTTTGACGAGCGGATCTTCGGGCCAACCAAGGACTACGAATGTGCTTGTGGGAAGTACAAGCGGGTTCGGTTCAAGGGCTTGGTCTGTGATCGCTGTGGGGTTGAAGTTACCACGGCCAAGGTCCGCCGCGAACGGATGGGTCACATTGAATTAGCGGCTCCCGTTTCGCACATCTGGTACTTCAAGGGGATCCCATCCCGGATGGGGCTGATCCTTGACATGAGCCCCCGGGCCTTGGAAGAAGTAATTTACTTTGCTTCTTACGTGGTGCTCGACGCCGGTGATACGCCACTGGAAAAGAAGCAACTCTTATCCGAACCGGAATACCGGGAAAAGAAGGCGGAATATGGGGACCGGTTTGTGGCTCAAATGGGGGCCGAAGCGATCCAAAAGTTGCTCCAAGACGTGGACATGGAAAAGGAAGCGGCCGAATTAAAGGCCACTTTAAAGGAAGCCACGGGCCAAAAGCGGACGCGGGCCGTTCGGCGCTTGGACATCTTGGAAGCCTTCTTGAAGTCTGGCAATAAGCCAGAATGGATGGTTATGGACGTCGTACCGGTGATGCCACCGGATCTGCGGCCAATGGTGCAACTTGAAGGGGGCCGGTTTGCCACCTCAGACTTAAACGATCTCTACCGGCGGGTTATCAACCGGAACAACCGGTTGAAGCGCCTGTTGGAATTGAACGCGCCAGGGATCATCGTGCAAAACGAAAAGCGGATGCTGCAAGAAGCTGTGGACGCCTTGATTGATAACGGTCGGCGGGGTCGTCCAGTGGCTGGGCCAGGGAATCGGCCACTTAAGTCCTTATCTCACTTGCTGAAAGGGAAGCAAGGGCGGTTCCGGCAAAACTTGCTGGGGAAGCGGGTTGACTACTCCGGTCGTTCCGTTATCGACGTTGGTCCATCCTTGAAGATGAGCCAAATGGGGTTGCCAATTCAAATGGCTTTGGAATTGTTCAAGCCATTTATCATGCACGAATTAACCAAGCGGAAGCTCGTCACGAACGTTAAGGCGGCCAAGCGTTTGATTGACAAGCAAGATGACAAGGTCTTTGACGTCTTAGAAGATGTCATCAAGGAACACCCGGTCCTGTTGAACCGGGCCCCTACCTTGCACCGGTTAGGGATTCAGGCCTTTGAACCAATCCTGGTATCCGGGAAGTCGATGCGGTTGCACCCACTGGTTTGTGCAGCCTACAACGCCGACTTCGACGGGGACCAAATGGCCATCCACGTCCCACTGTCCGATGAAGCGCAAGCCGAAGCCCGCTTGCTGATGCTGGCAGCTCACCACATTTTGAGCCCGCGGGACGGGGAACCAATCGTGGCCCCATCCCAAGATATGGTTATCGGGAACTACTACATGACCACGGAAGACAAGGCCCGCGAAGGGGAAGGGATGATCTTTGCCAACGCGGCCGAAGCCGAAATGGCCTACAAGGATGGTTACGTAGCCCTGCAAACCCGGGTTGGGATCAAGACGGCTTCTTACAAGAACAAGCCGTTTACGGACGACCAACGCGACAAGATTATGGTAACGAGTGTCGGGAAGATCCTGTTTAACAACATCATGCCAAAGGATTACACCTACATTAACGAACCAACTGACGACAACCTGCAAAACGGGGTGCCGGACAAGTACTTCTTGGCCAAGGGGCAAGACATTCACGAATACTTGGCCAATGCGCCACTGGTTCCACCGTTCAAGAAGGGCTTCTTGTCTGACATCATCGCTGAAGTCTACAAGCGCTACAAGGTGACGATTACCTCGGAACTCTTGGACAAGATGAAGGACCTCGGGTACTTTGAATCCACGATTTCTGGTTTGACGGTTGGGGTGGCCGACATCACCGACTTGAAGGAAAAGCCAGGGATCATCGAAGAAGCCCACAAGCAAGTGGCCCTTGTTACCAAGCAATTCCGGCGTGGTTTGATTACCGACAACGAACGCTACGAACGGGTCATTGCCATTTGGAATGACGCCAAGGATGAAGTCCAAGAAAAGCTGATTGAGCACATGGATATCCACAACCCAATCAACATGATGTCTGACTCCGGGGCACGGGGGAACATCTCTAACTTTACCCAACTGGCCGGGATGCGTGGTTTGATGGCTTCTCCATCCGGGAAGATCATGGAACTGCCAATCCTGTCCAACTTCCGGGAAGGGCTGTCTGTCTTGGAAATGTTTATTTCCTCTCACGGGGCCCGGAAAGGGATGACCGACACGGCCCTGAAGACGGCCAACTCTGGTTACCTGACCCGGCGGCTGGTTGACGTGGCCCAAGACGTGATTGTTCGCGAAGAAGACTGTGGCACGGACCGCGGGCTGGAAGTAACGGCGATTACCAATGGGAATGAAATGATTGAACCACTTTACGACCGGATTTTGGGCCGCTACACGATGAAGTCTGTCTTTGACCCAGAAACCGGTGAACGGATTGTGGCCAAGAACGTTCTCTTGGACGAAGAAATGGCCCAAAAGATCGTTGATGCCGGTGTCAAGAAAGTGACGATTCGCTCGGCCTTTACTTGCAACACTGAACACGGGGTTTGTGAACGGTGTTACGGGCGCAACGCTGCGACCGGAGACCAAGTTGAAGCCGGGGAAGCCATCGGGACGATTGCCGCGCAATCGATCGGGGAACCCGGGACGCAACTGACCCTGCGGAACTTCCACACCGGTGGGGTGGCCGGCAACGACGACATCACCCAAGGGTTGCCACGGGTGCAAGAAATCGTGGAATCGCGGAATCCGAAGGGGAAAGCCACGATTTCTGAAGTGACGGGTGAAATCGAATCAATCGAAGAAAACCCAGCCGAACAAACCAAGGACATCACCGTTAAGGGTGAAAACGACACGCGGACGTACACCTTACCAATTACTTCGCGTTTGAAGGTGGCAGAAGGTGACTTCATTCACCGGGGTTCTGCGCTGAACGAAGGGTCGATTGATCCAAAGGAATTGATTCGGGTTCGCGACGTCTTATCCACGGAAACGTACCTGTTGGCTGAAGTGCAAAAGGTTTACCGGATGCAAGGGATCGACTTGCTGGACAAGCACGTTGAAATCATGATCCGGCAAATGATGCGCAAGGTCCGGGTGATGGATCCAGGTGATACGGACGTCTTACCGGGTGAATTGATGGACATCAATCAATTCCGGGATGCCAACTACCAAACCTTGGTTGAAGGTAAGGTCCCAGCAACGGCGCGTCCGGTAATCCTCGGTATTACCAAGGCGGCCCTGGAAACCAACAGTTTCTTGTCAGCGGCTTCCTTCCAAGAAACCACCCGGGTCCTGACCGATGCGGCAATTCGCGGCAAGGAAGATCCACTGGTTGGTTTGAAGGAAAACGTAATTATTGGGAAGATCATCCCAGCTGGGACTGGGATGGGCACTTACCGCAACATCAAGCCCAAGGAAGTTACGGTAGCCAAGCCCGATCAAGCGGCATATACCATGCCAAACGCTTCGATTCGCGAAATGGAAGCACAAATGAAGCGCGACGAAAACTAATCGTCCAGCTGGTTAGCAACGCGCGATGAAAAGGGGTCGGAAATTCCGGCCCCTTTTCGCCGTACATAATTGAGATTGAGGTGGGGGAATTAGCAATGAAGAAGTATTTGGTGGAGGTACCAGAGGAAGTCGCAGAACGCTTGGCGAAGGCAGGGACCGTTTCGATGCACATCGAAAATCAGTGGTTGGTAATTCGGCCCGATGATGGGACGGCCTTGATTCCCCAATTAAAATTTGCCAGTTATGGCTTACCGGCGGTGGTGCTAGCGGGCGTCTTTTTAGCCGGGATCAAGTGGTGGTTGCCCCAGGTGCACACCCTGCCGTGGTCGGGTGATTATTCGATCAGCAGCGCAATTGCGACCCTCGGTATGATTAGCGGGGTACTGGCGTTTATGGTGGCGTTTGTTCGGCAGAAATTGAGCCAACACGGCCCGGTAGCGACCTTTACTTGGCGGAGTCTGTTTCCCCTGTTGATTGCCTGTGCCATGATTATTGCAATTACGGCCGAGGGCACCGGCTGGTTGATTGATCGGCTTTTCCCGGGCTTGCGCTTAGACCTTTATACGGCAACGGTCTTGGTGATGGTGGGCGTCAGCATCGTGAACTACCTATTGATCAACTTAGCCTACACGTTGTCACCAGGGGTGGTAATTAACCTGATGACCGTAATGATTGTTGGCGGGGTGGGGGTGTCAATGTTGGCGAACCCGACTAAGAATTGGTGGCAGCATAATTTTAGCTTTTTGGGGACCGCCAATAGTGGGACCGCTTGGCAATTCAATTTCACCCTGATTTTTTCGGGCTTATTGATGGCGACGCTGGTTGATTACCTCTTTGTTAATTTGGCCCCGCAATATCACACTAAAAAAACGCTTTGGTTACGGCTGTTATTGTTAGCGCTGGCGGCTAACATTGCGGGAATTGGCCTCTTTCCAAACGACCCGAAGTACCATCTGTTGCATGACCGGATTGCGATGTGGTTGGTTTACTTGCTGTGGCTGTTGATTATCGCGGTCCGGTGGTGTTTGCCCGGGGTCACCAAGCAGTTTTTAAAGGTGTCGTATTTGATCGGGGCAATCATGGTGCTGGACTACTTCATGTTTAAGGTCGTGGGCTACCTATCTCTGACAGCCTTTGAGCTGCTGGCGTTTGCCTTAGCCTTTGCTTGGCTGCTGTTGCTCTTCCAATACATTGAGCATCTACTGCCCGCTGGCCAGCAGGTGCTGCCGGTTAAACTTCAACCGGTTAAAAATGAATAACCAAATTTTATGAAGGGCGGGTGAAGGTCACGCGCCCTTTTTTGATGGCAAAACGAAGATTAATTTAATGATCTTTAAGGAATCTTTGACCTATTGCAGGGCCGTTACGAGCCCGGGGCATTTGTAAATTTAACGGACAAAGTGTAATGATCTGTCAATTAGCAGTAACTGGGGAGTAAATTCCAATCGGTATATTAAACGGTGGGTCTTGTCTAAAGACTCACAAATCAAAAATGGAGCTGATTAACATTAAAACGAAACAATTAGTCTTAGCCACGACGGCCGCCTTGGCAGGGACAGTCCTGATGACTTCCGCTAAAGCCAATGCCGATACGACCGTCACGGTCCAAAGTGGTGATACCGTTTGGGGCCTCTCCCAAGAATACCAAGTCTCAATGGCTTCGATCGTGCAAGCTAACCAACTGGCCAATCCGGATTTAATTTACGTTGGCGATCAGTTAACGATCCCAACGTCGGCGGCCAAGTCCAGCCAAAAAGCATCAAGTGCGACTGCTCAGCAAACGGCGGCCGCTGCTCCGGCCAGTCAAGCCACTAGCGCCAGTGCTACGGCCGTTACGGTGACGCTGCCGCTTAGTGCGACCCCTAGTGCCGCAACAAGCAGTTCAGCGGCCCAATTAGCAACCACGAGTGCCAATCAGTTGGCAACAACTCCCCGGGTTGAAAATAACGGGAGCACCAGCGTCAGTTTATTAGCGGCGGCGCCAGCCACTTCAACGGCCAATGTCGCAACGACGGCCGTTAATGTCGCTTCCACGACCCCAGTGACCAGCACTCCTGCGGTCAATAACAGCACGAATACGGCGGTAACGTCAGCTGCGTCAACGGCCCCAACCACCTCAGCTGCGGCGGGGACGGCCACAAATGGGGTGACGACTTACACGCCAAGTGAAGCGGTGGCCCGGGCCCAATCCGTTGAGGGCACGCCATACGTCTGGGGTGGCAACACCACCAGTGGGTTTGACTGTTCCGGGTTGGTTCAATGGTCATACGGGCTGTCCAGTGACTACCGGACGACTTACCAACAACAGGCCCTGGGGACCCACCAATGCGATATTGCCAACGCGCCGGCGGGGGCAATTTACTTCTGGGGTTCAGACAGTGCCCCATACCACGACGCGATTGCGACGGGGAATGGCAATTACATTGCGGCCCCGGATGTCGGCCAAACGGTGTCAACGTCATCCATCAACTACTACACACCAAACTACTACGTGGTGGTTGGTCAATAATGACTTCGGAAATTTAACCATTCATCTTTTCGATGCGGTCAGCACTTTTAGCTGACCGTTTTTTTGGTTACCAAGGCCAACCGGCGGGATAGGTCAGCAAGGTCAACCATAAGCCCGCGGTCAGGTAAGGAATCAATGGGACGGGCTGGTGGTGCCACAGCCGGCGGTCGCTCAGGGCCAATAAGCAGCCTAAAAGGATCACCGCACAAGTTGGGCGCGCGCCAATTACGAGGGTCAAAATGGCCAGCCACTCCCCATCACCGCGGCCAAAACCTGGGGCGAAGGTTAAACCGAGCCACAGCAAGGCCAGGAAACTGTCGAGCAGCCAGTGATGCAAAACGGGGGTCAAGACCAACAAGCCAGCGAAGCTCACGAGACACGGTGGGGTGATCCATTGGGCCTGCCAATCAGTGGTGACCATCATTAAACAGCCGGTGCTGACCAGCAACAGGGCCAGCCAATTGGTGAAATTGCTAGGAGCCAAGACGGCCCAGCTGCCCCCAGTTAAAGCTTCGGTTACCAGGGCCAGGGCGCTTAACCGGCAGTGACACCAGTAACAACGCCCGCCCTGGCTCAGCCAACCACTGATTGGGCACAATTGCCAAGCATGCAAGCGGTGGTGGCAGTGTTCACAGATGGAATAAGGTGGATAGGAGCGTTGGGGGGCCAAAAGGTGCCGGCTGGTCATGGTGGTGACAAAGGACGCCCAACACGCCCCAAAGCTAAAGTAGCAACTGAGTAATAACATTTAAAGTTCCTCCTTACAATTTGCAATCAGGTCCTACTTTATATATACGTTTTTTTAGCCAAATTGTTGCGTGGCAAATCAGTTTTTTTTCGCGGTGAGCGAAAAACCACGCTCAGTGGTCAAAAATTCTGGTCAAGCCGTTGACTTTCCTTGGCGTTCGTGTTAATTTAACAAAGGTGCTTTTTTAGCAACGGAAGGTCTGTCGGTGGGCAGACGAATGTCCCAGCGATAGCACAGAAAGAAATAGTACTCAAGCGCTTTTTTTTATTCGCAAAAAAGAACCGCCTGGGTATGTGGACTTAAAATTTAGGAAGGGGAAAAATAATGCCTACTATTAACCAATTGGTTCGCAAGGGCCGTAAGAGCCACAAGGGTAAGTCAAAGTCACCAGCCCTTGGTTACGTATACAACAGCTTCAAGAAGGAAGAAATCAAGGATCCATCACCGCAAAAGCGTGGGGTTGCTACCCGTGTCGGGACGATGACGCCAAAGAAGCCTAACTCTGCATTGCGGAAGTACGCCCGTGTGCGTCTGTCCAACCTGATCGAAGTTACGGCTTACATTCCAGGGATTGGCCACAACTTGCAAGAACACTCGGTTGTTTTGATCCGTGGGGGCCGTGTTAAGGACTTGCCTGGGGTTCGTTACCACATCATCCGTGGGACGCTTGATACTGCCGGGGTTGAAGGCCGGATGCAAAGCCGTTCCAAGTACGGTGCCAAGAAGCCTAAGAAGTAAGATCATAAAAAATAAGGAGGGATTAAGCAATGCCGCGTAAAGGACACATTGCCAAGCCAGAAGTTTTACCAGATCCAATTTACAACTCAAAGCTGGTTACTAGCATGATCAACCACTTGATGCTGGATGGGAAGCGGGGGACTGCTTCTAAGATCTTGTACCAAGCCTTTGAAATGATCAAGGAACAAACGGGGAACGATCCAGTTGAAGTTTTCGAACAAGCAATGGACAACGTTCAACCAGCCTTGGAAGTTAAGGCTCGTCGGATCGGTGGTTCTAACTACCAAGTGCCGATTGAAGTTCGCCCCGACCGGCAACGGACGTTGGCACTTCGTTGGTTGACTCAATACGCTCGTCTGCGTGGGGAACACACGATGGTGCAACGCCTCGCAAACGAAATCATCGATGCTTCTAACAACACGGGGGCTTCCATCAAGAAGAAGGAAGACACCCTGCGGATGGCAGAAGCCAACCGTGCATTTGCACACTACCGCTGGTAATTTTTTGAAGACAGTCGCCTGACTGGATTCATGCAAAGGGGCGACGCTGAATACTTTTCGTCACCCCTTTTTTCTCAAATTAAGACCAAATTCGAAGGGAGATAAATTTCAAGATGGCTAACAAGCGTGAATACCCACTTGCCAAGACCCGGAACATTGGGATCATGGCCCACATCGACGCTGGGAAGACCACGGCAACGGAACGGATCCTCTACTACACTGGGAAGATTCACAAGATCGGTGAAACCCACGATGGGGCTTCCCAAATGGACTGGATGGAAGAAGAAAAGGAACGTGGGATTACGATCACTTCCGCCGCTACGACGGCCGTTTGGAAGGAAAACCGGATCAACATCATCGACACCCCAGGGCACGTGGACTTCACGGTCGAAGTTGAACGGGCTTTGCGGGTGCTGGACGGTGCCGTAACGGTGTTGGACGCCCAAGCCGGGGTTGAACCACAAACCGAAACGGTTTGGCGGCAAGCCGACGACTTCAACGTGCCACGGATCGTCTTTGCCAACAAGATGGACAAGTTGGGGGCCAACTTTGACTACTCTGTTCAAACGATTAAGGACCGTCTGAACGTTACGCCATTGCCATTGCAACTGCCAATCGGGGCCGAAGATGACTTTATCGGGCTGGTTGACTTAGTTGAAATGAAGGCTTACATCTACGACGAAGACAAGCTGGGGGAAAACTGGGATACGGTTGAAATTCCGGATGACCTCAAGGATGAAGCCCAAGCTCGTCACGATGCCATGATCGAAACGTTGGCTGACGTCAACGACGACATCATGGAAAAGTACCTGGAAGGGGAAGAAATTTCCGTTCCTGAACTTAAGGCAGCCATTCGGCAAGCCACGCTGAACATCGACCTCTTCCCTGTTTTAGCTGGTTCTGCTTACAAGGATAAGGGGATCCAAATGATGTTGGATGCCGTTGTTGACTACCTGCCATCTCCAGTTGACGTTAAGCCATTCGTGGCCACTGACGAAGACGGCAACGAAGTACAATTGACGGCCGGCGATGACAAGCCATTCGCAGCCTTGGCCTTCAAGATTGCTACTGACCCATTCGTTGGGCGGTTGACTTTCCTGCGGGTTTACACTGGGTCTTTGCAATCCGGTTCCTACGTGCTGAACGCTACGAAGGGGAAGCGGGAACGGATTGGTCGTCTGCTGCAAATGCACTCGAACCAACAACAAGAAATTCCAGAAGTGTTCTCTGGGGACATTGCCGCTGCGATCGGTCTGAAGAACACGACGACTGGGGACTCTTTGACGGACCCAGATCACCCACTGCAACTGGAATCCATGGACTTCCCAGAACCAGTTATCCAAGTTTCGGTTGAACCGAAGTCCAAGAACGACCAAGACAAGATGGACAAGGGGCTGCAAAAGTTGGCTGAAGAAGACCCAACTTTCAAGGCAGAAACGAACCCTGAAACTGGTGAAACGCTGATCGCCGGGATGGGTGAATTGCACTTGGACATCATCGTGGAACGGTTGCGCCGGGAATTCCACGCCGAAGTTACGGTTGGTAAGCCACAAGTTTCCTACCGTGAAGCCTTCACGAAGCAAGTTTCCGCCCAAGGGAAGTTTGTTCGTCAATCTGGTGGTAAGGGTCAATACGGGGATGTCTGGATTGAATTTACGCCACTGGAAGAAGGGGAAGGTTTCCAATTCGAAGACGCCATTGTCGGTGGGGTTGTGCCACGTGAATACATCCCAGCCGTTGAACAAGGGCTGAAGGAAGCCATGGAAAACGGGGTCTTAGCTGGTTACCCACTGGTTGACTTGAAGGCTAAGCTCTACGATGGTTCCTACCACGAAGTCGACTCCTCTGAAGCAGCCTTCAAGGTGGCCGCTTCCTTGGCACTGAAGAACGCCGCACCGAAGGGTGAAGCCGTCATCCTCGAACCAATCATGCGGGTTGACATCGTTGCTCCAGAAGACAACCTGGGGGATGTCATGGGTCACGTTACCGCCCGGCGTGGTTCGATCGACGGGATGGAAGAACGGGGGAACGCACAACTCGTGCACGCCTTCGTTCCGCTGTCTGAAATGTTTGGTTACGCTACGACCCTGCGGTCTGCTACCCAAGGTCGTGGGACCTTCACGATGACCTTTGACCACTACTCTGCTGTGCCAAAGTCCATCCAAGAAGAAATTATCGAAAAGAACGGTGGCAAGTAATTCTTGCCCTGAACTTAAAAAAGGTCGGGAGACGTCCCGGCCTTTTTTGTACATAGCGAGGTAAAAACGATGACTTTTTACACTTACGATTATTTGCAAGCCCAACAGCATGTTACCCAGTGGGTCGTAGCCCTCGGGTTGGTCCTTTTATTGTTGGGAACCTTAGTTGGGGCGTGGCGTTATTTCCGGCAGCGGTACCGGACCCGCTCGCGTGACTTAAGCATTATTATGGTGTTGCTAATGGCGATTTTGTTGGGCATTCAGTGGGAACATTACCTGACCAGTCGCACGACCGCCGCTCAGAGCAGTCAAATGCTGCCCTTTATCCAGGCCGTGGCCGTTGATCATCACCTCAAGCCCGACCAAGTCTTGGTTAACTCAACGACTTTGGCTGACGGGATGATTATTCGGTTCCAAAAACGGGACTATCAGGTGCACCTGAATGCAGATAACAACAGTTATACTCTGACCCGCGCCCACGTGATCAATCATCAGGTCCTTGTTAAAGATGCGGAGGTGAAAAAATGAGCAGTTATGGTTTGATTGCCCTCAAATTTGTGGTGGGGATGATCATGATGATCTTGCAAATCAATTTGTTGGGCAAAGTTGAATTTGCACGTAACACCCCTTTGAACCAAATCCAAAATTATGTCCTGGGGGGAATTATTGGTGGGGTGATTTATAACCCCGCGATTACCATTTGGCAATTTCTGATCATCCTCTTGTTGTGGTCCTTGATTGTTGCAATCGTGAAATTTGGCCGGGAACACAGCCGGTGGCTACGCCTCCTAATTGATGGCCGGCCGGTCATGTTGATTGCTGACGGCCAGCTGCGGCCGACGGCGTGTTTGCAAGTCGGCTTGTCGGCCAACCAATTAATGGAGCAGCTGCGCAACAGTGGCATCACCACGCTTAGTCAGGTCAAGAGTGCCGTGATGGAAACCAATGGCCAGCTGACGGTCATCGAAAAGGACGCCGCCAACCTTAAACTGCCCTTGATTAGCGATGGCCAGTTAAATGCGGAAGTCTTAAGTTTAATTGGAAAGTCCCCGACTTGGGTGCAGACCCAGCTGCAAGCAGCGGGGCTCCAACGGGTGGAACAGGTTTTTGTCGGGGAATATGTAAATGGGGAATTGCGGGTGGTGCCCTACCCGCAATCAGCGTAAAGGAAAAGCGGAGTTAACGAGTGCGTTCGTCAACTCCGCTTTTGGGTTGTTTTAGTTCAATTCGTTTAAGACTCGCAGGGCAATGGCTTCACTCATTACTAAGTCAGTAAAGAGTTCGCCCCGGAGCGCCCCCAAGGCGGCTTTAAATTTGGCCTTACCTTGGACGACCCCAAAGCGCCGCGGAATTTTTTGAATATCACTGAGGGCCATGCCGACGGTTTTGTCATCAGCTTTGTTAAGGAAGTGACCGTTGATATCATACGGCCGCCCGTAAATCATCCCGGCCACTTGCGCCGGATCGACGTTCGGGAAGATTGAAGCCTTGTGGGCCCGCCACAGGGGCATCGAGTCAATCGATTCTTCGGTCCCTAACCCGCAGATCAATAATTGGGCTTGCTTGGCGACTTCCAAGGTTTGCTTGATGGAAGGCTCTTCAATAAAGCCTTGGCGGACGGCATCGTTAATGATGTATAACGGCCCGGGAATCGTGTAGTAGTGCGCGTCATATTTTGTGGCGGCCCATTGCGTCATCCGCATCGAACCCGTTGAAGAGTGGTAGCGCATGTTTTCACCGATGAACTGAACAAAGGTCAGATCGTCCCGCTCCGATTTTGCGAAGTGACTGATGACATCATAAATGGTCTCACCCCACGACAGGCCCACGATTTGACATTGCTTAATCAAAGCTTGGGCTTGGATCGCCGCAAAGGCGGCCACGCGGTCGTCGCGGGTTCCAATGTTTTCGGGGTCCTTGATGACGTAGAGTTGCTGGATCTTAAAGTGCTGCTTTAATTGTTGCTCCAACTCCACGCTGCGTTCGTAATTCGAATGCACGGTGATTTCGACGATTCCGCTGGCCAATGCCTCATCCAGGTATTTCAAAATTAAGTAACGGCTTAGCGAATATTTTTCCACCATTTTGTTAATGGGCATCTTGCTGAAGTAGTAATCTTGGGCAAGTTGACCCAACAAATGTACGTGTTGTGCGTCCATCATTCATCCCACCTTTTATAAGTTAATTGGCGTATTTACCCGTTTTTCGGTCAAACGGTTTTCATATCCCACTATCTATTTATAATTGTAACCAGTTTTTTGACGAACGACAAGCCAAAACGAGCTGATTATCTTTTTAATGAATTTTTAAAACTGACAACGCTGCCATAATTTTTGGTGGAGCTAAAAAGCCCGGGGCACTAAGCTAAGCCCCGGGCTTTGGGATGATTAATTTGGCAACAGGTCCAAGAAGTTGGCCAGCTGGTTTAGGTAGGATTGGTGCCCAGTCAAAGCTTTGATTTGGGCTTGCACCGTGGTTAAATTGTCCGTAATCAACCCATCGGCGTGGTCAAAGATCAACTGTTTGATCACCGCGGGCTCATTGGCGTCCCACGCTAAGACCGGCTTGTGTTGGCGGTGGGCTTGGGTGATAAAGTCCTGATTTAAGGTCGAATATTCCATGGAGTAGCCATCCGCTGCGCTGTTGGGGAAGGTAAAGTTGTAGGGTTGAATGTAATAGACCGTTAACGCGGGGTTGGCACGTTGGAGCTGCCGGACGGCCGTGTAATCCAGCGAATGTACCCGATCGTGATGGGCTAACAGGGTTGCCCCATAGCGGTGGTTAAAGCGTTGGATCATGTCGGCCGAATCGTGAGGTGTGGTCTTGATTTCGACCAGCAGTGGTTGGTGGAGTTGCTGAGCGACTTTTAGGTACTGATCAAACGACGCAACGGGCGCTTGGTGGCCATTTTCTTTCGCCGTTAGGGCCGTCAGTTGATGCAGGGTTAATTGATAAGGGGCTTTATTAACCCCCGTCAAAGCCCGCAAATTTTCATCGTGCATGACCACAAATTGGTGGTCCTTGGTCTCATGGACGTCCATCTCCACGAAGTCTGGGTGGAGCTGGGCAGTCTTTTTCAGGGCCGGAATCGTATTTTGCACCCCGTTGCCATTGACGACGCCACGGTGGGCAATTGTGAGGGGGCGATTTAGACTGTGGCCACTGAAGTAGGTGCTGGCGTTGGCGGCCGCAGCTAAGGTAAACAGGGCGATTAAGGCTACCGGCAGCCCCCACTGGCGCCAAGTCGTCCGGCGGTGACCAAAGACCAGGGGGTGCGGGGGCAATTCATCCGCAATTAAGATCAAGAGGCTGAGGATGGTTTGCCAAACGATCAAGAACTCACTGCCGAGTTGGACCAGGGTTAGATTCGCGGTTGCTAAGTGGTGCGGCCACGGGGCGGGCAGCAGATCAAAGCCCGCTTGAGCCACCAAACTGGTCAGGTAAAAAAGTAAGCTGACCAGCGTCGTCAGCACCGCCAAAGCGAGGAGTTGTTTGACCAAGGGCCACCACTGGCCATGTGCGGTGCGTTGCCAACTGTTGATGAAGGCTGCTTTGGTATGGGTATGGTGATAAACCATGGTTGGCAGGGTATACAACAAGCGGACCCCGAAGGCGAGGATCACGACGTAACCAAGCACGGCCCCGCTGAGCAGCCAGCCGTTACGGGTCAGGTAGTCCAGGATGAAGGCGGGGATTTTGACCTTGGCTAAGAGTGGGGTTTTGAAGATCAGATTACTGACCGGCAGGATCAAGATTAAATAGCCCAGTAAAAAGGCTAACGAGCCCAAGCGCATGTGGGCCAGGGAAGCCCAACTCTCGCCCAGCCAATTGCGCCAGTCAAAGCGGTCGCGGGCCAGCTGGCGGACCGCAATCAAGAGGAGGGTAAACTGCGCATAAATGACCCATAGCAACGCCAAAAGTTCAATAAGTAAGGCGATGACCACCAGGGGATGGTGGGTGAGGATCGTAACCACGTTTTGGTAGGAGACAAAGGGGATTTCGCCCGCTTGTAAAATCCAGGTGGTGGCGAATTTAAAACTGGGAATCACGAGAAATTGAATCAACAAATCCAAGCCGTAGCTTACGGCGACAAAGGTCAACCAGTGGGCCCGGAAAATTTGCCGGTGGCGCTTAAAGGCGCTCCAAAACGCTGGCATAATTTCCTCCTTTTTCTTTACATGTTTTTCATGTGATCATTATGCCACATCTGCCTGCTGCCCAAAAGAAAACCGCTCCCAATGGCAGCGGTTTGTGTAAACTTAGGCGAGCATTCAATTTTAATGCGGCTTTTTATGCTTGTTCTTGATCAAAGCTTTCCAAGGCTTCGGCCGCGTCGGCCCAAGCTTCTTCAGTCTTAGCCAGCTTGGCACTGACTTGATCCAACTCTTTTTGTAGGTCACTGAGCTTGGCAATGTCGGTGGCAATGTCGGGCTTGCTCATCTCTGCTTCAATCGCGGCTTGTTGTTCGCTCAAGTCCGTCATCGTTTGTTCCAATTGATCGGCTTGGCGTTGGAGCTTGCGGCGGGCCCGTTGGGT
The DNA here is from genome assembly GCF_001435775.1 of Limosilactobacillus ingluviei DSM 15946. GTDB lineage: Bacteria > Bacillota > Bacilli > Lactobacillales > Lactobacillaceae > Limosilactobacillus > Limosilactobacillus ingluviei. Next base: position 4,862 of record NZ_AZFK01000047.1, on the reverse strand, counting down.
TTCCTTGCTTTGTTGGTAGGATTGTTGCTTTGCCGATGGCGCGCTGGTGGTTGGGCTTGCGGTGGCCGGCTGGCTGGCCGCTTGCTTGGCCAGGGCTGCGAGGTAGTCGTCGTAGTTGCCTTCGTACGCCGTCATCTGATCCTTGGTTACCGCCAAGACGTCGGTGGCCACTTGGTTGATAAAGTACCGGTCATGGGAGATAAACAGCACGGTCCCCGGGAACTCATTAATCGCCGTTTCCAAGACTTCCCGACTGTCAATGTCCAAGTGGTTGGTCGGTTCATCGAGAATCAAGTAGTTGATCGGTTCAAAGGAGAGCTTGGTTAATTCCAAGCGGGCCTTTTGTCCCCCCGATAAGTCCTTGACCAGCTTAAAAACGTCATCGCCCACGAATAAGAAACTCCCCAGCAAGGAGCGAATTTCGGTTTCGGGGACTTCTGGATGGTCATCCCACACTTCATCGAGGACGGTCTTTTCCGGGTGCAGTTGTTGTTGCTCCTGGTCGTAGTAGCCGATTTGCAGACCGACCCCAAACTTAATCTCCCCGCTGATGGCCGGCAGTTTATGCAAGAGGGTCTTGAGCAACGTGGATTTGCCGATCCCGTTGGGGCCGATGATGCCGATCCGCTGGCCCTTGGTTTCAGTAAAGGAGAAGGGACCGGCTAAGGGCTGGTCGTGGTAGCCGATTTTTAAATCTTGAACCGTTAACACATCGTTGCCGCTTGGTTCACCGTAGGTAAAGGAGAAGTGAATGGAGCGGTCATCGCTGACCGGGCGGGTTAAGCGGTCCATTTTTTCCAGCTGCTTGCGCCGGGCTTGCGCGCGCTTGGTCGTCGAAGCGCGGACAATGTTGCGGTTGACAAAGTCTTCTAAGGCGGCAATCTTTTTTTGCTGTTGTTCGTAGTGCTTTAGTTCAGCTTTGAGCTTGTCAGCCTTATGGTGCATAAAAGCAGTGTAGTTCCCGGTGTAGTGGGTCAACGTTTTGTTATCCAGATCATAGACTTCATTAACGACCTTGTCTAAGAAGTAGCGGTCGTGCGACACGATTAATAAGGCCCCGGCATACCCCTTTAAGTAATCTTCCAACCAACTCAAGACCCCCATGTCAAGGTGGTTGGTTGGTTCGTCGAGGATCAACAAGTTGGGGGCTTGGAGCAGGATTTTGGCCAGGGCCAACTTGGTCTTTTGCCCTCCGGAGAGCGAATTGACCGGCATCTCATACATGGTTTCGCTAAAGCCAAAGCCGGTTAGGACCCCGCGAATTTTAGAATCAATAGCAAAGCCGTCCTGCTTTTTAAAGCTGGTTTGCAAGTGATCATATTCGCTGAGAATTTCTTGGTAGGCCGGACTGGTGGCATCCACGCTGGCCAGCTGTTCTTCTAAAGCGTGCAGCCGCTTTTCCATCGCGTGAAGCGGCGCAAAGACGCCGTCCAATTCGGCCCAAATCGTATTTTGACTGTCAAGACCTTGATCCTGGGCTAAGTAACCGATTGTGACGTTTTTGCCGACGGCCAGGGTCCCTTCATCGGGTTCGGTAATTTGGGCCAGGATCTTGAGCAAGGTCGTCTTCCCCGCCCCGTTGCGGCCGACCAAGGCGACCCGGGCCTGATCATTGATTTGTAAGTTGATATTGTGAAATAAAACGTCCGCCCCAAACCGGCGCAAGACGTCGTGGGTTTGCAATACAAGCATTTTGTCAAAACCTATCTTTCTATCCGTTCTTATCTTCAGTCAATCCAAATTTTACCATGCTTTTTTACCAACCAACCATAACTTTTCTTGCAATTAGGTTCACAAAGGAGCCGGGAATTGCTAGAATAAGTTGTATGCTAAATTCACAAGAACCATAAATTTTTAGTTAAGGAGGGAATGTGAACATGCCATCTCGGAAAATTCCGCGGGCGACAGCCAAGCGACTGCCGGTCTATTACCGTTACTTGAACGTGCTCTTGAATGCCAATAAGAAGCGGGTGTCATCGACTGAATTATCAGAGGCAGTCCAAGTTGACTCTGCCACGATTCGCCGGGACTTCTCTTACTTTGGTGAATTAGGGAAGCGGGGCTACGGCTATGATGTCGAGAGCCTGTTAAAGTTTTTCCGGGGGATCTTGAACCAAGACAAGCTGACCAGTGTCGCCTTAGTCGGGGTCGGGAGCCTGGGGAGTGCCTTGATGAATTACAATTTCCACCAAAGCACCAACTTACGGATCAGCGCGGCCTTTGATCCGAAGCCGGAATTGGCGAATACGATCAAGAGTGGGATTCCGGTTTACCCGGCGTCTGAATTAAAGAAGCAGATTAAAGAACAACAAATTGACGCGGTCATCTTAACCGTGCCCGGGGAAAAATCCCAGGCCGTGACGGATGAACTCGTTGAAGCGGGGGTTCACGGGATCTTGAACTTTACCCCGGTCCGGTTGTCAGTTCCTAAGGATGTCCAAGTTCAAAATATTGATTTGACGAATGAATTGCAAACCTTGATTTACTTTATTGAAAGCAACAAGGGGCAAGAATAGTTCGCCGTTTTTCCCAAGCAGGTGTGGCTTGGGTTCGTTAGCGCTGTTCCAGCTGAGCTGGGGCAGCTTTTTTGATACCGATGCCAACGACGCCCTACCAATCGCTCGGCCAATACGTCAAAAAAGGTCAAACTTTTTGGTTGCAATCTGACTGAACCGTGTTATAGTAGAAAATGTAATTAGCACTGAACGAGGTTGAGTGCTAACACTCCTCAACCAGGAGTGCTAAAATTACGGAAACTAGAATTATTATATGGAGGGATTAACGTGTTAAAGCCATTAGGAGATCGCGTAGTTCTGAAAGCTGAAGAAGAAGAAAAGACGGTTGGGGGCATTGTGTTAGCTTCCAACGCCAAGGACAAGCCTACGACGGGGAAGGTTGTTGCTGTCGGTGAAGGGCGGACCTTGGACAATGGTCAACACGTTGCCGTAAGCGTTAAGGAAGGCGATAAGGTCCTCTTTGATAAGTACGCCGGCCGGGAAGTTGAATACGACGGGGAAAAGTACCTGGTCGTTCACGAAAAAGACCTGGTGGCCGTGATTGATTAACCGCCACGATTAAGTTGGCCAATTGATTAAGTTTGAAATTAATTTGAGGTGAAATAAGAATGGCAAAGGAATTGAAGTTTGCTGAAGATGCACGTCGGGCAATGTTGCGCGGGGTTGACAAGTTAGCTGACACGGTTAAGACGACGATTGGGCCAAAGGGCCGCAACGTGGTCTTAGAACAAAGCTACGGCTCCCCAACGATTACTAACGACGGGGTGACGATTGCCAAGAACATCGAATTGGAAGATCACTTTGAAAATATGGGGGCCAAGCTGGTTTCTGAAGTTGCTTCCAAGACTAACGACATTGCCGGGGACGGGACGACCACGGCGACGGTCTTGACCCAAGCGATTGTCAACGAAGGGATGAAGAACGTGACGGCCGGGGCGAACCCAGTTGGCATCCGGCGCGGGATCGAAAAGGCTACGGCCGCAGCCGTGGCTGAATTGAAGACGATGAGTCACGATGTCAAGACCAAGGATGACATTGCACAAATCGCTTCGATCTCTGCTGCGAACCCAGAAGTCGGCCAATTGATTGCGGACGCAATGGAAAAGGTTGGTAACGACGGGGTTATCACGATTGAAGACTCCCGTGGGGTGGACACTAGCGTGGACGTGGTTGAAGGGATGAGCTTTGACCGCGGGTACATGTCCCAATACATGGTTACTGACAACGACAAGATGGAAGCTAACCTGGACAACCCATACGTCCTGATCACGGACAAGAAGATTGCCAACATCCAAGATATCTTGCCACTGCTTCAATCCGTTGTGCAAGAAGGCCGGGCCCTGTTGATCATCGCCGATGACATCACGGGTGAAGCCTTGCCAACTTTGGTTCTCAACAAGATTCGGGGAACCTTTAACGTGGTAGCGGTAAAGGCGCCAGGCTTTGGTGACCGGCGCAAGGCCCAACTGGAAGACATCGCAGTCTTGACCGGTGGGACGGTAATCTCTGATGACTTAGGGATGCAATTAAAGGACGCGACGATTGACCAACTTGGTTCAGCCAACAAGGTAACGGTTACCAAGGACAACACGACGATCGTTGACGGGGCCGGGGACAAGGCCGCAATTGCCGACCGGGTTGAACAAATCAAGAAGGCCATTGCCGAAACTTCCTCTGACTTTGATAAGGAAAAGCTCCAAGAACGGTTGGCGAAGTTAGCCGGTGGGGTTGCCGTTGTTAAGGTCGGTGCCGCTACGGAAACTGAATTGAAGGAACGCAAGTACCGGATCGAAGACGCCCTGAACGCTACGCGGGCCGCTGTCCAAGAAGGGTTCGTTCCTGGTGGTGGGACGGCCTTGGTAAACGTCATCCCAGCCTTGGAAAAGGTTGAAGCCGAAACGACGGGCGACGAACAAACTGGGGTTAAGATCGTAAAGGCGGCCTTAGAAGCACCAGTTCGTCAAATTGCTGAAAACGCTGGGGTTGAAGGCTCAGTAATTATCAACCAACTGAAGAACGAACAACCAGGGATTGGTTACAACGCGGCGGAAGACAAGTTTGAAGACATGGTCGCAGCCGGGATTGTGGACCCAACCAAGGTTACCCGTTCAGCACTGCAAAATGCGGCCTCTGTTTCAGCCTTGTTGTTGACCACTGAAGCAGTGGTAGCCGACAAGCCAGAACCAAAGGACGCTGCTCCAATGAACCCAGCCGCTGGTGCCGGCATGGGTGGGATGATGTAATCCCTTACCAACTTAACCAAAAGTCGCGGGCGACCGCGGCTTTTTTTGGTTCTACAATATTTGGTACTGATGGGAGTAAAATCCTGTTAGTACCATTTTTGTT
>NZ_AZFK01000046.1 GCF_001435775.1 Limosilactobacillus ingluviei DSM 15946 | reverse complement strand
ATCCACGATCCATTAATACAATTGTTGGCTGTTTCGCCGCATAGCGGCGAAGCATGGTTAGGGCTGCCTTGCGCTCTTGAAGAGCAGTTTTAGGTTGAAAAACAAGGTCGAGATAAGCATGGTTGAGAACATCGACAAGTGCATTGATATGAACTAAACATTGCTTTTTATGATTCGAATTATTAATAACATAGCGTGATTCGGAGTTGTAAGGCGTGCGAAAATCGGATCCATCAACAGCGAGGACACGATATTTATTAGCGAAAAGCAAGGGAAAAGTAGAGACTTGGTTAAAACAGCTGAAGATATGTTGGAAACAACTTACTGATAA
>NZ_AZFK01000045.1 GCF_001435775.1 Limosilactobacillus ingluviei DSM 15946 | reverse complement strand
TGTTCAGTCACGAATTAAGCAATTGGAACTTCGCCAAAATGCTAAACAAATGTCGAATCATTTCCAGTTCTTAGGAGATAAAAGAATTGACAGCTTGACTAAAGCTAACGCCATTCAGAATTATCGAAAGGCATGGAATGCTTTTCGCAAAATTCACACCGCAGGTGTTCCTAATTTCCACCGGAAAAGCTACGTTTGGCGTTATCAAACTAACTGCCAGTATTTGAAACAGAAGGAAGCATACTTAACCAACGGAACTGTACGTTTTGAAGATAGTAAGCATGTTCTGGTTCCTAAATTAGGTCGGCTCCGTGTTAAAGGTTCCCACCAGCGAATCTTAGCTCGCGGTGCTGAAACTCGCATTGGAACGGTAACCATCACAAAAGACGCTATCGGGAGCTTCTTTCTCTCAATGCAGTT
>NZ_AZFK01000044.1 GCF_001435775.1 Limosilactobacillus ingluviei DSM 15946 | reverse complement strand
GAAACTTTATTCAGTTTTCAAAGGTCTACCAGTTTGTCGTTTCAAATCAGCGACTTGATAAGTATATCATAACTTTCAAGTTGGTGTCAAGAACTTTTTTGAAGAAGTTCTTTTACTGAAGCTCAGCGACAACTCTTATATATTACCAAGAACTCAAATCTTTGTCAACAACAATTTTGAATTCTTGGCGTCGCCACCGCAGTGCCGAAGCTTTATCGCGGTGACAACGATATATAACTATACCCGTCTCCTTAGAATCCGTCAAGCCCTTTTTAGCAAAAAAATAAAAAGCCAGCCGCAGCCAGCTTTTTTCCTACTAATCTTGCTGCTGCGACCAGCGTTCTGGCGCTTGACGCCACGCGTGTAAGCTTGCTTTTTGATCGTCAGAAACAATTCCCTGTTTGATGGCTTCATCAATGAGGGTCGTGTAATTGGTAACGGTGTAAAACGGAAGCTTGGCCGCCGCAAAGTTAGCCGTGAGCGCCGGCAATTCGTAACTAAAAATTGCCACAACCCCCAACACTTCACCGCCTGCCGCTTGCACTGCTTTGACCGCGTTCAAAACGCTCCCGCCGGTCGATAATAAATCATCGATGACGACAACTTTTTGCCCCGCCTTTAAGACCCCTTCGATTTGCCGGCCTTGCCCGTGATCCTTAGGCTTTGAACGAACATAAATCAAGGGCTTTTGCGACCGTTCAGCCACTAAAGTTGCGTGCGGAATCCCAGCTGTCGCCGTCCCCGCAATGACATCTACGTTTTCAACCCCAAAGTGAGCCTTAATGTGATCAATCATTCCAATGTAAATATTGCGGCGAACCCACGGATACGAAATCGTCAGCCGGTTATCAGTATAGATCGGGGCCTTCAGTCCACTGGCCCAAGTAAAGGGCGCTTCCGGTCGTAACGTAACGGCCTGAATATCCAATAAGTTCTTCGCTACAATTTCACGTTGTCCCAACATTTTTATCCCTCCATGAATTCCACTGCAATTTGTTGATAGGCAGCCCGCGGCACCGGCGCCTGCGTAATCGGCCGGCCACAAACAATCGCGTTGGCCCCTAATTGATGCGCTTGGCTTGGGGTTACGACCCGCTTTTGATCCCCCTTTGCTGCTCCCACCGGTCGAATTCCCGGGGTGACACATAAGAAGTGCTCACCTGTGACTTCACGAATTGCCTGCACTTCTTGGGCCGAGCAAACTACCCCGGCTAACCCCACTTGTTCAGCCATCCGCGCATAGCGTTGAACAGTGGCCGCGACTGGCCCCGGGATGCCTTGTTCTTCATTCATAATTCGCTGATCAATCGACGTCAACTCCGTGATTGCCAGCAAGTATGGTTGTGGCTGGCCCGCTTCTTTGGCCCCCGTTTGTAGGCCTGTCAAGGCTGCTTGCAGCATTTCACTGCCGCCGGCGGCATGTACGGTCACAAAACTAACCCCCAGCTTCCCCAAGGCGTGCATTGCCCGGCCGACCGTGTTGGGAATATCGTATAATTTTAAATCCAAGAAGACGGCAAAGCCCCGGCGGCGGGCCTCCTTTACAATCGTCGGTCCCGCAGCATAGTACAATTCCATCCCCAATTTAACGATCGGGGCCGGGGTCAATCCCGTGAACTGATCAAATAAAGCTAAGGCTTCTGCTTGCGTAGCCACATCAATCGCCACCATTGGCGCAAATCGTTGCATCATATTCTCCTTTCCCCGCTGTGGGTAACAAAAAAAGCAGTCTCGGATTTGAGACTGCCCCGTCGGTGGCCTAAAAAAGCCCCCACCATTGCACCCTCACTGGAGTCCTTAAATAGTGGAAATTCTATTTATTATCAATTGAAATGTCTTCGTGACCATCGTATTCTTCAACTGCCACGTGAACCGTTTCAGCATTGGAAGTCGGGATATTCTTCCCCACAAAATCCGGCCGAATCGGTAATTCCCGGTGGCCCCGGTCAACCAAGACCGCTAACGAAATCCGCTTTGGTCGGCCCAAATCCATCAAGGCATCCAAGGCCGCCCGCACCGTCCGACCCGTGTAAAGCACGTCATCAACCAAAATCACGTGCTTATCAGTAATGTCGACGGCAATGTCGGCATTTTCCACCGTCGGTTCAATGTGGTGGTCGGGTTGGTGGCGATCATCCCGATACAGGGTAATGTCCAATGACCCCACGGGCACTTGGACCCCTTCCAATTGTTCCATCCGCTTAGCCAAGCGCTTGGCCAGGTAGATCCCCCGGGTCTTAATCCCAACAAAGACCAGGTCATCCACCCCTTTATTTTGCTCGATGATTTCATAGGTAATCCGCGTCAGCGCCCGCTTCATACTGGAGCCATCAACGATTTCGTGCGCCACCATCCAACACTCCTTCCGCATTTTTCCCGGTTCAAAAAACTGCCGCCCTTTGGGGGCAGCAGCTCATTTTTCCGCGTCCCCTTTTGACCTCACCGGGTCAATTAAAAGGCCTATTTCGATCCAGTTTACCCGTCTAATTAGGCGCTGTCAACTCCTCCGCCGGGAAAGAAAAAATCGCGCCGCCAAAACGCGCGCGATCTGCTTTCATTATTTTGCTGCTTGCCAGACATCACGGACAATAATCGTTTGATCCCGATCCGGTCCCACCGAAACCGTCGCTAGCTTAGCGTTAGTCAGCTCTTCAATCCGGCGTAAGAACGCTTGGGCATTAGCCGGCAAGTCACTTAACGACTTCGCCTGAGTAATATCTTCATCCCACCCTGGTAATTCTTCATACACCGGGGTGGCCGCTTCCAATTCTTTCAAGCTGGCCGGGTAGTAATCAATGGTTTGCCCATTGAGCTCGTAGGCCGTGGCAATCTTGATCGTCTTTTGGCCGGTTAAGACATCCAACAAGTTCAAGGACAGGTAGTTGATCCCGTCCACCCGGACGGCGTGGCGCATCGCCACACTGTCAAACCAACCAATCCGCCGGGGCCGCCCCGTAACCGTCCCATACTCATGACCGGTTTCCCGTAATTGGTCGCCGACTTCATCAAATAACTCCGTTGGGAAGGGGCCTTCCCCGACCCGGGTCGTGTAGGCCTTGCAAATCCCCACCACAGTGGTCAACTTATTGGGCCCGACGCCGGCCCCGGTCGCTGCGCCACCCGCCACGGGCGTGGAAGAAGTTACGTAAGGGTAAGTACCGGCATCAATATCGAGCATCGTCCCTTGCGCTCCTTCAAACAGGACACGTTCTCCCCGGTCCAAGGCTTCATTTACCAAAATTGCCGTATCGGTTACGTACGGTGCTAATTCTTGACCATAGGCATAGAACTCTTCAAACAAGGCCTCAAAATCCAAAGCGGGTTGCCCGTAAACCTTAGTAAAGAGGTCGTTTTTTTCGGCCAGGTTCAGCTTTAATTTCTCCGTAAAGGTGTCCTTTTCCAATAAATCACACATCCGAATGCCGACCCGGGCCACCTTATCAACGTAAGCGGGGCCGATTCCGTTCTTGGTCGTCCCGACTTTGTGATCCCCCTTAGCGGCTTCTTGGTATTCATCCAGCAAAACGTGGTACGGCATCACCACGTGGGCCCGGTTGGAGATCCGCAGATTAGCGGTACTGATTCCTTCGGCATTCAGGTAATGAATTTCTTCTAACAGGGACTTGGGATTTACCACGACCCCGTTGCCAATAATCGCCAGGGTCTTTTCCCCAAAAATCCCCGACGGCATCAGGCGCAGCCCGTACTTTTTACCATGAAAGACAATCGAGTGCCCCGCATTGTTACCGCCTTGCGAACGCACAACCATCGTGGCGGTTTGGCAAAGGTAATCGGTAATCTTCCCCTTGCCTTCGTCTCCCCATTGACTCCCTACCACTACTACTGATGCCATATTTTTCCACCTCATTAGCTTAAATTATAAGCACACACTTACTTAATTATACTAACGAAACGGACCGGGTTTTGCAAGAGCTTTTCCGAACTTTATTTCACTACTTAACCTTGAACATTCAGATTAAATCCTTGGTAAGGCGACAAAGATTAATCATTTGGCTATGGTAAGATCCACAAACGAACAACAAAAAACTGCTTTCCGCCGAAACAAGCGAAAAGCAGTCGCTGATTATTCCGTACTGATACCTGGGGCCCCCGTCCCCCCAGCACTGCCACCTGAATAACTTGGTGCTTGAGTTGGGGCTGGCGCTGGATTGGTCGGTGCTTGATAACCGTTACCGCTCCCAGTATTGCGTACCGGATTGGCATTAGATGGCTGGGTCCCCGTCGCAGCATTGCTCGTGTTCGTATGGCTGTTGGAGCTGGCCGCACTGGACGAAGCGCTGGTTGGGGTACTGGAACTGGCCACACTGGTACTAGGTTCATCGGCACTGGACGACGAACTGGCTGCTCGATGGTCCTGCAGTTTACCTAACACCCGGTCAATCGTGGCCAAATCCCTCTGGTATTGCTTGGCCAGTTCCTTTTTGGTGTACGAAACGTCACTTAAGTCCTGTCCATCGGCATCCTGGAGGGTTACTTTAACCTGGCTGCCCTTGATTTCACACACAAAGGACTGGACATCATTCTTTAAGGTATAGCGATTTCCCTTGTGCTTTAAGGTTAACTGATCAACATTTTTCTTCAAATCGTGGGCCGAAATATCACCGGTCTTCATGTAGGCCATCAGCGCCCACTCACCCTTCGTGTACTGATCAACCACGGCGCTGCTCGTTGCAGAGCCTGCCTTGGTTGCATTGCTTTGTTTGCCACAGCCCACCAAGCCCAAACTTACTAAGGCCACGGCCGACAGCACTACCACTTTTTTTACGTTCTTGCCCCCTCGGATTTTTCATCGCGATCCCGTTACCGATCGCCTATCCAATATTTTTTAACCATCTTTAGCATACTACACTTCCACTAATTCACCAATCCTTACTAAGTAGAGATACTGGTGTAAGACTGGCTGGCCGGTCATCTGGTGCAAAGCGGCCGCGTATAAGTTCAACTGCCCGCGGTAGCGTTCAATCACAGGAGTTGGGTCATCCGCGTTGATTTCGTCGGTCTTATAATCAAACAATTCAATCCCCGCCGGGGTAGTCAAGTAACCGTCGATGATCCCGTGAATCAGCAATTCCCCATCATCAGCTTGTAAATTGGTAAAGAGGTCGCTGCCGTTCAACAACATTGAAAAGGGCTGCTCGCGCCGCACTTGCCGGGGATGCGCCAAAATTTGTTGCCCCAGAGGGGTTTGATAAAAGGCGACGATCCCCGCGACATCAATCGCGGCGCCCAGCTGCGGACTGTCAATCAAGCCGTTGGCCACTAATTCATCGATCTTGGACGTGACCTGCTCAGACGTTACCACCCCTGTGGTCAAAGCCAATTGCGCCAAGACCAGGTGCGTCGCCGTCCCAATCGCGGCTGCCGTTGGTTTTTGCGGCCCCTGCGCCAGGAAACTCGGTTGGCCAAAATCGCCTTGCAGATAGCGGCCTTCCTCTTGCACGGTTTGCTGGTTAAAGCTCAAATGCCCCATCCGGGCTTCATCCGGATCCTGACTGGCAAAAACTTCCCGCAATGCCGAAACCGATTGGTAGGCCGTCGTTTTGGTTGCCGCTAAGTGTGGGTATTGCATTTGTAAGGTTTGGGCCAAAAATTGTTGTTGGGCCCGGGTCAGCGGCGTTTCCGCCGGCGTCGTCACCGCTTGACCCCGGTGATCCTTTAACGCCGCCAACGCTGCTTCCAGCTGGTTGGCCGTATAAACCTGGGCCACACACCGTAACTGCGCAGGCACCGATACGGTTTGCGGCCAGGTCGCCTCGCTGGCAAAGGTAGCCGGCGTTAATAACCCCGTCCGGACCAACGTCATGCCCAGCCAATCCAAAAAGGACTTCGCCTGCAAACGCACGGCAGCTGGCAAGACTTGGGTAGTTGCGGTCGCCGCCGCTTGCCACTTGGCGACCAGTTGGGCCGGCTCATGATCCGTTCCGGCCGTAATAATCAAGCGTTGTTCCGCCCGGGTCAACGCCACGTACAACAGCCGCATTTCTTCGGCCCGTTCTTGGTACAACAACGACCGCAAGACCACGGCGCGCTGGGGTAAATCATAACGATAGCGCGTCAACGGATCATCGGGCACCGGTACGCTGAAGCGCATCCCCACCCCAACGTGCGGATTTACAACCAGGGGCGCCGTTTGGGTCATGGTATTAAAGTGGTGACCACTGTTGACTAAAAAGACGACCGGGAATTGCAGCCCCTTACTGCCGTGAATCGTCATCACGTTGACCGCATTGCCCACAACTTCGCCGGGCGCTTGGGCCAGGTCATCATCGCGCCGTTGCATGCGTTCAATGAAATGAATAAACCGGTACAGCCCCCGCATACCGCCTTGCTCATACTCATTGGCCCGTTGGTACAGAGCATGCAGGTTGGCTTGCCGCTGACTCCCCCCGGGCATAGCGGCAACATAGTCCAAGTAATCGGTCGTCTGGTAAATTTGCCAGATCAAAGCCACTAAGGATTGCCGTTCGGCGACCTGCTGGAAGGTGGTCAATTGCTTTTGAAACCGTTGGACTTTCCCCGCAAACTGATCAAAATTGCCCGGGGTTGGCCCCTGATCACTCGGCTGTGAAAGATCCCAGGCCGCCCATTGCGCCGCCAGTTTTGCCCGCGAATCGGGCTTGACCAAGGCCGTCTGGGTGGCCACCAAGGCCGAATAGTAATCGGCATCCACGGCTTGCAAGCGAATCAAGGCCAGTTCCCGTTCCGTCAAGCCGACGAGTGGCGAACGCAAAACCGCCACCAAGGGAATATCTTGGGCTGGGTTGTCAATCACTTTCAGTAGGGCCAGCATCGTCTGGACTTCCGTCGCCTTAAAGTAGTTCTTTACATCATGGACCACCACCGGAATTTCCAAGCGAGCAAACTGCTCCACCAGTTGGTTATTCAACTGTTTGGTCCGCGCCAAGATGGCAATGTCGCGGGGTTCAATTGGGCGCATTTGGCCGGTAGTCTGATCAAAGATTGTTTCGTGACGGTCCAGCATTTGTCGAATCCGCAGCCCAATCAGCCAGACTTCCCCGGCCGCCGGATCATTCACCTGCCGTTCGACATAGTGCTCCACAGCCGGATCAGGCGTCTCCGTCGCGCTGGCATCGTACAAGAGCAGCTCTGGCGCCGGGCGCGGATCAGCCGCCGCTTCGTAGCGTGTCGCCGCGTATTTGAGCTGAGCGGCTTGATCATAGGCCAATTCACCGAGCGTTTCATCCATCAATTGGGTAAAGATCACGTTGACAAAATCGGTCACACTGTTCATGGACCGGAAATTTTCCGCCAGGTCAATCGCCTCATTGCCGGCTGCTGCCCCTGCATAGCGCCGGTAACGCGCTAAAAAGAGGGTCGGATCCGCTTGGCGGAAGCGATAGATTGACTGCTTAACATCCCCCACCATAAACAAGTGATTTTGGGCCGGATCATGGAGCTGCTTGACCAACTCGTCTTGCAAAGCATTGGTGTCTTGGTATTCATCCACCATGATTTCCCGAAATTGGTGGCGCAACTGGGCTTGGGCTTGGCGTCCGGCCGGGGTTTCCGTCGTTAAAATCTGGTAAGCAAAGTGCTCCAGGTCACTAAAATCCACCAAATGTTGTGCCGCCTTCAATCCTTGGTAGCGTTGCCGAAATTCTTTGGTCACCGCAATTAATTGCGCCAGTAAACCCCGGGCTTGCCCCACCCGTTGCAGCAAAACCGCTTCATCAACATTAAAGTACTGCTCACCCAACTTGGTGAATTGGTCTTTTAACGTATCCCGCTGCGCTTTTAAGGCCGCGGCAGCTTCTTTATCCGCCGCTTCTTTCAGCCCCGCTGTACTCCACCGGTCAAACTTAGCCTGACTAAAGGCGTGGACCAACTGATCCCAACCTGCCGTCGGCAACGCCGCTTGGAGGTCTTTGACCCGGGTCAGATCCGCTTGCAGGATCGTTTGAATTTTCCCAAACGGTCCGGCCGGCGGCACCGCATCCACCAGGGTGGTTAATTTCTGTGCCAAGTCAGCTAAGGCCGCCGCCACTAGCGGTTGCAATTGGGTTTGATAAAAGGGACTGGTCGTCATTGCGGCCTCGCAACGGTAATTTCCCAGCAGTTGATCCAGCCAGGCTTGGGGGTGGGCTTGCGCATTGGCCACCGTGTCCAATTGCCAAACCACCTCTGCCAAGCCCTCACCAACGTTACTAGCGGTGGTTTGAAAAGCCGCCTTTAAGGCCGCAAACTGCTGGCTTTCTTGGCCCAGCCACTCTTCTTCCAACGCTTGCCAGACTTGCTCTTGCAACAGATTTTGCTCGGCCGCATCTGTTAGCAAGCGGTACTTGGGGTCCAGCCCGATGACGTAGTAATACTGCTTAATAATCTGCTCACAAAGGGCGTGAATCGTACTGATATTGGCCAGCGGCAAGCGCGCCAATTGCGCTTTGAGGTGCTGATTGACGCTAGCGTTTAGCAACCGCTGGCGAATCCGGTCCCGCATATTCTTGGCGGCTTCCTTGGTAAAGGTGACCAAGAGAAACTGATCAATGTTTAAAGTGGGGTCCGTCTTCAACAGTTCGATCACCCGGTCCACCAGCACCGCCGTCTTCCCGGAGCCCGCTGAAGCTGACACCAAAATATCGACGTCTTGATCACTGATTGCCCGTGCTTGTTGGGGCGTTGGCGTAAAATTTGCCATGGCAAAACTATCCTTCCTTATTTTCTGTTGGCTCATCCAAGGCTTGTAATTGTTGCTTTACAGCCGCTTCGCTCAGCGTAATGTCACGGAACTTATCCTGGTCTAAGACATTATCAAAGGCAAAAATGGGCAAAAAGTCACTGTTGGTCAACCCATTGCTGGCCGTCGTCGCTTCCACCAAGCGGTATGGGGCCAAGGTGTTGACCCCCGTTAAAATTGCCGTGGCTGCTTTGGTAATCAAGGCCGTATTTTGGTCCAAGAGCCACTTTAATTGGGCCGGCGTTACCAGGGCGCTCCCCTGATTGGCGCGGTAGGTCTGCTTACTTTTGGTATAGCTGACCTTCAAAAGTTGCCCCCGCCCAGTTTGCCCCAGCTCCGTATCCACGGCCGTTAACAGGTCCGGATCATTTAAAATCAGCCCATTGTAACGGTGATTTTGGAGTGTATTGGCCACGGCGGAACGGCGCTTTAAGTCGGAGGCCCGTAAGACTTCATTGCCCAAGTGCAGGTAAAAGGCCCCCGCGAGCTTCGTCGTCGGCGCACTGTTCTGCAGGGCCGCTAAATAAGTTAATAACTGTAAATCCAACCCACTGAGCGCCCGCACCAAATCAAACTGCCGTTGACCAGATTTGTAATCAAGCACCATCTGGTAAGTCTGTTGGGCGGTTTGAATTTGGTCGATCCGGTCAATCCGGCCCCGGACTTGAACTTGGTGGACTTGATCCGCTAAACGGTGAACCAAGGGCGGCAAGGCTGCCGTCGTGGTGCCAAAGGTCTGCTCCGTATGCAGTGGTGTCGCCGTACTCAATTGGGCTTGGTTGACCAAGAGACGGGTCATTGCGGCCGCCACCTGCTTTAAGTGGTTTAATTGGTAGGCAAACCGGCGTTTTTCATCACTTAATTCCACTAAGAGCGGTTGTTGGCTTTCGGCCCACGCTAGGGCCAAAGCGGTTTGCTTTGCCAAAGCAGCCTCATCAAGGGTGGCTAAGTGCGGTTGATTGGCCGCGATAAAGTGCTCCATCACGTTATGGTAGAAAGTCCCCGAGTCAGCGGGACTGATTTCAAATTCTTCGCGCTTTTTCAAGCGTAGCCCGTACTTCAAGAAGTATTCATACGGATTTTGGTAAAAGGTTTGGAGTTGGGAAACTGACGTATACAGGGTACTATGCGCCTGCTCCGGCGGAATGGCCGGCAACGGCGCGTCGGCTTGTTGGGCGGCCGCCCGGGCGGCCACCAATTCCGGCGCTAGGTGACCATACAGTTGCTCCGCCAAAGCCGGCGTTAGTGGCTGGGGCTCATTTTGGTAGTGGTACGCTGGCAACAATGGCGGGCGATCCGGCTGCAGTTGGTTTAACAACCGGACAACTAACCGCCAACTGCTGCTCAATGGTTGCGCATTATCCTGCTTTAAACGCCGGACCCGAATAAAGTTCGAGCGGGTCGCGGCGGGCGCCGACACAAAGGGCGCCACCGCCGCAAAGTCAGCTTGCGGCACCGGGGTCGCCGGTAAGGCGGTAATCGGCTGGTTGAAATGCGCGGCCAAGCCGGTCAAGTACGGCGAAAGCCCCACCTGCTCTTCTTCGCCCCCTTGCAGTGGAGCGGATAAGTATAATTCGGCTTGCGGGGTCATCATCGCCAAGTAATTAACAAAGGGCTCGTTGGCAATCTTTTCTAAGCCCGCCACGGGGAGGTATTGATCCGCACGCAAGCCTTGGGCCAACCGTTGCCGCTCAGCGGGTGTCAGCAAGCCTGGTTCCAATTGAACGGTGGGCATCACATCATCAGTCGCCCCAATGATGAAGACCACTTGCCGGCGTTCCGTCTGGGTAATCCCGCTTTCTGACACCAAGACCTGATCAATCGTCGACGGAATTTGTGAATACGTTGCCGTTTGGAAGCCCACTAACAACAAATCCCGAAAATCCGTCAGGTTGAACGGCGTTTGATCGCCTAAGGCCAGGACGTATTCGTCGAGCAGTTGGCAAAACAGTTGCCAGACCTGTTGGGGTTCTTGGCCAAGGGCCAGCTCACCTGCCTCAACGGCGGCTTGTTCCCAGGCAGCCAGTTGTTTTTCGACCCCCTGGTGGTGTAAAAATTCAAACAGCAATTGCGCGGCTTGGCGCCCGGTCTTGGCTTGCCGCCATTGGGCTAAAAAGGGCGCCAATTCGGTTTTGACATAGTGCTTCACCCGGTTGAGCTGCGCTCGCTTTTGCAATTCTGCTTGTCCCAACGCCGTTTGCTCCATCGCTGGGGTTATTTTCAAATGGGGGGTGTATTCAAAGGGTTTGGTGCTTAACCAACTGGCCCCTGACTTGCCATACTTGAGGGCCCAATTCTCGGTTAAATACAGATCGGCCTTGAATTGTTCGGCCGTTAAGGGCTGTCCAGCCACTTCCACCGCCGGCAGCAAAAGCCCCGTCTTAAGCACTTGCATCAAATCCGTTAATTGAAAATGCCCCCACAGGACCTGGAACAGGCCGAGGACCAACGTGACCAAGGGGTGCGTCTTCATCGGCCGATCATTATCGTTAAAGACTGGAATTTCATGGGCCGCAAAGACGGGCTGCAGCATCGTTTCATAACCATCCAAGCGCCGGGTCAAGACCAAAAAATCTCGGTACCGGTAGTGCTGGTGAGTCACCAACTGGCGAATCTTGGCCGCCACCGCATTCAATTCTGCCAACCGGGTCGGGGCCGTCATAAAGTGAACCGCCTGAGGTAAAGTTGGCGCCGGAGCAGGCGTCGTAAACTGACTGGTAGCCGCCAGCCACCGTTCAACCTCTTGTAAGGCCGGGGCCACCCGCGGCCGGCTGGCAAATTCGTCGGGTAAAAAGGTAATCGCACCGTGCTGTTCGGCAAAGCGTGCCAAGCGGTGATACATCAGGCCGGGTTGATAAAAGAGCTGGTTGGGATCCGGCACCTGGCTCCCCCGATAGGGCCGGTCCAAGACCAAACTTACCGTCGTCGTTGCCCCGTTTTCAATCATCGCTTCCACCACTTGTTCTTCCTTGGCCGAAAACTGGGCGTTGTAGCGGTCCAGGTAAAAATGAGTCGTGCTAAAATCACCTTGCCGCAAGGCTTGGATCAATAAATCATAGATGTCTGGCGTCGCTAACTGGTCGCCCAATGCAGCCATGAACCGTTGGTAAACCGTAAACAGCACGGCCAATTTATCATCAAAGGCGGCATCCGTTTGACCATGGGCTTGGGCCCACGCCGCACTGCGCTGTTTAATCTGATCGTAATCTTCCGGCGCAATATTTGCGTTACGCAGTTCCATCACTTGCCTGGTCAAGTCTTGAATAAAGCCGGGCTGATGTGCTTCCTTGGCAAACAGGCGCAACTGGGCCGGGGTCAGTTGTTTGACAATCGCCGCGACGACCATCGTCAAGCCCGTTGGCGAAATGCGGGGCGCATTAAAGGCCGGGACGTCGCGCAATAAAAACCATGCCAGCCGCGAAAATGACAACACTTGGACTTGCGTTTGGGCATAGATGGGACTGGCTTGCCGGGCCTTTAATTGGCTTAAGACGTCGATTTCGGTGGAAAACTTAATGTGGTTCGGAACCAAATAAAAAAAGCGATCCGTGGGGTGAGCGGCCAGTTGAGCCGCCAAGTGATCAAGCAAGGCCGCTTGGTGATCAACGGCCGCCGACCCTAAAATAAATTGCAAACTTGGCATGGGTAATCCTTTCGAGTTGACACGCAACGAGGTCTTCCTTGCTATTTTAACACGCTTCAGTCTCCCGCCCACTTGTGAAGTTTGACCCAATCTTTTCGCGTGGTAAATATTTTTCGTTGACAAACCTTGCATTTTATAAGCCAGCGTGGTTAAATAACATTGTTACTTAGTGAACATAATCTGAGTATGCACGAAGCTGAGGTTTCCTCAAATCTCTCTATGTCTGGTTGTTAATACCGTTTACTCTGCCCCAGCTTCGTTTGTCTGGTGACGAAAAAGCGCCGCTCCTGAATGGAAGCGACGCTTTTTTGTGTCCGCAACTTATAAGATCGGCGAAAGCAACCGGGAGAAGGTTTGCTTAAACCGCAGCCACCCGGGTTGGGCCGCAAACCGTTCTGGTGTCATGACCCGACTATGCCGAATATCACGGATATACAGCCGCTCTAAGCGTTCCGTCAGGTTCGGATCATACATAAAGCAATTGATTTCGAAGTTGAGTTTAAAACTGCGAAAGTCCATATTCGCCGAGCCCACCGAGGCCATCTTACCATCCACCACCATCGTCTTGGCATGCAAAAAGCCATTTTGGTAAAAGTAAATGGTAACCCCCTCTTCTGCCAGGCTACGGGCGTAATACTGGGTCGCCCGGTACACAAAGGCATGGTCCGGCTTATTGGGCACCATAATCCGCACATCAACCCCCGAGTGCGCAGCCACCCGCAGGGCATCCAAGACACTGTCATCGGGAATTAAGTAGGGCGTTTGAATCCAGATATGATCCTGGGCCGCATTGATCAAGCGTAAATACCCCAGTTTAATTTCTTCCAGCGGCGAATCCGGTCCACTGGAGACAATTTGCAAAGCCGTCGTCCCGCTGCCGACTTTGATTTTGGGAAAGTACGGGCGATAATGATCAACCCGCTGTTGGGCTTCTTTGGTCGAAGCATTCCAGTCCCGAATAAACCGCTGTTGCAAGCCATAGACCCCGCTCCCCACGATCCGCAGGTGGGTATCCCGCCAGTGACCAAATTTAGCCAACCGGCCCAGGTACTGATCGCCAACGTTAAAGCCGCCGACGTAACCGACCTTGCCATCCAGCACCACAATCTTGCGGTGATCCCGGTAGTTCAGCCGGAAATCAAAGAGATTGCTGCGAGTTAACAGGAAGGGCGCCGCATGCCCGCCATTGGCCCGTAAGCCATCATAAAAACTCGGTTTAACTCCCATTGACCCCCATGAATCATAGAGCACCCGGACTTCCACCCCCGCGGCCGCTTTTTGTTCCAGCACCGTCCGTAATTGATTTCCAATCCGGTCGTTGTAAATGGTATAAAACTCAATGTGGATACTGTGCTTAGCCGCCGCGATATCTTTTAACAGTTGGCCAAAGAAATGGTGCCCCTCGCTAAACAGATCCACGTGATTATGCCGGGTCAAAAAAGCATCGTCAATGCTTTGAAACAGCATAATGGTCCGCTTGTAGGTGCGCAAGGTCGGTTGCTTGGGCGGCGGCGAGAGTAAGAACTGGGCCTTTTGCTTGTCCAAGGCCGCCGAAAGTTCTAATTGGGTTTCCGTTTGGATCCGTTCCAAGCGCCGTTGGGGGAGCTTGCAACCCAAAAAAGAATAGAAGATAAAGCCAACGACCGGCATTAAGGTCAAAACCAACAACCAAGCCCAGGTTGCCGCAATATCCCGTCGTTCACGAAAAACCGTGATCAACGCTGCAATTTCGTTGAACACGACAATCAGTACTAACACTAATTTCACAATATGCCAAGTGATCAGCATAATCCCGCCACGGCCTCCCATTGATTAAGTTACTACCAGTGTAATCCAAAATGCTCGCTTTACCAACCAACTTCCGCTAGTATTTTGATTAAAGAAAGGAATGATGAAATCTTGGCACCAGTTGAAGCCGTGGGGCAAATTCGCCTTTTTCATATGTTGTTTAACGAAAATCCGCAGCTCACCATTTGCGTTGTGATCCTGTTGCTGGCAATTATTTGGCACCTTAACTATAAACGGCGTCAGTAATGTTTCACATGAAACATTAGCGCGGGTCAACAAAGGTTTAGAACTGAAAAAGTACTCGCAACCACGTTGAAAACGTGATTACGAGCACTTTTTGGTTCCGATGTTTTAAGTTCTCGCTAACCAGCTAATTGCTTGCCAACCGCTGGGGAGCGCCTAATCAGCTGCGGCTGCCTCAGCGTTGGCGGCCGCCCGAATTACTAAGCGGCCGTCCTGCATTTCTGCTACCAAATGCTTGTCATCCAAGTGATCCAAGTAGTAATCCGTTACCTGATCCCGGAGTTGTTGTTCAATCACCCGCCGTAATGGCCGGGCCCCCATCGTTTCATCGTAGCCTTGGTCAATCAAGTAGTCTTTGGCTTCATCGGTTACCTTCACATCCATGCCCTTCTTGGCCAACGTCGTGTTGACCCCGGCAATCATCAAGTCCACGATTTGCTTTAAATCGTCCTTCGTCAACGCCTTGAATTCCACAATCGCGTTAAACCGGTTCAAAAATTCCGGCCGGAAGTACGGCGTCAGCTTCTTGATCAAGCTGGTGTGGTCGGCAGTTGGTTGGGCATCGTTGGAGTAACCGGCGTTGGACGTGGCAATAATAATCGTGTTCTTAAAGTTGACCACGTTGCCTTGCCCATCAGTTAAGCGTCCGTCATCAAGCACTTGCAACAGGAGGGTAATCACTTGCGGATCCGCCTTTTCGATTTCATCTAACAAGACAATCGAGTACGGGTTCCGCCGCACTTTTTCCGTTAAGGTGTTGCCGTTGTCATCGTAGCCAACGTAGCCCGCCGTGGTCCCAATCAACTTTGAAACCGCGGTCCGGTCAGCGTACTCTGACATATCCAGCCGGATAATGTCATCCTTGTTGCCAAAGAGATCCAACGCTAACTGCTTGGCCAATTCAGTCTTCCCTACCCCGGTTGGGCCCACAAAGAGGAAGCTGCCGATTGGCCGGTCCCCTTCGTCAAAGCCAGCCCGGTTCCGCCGGATCGCCCGGGCCACGGCTTCGACGGCTTGGTCTTGGCCAATTACTTTCCCTTCCAACCGCTTGCTCAACCCCTTGAGCCGTTCGATGTCGGACGTGCCTAACTTGGCAACCGGAATCCCCGTTAACCGTTCGACGGCTTGGGCCACGTCATCTGGCGTAGCCGTGACTTGGTCGGCCGTGGAATGATCGGCCAATTGTTGCTTTAAGCTGGCAATCTTTTCCTTGGCCGTTTGAGCGGCCTTGAAGTCTTCTGCCTTGACGGCCTTGGCTTGGGCTGCTTCAGTCGCTTTAATTTCGCTTTCCAGCGACTTAGCATCGGTAGCGGGGTGTTGCGCTGCTAAGTGAGCGGCGGTCATATCAATCAGGTCAATCGCCTTGTCTGGCAACGCACGTTGTGGAATATATTGAACGGAGTAGTCAACCGCCGCGTGCAAGACTTCATCTGGCAACAAAACGTTGTGGTGTTGTTCATACAGCTTGCGCAAACCTTGCAAGATCTTAAAGGTCGCAGCCTTACTTGGCGCATTGACGACCACTTCGTTGAAGCGCCGGGCCAAGGCCGCATCTTTCAGAATGGTGTTCCGGAATTCATCTTGCGTCGTCGCCCCAACTACCGTAATCTCACCCCGGGATAAAGCCGGCTTCAAGATATCGCTCATCCCCTTGGAACCACTGGCGTCCCCAGCGTTCCCAGCCCCGATAATTTGGTGGATTTCATCGAAGAAGAGGATTACATTGCCGGCCTGCTTAACCTCTTGAACCAACTTTTGCAAGTTTTCTTCAAAGCTGCCCCGGTATTGGGTGCCGGCTTCCAGACTGGCAATGTCAATACTGATAATTTGCTTATTCTTGATCGCCGCCGGTACATCCCCGTGGACAATCGCTTGAGCTAAACCTTCCACGACCGCGGTCTTCCCAACCCCAGCGTCACCAACCAGGACCGGATTATTCTTGGTCCGCCGACTTAAAATTTCGGCGGTCTCTTGAATTTCTTTGTTCCGCCCAATGACTGGATCCAACTTGCCGGCCTTGGCTTCAGCCGTCAGATTGCGCCCTAACTTGGCCAGCATGCCTTGCGCCGTTGGTTGCGCTGCCTTAGCCGTCGGGGCTGACTTGGCGCCTGGTAACTGACCAGTTTGCCGAAACTGTGTATATTCGGCAGGCGTGACTTCCCGGCCGTTAATCAAGTAACGCCGGTTTTCGGTATTTAAGCCCCCGAGGTTGCCCATCAATTGATTAAAAATATCATCCATGCTGTTAAATGGATCTACTGGAATTTGTGCCATCTTCAAGTCCCCTTTCCTGGTTGGTTGGCGCCCACCTTGGACGCTGAGATTATTTTTGAATTAAGTCGTTTGGGGCGTACTACCCCCTTGGTGTGTACCGTCAGAACGAAGAAGAGGCCTGAAAGAAACACGCCTTTCCGACCTCACCTTGCTACACGGTTCTACTCATCATCGTCCCGTAGATAATTTTCTTCCAACTCCCGCAAGACTTCCCACATTGCTTGGTGCTGGGCCTGGGATAAGGCATCCAAGTCCCGCAGATTCAACGAGGTCGCCATGCTTTGCTGTTTGTTGAACGATTTGTGTAAAGTGGTGTAGCCATAGCCGGAACTTTTCGCCACTTGGTAGATCGTCAAATGATTGGCGTCCAAGTACGCTTTGATATCGATCCGCATCTTGGTCACTTCCTTTACGATTCTTAGTATACCATATTTGTGATCTAACACAAGTGTGAACTAACGATTTTCTGACTTTTTTTGATCAAATTGTTAAATCAACGTTTCAACCCCCATTTCCCCAAAATTAGGGGGGCACCTTTCCCCACTTAGCTTGACTTATCTGAGAAAACGATTAAAATGATGAGCAATTGATTAACCTGAGGTGAAGCAAATGATTTCTCAATGTTCCTCACAAGTTAATAGCGCTTTTTATGCTTACTGGTTTGCCTTTATTTAGGCCTAGAAACCAGTAGCTTTTGCGATGGCTTCTAGGACGCAATCCAAACATCCGGGAAGCCCACCAACCATGGTTAATTACCAACCCTCAAACAGTCTCCCGGGTGTTGCAGCGACAACAGCCGGGATTTTTTATTTGCTGAAACCCTTTGTCATTGAAGGAGGAGTTTTTTATGCCAACCATGAAAGCCAGTCTGGCAACCCAATTTAACGCTCACGTTGCCAAGGTGCAACCCGCCAATATCTTGCTCTTTGATCAAGAAGTCAGTACCGTCCCCGACATTGTCAAATTAACGGTCGGGGAACCCGACTTTGCGGTCCCGACCGTCGCTAAGCAAGCGGCGATTGACGCCATTAATGCCGACGACTCCCACTACGCTCCCGGGGCCGGATCGCTCGCTTTGCGCCAAGCGATCAGCCACTTTTTAGCCGACCGCTACGCACTGACTTACCAAGCCGAAGGCGAAATTGCCGTAACGATCGGGGCCACCGAAGCCATCTATGCCTCCTTAGCGGCCCTGTTGAATCCCGGCGATGAAGTTTTGATTCCGACGCCGACCTTTCCTTTGTACGAAACCATGACCGAAATGCTGGGTGGCCACGCTGTGACGATCCCGACGACCGCCCCGGACTTTGTCTTGACGCCTGACCAGCTGAAAGCCGCCATCAACGCACACCCCCAGGCCAAGGCCCTGATTTTAAATTACCCCTCCAACCCGACCGGGGTAACCTTTACCCCCGCCCAACTCCAAGCTTTGGCGGCAGTCCTCCAAGAAACCAATTTGGTCGTCATTTCGGATGAAATTTATTCCGAATTGGTTTACGAGGGGACCCACACTTCCTTGGCCAAGTACCTGCCGGGCCAAACGGTGATTTTAAACGGGGCTTCCAAGGCGGGCGCGATGACCGGCTACCGGATCGGCTTTATCGCTGGCCCTGCCGGCATTATGCAGCGGATCGGGGTGGTCCACGCCGTCATGATCACGGCCCCTTCGGACCCTGCCATGGCCGCCGCCGTCCCGATTTTCGGCAGTGAAGCCGGCCACCAAGCAACGCTAAAGATGAAGGCCGCCTACCAAGCCCGCCGGGATTACCTGGCCCACGCCCTTAGTGAACTGGGCTTTACGGTCGCTACTCCGCGGGGAGCCTTCTACCTCTTCGCCAAACTCCCCGCCGACCAAGGAAGTGATGATGTCACTTTTGCGACCCGCTTAGCCAAGGAAGGGCAAGTGGCCACGATTCCGGGCAGCTTCTTTGGGGCTGGGGGCGAAGGCTACCTGCGGCTTTCCTACGCCACCAGCATGGCGGCCCTCAAAACTGCGGTGGCCCGGATCACCAAGTTTTTGCAAACTGCCTAGCCAAAAAGGAAAAGAGGTTTTTGCATGACCAAAATTTTGATGACCAGCGTGCGACCGGATGAGCAAGCCGCGATCGATGCTTACGCCGCCATCCACCAAATCAAAATTATCACTTCTCCCCACGTGATCCAAGCTTCCCTTGACCTCGTCCCCGGGGTTGATGGCGTGGTAATCCAACAGCGCGGGGCAGTCCCCGCCGAGGTCTATCCCTTCTTAAAACAACATGGCCTGCGCCAAATCACCACCCGGACGGCCGGCGTGGATACCATTGACCTCCCCTTAGCGCGCGCCAATGGTTTAGTCGTGACCAACGTTCCTGCATATTCGCCCCGCAGTGTGGCGGAATTTGCCTTAATGCAGATCTTCCGCTTGTTGCGCCACACTCCCACCCTTGACCACCGCGTGGCCGCGGGTGATTTTCGCTGGGCGGGACTACAAGCCAAGGAAATTCACACGGCCACGATCGGCATTATTGGGGTCGGTCGTATCGGCGGAACCTTAGCCCAACTGTTACATGCCTTAGGAGCAAAAGTGCTGGGCTTTGACCTCAAGCCCCGACCGGAATTAGCAGAAATCGTGGAATACACCACCAAACGGGAGCTCTTGGCCCGCGCGGACGTCGTTTCCTTGCACGTGGACTTGAATCCGACCTCAGTAGGCTTAATCGGGGCGCCTGAACTGGCCTTAATGCAACCAAGTGCCAGCTTGGTCAACGCCAGCCGGGGACCCGTCGTTGACACAGCCGCCTTAATCGCAGCGCTCAAGGATCATACGATCGCCGCCGCGGCGCTTGACACGGTCGAAAGGGAAGCCCCCGTCTTTAACCAGGACTACCACGCTGACTTGGCGACCTTGCCCACCCCAATTCAAACCCTGTTGGCCCTGCCCAATGTCATCATGACCCCGCACATTGCTTTTTTCACCAATCAAGCTGTCCAAAATATGGTCGAGATTGCCCTCGACGATGTTTTAGCGATCTTGGCTGGCAAACCTAGCGCCCACGAAATTACGGCGCTACCCTAAACAAGGCAAAAACGGCCCGGAACCTGCAAAGTTCCGGGCCATTTTTTCATTAACGCCAGCCGACCGAATGCCGTTCTTTAATTTGATAGGCCACCTGATCCGGGAGGGGGGTCTTCATCACCAAGGCTTCAATCGCCAATTGTCCCATCTGGGCAAAGGGCTGCTCCACCGTCGTCAGCCCTGGATAAACCAAGTCCGCGACGTAAGAATTGTCAAACCCCAGTACCGCCAGTTGCTCAGGCACTGCCAACCCCTGCGATTGCGCATAAAAGACAATCCCGGCGGCCGCATCATCACTGGCCGCAAAAATTGCCTCCGGCGGCAAGGCCGCCTGCCAGAGCTGTTTGGCGGCCTGGTAACCAGCTTGAAAAGAATAATCCCCCGGAATAATCAGCGGCGCCAGGCCCGTCTTCTGCAAAGCCCGCTGGTAACCATGACACCGGGCCTGCCCCGTTTGGGGATCCGTCGGGTCAATCGCGGCCAGGGCAATTCGCCGGTACCCCCGGTTCAGCAGGTATTTGGTGCCCGTATAGGCGGCTTTTTCATCATCAATCGCCACCGTTGGATAACCATCAACTTTCACCCCGAGCGACACTAGGGGCAGCCCCAATTGTTTCAACAGGGCCAAATTGGTCGCATCAAACTGTACCGAGATCGAAAGAATCCCACTGACCTTTTGGCCGGCCATCAAATCCAGGCATGCTTTTAGCCGCGCCGCGTCATTTAAGCCGCAGTGAGCCAACAGGATGCGAATGCCGTGCTGATAAGCCCAATCTTCGATCCCATCGATGATCGGGGCCGCAAAACTGGTGGTGGCATTGGTAATCAACACCCCGATCACATTCGAAGTTTGGGCGACCAGGTTCGACGCCGCCTCATTTTTTTGGTAGTGCAGTTCCGCCGCAATTTGTAACACTTTTTGGCGGGTTTTGTCACTGTAGCCGCCACTTTGATTTAATACCCGCGAGACGGTCGACGGTGTCACGCCCGCTTGTTTCGCAATATCTTTGATGGTCACCATCTTCAAATTCCCCTTTATTTGGTAGTTGACTTTCCCGACGATTTATTTATAATGTTTTTGAAAGCGGTTGCTGAAACCGCTGTTATTTTTCGTCACTTTACTCAAACGTTTGCGTAACCCCTGATTTTACCAAAGGACTGATTTGAAATGACCTATTCCCCGAAATATTGGTGGCAAAATGCAGTGGTATATCAAGTTTACCCCCGCAGCTTCCAAGATAGCAATCATGATGGCATCGGTGACCTCAAGGGGGTGACCAGCCGCCTTGATTACATCCAAAAACTCGGCGTCGATATCATCTGGCTCAACCCGATCTATCGCTCCCCCAACGTCGATAACGGCTATGACATCAGCGACTACCGGGCCATTGATCCCACCTTCGGCTCCTTGGCCGACTTTAAAGAGCTTTTAGCGGCCGCCCACCAACGGGGCCTGAAAATTATGATGGACCTGGTCGTTAACCATTCTTCCGATGAACACGAATGGTTTCAACAAAGTCGCCAGGGCAAAACCAACCCCTACCGGGACTACTATATCTGGCGCGATCCCGTCGATGGTCACGCCCCGACCAATTGGGGATCGTACTTCTCCGGGTCGGCTTGGCAATACGACGAGGCTTCCGGCCAATACTATTTGCACTTATTCGCCACCAAGCAACCCGACTTAAACTGGGAAAACCCGGCCCTGCGGCATTCCGTTTACGACATCATGAATTGGTGGGCCAACCTCGGCGTCGATGGCTTCCGCATGGACGTCATCAACCTGATTTCCAAGCCCGCGACCTACCAAGATGGCCAAAAAGAACGTGGCGAAGCCTTTGCCAACGTTGAACCCATTGTTGCCAACGGGCACCGGATCCATGAGTTCTTGCAAGAAATGAACCAAGCCGTGATGCAAAAGCACGACTTGGTAACCGTTGGCGAAACCCCGGGGGCCAGCACCACCGACGCAAAGCAGTATGCCAACCTGACCGAAACCGAATTAAACATGGTGTTTGAATTTGAACACGTCAGTTTAGACGGCAACCCCAACCCCGCTTTGGGCAAGTGGAATGATCAAAAGGTTAGCTTGCCCGCTTTGCGCGCCAACCTGGTCAAATGGCAAACCGAACTGGCTGGCCAAGCGTGGAACTCGCTTTACTGGAACAACCACGACCAACCCCGGGTGGTTTCGCGCTTTGGCGATGATTCCCCCGCTTACCGGGTCGTTTCCGCCAAAATGTTGGCCACGATCCTGCACTGTCTGCAAGGAACCCCTTATATTTACGCCGGTGAAGAATTAGGGATGACCAACGCCCCCTTCGCTTCGTTAGCTGCTTATCAAGACTTAGAGAGCCAAAACGCTTACCGGCAATTGGTTGAAGAAGAACACCTGGTAGATGGGCCGACGATGCTCAAATACCTCGCCGCCCATTCTCGGGACAACGCCCGGACCCCGATGCAATGGGACGCCAGCTTAAACGCCGGCTTCTCTGACCACGACCCGTGGCTGGCGGTTAATCCCAACTACGTCACGATTAACGCCAAAGCGGCCTTAGCTGACCCAGATTCAGTCTTTTATCACTACCAAAAGTTGATCCAACTGCGCCACGACCTCCCCGTCATCACCGAGGGGAAATTTGCCCTGGTCGCGGGTAACGAGAACGATGCGCAAGTCTTTGCCTACACCCGGACGGATGAAACGACCACCCTGTTGGTCGTCGCCAATTTTACGGCTACCACCCTCACCCGGTCATTTGCTCAACCTACCGCCGGAACGCTCTTGTTGAGCAACTACACTGATGATCAAGGAACGACCTTGCGCCCATATGAAGCAAAGGTCTACCAATTGAATTAAAGGAGTTATTGACAATGGAAAAACAACAATCAACCGCGGGCTTGCCAACCTTGCCCGTCAGCACCCTGTTTGCCATGACCTTCGGCTTTTTCGGGGTCAACATGGCCTTCTCCTTACAGAGCTCCCAAATGGGTCGGATCTTTCAAACGATTGGGGCCGACCCAACTAAGCTCGGTTTCTTCTTTATTTTGCCCCCGTTAATGGGGATGCTGGTCCAACCCCTGGTCGGGAAGTATTCCGACTTAACCTGGACGCGCTTTGGCCGGCGGATGCCTTACCTTTTGGTGGGGGCCCCGATTGCCGCTTTAGTCTTGGTCTTACTGCCTAACGCCGGTTCCTTTGGCTTTGGGTACGCCTCGTTAGCGGCCCTTTGGTTTGGGGCCATCGCCGTCCTTTTTATGGACCTTTCCTCAAACGTTTGCATGCAACCCTTCAAGATGATCATCGGGGACATGGTCAACGAAGAGCAAAAAGACTTTGCCTGGTCCTGGCAACAAATTTTCTCTAACATGGGTGGGATTTTAGCCACCTTAATGCCCTTTATCATGACCGGGCTCGGCGTTGCCAACACGGCCAAAAAGGGGGCTTTGCCCAACTCTGTGATTTGGACTTTCTACCTGGGGGCAGCCGTCTTATTATTAACCAGCCTCTTTACGGTCGCGAAGGTCCGGGAATACAACCCCCAAGACTACGCTCGCTACCATGGGGTTGACGTAGCGGCCAACCAAGAAAAGTTAAGCTTCATGGCCTTATTGAAGTCAGCCCCGCAAGCCTTCTGGCAAATTTCGCTGGTGCAAATGTTCTGTTGGTTCGCCTTCCAATACTTATGGACTTACGGGACCGGGGCCATCGCCCAAAACGTTTGGCACGTCACTGATCCATCCACTGCCAGCTACCAAGCAGCCGGAAACTGGTTTGGGGTCTTATC
Source organism: Limosilactobacillus ingluviei DSM 15946 (assembly GCF_001435775.1). GTDB lineage: Bacteria > Bacillota > Bacilli > Lactobacillales > Lactobacillaceae > Limosilactobacillus > Limosilactobacillus ingluviei. The sequence continues at coordinate 527 of NZ_AZFK01000044.1, read as the reverse complement.
AGCGGTCCAAGCCATTGCGGCCGTCTTGTGGGGAATGGTCTTGGCCAAGACGAAGCCGAACCAACGGAAGTTCATGTACCGGACTGGTTTGATCTTAGGGGGGCTGGGCTTTGTCTCCGTCTTCTTTATTCACACGAAACTTCTGTTGATCTTATCATTCTGCTTAATCGGAATCGGCTGGATCTCAATGAACTCAATTCCGTTTGCCCTTTTGACGACTGCTTTGGCCGGCAAGCATGAGGGGGCTTACCTGGGCTTGTTTAACTGCAGCATTTGCCTGCCGCAAATCATTGCGTCGGTGGCCAGCTTTGCCATCTTCCCATTGATTGGCAAGTCAATGCCCGGGATGTTACTGCTCGCGGGGATTGTCTTAGCTTGTGGCGCCTTATTTGTCGGCCGCATTAAGGAACAACCAACCGCCTAAGCTCACGCGACTATTGTTGGAGCGATGACGAAAAAAAGAGCACCGTAATGAACTGGACCCTGTCAAGTGGAAAGTTGAATTATGTAAATGATTAGGCAGCTAG
>NZ_AZFK01000002.1 GCF_001435775.1 Limosilactobacillus ingluviei DSM 15946 | reverse complement strand
ATTTGGTGTCAAGAGCTTAACTTAATGACATTAATCTATAAATATGTCGTGTGTCAATTCCCATTCATCCGCAATTTTTTATTTTGCGCTTCCCAGAGCCGGGCAATTTGCGTGGCAGTAATTTCAAGATCAGCCTTTGCTTCTGCCATCGCTTGGGTTAACACCTTGGCTCCGGTGGGGGTCGCAAAGACGGCGTCGATCACATCAGTCAAGTCCGCGCCGCCGGGGCCAATGTGTCCGGTAAGGGCGATCACCGGCGCGTGCGGGGCAACGGCTTTAATCGCCTGGGCCACTCCGTACGGGGTTTTGCCAAAGCGGGTCTGAAAATCAAGACTGCCTTCCCCGGTGAAAGCCAGGTCGGCGCCGTGCGCTTTCCGTTTTAAATTGGTTGCCTCTACCACCAGTTCCACCCCGGGGTGGAGGCTGGCGTGGGTGAAGGCTAACAGGCCGGCACCTAAGCCCCCGGCGGCCCGGTCAGCGGATTGGTGACGTCGGAAGCCAACTTGATTTTAACTTCGGCTAACCGTGGGTCCAGCTGGCTGACGTCGATTTGAGCTAGTTCACCCAGGGCGCCCCCGCCGAAGGGCAACTCCTGGCCACTTTGATCCAACAAATGCGCCCCCAAGGCCTGGGCTAGCCCCGCGCCACCATCATTGGTCGCTGAGCCGCCCAGGCCCAAAATAATTTCGCGCACCCCCTGATCGAGGGCATCGCGAACCAATTCGCCGGTCCCGTAAGTCGTCGTCAAGAGCGGATTTAATTGATCAGCCGGTACCAAGGGTAAGCCGCTGGCCGCGGCCATCTCAATCACCGCGGTTTGCCCCTGACCAAGTAAGCCGTAACGAGCGGCGACCGGCAAGCCTAAGGGACCAGTGACCGTGCGCGTTATAAAGCGCCCGCCCGTCGCATCAACCAGGGCTTGGACCGTCCCTTCACCCCCGTCGGCCATCGGGACCAACACGTATTCCGCATCCGGCCAAATCTGCTTTAACCCGACTTGGATGGCTTCACCGACTTCTTTGGCCGTCAGTGACCCCTTAAACGAATCTGGTGCGATTACGATCTTCATTTCCCCCACCCTTTCGCGCAATTTACTTAAATTATACGCGTTTGGGAGCATATTTCCCGGGAAATTATTGGCTCAGCTTCCAAGTCGCCGGATAGGGATCGTCAATCAAACGATGGGTGTTTAAATGCCCCTGCTCAATTTCGCCCAGTTCCAACAGCTGACTGGCAATTCCGGCGGCACCATCGTAATAGCCCAACGCCGCCGTAATGTTGGTCGGTACCTTCCGCTCAAAAGCCTGGTGCCAGTAGACGGCCTGTGTCGTTTGAACGGCCCGGTTGACCAGCAGTTGACCGGTCGCTTGCGCTTGGGTCAGGTAGGCCGGCTGGCCCGTGGCCAAATACGCCCCCAACTGCAAGTTTAGGATTCCAGCCGTCCCGCAGCAGTAGTTCTCAGTCTGCCAGTAGCCCGCCGAGCGCTTAGCCGGGGCTTGCACCAGGTCCAGTCCGGCAATTGCCGCGGCAAAATCGCGAGCGGCCTGGCGATCGTCTTGCTGAAGGGCTAGCTGGTAAAAGTAGCGGGCCACCCCTACTGGCCCCCCACAGTAGCCGACGTAGCAGATCCCCTCCGTATCCGGATGATAATGTGGCAGCAAGATCGCCTCCTTTTGCCCATAGTACTCGTAAAATTCGCGAATCCCGGTCACGCCAGCTGTAAACCGGTCCTCGCCAGTCCAAGCCGCCAATTTAAGCAGGGTGTAAGCCACTCCCGCCGGACCAAGGGGAAACCCAGTATTGAACTTGGCAGCTGGGCCACCAACGTAGTTCAGATCCAAGCCCACGTAGTAAGCCTGGCCATGTGCATCGACCTGCCGTTGGCGCAAAACGTAAGCACCAAATTTACGCAAAGCGGCTTGCCAGCCGGGAATCTGGTAGCGTGGCGCCAAATGCCCCAACAAAAGGGCCGTCCCGCCATCGGCAACAATCCCAATTTGACCACTCCAGGCCCCATCCGGTCGCTGTTCAGCCACGATGCCCTGTAGAATCTGGCAAATCGCCTGGGCAAAGCGAGGCGTTGGCTGGGCTTGATCGAGCCAGGCCAAAGCTTGGGCCACTCCTCCCAGGCCCGTCGTGTAAGCATACTTGCTAAAGGCTTTCTCAAGGTGCTCAGCTGGCGCCAGTGCCCGGGCGGCCAGTTCCTGCCCCGCCTGATAGGCCGTCGTAAAGTAACGGGTTTCGCCACTAACCTGAGCCAGGAGCAGGTAAAATTTGATGATCCCGCTCGCCCCCGCGTAAAGCGAAGCCTCATCGTAGTAGCGCCACTGACCCGCAAAGGAGTGACTGATGTCCCAAGTCAGCCCCGCCGGTGTCTTTTTCAGGTGTTGATCCAACCGGTGCGCCACCCGCTTAGCCAACGGTAAATATTGGTTTTTCACGCGCGTGCCTCCTTACCAAAGCGCCGGGCGACCCGAGTTTCCAACCATTGTTGCAAATGGGTGTAAACGTAAATCAGAATCACGTACCAGCTGCCGACCACCAAGTAAACTTCAAGGTAAGCGAGGTTTTCCGTTGCCAGCAACTTGCCGGCCCCAAACAGCTCCGTTACCCCAATCGAAAAGGCCAACGAAGTTTCTTTCAGCAGGCCAATAAAGGTATTACCGACCGGGGGAATCATGATCGGAATTGCCTGGGGAATGATCACCCGCCGGTAAACAACTGCCTTGGAAAGGCCGAGCGCCAAGCCCGCTTCCAGTTGGCCACGACCAACACTGGCCAGCCCAGCTCGGAAAATTTCCGTTAGGTAGGCCCCCTCTTTCAACGCGAGACAAACCGTCGCAGCGGCCCCGGCCGGCAAAAGCGACTGGCCATGCCAAAGCTGGGGTAGGCCATAGTAGCCAACGAAAAAGATCACCAGGGTCGGAAACCCCCGAAAGATCAACAAATACCCGGCCACCAGCCGCTGGACCACCGGGTAGCGCTGGCCAATGCTGAGGACCGTCGCCACCACGATTGCCAAGCCCATGGCGACAATCGCCATTAAAAGCGTCACCGGGACATACCGGCCAATCTGCGGGAAGACTTTTAACATGTAGGCAAAATCCATGAGGTCCTCCTCAGTTTATTGGTCCTGGAGGGACTTCTTCGTGACGTCGGCGCCATTGTAGAATTGCTTGGACAGCTTGGCCAGGGTTCCATCTTGTTTCAGTTTGGTCAGAGCCTTGTCAAAACGCTTTTGTTTGGCTTGGGCCTGCTTGTCCTTGGCAAACGGAAAGGCCGTCACGTTCCAGCCCGCGACCCCCTTGACGATCCGCAAATTAAGGTGCTGCTTTTTGACGGTTTCCTGGATGAACTGGCGTTGGTTCAAAACGCCAGCAACGGTACCATTATTGGCATCAGTAAAGACGGCATTGCGATCATCGTACTTTTTGATCTTGATCCGCGAATCGTATTTTTCCAGCAAATCAATGTTGGAAGAACCGACCGGGGCGGCGACTGTCTTGCCCGCCAGATCCTTCAGCGTATGGTACTTGCTGTCCTTTAAGACGGCAATTTGAGCGGCGTAGTAGGAGTAAGCCGGCGAGAAGTGGTATTTCTTTTCCCGGGCCGGCAGGACGGTAATCGAGTTGGCAATCGTGTCGATATTGCCCTGATCGAGTTCACCAAAGAGGCTCGGTACGTCGCCAACGACCTTGAACTTAACTTTGGCGCCCATTTCCTTCCCCACCGCCTTGGCCACTGCCACGTCAAAACCCGTCAACTTTCCGTCCTTACGATAAGAGGTCGGGTAGGTTTGCGCGGTCGTCCCGACCGTGAGCGTATCCGCCTGGGCAAGGGGAGCCGCTGCCAAACTGCTGCCTAAAGTTACTAATGCCAATAAAGCCTGCCATTTCATCTTCTTCATCAATCTCGTTCCTTTCACCTATGTTTTTTACCAACCAACAAGCTACTAGACGCAAACCATACAAAAAGGCCGTGATCCCATCCTTGGAATCACGGCCTTACCAAACCGGTATTACTTTACCGATCTGCTTTACAGAGGATTACGCCCCGTTAATTGACCCAAGCGATTCGCTGATGGTATGCCAAAATGGTGCTGGCCATTACTGGACAGCACATGCATTGGCAAGCCATCAAAGCGTTCGTTTGAACCATGAGGAAATCCTCCCTTCGTAAATGATGGTCTTAGCTTACCGAATCCTCTTACCATTTGTCAATCACTTTTTTAAAAAATGATGAGAAAAAACGAGTAGTTCTAATCTTCATCCCGGTCGAAGTCGTCATCAAACTCCCATTCATCTTCTGGTTCCCACTGCTCATAATCGGCTGACGCATCGTAATCCGACCACTCGGCGTCGTAATCATCGTTTTCCCAATCGTCGCGATCCCAATCATCATCGTCATCCCGGTCCCAATCGTCATCACGATCCCAGTCACCATCATCATCTCGGTCCCAATCGTCATCGTCGTGGTCCCAGTCATCATCATCTTGATGCTCTGCTTCGTAGGCCAGGTCCTTGGCCACTTCGGCTTGCAATTCGGCCATCCGCTCCTCATCGATCTCCGGCTGCGGTTCACCAGCCGCTTCGGCTTCCTCGGCGGCCGTCAATTGCTCCCCACCAAGGTCGTCCAACACCGCACTGGTTTCCCCCAACATTTCAGTTAAGGCCAGGTCCTGCGCATCGGGCAACCAGCCGCTCAATTGATCGTTGGTGTCGTCGAGCCGCCCCTCATCTAAAAAGGCGACGTCCGTCGAAAAATCCACCATCGTCGGCGCCTGCGGGATCGCTTCCCAGGTACTTTCCTCCCGGCTGCGGTAATCAGCAAAGTCCGGATCGTGCCAGTCCGTGTCCCAGCTTTGGACCAGCCGTGCCATCTCATCACCGCAGGCTGGCATATCAAGCGGTGTTTCATGGTCCAGCGGCACGGCATAACGATCCCGGCCATTTTTGACGAAGTAGAGGTACTTGGTTGATGCCTGGGGATTTGCCAGCAGGAAGGTCACGTGGTTAAAGCGGATCGTCGCCCAACGGTTAAGTAGCCGCAAGCGGTCGGTCAGGGCCGTCCACTCGGTTGCTTGGCCGGACAAACCATGTGCGATCTGGGTCGCCATGGTACTATCGGGCCGCGGCACGATTACATAGGTGCCAAAATCTGGCTTTTTGATATCAATGTCCCAGCCAAATTGTTCCCGTAGCATTACGCGGATGAAGTTGTCCTTGTTCATTTTCCAGCCCTCCCAGTTTCCTGTCCCCATTATAAATTTCCCGGCGCGGCTAAACAATGACTCCATTTCCCGGGAAATGAAAAACGTTCAAGCATCCGACCTTGGAGCTTGAACGTAGACTAACCCAATTGCTGATTCAATTCAACGACTTGCTTAAAAATCTCCTCTAAGACTGGAACTACAATACTGTTCCCCGCCAATTTGATTAGCTTCGATTGGGGCAACATTTTTTGCCCTTTCCGAACCACATCATTCTGGGCCTCTAAATTGTCAAAATCTTTTTCATCAAATCCCATCAATAAAAAGCATTCTCTAGGTGTTAAATTGCGGTAATGTTTATTCCACGGCGTAAACTTAATGTTTCGATATTCAACAATTCCAGAATTGGGATCACGATCTTGTTTAGTGGTAACCGTCCGGGCAAAAACATTCTTTTGTGGCTTATCATCAATCGCCAAAATTCGACTATTTTCAAAAATCCGTTGCCTCGAGTCAGTATAGTTTGGAGTACTATCTGTCGCTTCTTGCCTATACACTGGATTAGAGTAATCCAACCGCAAAAATTCACCAATGTTTCTAATTTTTTCGTCTGGCAAGGCAATCATTTCCAGATCGTTATCCATCAAATATCGATCAATGTAGTCCGCTTGGGCATCACTATCTGCTCTAACGCTGAGCATATAAGTTCTCACCCGTGATTGGGGAATCCCAAAGTTTCTCGCATCAAGCGTGGATACCTTATTAACATATCCCATTTTTTCCAAAAAGCGTTGCCATTCACGGAAATTATCAATGTTCTTGCTAGAGAGAATATCACTGACATTTTCCATCAGCAAAAACCGCGGCATGGGTTTAGCCAACATTTGATATTCTTTTAAGATCCGTTCAATTTGCCATAGTAATGTGCTTCGGTTATTGGCATCGCGATCAATCCCACCAGTGTAGTGGTGCCAATAACGCCCTGCTGAAAGGTCTTGGCACGGGAAGGAGTAAGTAAGAATATCACCTTCCGGCAAATCGTTGGCGTGCACTTGAGTAATATCAACTAAGTTCTTAGTTCGATTAATCGCAGCTAAAATTTTCTTCAGTTGGATCGTCGACATTGCTTGCAATGCTTTGTCTGACAATGCCTTCTTTCCATCACCAGAAAGATTAAAGCGGCCTACCGACTCGATCAAACTCTCTTTATTATGATGCCGATATTCAGTTAAGTCCTGTTTACCATTATGAATAATATCATAAGCGTAAATAGCACCAATTTCCCAATCAACGGTTGTTACTGTTTTATAATCAACGTTTAGATTTTTTAGGGCTTGTGCTTGAGCACCAATGCCGCTAAATGTTTCGATCAATTTCAACATGATCGATCCCACCTCATTCTAAGATTTTCATATTACTTTAATAACATGGAAATCACTTAATTAAATAGAGATTATATCTCTTTGGCCGATCTTTTGCAGCCTTTTTGTTTGCTTGTACAACGATAACTCCGTCACCCGCATTTTCTAAGGTAACTTTTTCATTATCGTGAAGATTAAGCATTGCTAAGACTTCATCTCGAATGTTGAATCTCGCTAAGCGTAGTTCTGAGAAATTAGTAACTATTGCCTCATCATCTTTGCCATTAATTTGAACATTAAAACGCTCGGCTTCGCGAAGCTCATACATATCCACACCCTTTAATGACAAAAAAGGATCAGACGCATTCAAAGCAAAATTCTCACGAAAATCCGGTCTAATTATTGGAATTTTTATTCCTTCAACATTTAGACTAAGCCCTTTAATGTAAGTTCCCACTGGCTTACGCCAACTTTGTTCAGAACCATTATTAACCGTTCTATGTTCATAGCTTGAAAAGCCCGCTTTATCTTCAGTAACTTCTGATGACACGTCTTCTTCACGCTGCTCACTCTCGAAACTAACTTCAGTAGTATTACTAAATCTAAGATACTCCTCAACCACCGGAGATGTACAAAGATACGCTCGCTCTTTAATCGCTGAAAAAATTGCATCCACGCTATTGTTCACAACCGTCATGACTTCCGTTTGCGATAGAAAGCCTCGTTCTGAAAAATTAGCTGATCCAATATATGATTGATGATTATGATCGTTATAGAAATCGACTACTTTTTGGTGAACCATTGGCTCTTCACAAACATACCACAATCTGATTTTTCCACTTTCCGTTAATTGCTTATAAAGCTCATGATCTTTTGCAGAAATTCCTTGCAAGGCCATTCCTAGGTAAATATCCATTTTCAGATTAGGACAGTCTTTCAGCACTCGCAATAAAAAACTTGCCGAGCTATACCCTGTGATTACTCTTACATTCGAAAAGCGTCTGGCATTCGCTTGAACAATTGTCTGATACAAATTGTGTACAAAAAGCGTCATTTCCCTGCCCCTGCCGATTCAAACAGATCATGCACGTACTGCTCAATTCCCCCAGCTACCAATTCGGGTGAAGTAGTAATCAGTCGAGCGGTATTGAGCTTTAAGACCCGACGAAAAAGATCCCGACTGGTGTGGCCCTTGTATTGTTTCATAATTTCTCGGTAAACATCAACATAGTAGCCTCGGCCAGGACGTTCAACTAAGTTCATAATCGTATCTGTTGAATTAGTTGCCAATAATTCCCGCGTAGCCTCTTCGCTCCCGGCCCAAGAAAGGTGGATATACCACCAAATCGTACTTAGCCAAACCCGCCGTGGCAATGCATAGTAGTGATCTTGCTTCTCTTCAAAACCAATCCGTGCGTGTACAATATCAGGAATCACCCGTAAAGACAGATAACGCCATACATCATTACTGCTGGCAGCGCGGTTTGTGAACCCAATTTGATCATTTAAAATTTCGTATAGTTTAAATCCGTAATCAACGTCAAACTCGTATCCCAAAGTTGAAGCTACGTCCAGCCCATTCTTTTCAAAAATTTCATCTCGTGCTCGAATCAATTCTTCACGTAACGGTAACCATTCTGGAGAAGGGTTAATCGGAGTAATCATTTTGTCTTTTACGACTAAGCTTTCAAAATCTTGCTTTGCCTTCGGAATTGAGTAAGACACTGCATTCCAATTAATGTTCATTAGTTATGCCTCATCTTCTTTTTCGCCTTGTGCAACCTTATTGAAAATTGCCATCATCTTATCGTTCTTGATATCAATATCATATAGGTTGATCCAGTACTGAACCACTTTAGCCACTGATCCTTCAGCCGGCACATCATTTTCAAAATCGGAGCCATCAGCTGCCATATCATTCGCCGTTTCATCTATAATCATCGCAACGGCTTGAGCCATGATTTGTTCCATCAATACTGCACTGACCCCATTAGAGGTACTTGAGCTATTAACTAAAGCCTTGAACTTAGGATGTTTGCTGTTTAATTCGATTTGAACACTAGAAGCATCGAAAGCGTCAACTAACGGATCACTCCAAAGCTTCCTCATTTGCCACAACGGACCGCCTGGATTCTCAATTTCGGTAATCGGGAACGTCGATCCTGTTCCATCAACAGTTAGACAAGTTTGAAAGAGGTTATCATAACTCAAGCGCATCCCTTCTTCGTTTGCTTGGAAAGGATGTTGTACTTTACTAGTTTTCAAAAAGAAGAAGAACTCTAAATTAATCTTCCCTCTCATCCATGATTTTTCAAAATCATAATCAAACTCAATGTCTAAATTATCTACCGTATCATATACGTCTTGTGGTAAAACCATTGTTTTTTGGAATTTTGAATCAGCCGAAAAAAGGTGCACGGCAACGCCAATTCGATTCGCTGAATCCGTGATCTCACTATGACCAAAAAAGGCACTTGGATTACCTATTTTGAATGATTGATGGTAGTGAAGACCATTTAATTGAGGATCCCACCCATCATCATATTCATTAATACTAATGCTTTCCTTAGCTTCATCAGGATATTCAATGAAAACATCTTCAGATTCACTATTAATATACGTTAACTCGGGAACCATGACTTGAACATTAGCATGTAATTCGTCACAGTATTCATCATCAATTTTTCGATAAAGACTTATTTCTGGCATGGAGTTTCCTCTTAATTATTGATTTGCTGAATTGTAATTTGCGGTTGATATTCGTTTGAAGTCAACTGTAAAGAAATCGCCCCTTCAACAGTGGCAACTGCTTCTTGATTGTTTTGCAACGTAATAGACGATTGATCAGAATCCATCAGCTCGACAATGCCGTCTTCAATCGTTACATCACTGATACTGATTGGGAAAGCTAACTCTCCAAACGTTCCTTGCCATTGGGAAAGCTTCAAACTAGAATCTTGGGTCTTAATTCTCAATTCAATTAACGCTTGTCCCTTTAGGGAAGCTTCAAAGTGAATCTGGATATTACCATTTGGTAACATCGAACTATCCTTGATCTTAATATCAGCCGTTCGCTTATGTGGTGAAGTTTTCTTATGCTTCTTATTGGATGGTGCTTTACCAGCTTTGCCAAAGTTTTCTGGCGGTAACAACCGACCGAAGCGCCGCGCTAAAGTAGATGACAATAAGGTAGTTCCACCATCATCGGTTCCTTCTGTTTCATCGCTCAAAGCTTTAGCTGTCAAACGAGTAATACGGTTAACCAACGTTAATCCGTCCACGTCAAACCAGTCCGCATGGTCAGCTTTTTCGCTAGCACGTAAATACTGTTCCAAATTTTTATGACGATCAGTTTGGAATTTTTTATACAGTTTTCCCTTCGAATTTGGTACAAAGAACCCCATCAAGACTTGGTTGTCACCAACCTTAACTCCGCTAGACCAAGCCCCGTTCACATCATACTTAACGATCATGCCCGGTTTCCGGGTAAATGCAACTATCGATGCTTTTGCTTCATCTTCGTCACTTGTACCTTCAATGTACTTCAATGGCGTAAAATCACCATTTGAAAGTTCATCCTTATTTTGAACGGTAAAGGCAATTTTACCGGCTTCTACTTTCGGTGATTCCATCCCCATCCGCGAAATCTTAATTGGCTTTACCGTAATCTTTGCATTATCTGAACTTCCTGTAATTGCTGCGTTGTACAATGCTTGCATCATTTTAAATGGCTTTTCTAATTCACCGTACAAACCAATTGGATTACTTCCGTTGATGGTACATACCAACTGTGAGTTACCACTTTGCTTTGCATAGACTTCGTTTACTAAGCGGGGTGAGTACCAACGTTGGACTGCTGTTTGAATTGCCCGTTCGCGGTCCCGTTCCCATGGTAATGAATCACTTGAGGGAGCGTACTTATGAAGGTATGGCACAATAATTGTCGTCCCCATCTGATCATCTCGATAACCCGGAATATTAAAGATTTCAAGAATTTCAGCGATACGCTGGTGATCAGTAATTGGGAAAATTTTGGCGTTTTCTTTTGCCGGCTTCTCCCCCTCATAAGTTCCCCACCAAGCAATCCCTCGATTGCTCTTTTTCAAAAGTTTTCGTTTGTCCTTTGGGTCTTCAATTAATGAACCAATCAACCGTTCTTCATAGCCATCACCATCTTTTACACGGGTGTAGTAAAGCACAATTCCCACACCCAAACGGAAGTAACTGGTCTTGCCTAACCCCCAACTACCACCTGCACCATCAGCTTCTTGGTTTTTCCCAATACTGAACACTAACTTTTGGAAATTGCTCTTATTTAAAATCCGAGTGTCATCAGATCTGTAGTCCCCCGTCAAACCAACTGTTTCGCTATCACGAACACTCAAAAATTCTGCGTCTTTCGGGAAGCGACGATTCAACTCGTCACTAATATCATCAAATTCAGAATTCAAACGTTGGGCGTCAAACTTCCCCAGTTGGTAATCAACACGTGTAACCGGTCGTCCTTTTACCGCCGCATCCAGCGCATTTTGAATTGATTCGCGCACGATAATATCAATCGTGGAAAAATTGGAGTTTTGCAACGACTTAAGAATGGCATCCCCTGATTGGGCCATGCTTTGCGAATCATCTGGTGCAATTTTTATTTGCATTTTCTAGTCCTCATCTGTTTCTTCACTAAATTCTTCTTCAACATTTGGCCCAGCCTCTGATGGCAATCCAGGCACCAAATTAACTGAAACGTACTCAACCCGGTTCCTGTTTTGACTTCCTTGAACCGCGGGGAACATAATACTGAGTCCGATCAAATCACCAGCAACATTTAAATCTTCACGACCAACCGATCTTTGCTGTTTCTTCGAGTTTTTGTCAATTCGATAAACAATTAACTGTGGCGCATCCAACACACCCGCCTTTTTGCGAATTTCAACTATTTCATCCGCAGAAAGAACTTTCTTATTATATTCAGATGTCAATTTCTGAAGTTGTTCCACATTAATGTCATACAAAAGGTGCGAAGGACTCCTTAAAACACCGATACTGATGGTGTCTGACAAGCGATTATCGGACAACATCTTCGCACGATTTACTGGCTGCAAACTCCATCCGTCAACTTGCCAAGACTCGTTAGTTGCTTTTTGCAGTTTGCCTTTCCCCGCATAAATAACGTTCCAGTCGGCAAACTTGTGCTTAGCGGTGTTGTTCTGGCTAATCCATTCCATAATGTTAGGAATGGAACTTACTTGGTGATCTTCTTTTACCGAGCGGTAATCCTTTAAGAAAGCTAGGATTCTCTCTGTATCGACACCACGCCAAACCATCCGGTCATCAGTGCCGCGATAATAGTCTGCGCCTAAGCCATTTAAGAACTGTTGCGTTGAACGCAAATTGTGTTCAATCGTTTCCTTTCGAGTATCATACAGAATGATTTGTGGACTGTACCCAGCAAAATTAAATTCAGCCGGCTTTGCACTTTGCATCTTGTTGTTTGAAGTAATCTTAACGTTGACATAGCTTGGACTGGTTTTAACTCTTGGTGCCGACTGCAAGGGTGTCATCCCGTTTGCCGCGAAGATCTTCCATTGATCCAACATTTCATCATTCATTTCACGTAAGTATTGATAGCGGCTGTTGGCAGCACTGTCGAGCCAAATTCGTGGGTATAGCTCATAGCCCATCCGGTACCCAAACCACCGGGCCATTTGCATCAATGTATCAGCTTGATTGGTATTGCGTAAGAAGAACGTCGATACTAATCCTTGAATAGTCAAGCCCCGAGAGAGCGTGTTCCCACCAATGACAATAAACGCTGGTGCTTTATCCTTTTCGTCATTCTTGCTTGGATAACGCAAGCGAATTTGATGATCCTCATCTGAGGTACTGCGACTATTATCAACACAAATATGAATTCCGTTGCCGTAACGGTATTTTCCATCATCTCGTTCAGCAATCCGTCCTACATATTCATCATTAGGCAAACCAAACAGTAATCGTAATTCCTCTTCAACGGCTTGCCAAGCTGGATAATCGTCGATTGGCTTGGTATAGTCGGGTAAAACCTTCTTAAAATCTTGAATTTGCAACTTTTCAGTTTCAATTTGATATTGCTTCTTTAGAGTTGCTAACGTTACTTCAAGATTTTTCCGTAGATCTCGTAAGTATCCTTGAACCTTTTCATCCACAATTTTATGTGAATCAACCTTAAAGTCGGTATGAATCATCATCGAAATCGGTTTACTGTAACCATTGGCCCGCATGGCGGCTACTGCCAACAAGAACCAATTGATGGCCTTTTTAAAATCTACCGGCAAAGGATCATCAGACTTACCAGTCTGAACTTTTCGAATCGTTTCAACTGCTTCTTTAGAAATGCTTCGTACAATATCCAACCGATCTTGATAGTCGGGGTCATTTTTTCCAAAAATTTGGTCAGCACCAATGTATTCATCAGCTGATTGTAAAATGGTAATAAAATCCTTGGGGTACAGCGATTCAGTGGTGGCTTCGTTTAAAACATTCGCAAACGGCGTTGCGGTATAGGCCACATAATTCATAGCACCAAAGTCAGGATCATTCACGATATCCTTAATAATCCGGTTAATGGCCGTCGCCTTATCTTTTTCAATGTTTTGAGTATTAATACTTGCTTGATCGGCCTCATCGTCAATCAACAACACTTTCATCTTGCGCTTTTGATTTGGATCATAGTTCAACCATTTTTTCAGCTTTTCAAGCCGGCTCTTATTTTTTAAAACAACTGTTAAGTAACGTTCATGTGAACTAGACTTAAGGTTTAGATTTTGTACCGCAGGCAGGTCTTCGATTTCGGCACTGTTAAATGAATGCCAGTGGTTATCCGCCCCATCTTGCGAAAGATCTCGTCTGATTCGTTCCAAGTTTTGTTCACGCAAACTTTCAATCATCCCCGACAAGACAATAAAAACATTGAAACCATTGTCAGCTGCCATCGCCATCAAGCCAGTCATATTGGCTGTTTTACCTGATTGAACATTTCCGACTACCAATCCCTTTACTGGTCCTTTAGTCGCTTGCATGTCTAAACTCAAACGCTTCAAAACGGCTTTAGTCGATTGTTCTAAATTCATAATCGACTTTTGGGACCAGTGTTGCGCTTCCTTAAGCGATTGTTTTCGATACATGTTCCAACTTGAGTGAGGATTTGTTGAAATTTCAGTTGTATTATCAACCTGTGGACTACTTACCAAACTAACTGCTCGACTACCCTCTTCATCTTTTTTCAGTTGATCTATTAATTTGATATATTCTTTAAAAGACGGAGCACTTACTTGTCTAAGTATCTTCAGAAGACTAGCATATTGCTCATAGGATTCTTCGGTCATTAACTGTTCCCAGCTCAATTTACGACTTGATTTCAAAAGTTCAATAGCTTCAATTCGTTCTGAATTCATATCGTTCGAAACCATAATTATTCACCCTAAAATTCACACATTTTATAAACACTTACTAATATACCAAAAAAGAAACCTCTTTAAAATCACTTACATTAATAGTTGTCAAGCATGGAGCGAAAAATGAAATATAATTTTCATACAACTAAGCAACGTCACGACCAAATGGCCAAAATTCATGTTACTGGTGGCAAAGACGAAGTGATCTTGCGCAAACTACTTTGGCATAAAGGAGTTAGGTATCGTACAAATTACAAAGCGTTGCCCGGCAAGCCTGATATTGCAATTACCAAATACAAAATTGCCGTCTTTATTGATGGTGAATTTTGGCATGGTTTTGATTGGGAAAATTACCAAAAACACATCAAAAGCAATCGTGACTACTGGATTCCTAAAATTGAAGCTAATATGCGTCATGATCGCGAAGTAACTCAACAACTTGAAGCAATGGGATGGATCGTTCTTCGTTTTTGGTCAAAACAGGTCTTAAAAAATCCTGATTACTTCGTTGAATTAATCCTATGGTACCTTCGCGGCCAAGCCCAACCTGATGATCGTTTTGTTCCCCATTCGTGATAAAATTAAATCAATTAATCTCATAAAGGGGACCGCACCATGACGCTTCGCTACCTGCCGCCAAACAAAATTCTCCGGGATCGGGCCTGGGAAAAAGAATTTGGCATCGATGATCTGCAAATGCTGGCCTACATTCACGACGACTCTCTCACCGTAATCGGTCAAATCCAAGCCAAAGAAATCACCTGCCGCTTCTATATGGTTCTTGTAGCCTATGCCAAGGATGGCACCATGTTGTTTAACACAAGAAACTACTCTTATGGTGGTAAATTCACCACTAGCGTGATCTCCAATCTCCCATTTTTTCCTGCTTTTCCCTTTTCTTTTAAAGAATATAGCGACCTCGCTCCCGAAGTTGACCACTGCAAAATTATTCTCAAAGGTTACCACAATGATAAAAACTGACGCTATTATCAACCTGATCGCTAGCAACCGAACTTTACTCAGTGATTGGGCCACTTTAAGTTATCACCTTCAGTCGCTCCGCCTTTCCAGCCTGGAATACAATCTCACCCGGGTGTGCTGGGAATTTGGTCTGCTCTTTGATGAACCAACAAATGATGAAAAAACGAGCGAACAGCTCCAAACCGAGTACGGCCTCTCCCCGGCCGCCAGCCGGTGGTGCCTTGATCTGGCGCACCAATTGGCCGCTCAGCTTCCTTCGACCACTCCCACTAATGCGCAAGCACAGTCAGGCATCGATCTAAATGATTATCAAACTAAAGATCAGCTTCCACTTCCCATTATCCGTGATACGGTATTGGAGGGGCATTTTGGCATCACCAACGTCAATTGCGTTGCCAGAAAAGCTTACCATTTTGATGATGAAATCTTTGAGATCCAATTAACTGGTGAAATCGCTATCCAGCCTAGATTCGATATTGAGTTTACAATCTTTATCATGTTGTATAACGAACGCGGTGAACTGTTAGCCTATGACACTAACACCCTGATCAAAGAGTACCAAGTAACCCCGACGATCATCAATTGTGAATTGACTTTCCCTGCCGACCAAAAAATCGCCAAGCTCATGATTCGGCCTAACTTCGAGCCGTGGGTATTCACGGTTACGGATAAATACGGTAAATAAACAGGTCACCCCGGTGAAAACGCACCTGGGTGACCTGTTGACTAGTCATAAGTTATTTTGATGCTTATTTAAGCTTGGCGATCCCACCCTTAGAAATATGGGTGCCATTGTTGCCCAAAACTTCGTCAATGCTGAATTGCATGTTTTGAACGGAGAACTTATTGTTGGAAATCATGATCACGTTCCCGCTCCGCTTACTCTTAGGACTGATTGCGGCTGTTCCGATGATCGAATCAATGCCTGCTCCATCGACCGTCGGCGTTTGAACCGAGAATTCTTGATTGTCATCAGATTCCGGCAACCACATCGTGTATTGGGGGTTCACCGCTTTATTACCGGTGTTTTCCACTACATAATTAACCTGGACTTGGTAGTAATGATCATTTAATTGATCAAAGATTTCATCGATCATCGATGTGTCTGGCGTATCATGATCACTTTTTGACATCAGCCGGTAATCCACGCTAGTAATCTTAAACTTCAAGGGTCCCACAGCATTGGTCCACTTATTGATCTGTGCTTGGTAGTGCGATACCTTAACGGGCAGCTTCTTACTTACGTGGCCATTGTCGCTTCTGGCCACGATCGTGTAATCGCCAACCTTCGTAAGCTTGATTGTGGCCTTGCCATCAGTCGTAGCGTGCTTGCCTTGAACCACCTTATTATCTTTATTGAGTACTTGATACGTGGCACCTTTATTGGCGGTCAACTTAACCGTAGCATCCCAGTTTGGAGTCATCATCACTTTAGAATGGTTGAGACTGGCCTTGAATGGTTTTCCATTGCTGTCACGACGGTAAAGCATCGTTCCCACAATTGCAGCAATAATTAGCACCGCCACAAGAATCGAAATTATAATTGGCTTCTTTTTCAAAATTATTCCTCCCGACTTGGTAAAGTCATGATCATTAAATTGATTTAATGATCACGATCACTTTATTGAAAAACAATTTCAATTATACAGAAGGAAAAATAATAAACAAGGCCTTTTATTAGATAAATCACCTGCTACTTGTGAGGCTCATGATCAAACTAACTTTCCCTGTCCACACCGCAAGCGCGGCCCGAGCCGATCCAAGCTCACTTCGATAAAGCGGATCATATTCCAAGCGGCCAGCGGGGCCAGGAAAAAGGTCACCGGTGGTTGTGCGGAACGCGGCTTGGTCACCAAGTTTGTCAAATGATTTAGGGCGACTGGTAGCTGCCGGGCCGGCGCAACCAAGCGCAACTGCACCGGCGTACAGCGCCCCCAGTCGTCTTGGACCATTACGGCCAAGCTATAGCACTGCGGCAGGATTGTGTCACACTGCCAGCTGACTTGCTTGATCGTCGCCACTGACGGTTTACTCAACAACTGTTGTAGCAATGGTCGCAAGCTGGTCGGCTCAGCTAGCCACTGCGCTACTAGGACGCTAGCTTGCGTCATTGTTCTATTTGCCATTTAAATTCCTCCTCACGCGGGGTAAGCCCCTACTTTGTATATACGCGAAAAAGAGGGATTTTTAACTTTATTCACAAAGTTTTTTGGTTCTGGCCACTAAGCACTTGGTTAATCGGGTTTTACCCACCAAAATTTTCATCTTCACAAACTAAAAACGGTGGGCCCGCCTGTCCGCTTCAAGCAGTCCCACCGTTCGTTCCGTTGGCAAAATTCTTGAGTGCGCTTAGTCTCCCCTTCTTATTCCTCGCCGCAGTTGTCAGGTTGCGCTACCTGCTCATAATAACGTTGGGCGGCAGCTAATGAACTTTTTTGCATCAAGGCTAACGTTTCCACGATTTGTTTTGGGTTTGACCTTGCATTTGTAGAGTATGGATTACGCTGAGCATCGTTTCATCGCGACCTTCTGCTCTTCCTTCTGCACGGCCCTCTGCTCGTCCTTCTGCGTAGCCCTCTGTACGGCCCTTTGCACGACCTTCACTCAACCCAAGTCGCCATTCATCCTTCAGTCGCATTTGTAAATTCATTAGTGCTCGCCTCCGCTAGTAGCTTGCACCACCTGATCATAGTAATGTTGCGCTTCGGCTAATGAGATCTTCCGGGCTAAGGCCAGGGCTTCTACGATTTGTTTTTGCGGCATCCCTTGGGCCTGCAAAGCATGAATCAAGCCAAGCGTCATTTCATCGCGGCCTTCTGCCTTTCCTTCTGCACGACCTTCTACTTTTCCTTCCGCTCGCCCTTGGTCAAGACCTTCGCTTAGCCCCAGTCGCCATTCATCCTTCAGCCGCATTTTTAAATTCATCAGTGCTCGCCTCCGTTTCTTATCCCGATTATAGTCATCGATTTCCTTCACCAACCTGACCGCCAACGGGTTGGCGTTATCGCGCCGGCGGTTCATGACGTCCAAGACCGCTGCCAATGCCGGGGTGATTTGACCCTTGGTGCCCAAGGCATTGATCAGAATCACGTGCGAGTTGGTCGGCAGGCGCAACTGCCGGTCGTCATCCTCGTAGTAGTGGAACTGATATAATCGCCGATCCTGCCCGCAGGGGTCAAAGGCGCAAAAGAAGATGACGTAGCTTTCCCGCAGGTCATCGTAATCTTCACCCTTCTTCAGCGTCTCTTGGTCAATCTGCGCCTGATAGTAGCGGACCCGTTTGCCCAGCCCCGGTTGGTTTGCGACTTGCATTTCCACGTCGTAGAACCGTTCCTGATCGTCCTCAATGATTGCATCAAAGCGGACACCACGCTCATCATCAAAGGCCAGGTAATTGACAGGGTGCTCATTCTCCCGCCGTTTGACCGCCGTGATCTTGAGCTCCGGTAAGATCGCCCGCAGGATTGCCAAACAATTTTCCTCGCGTTCCATCACCCAGCGGAAAATCAAATCGTTGGTGAAATCAAAGTACTCTTGCGCCATTTCATCGCTCCTATTCTTATTGTAGCATCCCCACTGCCTTTCAGCGAGCCGGGCGTGCCACTTTTACTCGGGAGCTTTCTCCCTAATTATATATACGCGAAACGGAGCGATTTTTAACTTTTTTCACAAACTTTTTTATTTCAACAGCCTTCAAGTTGATTGCACCACTGCTGGCGTCCTGCAGCCAGCAATGCTTTTCACAAGTTAGAAAACGCTTTAATTATCCGGTGCAAAGAAAGCAGCGGCCAGTCGCTGATAGAATTCAATCGCCTGGTAGTAGACGGCCAGGTCAACGAATTCGTTGCTGGCGTGGCTAGTGTCACCACCAGGACCGATCAAAGCGATCGTAAAGTCGCCCTTCGCATGCAGAAATTCGGAACCATCACTGGCCCCGGCTTGCCCCACCGGCGTGACCGAAGTACCAAAGACGTCCTGATGGACCTGATCAATCAATTTCAGCAGCGAGGCGTCTGCTACTCCCGGCATCGGCTCTTCCGGAAAGCTGTAAGTCAGGCGCAAATCGTAGCCTGGCCGCTGGTTCAATTCCGCCACTAGGCCAGCCAAAATATCGTAGACCTGCTGGTTGGGATGGGCGGGAATCGTGCGAATATTGCCCTGCAAGGTCGCTTGGGCTGGGACACTGTTGATTTGCTCACCACCGTTGATCACACTGATCACGTGGGTCAAAGGCCCCAGCACCGGATCGATTTGATCGAGCTTAGCCAGGCGGGCCTTAGCCTGAGTGGCAAATTCCAGCACATGGTCGAGAGCGTTGATCCCCAGTTGCGGCTGGGAGGCATGCGCGCTCTGGCCCTTGGCAGTCAAGATGTAATCGATCACTCCTTTGGCGGTGTAGCCGACCTCGCGAAGGTCGGCGCTTGGCTCGGCAATCACCAACCCGGCCAGGTCATCAGCATACCCCGCTTTGGTCAACTGGGCAGCACCGTACTCGCCAGTCTCTTCACCGACCGTGGCTAACAACCGGATCCTCCCCGGCAGGGTCTGGTGCTCCAACATTTCCAGCAGGGCCACCACAATCGCTGCCAGACCACTCTTCATGTCACACGCGCCCCGCCCGTATAGACGACCGGCCTTAACCGTGGCTTTAAAGGGATCAGTTGTCCACTGAGCCAGATCTCCGGGGGCAACCACGTCCATGTGGCCGGCCAAGCCGAGGGTCTTTGCACCCTGACCAGCGGTAATCACTAAGTTGTCGCGTCCCGGCGCATAGGTCACCCGCTCGATTTGAATTTGATCTTGGTAGGGGGTGAAAAGTTTGGTTAAGTAATCGGCCACTGCTGCTTCTCGGCCATTGACCGAGGGGATGGCAATTAAGCGCTTAAGAATTTCGAGTTGCTGAACTTGTTTCATGTCATTTCCTCCGTACTTGGCATGCGTCGTTTTCTTTAATCATACCACCAAAAAACGCGGCTCCCCCCGGAACCGCGTTACCTGCTTACTTATCCAAAATAATGTCACTTGGCTTCACTTCACTGCCAAAGTACGGCTTTAATTCTTGGTTGTAGTCCTTGGCAAAGAAGCCTTCCTTATTCAGCTTGGTGATTTCTCGATTCGTCCACTTCAGCAGGGAAGTGTTCCCCTTCTTGATTCCCGGGGCAATGTAGGAGCTGGCCCCTAATTGCTTGATGCCGACCGTGTACTTTGGGTGTTGCTTGACCCAAGCGTACAGGTAAGAATTGTCATCCGCCAAGGCCGTCGCCCGCCCGTTCTTTAAGGCGTTGAACTGTTGGGTCTTGGAGTCAAACTTCAGCAATTGGACCTGCTTTTGTTTTTGGGTAAAGTATTGTTCCGCCGTGGTCCCCTTGGTGACAATCAACTTTTGGCCCTTTAACTGGCTGACCTTGGTTACTGGCTTCGCCTTCTTGGACACCACCCCGACGGAAACCTTCATGTATGGCTTGGCAAAGCTGACGACCTGCTTGCGTTCCGGCGTCACCGTAAAGTTGGCCAAGACCAAGTCGGCCTTATTGGCATTTAAGGTATCGACCCGGTTGTTGGCGTTGACTTGGATAAACTTGACCTTAACCCCTAAGTCCTTGGCCAAGCGCCGCGCCAAGTAAACGTCGTAACCGACCCGCTTGCCGTCTTGATTAACCCACCCGTAAGGCTTTAAATCACCAAAAACGGCGACCCGCAAGGTGCCGCGCTTCTTAATCGCGGCCACTGAGCTGGGGTTTGTGGCCGCCTGCGCGGGCCGGGCCAAAGTGGCTAGCGGGGCCAAGGCTAAGAGCAGGGCCCCGAGACTCAGGATAATTGCTTTGAAAATTTTCTTCATTTGGTTGACCTTCCTTCTTAAAAGTCCATGCTATCCAAAAATTCTTGCGCCCGCTGCGTTTGCGGCTGGGCAAAAAATTGCTGCCCCGGCGTGTCCTCGACGATTTTGCCATCAGCTAAGAAGAGGACGCGGTCGGCGATTTGGGCGGCAAAGTTCATTTCGTGGGTCACGATGATCATCGTCATCGCTGCTTCTTGTGACAACTGCTTGATAATTTCCAAGACCCCCCGCACCATTTCCGGGTCCAAGGAAGCCGTGACTTCATCAAACAACATTAATTCCGGGTGCAAGGCCAAGGCCCGCACAATCGCGATTCGCTGCTTTTGCCCCCCGGACAGCTCCCGCGGATAGGCCTTCGCATAAGCGCTCAGCCCCACCCGTTCGAGCAGGGCAAGGGCTTCTGCTTGCACGGTCGCGGCCGACCGGCCTTGAATCTTTACCGGGGCCAGGGTGATGTTTTCGAGCACCGTCAAATTCGGGAACAGGTCGTAGCTTTGAAAGACCATCCCGATTTTTTGCCGCAATTTTTGCCAGTGGGCTTCATCGGCGACCACGGGCTGACCGTTAAACGTCAAGGTCCCGGCCTGAAAGGCTTCCAAGCCGTTTAAGGTCCGCAGCAGGGTACTCTTCCCCGACCCCGAGGGGCCCAGCAGGGTCAGCACTTCGCCTTGGTGCAGGGTAAAATTCACATCAAAGAGGACCTGGCGCGCCCCGTAGAATTTGTTTAAGTGGGTTACCTTTAAAATTTCCGTTTCCATTACTGCTTCCTTTCTGCCGATCAGACCTTTTGCTGGGCCGCTAAACGCTGGGCCCAGCGGGAGAGGGGATAGTCGACCACAAAGTAAAAGATAAAAATCACCCCGTAGACCCAAAAGACCCCGGTCCGGTAAGTCGTATTATTGGCTTCAATGATCTGCTGGCCGATATTGATCACGTCCATCACACTGATCAACATCAACAGCGAAGTCGTCTTGATCACCCGGGTGGCCAAATTAATTGTCGCGGGCAATTCTAACTTCAAGGCTTGGGGCAACAAGACGTAGCGGAAAAGTTGCCAGCGGTTCATTCCCAAGGCCAGCCCCGATTCGCGCTGGTGCACTGGGACCGACAGGAGCGCGCCGCGGACAATGTCGCTGAATTCCGCCGCCACCCAGAGGCCAAAGGCAATTACCGCCATCCAGCTGCCCGGCAGACTATCGACGTGAAAAAGCTCCGGCACCAGGTAGTAGGCCAAGAAGAGCAGGACCACCGTCGGCACGATCCGAAAAAATTCCAAATATAAGCGCAAACCAAGCCGCAGCACCGGATTTTTCAGTGTCCGCAAAGCGCCGAGCAGCGCCCCCAGACTCAGGCCAAGCACTAGGGCCAAAGCGGCAATCCAAACCGTTGTCCATAAACCACCCAGCAGGCGCACCAAATTATGGCCTTCAAACAAGACGTTAATCCCCGAATGTGGCATACCGCACCCTCCTTTCCAACCAAGTTAAGAGCAAGGACAAGGGAATCAAAATAATGGCATAGGCGACCACCAAGACAAGCAAGTACTCATTCGACCGGTAGTACAGACCGATTAAATCCAAGGCCGTATTGGTCAATTCCGGAATCGCGATCACCGAAAAAATCGAAGTTTCCTTGATCAAAAAAATCACATTAGCTGCCAGGGCTGGCACGCTGAGGGCCAAGCCCTGCGGTAAGACCACGTAGCGGGCCAATTGCCACTGGTTCATCCCCAGGGCCCGGCCTGATTCCACTTGCGTTTGGCTGACGCCGTTAAAGCCCCCGGTAAAGCCTTCGGCCATGTACGCCCCACCCAAAAAGACCAAGCCAATGATCCCACAGGTCGCGGCACTAAATTTCAGCCCCAGCACCGGAAAAGCGTAGTACAAGAAGAACAACTGAATCAACAACGGGGTGTTGCGGGCCACTTCGACATACGCCCCACTGAGTCGCCCCAAAACGGGAACTTGAAAGTACCGCAGCAAGCTGACCACCACGCCAACCACCAACGCACCCGCAATGCCGCTGGCTGATAGCCACAGCGTTAATTGAAAGCCCTTGGCAAACTCCGGCAAACTTTGCTGGATTACTGCCCAATCCACATTACCTCACCCTTTCTATTCGCTAATCCGCTTTCGGCCTAAAATTAGGTACAAAAAAAGCCTGTTGTCCCCGCTGATTCCCGTCCCACCTCACGATGAGAACCTTAAAGAAGCCGGGTTGCCTTCCCGCAACCCCGGTTGGAAATCAGAATTAACAACAGGCCGTCAGCAGCGCCCGGTCAGTCAGAAAAACAATCATCAACTTAATTAGCGTTAACATCATGTTTTCCTCCTTTCCGGTTGCTTACTGTCAAATTAGCATATTCTTAAATTTTCTAACGGATTTATCATAATCCGACTAATTGACCATTGTCAACCCTTTTTCCGCCTTTAATTAGCGCGGTAGTTAACCGGATATCGCACTGACCGGCATCCAGGCCACTTGGGGCAGGCGCTGGGCCCAAGTGGCCTGTTGGCTTGCCGTTAGGGGGCGGGTTAAGGCACTGCCCGCTTGGCGTTTTTGCCAGGGTCCCCCAAGGGGCAACGAAGCGGCGCTCACCGCCAAATAGGTGCGCGGTGCTTGGGCTAACGGGTACACCCGACCAGGCACCGCTGGGGTAAAGCTGATGCCACGCGCACTGGTCAGACGGTAAAGGTCACTTAAGATACTGTTGGCCGTGGCCAAGCCGCCGGCCCCAGGACCTTGATAAACCGTCTGCCCCAGCCGTTCACTGGTTAAGGCCACCGCATTGTCGACCCCATCGAGGCCATAAAAAACCGATTGGGGCCCGATTGCAACGGGAGCGACTTCCGCCAAGAGCCGCTGGTCCCGGCGTTGGGCCCGCGCCAAGAGGCGAATTTTCAGTCCCCACTGCCGGGCTGCGTTCAGTAATTGCGGGGATAAAGCGGTAATCCCCGTGACTGCTAAAGCGGCGGGATTAACCACCTGGTGAAACGCCAGCCGAAACCTCGGAATGCCCCGCCAGGTACTTGGTAGCCGAATGGATCACAATGTCGGCTCCCCAGCGCAGGGGTTGGGCCAAATACGGGCTCAAAAAGGTGTTATCCACGATCGTTAACAAGCCATGCTGGTGGGCCAAGCGCGCCAGCGGAGCGACCGGGGTAACCTGCAACAAGGGGTTGGTGACCGGTTCAAAGTAGATGGCCTTGGTATTGGGCTGGATCGCTGCGGCCACCGCCGCTAAATCCCGGGTATCGACGGCGGTAATCGTTAAATCCCACCGGGCAAAAAATTCCTTAAGCAAGCGAAAGGTCCCTCCATAGATTTGCTTGCCAACCACCAAATGATCGCCAGCCTGAAAAATCGCCAGCGCCGCATGAATCGCCGCCATCCCCGAGGCAAAGGCAAAGGCCGCTTGGCCCCCTTCTAAGGCTGCCAATTGAGCCTCCACGGCATGGCGCGTCGGGTTGCCCGAGCGGCCGTAATCATATTGCGGGGCCGTGCCAATCGCGGGGTAGGCGTAAGTTGTAGCCGGATAAATTGGCAACACCACCGCCCCGTAAGGATCATTGGTATCTACTGGACCATGAACTAATTGAGTTTGAAATTTTGCCATTGTAATTCCCTCCTTCTTGCTTCGGCCAACAAAAAAACCTCCGCCCCCGGATTTCAGACTTGAAATCCAGGGACGAAGGTTCGTGGTACCACCCTGCACTTCGTCAACCTCACAGTTGGCGACTCATTAAGTACCCACTCACTGGGGAGTGGAGACTTTGCAAGGTATCGGTTGCGCCCGGGGTGAGTAGCTGCATTAAACAACCCTCACTCTGCCTCAAAGCTCATCTTCAACCCTTGGCAGTTCGCTCTTTCCCATCCCCCGAGCTCGCTTGGCAACCGCCGCCGGCCTACTCTTCTTTTCATCGGCATCTCATCAATTTCTAATTATCGAACAGCTTACCACCACTTCGGAAAATGTCAACCGTCTTTTTTATTTTTATCAACTAATCGGTATTTTTCTACATAATATGGACACCAGCCAGTTTTTTCGGGCCGGGATCCCTCCACTTTCGCCCGGGGCAAAAAATTAAAATTAGGGTTTGACAAACCAAAATGAGAATGTTTTAATATAGTCAATCAAATCGGAAAGGAGTTTGTGATCATGCTTCACCAACCACAATTAATGGCGTTTTATTTTGGCTTTGCTTATTTTAAGTAGCGTCCGTACTGCTTGGTACGGACGGGGACGTTCGTACCTAAGCAAAGTCAGCTTTTGTGGATGCTGTCAGCTAGGTACTTCCATCTAGTTAGGCAGCGCGGTGAGCACCTCAGACTCTCCAATTTTTTCTGCTAACCAGCTAGATGTGGTTCCCTTCACCCATTTAGTTGGTTTTTTTATTTATCTTGATGCATACTGAAAATAATTTAAGGAGGGCAATATGGAAATTCCGTCAACTACGTCCCGAGTCAACCTGCAAAAATGGCGGCTCGCCTTAACCTTATACCTCAACTACTTAGTCCACGGCTTTGGGATCATCATCCTGGCCCAAAATATGACCGCCCTCAGCGGGGCTTGGCACGTCCCGCTGGCGACCGTCTCCTTTGTCATCTCCGGGATCGGGATCGGGCGCTTAGTCGCCTACCTGATCACCGGGAGTTTAGCCGACCTCTTGAGCCGCAAGCTCTTCGTCTTATTGGGGATGGGCTGTTACCTGATTTTTGCCCTGGGGATGGTGGCCAATCCATCGATCCCGGTGGCCTACGGGCTCGCCATCCTGGCGGGGATCGCCAATTCGGCTCTGGATGCCGGGACCTACACCACCTTGGTCGAAATCAACGGTGGTAAGGGGGACGGCACGATTTTGATCAAGGCCTTCGTCTCGCTGGGGGAATTTATCCTGCCGCTCTTGGTTGCCACCTTGGCCAGCCACGGCTGGTGGTTCGGCTGGTCCTTTCTCGTCATGGCGGCCTTGATCTTGTTAAACCTGCTCAACGTCCTGACCGTCCGCTTCCCGAACCGGGCGGAATTAAAGCAAATGGCCGCCCACGCCCAAGTCGCTCACCCCACCAATACCCACCACCGGCTGGGAGCGACCTTGCTGTTGCTTGGCTACGGCTACACCTCGATGGCCTTGATGATCTGGTTCACCCAGTGGGTGACCCTCTTTGCCCAACAAAGCCTAGGGATGGGCGAAACCGCGGCCCACTTCTTATTATCACTCTACAGTATTGGCTCAATCAGCGGGGTCGTCGTCTTATTTATTCTTTTGAACCGGGCCGTCAGTGAACTTAAATTGCTCGTCAGCTTAAACCTGCTCGCCACCGTAGCTCTGGCCAGCTTACTGTGGGCGGGGCAAACCCCGTGGGTCGCCAACCTTACCAGCTTACTGTTTGGCTTTGCGGCCGCCGGGGGGATCATGCAGACTGGTTTGACCGTCTTCATGAAGCTTTACCCAGCCCGCCACGGGATGGTCACGGGGGCCTTTTACTTCTTTGGCAGCCTGGCTTCCTTTACCGTCCCGCTGATCACCGGGGTCTTATCAAAGACCAGCATTACCGCAGCCTTTGGCGGCGACCTCATCGTCAGTCTAATCGGCAGCTGCTTAATGATTGGCTTAGCACTTACTCATCACCAACAGGAGGAAAAATAATGGAACGCATCGATGGACACACTATTTTAATCGGTTTATTAGCCACCCCGATTCGCCACTCCATGTCACCGACCATGCACAATAACGCCTTTGCCATGCTCGGCCTCAACTACGCCTACCTGGCCTTTGAAGTTGGCCAACAGGAACTCCCCAGCGCCGTCCAAGCAATTCGCACCCTGGAAATGCGCGGGGCCAACATTTCGATGCCCAACAAGCAGGCCATTCTCCCCCTCTTGGATGACTTAGCGCCCGCCGCCAAACTGGCCGGGGCGGTCAACACCGTGGTCAACGACCATGGCAAATTGACCGGCTACACCACCGATGGAATTGGCTTCATGCAGGCCCTGGCCGCTGAAAACATCGACCTGCGCGGCGAAAAAATGGTCCTGGCCGGGGCTGGGGGAGCCGGAACCCCGATTGCGATTCAAGCCGCCCTCGACGGGGTCAAAGAAATCGTCATCGTCAACCGGGCAACGGATCCCCAAGGTAGTCAAGCCCAAAAGAACGTGAAAATCATCAATGAACAAACCAACGCCCACGCCCGCTTCGTCCCCCTGGCTGATCAAGCCCAATTCAAAGCCGAATTGGCGGATGCAACCATTTACTGTGATGCGACCGGGGTGGGGATGAAACCGCTGGCCGACCAAAGTTTGATCACTGACCCCAGCTGGCTGCGCGAGGATTTGATCGTTTACGACACGGTCTACGCGCCCCGGACCACCAAGTTAATGACCATTGCCCAAGCCGCCGGCGTCCGCCACGTCTTTAACGGCTTAGGGATGATGCTGTACCAAGGCGCCGAAGCCTTTCAACTCTGGACGGGCCAAGCGATGCCGGTCCAAGCGATTGCCGATTTGCTCTTTAATGGAAAGGACTGAACCCATGCCAGTAACGACTTCTGATGGGCGGTTGACTTTCGGGGCGGGGCAACCCAAAATCGCCGTCCCCATTGTCGCCGCCACCCCCGCGGCCGCTTGGCAGGCGTTTACCCAATTACCGCTGGACCAAATTGACCTGGTGGAGTGGCGCCTGGATTGCCTCAGCGACCCGCTTGATACCGCAGCTATCGTACCAATCGCCCAGCGAATGCACGCCCAAATTCCCCTCTTAGCCACCATCCGCACCCAAGCTGAAGGGGGACAGTTGGCCCCAACTCCGGCGCAATACCGCACCGTCTACCAAAGTTTGCTGGCTGCCCCAGCCGTTGACCTGTTGGACCTCGAAGCCGCGCTCCCCGCTCAGCTGGTACAGCCCTTGCGTCAGCAAGCCCAGCAACAAGGCGTCAAAGTCATCGCCAGCTACCATAATTTTACGGCGACCCCGGCGGCCCCGGAACTAGCCGCCATTAATGCCCGCCTGGCCGCAACCGGCGCCGATCTGATCAAGTGGGCCGTCATGCCCCAATCAGCTACTGACGTCTTAACCGTCCTGGGAGCCATCAATGCTTACCACGGCCCCCAACCGCTGATCGCAATGGCAATGGGCGATTGGGGGAAGGTAACCCGGCTGACCGGGGGGATCTTCCCATCCGCCATTACCTTTGCGACAGCCGGCGCCGCGTCAGCCCCGGGGCAACTGACGGTCGGCGCGGTTCGCGCCACCCTCGCACTTTTGGAAAGGAAGGGATGACCATGCCAGATTTAACGACTTTACGGCAAGACATTGATCAACTCAACCGGGAATTAGAGCATTTGCTCATCAAACGGTTCGCCCTGGTCAAACAAGTCGCCGCCCACAAGGCGCGCACCCAGCAGCCCGTTTGCGACCCCCAACGGGAGGCTGCCATCCTGGCCCAGCTGGGCCAGAGTACCCCAGAATTGCAACCAGCTCTACAGGCCATTTTTCAAACCATCATGACCCAATCGCGCACCCTGGAACAAACCCTGCTCACAAAGGAGGAACCGTAAATGACTTTCACATACCTGACCGCCGGTGAATCCCACGGCCCCCAACTGACCGGCATTATTGAAGGAATCCCGGCCGGACTCAAGCTCGACGTGGATCAAATCAACGCCGCCTTAGCCGACCGCCAACGGGGCTACGGCCGGGGGAACCGGCAAAAGATCGAACACGACCAAGTCCAAATTTTAGGGGGCGTCCGCCACGGGGTAACTTTAGGTTCACCGATCACCTTGGTCATTCAAAATCGCGACCATGCCCACTGGAGTGCCATTATGGACCCCACCGCCCCGGCTACCCCGGAAAACACGACCCGCCAGGTAACCCGACCGCGGCCCGGCCACGCCGACCTGGTCGGTGGCCTCAAGTACCGCCACGCCGATATGCGCAACGTCTTAGAGCGTTCCTCGGCCCGGGAAACGGCGATGCGAGTAGCGATCGGTAACATCTGTGAACAGCTTTTGGCCGCCCTGGACATCCACTTAGTCGGCTACGTGCGCCAAATCGGGCCCGTCTTGGCCGAGGATCCAACGGTCACTACGGTTAAAGCCATCAAGGCCCAAACTGCGGCCAACGACTTACGGATCACCGACGCCAGCCAAGTTGCTGCCATCCACACCCTGATCGATGATACCCGTCGGGCTGGCGATACCCTGGGGGGCTTGATCCGGGTGGTCGTCGAAAACATGCCGGCTGGGCTTGGCTCTTACATTTCCTGGGACACCAAGCTGGATGGCAAGCTGGCCGCCGCGGTGATGGGCATCAACGCCATGAAGGGGGTCTCGATTGGCGATGGCTTTGAAGCCGCCACCCGTCCCGGCAGTCAGGTGATGGACCCAATCGCCTACGACCCAGCCCAGGGCTACTACCGGACTTCCAACCACCTGGGTGGCTTTGAAGGGGGGATGACCAACGGGATGCCATTAGTCATTAACGCGGCCATGAAGCCGATTCCCACCCTCTACAAGGCGCTGCCGACCGTTGACACCACAACCAAGGAAGCCAAAAAAGCCAACGTCGAACGCTCCGACACCACCGCGATCGTGCCCGCCGCCTTAGTCGTGGAAAACGTGGTCGCTATTGAGTTGGTCAAGGCCCTGACGGACGCCTTTGCCGCCGACAACCTGGCCCGCTTGCAAGACCAAGTGACCGCTTGGCGCCAGGAGTTACGCGGATGAAATTACACACCCTAGGGCCGGCAGAAACAGACAGCGCCGCGGCGGCCGCCCAGTATTGTCAGACCCACCCGGCGTTACAGGTTGCTTATCACCCCAGCTTTGAGGAATTATATGCGCATCTGACCAAATATCGCGGTGATCAACTATTGGTGCCGGCTGCCTACCAAAGCCCGGCTGGGCTGAGCTGGGGCCAGCTCCACTACCGCTACTTAGCGGCTTTGACCTTAGTCGACGGCTTTCTTTATGAGCTGGCCCCGTTGGTCTTAGCAGAACTGCCCACCCGGGCCAACCAGCGCGCTTACGTCCACCCTGCGAACGCGGATTTACTGCGCCAATTGATTCCCACCGCCGAAATTTGCTTGTGTCCCAGCAAAATCACCGCCGCCGACCAGTTTCTGGCCGACGGACGCTACGTCATCACCAGCCAAGCCGCCCTGCCCACCCACTTGCCCCTGCGGATTCACCAACGGTGGACGGTCCCGATGCTGTGGAGCGTCTATTTAATCAACTAACGAAAGGAAGATTCAATGCAAACCCTTACCCCTGCGCCTACCGGCCTGCACGGCACCCTCGCCGTCCCCGGTGACAAAAGTATTTCCCACCGTGCCTTGATGTTGGGTGCGATCAGCGAAGGCGATACCACGATCCACCACTTTTTAACCGGCGAAGACTGCCTCAGTACCTTGGGAGCCCTGCAAGCCCTCGGGGTGAAAATTGAGCGGCAGGGCGAAACCGTTGTCGTTCACGGTCAAGGGTGGGCTGGTTTAACGGCCAGCGCCCACCCACTGGAGATGGGCAATTCCGGCACCACTACTCGCCTGTTAATGGGCCTGCTGGCCGGGCGGCCCTTTCAAACTACGCTCCAGGGCGATCAATCCTTGCACCGGCGCCCCATGCGGCGGGTCACCGAGCCGCTGCGCCACTTTGGCGGGGAAGTTCGCTTGAGTCCCCAGGGGACCCTGCCGGCCACCATTTTCGGTCAGCCCCTGCACGCCGCAACCTACCAAATGACGGTCGCCTCGGCCCAAGTCAAAAGTGCTTTGATTTTAGCAGCCCTGCAAGCCCCCGGCCCTTCAACAATCATTGAACAATTGCCAACCCGCAACCACACCGAATTGATGTTGCAACAATTTGGCGCAAACTTAACCACGGCTGCTGACCAACGGACCATCACCGTTCACCCGGCTCCCCACTTGCACGGGCAAACCGTCCAGGTCCCCGGGGACCTGTCTTCGGCCGCCTTCTTCCTGGTAGCGGCCGCGATCGTTCCGGGATCAAACGTGACCCTCACCCAGGTCAATTTAAATCCGACCCGGACCGGCATTTTGCGGGTCCTACAGGCCATGGGGGCATCCGTCACGATTACCCCGCGGATCAGTCAGGGCGAACCCCTGGGTGATATTACCGTTTCGCACGGTCCCTTGCGCCCGATCCAAATCGGGGCGGCAGAGATCCCGGCCCTAATCGACGAACTGCCCTTAGTAGCCTTGCTGGCCGCCTGTGCTGACGGAACCAGTGAAATTCGTGGGGCGGCCGAACTACGGGTTAAAGAAACCGACCGGATCGCGACCGTCGCCAGCGAGTTGCGCAAACTGGGGGTTGCCATTGAAGAACTGCCCGATGGGATGATCATCACCGGGCGGCCGAACTGGGCGCTCCAAACTTCAACCCTCACCAGCCACGGCGATCACCGCATTGGCATGATGCTGGCCGTGGCAGCGCTCAAGGCCCACCAATCCTTAACGTTGGCTGAACCGGAGGCCATTGCCATCTCTTACCCGACCTTCTTTCGGGATCTGGCCCAATTGAAGGGGGATGAACGCTAATGACGACCGTCTTTTTTAAGGGGCTGGGGCTGATCGGCAGTTCCCTGGCCCAAGCGATTAAGTTGGCTCATCCCGACGTGATCATCCTGGCCAGTGACCCCGCCCCGGCAACGATTCCCTACGCCCGCCAGCAAGGGTGGTTGGATGCGGGCGTCAGCGAATTTGAGCGGGTGGCCGAAGCCGACTTCATCTTTTTAGCCAGCCCGGTCGATCAAATCGTGGCGGACCTTAAAACCCTCGCGACCCGCCCCCTCAAGCCCGGCGTCATCGTTACTGACGTCGGTTCGACCAAGCAGGCGATTTTAACCGCCGCGGCCGCCCTGGCGGACCAGAAAATCACCTTTATCGGGGGACACCCGATGGCGGGGTCGCACAAAAGCGGGGTTACCGCTGGCCGGCCCGACCTCTTTGAGAACGCCTTTTACTTCCAGGTTCCACTGAACGCTACCGCCGCCCAGCAAGCGCGCTTACAAGCGCTCCTGGTTGGCGCCAAAGTGAAGTGGCTGACCGTGACGGCGGCCACCCACGATGCGATTGTCGCCCAGATCTCCCACCTGCCCCACATTATCGCCGCCGCTTTGGTCAACCAAACCAAGGAACGCTTTGCCGACCAGCCCCTGGGGATGCGTTTGGCCGCCGGGGGCTTTAAATCCGTTACCCGGATTGCAGCGGCCGACCCAACGATGTGGACGGCAATCCTCTTAGCTAACGCGCCCGTGATTCGCCGTCAACTGGCCGATTATATTGCCCACTTGCAAACCCTGGATCAGGCGATCGCCACCCAGGAAGCCGCGGCGATTCACCGCTTCTTTGCCCAGGCCAAACACAGTCGTGACCAGCTCAACGCCCCGGTCAAAGCCCCGTTTTACGATTTGTTCTTAAACCTGCCTGATCAGGTTGGGACCCTGGCCGCGGTAACGGGGAAACTGGCAACGGCGGGAATCTCAATTACCAACATCCAACTCTTGGAAGTCCGAGAAGACATTAATGGCATTCTGCAACTGACCTTCAGCACCGCAGCGGCGCACCAAGCAGCCCAAGCGCTACTAGCGACCGAGTACGAACTTATTGAACGGGGGTAACCTAATGGAACTGATTTTAATTGGCTTTATGGGCAGCGGCAAAACTACCGTCAGCCAGCTGCTGGGACAAAAGTACCACTTGCCCGTCCTGGACTTGGACGCCGAAATCGTTGCCCAAACCGGTCAGTCGATTCCCGAAATTTTTGCGGCGGGCGGGGAAGCCCACTTTCGGGCGATTGAGCACCAGGTCCTGGCCCAAGTAATTGACCAGCCCGGCATTCTGGCCACGGGCGGCGGGACGCCCCTGCGCGAGGACAACCGGACCTTGCTAAAGGCCAGTCACGTTCCGGTCGTCCACTTGCGCGCGACGGCAGCCGAAACCAAGCGCCGGATTGGTCACGATCAAAACCGTCCCCTGGCCGCCAAGCTCGACCAAACGGGGCTGGCCAAACTAAAAGCCGCCCGCCACGCCGCCTACCAAGCGTGTGCTGATTTCACGATTGAAACCAACCAGCTGACGCCCTTAGAAGTAGCCCAAGCGATTGAAGCCCGCCTGTCCCTTACTGTCCAGCCTTGAGGTCTGCAGAGACCCCAAGGCTTTTTTTCTTGGCCGGGGTTGGGAGGGCTTGTGAAAAAATTTGTGAAAGAAATTTTTTTGCCCCCACCACGGCCGGCTCGTTGTGGCTAGACCAATCTTCATGGTTTGTGCAAAGGATCTTTTTCGCCAAAAGACTTGTGAAATTTCAGAAAACGATTACAATAGTAACCAATAAAGATTGACTCAACTTGAATGGAGGAATTCACAAATGGCTTACAAGACGGTTAACCCATATACCAATGAAGTTGAACACGAATACGCCAACTCCACCGCCGCCGAAATCGAAGCGGCCCTGGCAGCTGGTCACGAACTCTACCAACAATGGCGGACCGGCGCCGGCCTGGCCGAACGCAAGGCCGTAATTACCCGCTTAGGCGAATTGCTGCGTGAACGCCGCACTGAAATGGCCGAATTAATGACCCGCGACATGGGGAAGCTGATCGGCGAAGCAGAAGGCGAAGTTGACCTGTGCGCTTCTTTCTGTGACTACTATGTCGAAAAGGCCGACGAATTCTTGGCCCCGAAGCCAATTTACACCACGACTGGCAACGCCCACATTTTAAAGCAAGCCCTTGGGGTTCTGTTGGCCGTAGAACCATGGAACTTCCCGTTCTACCAAATCGCCCGGGTCTTCATTCCAAACTTCCTGGTCGGGAACCCAATGGTCTTAAAGGACGCTTCCAACTGTCCGACTTCCGCCCAAGCTTTCTGTGACTTAGTCTTGGAAGCTGGGGCCCCAAAGGGGAGCTTGACCAACCTCTTCGTTTCCTACGACCAAGTTTCCGAAATCATTGCCGACCCGCGGATCGCTGGGGTCTGCCTGACTGGTTCCGAACGGGGCGGGGAAGCGGTCGCCGCTGAAGCCGGCAAGCACTTAAAGAAGAGTACGATGGAACTCGGTGGGAACGACGCCTTCATCGTCTTAGAAGATGCTGACCTTGACAAATTAGCTGCGACGGTCGGCTTTGCCCGGCTCTACAACGCCGGCCAAGTCTGCACGTCTTCCAAGCGGTTCATTGTGCCAGAAGGCATGAAGGACCAATTTGTCGAAATGCTCAAGGCCGCCTTCTCCCAAGTCAAGATGGGCGACCCGCTGGACCGTTCCACGACATTGGCTCCACTGTCCTCTAAGCGGGCCAAGGAAAAGCTGCAAAAGCAAGTGGATAAGGCCATTGCCGGGGGGGCAACCGTAGCCTACGGGAATGAACCAGTTGACTTGCCAGGGCAATTCTTTATGCCAACGATTTTGACCGACTTGGACCAAGACAGCCCAATCTTTAACGAAGAACTCTTCGGGCCGGTGGCGGAAGTCTACACGTACAAGACGGAAGCTGAAGCCGTCGCGATGGCCAACAACTCTAGCTACGGCTTAGGGAACACGGTCTTTGGCTCTAACATTCAACACGCCCGCGAAGTGGCTGCCCAAATTGAAACCGGGATGAGCTGGATCAACTCCGCTTGGGCTTCCTTAGCTGAAATCCCATTCGGTGGGGTAAAGCGTTCCGGTTACGGGCGGGAATTAAGCGAATTCGGCTTCACTGAATTTGTTAACCACCACCTGGTATACGAACCAGAATAAACCTCTCTCCATCACTCATACCCACTCTTACTCTTTCTAACGCCTGGTGCCACCGCACCGGGCGTTTTTTGATACCTAGAGATACAAAACCAGTCCTTAAATGCCATCCTAGTCTTAAGGTAGTTCAATCTTCTCAATCTGGAGGTGATCGAATGGCTAAGCGATACCGTATCAGTCCCGTAGATTATGAAAATGCAGGTTCGGTAATAAAAGATAAGTACCATTATCAAGAAAT
This sequence comes from Limosilactobacillus ingluviei DSM 15946, assembly GCF_001435775.1. Taxonomy (GTDB): domain Bacteria; phylum Bacillota; class Bacilli; order Lactobacillales; family Lactobacillaceae; genus Limosilactobacillus; species Limosilactobacillus ingluviei. The sequence continues at coordinate 14,710 of NZ_AZFK01000002.1, read as the reverse complement.
TGGTGAAATTAGCAATTTCATGGGCGATTGGTTCTGTTATCCTTTAGGATTTGACGAAGATCACGAAAAAATCGGCTTTAGCCCCATTGACGCCTATATTTATTTCGACTCAATCGACGAACTAGTCCCGCCAATGTTAACTCCAGCAGACAAACAGCGTTTAATCACTGAGATCAAGAAACACTTAATCAAACTTTAACGGTTACCGACTCGGTAGCCGTTTTTTACGCTTCTATAGAGCCTCTACAAGCTCTCCCACGAGTGTTTAACTGTTGTCGAGTCTTCTTCCCGGCTAAACCGATCACACGCCTCAAACGAAGGCACAAACACCGAGATTGGGTAACAACAAAAAAAGCCCGCTATCATCACGATAGCGAGCATCTCAAATGCCCCAAACAGGATTCGAACCTGTACATGGTTACCCATACAACGACCTGAACGTTGCGCGTCTGCCAGTTCCGCCACTGGGGCATAGAAGATTAAGTTTTTAAATGCGCTCCCCGGGAGTCGAACCCGGATTTCGAGAACCGGAATCTCACGTGCGATCCATTACACTAAGAGCGCGTCAACAAGATATATAATACCAAAAATCCCCCCACTTGCCAAGGGGGATTTTAACTTTTTTCGTCCCACACCAACAAAAAAACGACTCGCCAACCGAGCCGTTTCACCAATGCCCCAAACAGGATTCGAACCTGTACATGGTTACCCATACAACGACCTGAACGTTGCGCGTCTGCCAGTTCCGCCACTGGGGCATAGAATTATTAAATTCTAAATGCGCTCCCCGGGAGTCGAACCCGGATTTTGAGAACCGGAATCTCACGTGCGATCCATTACACTAAGAGCGCGTCATCAACAGGTATTATAATACCTGATTGATAACTAAATTGCAAGCTGTTTCCCAATCTTTTTTGAAAAACCCTGCTAACAACTTGTTATCGATAAAATTACTTTTCGTCAGCTGGCTTTTCCTTGGCCCACTTACGAATTTCTTCGATCTTCTTTTCCTTTAATGCCCGCTTGTACTTAGGAGCAACTGGGCGACGGCCTTGTACACCATGTGGATGTGCTTTACGCATGCTATCTGCCTCCTTTTTTTCTATCGTTAATAATCAACATTCCGATTGTAACCAACTTTGGGCAAAAAATCAACCTCTGGCGCCCCATTTTTCCCAACTTCTTCCCCACCAGCTAGACCACGATTGTTAAACCTTTAGCAAATTTGTAATGTTAATCTCCCTTGAAAACTATACCAATTAGCGCTATGATATCATCATACTAATTCAGAAGGAAAAAGGTGCGGCCAACCAATCCGCTCTGCCGCGCATCAAATGGGGAGGAACAAACCATGAAACAATTTGAAATGAAGATCCAAAAGGAATTATCCTTAATGCAAGCCCACGCTGACAACAAGGATCGCCACCAATTAGACGCTGAATGTGCAGACACTGAATTGTCCTTGATCAGCGAAGAACTTAACTAGACCAATTTAGATTATTTTTACGCAAAGCGCCCCTGCTTGCCACCTAGACCAATTTTGGTCCTGGCAAACAGGGGCGTTTCATTAAGCCGGCACCCATTCAAATTCCGCTTCGGCCGCTAAGCCGGCAGAATTACAAATTTGGTGGTGGGTCACCACCCGATCGGACGCCGGGGTGATCACAAAGCGACTGGTGACTTGTTCGCCAGCCCGCACCTCATGATCGTATTTCATCTTTACGTGAATCAAGCGGTGGTGCAGCAAAAATTCACTGCCCAAGGGATCCAAGAGCCAGTCAAAGTACACAGCGTTGTTGACGTGATTATTTAAATCAATATCAAAAAAGCGGACCCGGTAAGTTTGTCCCTGCCAAGCCGGATCAGGCTGTTCAAGCGTCAGGGGGCGCGGTACCTTTGGCAGGCGCCGACTTTCCGTTAATTGATACGGAGCAATCAAGGCCGACGGAATCGTCACCATTTTGCGTTTGGTCAGATCCATAAAGGCGAAAAGGCCTTGCAGCCGCACCAATTCTTCCCCGGTCGCAGCGCGCACCCAAAAATCGCGGACCACAAAGAACCGATTGTAGGCCGCAATTTTGGTTCCAATCGTGATCGTGGTCCCTTCGCGGGGCAGCGCCGCTAACTCACCAGCGTAATTGATAATTACCCAGCCACCCCCGTAGGCTTTAACTGCCGCCGGTCCGACCTTTAACGCGTCACTGTGCTGCTCCGATGCTAAAATCAACAAGCGAAACAACATTGCCACCGTTAAGTGCCCACTAGCATCACATTCGTAATATGGAATGGCGTGTTGCATTTCAAATTGGTTTAAAATAGTCATCTTTTCTCGTGGTCCCTTCCCTAAGCCAAACCATGGTAGGCCTTATATAAGGCTTGACGGTTCAGTCCCCGTTGCTTGGCCACCTGCTTGATCGCTGCATTAGTTGACAGGCCCGTTGCAATCGCAGCGTCAATCGCTTCGGTTGGACTGCTGGTGTCAGCGGCTGCAATTGGCGTTGGGTGGTCATTACCCGCCACCAGGACGACAAATTCGCCCCGCACCGGTTCGCTTTCCGCCCAAGCCACCGCTTCTCCCAAATTCCCCCGCAAGTACTCTTCGTAGCGCTTGGTTAATTCACGGGCCAACACCACGCGCCGTTGGGGCCCAAAGACTTCAGCCATTGCCTGCAGCGTCTTTTTCAAGCGGTGGGGCGCCTCATAAAAAATCAAGGTCTCCGGCCGGTCTCGCAGAGCCGTCAAAGCCGTTACCTGTTGCTGGTGCTTGCGCTCCAAAAAGCCATAGAAGGTAAAGGGTTGCGGGACCAACCCCGAAGCGATCAAGGCCGTCAAGGCGGCGTTGGGCCCCGGCAAGGCCACGACCGGAATCCCAGCCTTCGTGGCCGCGGCAACCAACTCCTTGCCGGGATCAGAGATCGACGGCATCCCCGCATCACTGCACTGGGCAATTTGCTGGCCCGCTTGCAAAGCGGCCAGCAATTGGGGCACCCGTTGCTCGTGGTTGTGCTCATGCAAACTGACCAACTTTTGTTTAATCCCAAAGTGGTTTAACAACTGTTGGGTGTGCCGAGTATCTTCAGCGGCAATCAAATCCACGGTCTTGAGCACTTCCAGCGCCCGCATTGTCATATCACCCAGGTTGCCAATCGGTGTGGGCACCAGGTATAACGTCCCCATCTCAGTCGGGGCAAAACTGCTTACTTGCTGCATAGTTTCCTCTCTTTTCTGCGTGTCGTAGTTAGTTTAAGGGTACCAAAAAACAGCGGGTGCAAACAAGGCTCCCCGCTGTTTTTTAGTGCTTTAGGCTTGCTGGTGGCGACCATAGATCGCATCCAGACAAAAGGTGCACGATTCGTGGTCTTCCAAGCGTTTTCCGTACATATCGTTGCAAACGTGGAAGCCTTCTTGGTACAGCTTTTGCAACATTTTGCGCGAATCCGATAAGCCCTCTTCTTGCTTTTTTCGGTGCTGCTTATTGATCACCTCATGCAAATGATCATTTTCAATCGCTAACTTGGCGTTTTCCGCCAGGACCAGGCTTAATTTTTCGGACAGGACTTCCATGCTGTCGACCAGGTCCTTGGTTTGGCGCGTTACCGCCGCAAATTGCTCATAAATATCACTCATGTCAAAATGGTCTGCCACCTTACCTGCCCCCTTCTGGCTTAATAACTGCAAGTTGGCGCAGGGTTAATTGCTCTGCGACCGTTTGAAAGTTTAAATTCTGATCCAATAGTTTCCGGCACTCCAGGGTTAATTCGCTGGCAGCCAGAACCCGCGCAGCCGGGAGGGCTTGGCTTTGGGTCGTCAGTTCCGCAGCCCACTGTTGAAAGTGCAGCCCGGCTTGAACCCCATTTTTAACCAGCAAGGCATCCCGCCATAGCAGGGTCATCAAATCCAAGAGGACTTGCGCTTGTTGCCGCTCGTTTGCCAAGGGCACCAAATCGGTCGCCACCTGGACAAAGGCCAGCGCTTGCCCCTGACTGACCGCCTTAAACCACTGCCAAACCGCCTCCACCGCCTTTTGGAACCAGTCATCAGCCAACCAGGCCTGGGCCAGCTGCGCATCCGTCGTCAGCCCCAGCATCACCGGTTGGAGGTAAGGCGGCACCCCTGCGGCTTGTAAATTGGCTTGCACCGCCTCGGTACTCAAGGGCAATAATTCCAGCACCTGGGTCCGGGATTGAATCGTGGGCAAGACGGCATTTTTGTTGGTAGTTAACAGTAAAATGTAGATCCCTGGGCCCGGTTCCTCAATGAATTTCAGCAGTGAATTGGCCGCGCTGACCGTCAGCTTTTCGGCCGCTTCAATGATAAACACTTTGGTTTGGCCTTCCATCCCGGTCTTAGTAAATTCAGCCTTAAGGTGTCGAACCTGATCGACTTTGATCTGCCGCCCCTCGGCCTGAGCAATCACGACATCGGGGTGGTTGCCCGACAAAATCCGCTGGCATTCCGGGCACGTGCCGTCGGGTTGGCCAGCCACCACGTATTCACAAAATAAGCGCATCGTCAACCACTGGGCCAGGGCCAGTTTACCGGACCCACTGGGGCCGACCAACAAATAAGCGTGGGCCAATTCACCTTGCGCAATTACCCGTTGCATCCGGGCCAACAATTGCGGCTGTAAAAGTTCTGCTTGAAAAGCCACCATTTCCTCCCGTCTGCTTGCTCACTAGAAATGAATGAATTGATCGACCGGCAGCACAAAGACCGTGGCGCCACCGACTTGGACGTTCATCGGCACCGCATTGGCGGCATTGTCAATGTACGCCGATGGGGCCACGAATTGTTCGCGGGTCTTGGCGTTTTCCTTGATAATCGCCAGGGTTTGGTCCACCCGGTCGTCATCGACCACGATCATAAAGGTGGTATTACCTTCCCGCAAGAAGCCCCCCGTAGATTGCAGCTTGGTTGCCCCAATTTTGGCCTTCGCTAGGGCCGCTTGCACCTTGCTGGCATCCTTTGGTTGTACAATTGCCATCAACATTTTCATGGTAATTCCTCCATTCTGCTTTCCGTGTTACAATCCCAAGCGCGCCTTGATCACAGCCAAGACCGCGGCAACCACTGCCGCTTGGGGTTGGTTGGCATCGACTTTGACAATCCGCGCCGGATGTTGGGCAGCCAATTGATCAAAGGCTGCATGGACGGTTTCGTGAAAGCTCAGGGCTTCTTCATCCAGGCGATTGACTTGATCGGCCCGGTGTTGGGCAATCCGGGCCAAGCCCACGCGCACCGGCAGATCTAAATAAATCGTCAGCTGGGGCATACAGTTTTCCACGGCATACTGGTTTAATTCCCAAATTTGTGCCATCCCCAGGCCCCGACCGGCCCCCTGGTAAGCAACGGAACTATCCACGTAGCGATCTGATAAAATAATCTGTCCCGCCGCCAAGGCCGGCTTGAGATCTTCCACAACGTGTTGCCGGCGGGCGGCCGCAAAGAGCAGGGCCTCGGTCCGGGCATCCATTTGCCGGTTGGCATCATCAAACAAGACGGCCCGGATTTGTTCGGCAATGTGGTTGCCACCGGGTTCTCTGGTTTGCATGATCCGCTGGTTACCCCAACGTTCGGCCAACGTCGCAGCCACCGCCGTCATGACGCTGGTCTTCCCGGCCCCATCCGGTCCTTCAAATGAGATAAAAAAGCCTTGTGCTGTCATGTGCACCCCCTAATTTTGGATAACCCCGTCGTTTAGCGTCCCGTGCACGTGCCGTTGCCGCGCCAAGTTATACAAGTACAGGTACTTTTGTTCTTGTAATTTGGTCCGTTCTACCAATTCGGTATCAACCTGGCTTTCGTACACCGCCTGGGCCGTTTCCTTCGCGTGATCCCAACTGGCCTTAGTTGCATAGATCAACGCTAATAAATCTGCATTCGCTGCCTGCTTCACGTCAGGCGTGCGCTTAAAAAGGCTCATCCTGTCTACATCTCCGTTCGTCCTTGCACCGCCTTAAAGAGGGTTACTTCATCGGTATAATCAATGTCGGCCCCTGCTGAGAGTCCGTGGGCCAAGCGGGTTACTTTGATCTGAGCGGGTTTGATTAGCTTCGCCAGGTATTGGGCCGTCGTTTCCCCGTCCAAGGACGCATTGGTTGCAATAATCACTTCGTTGATCTCGGGGTGGCTCTTCAAGCGCTCAATCAAGCTGGGAATGTTAATATCCATCGGTCCCGTCCCGGCACTAGGGGAAATCGTCCCATGCAAAACATGGTACAGGCCGTGATATTCATTCATGCGTTCCATAGCCATGATATCCCGCGAGCGTTCCACCACCAGCAGCGTCTTTTGGTCGCGCGAAGCATCCTTACACAAGGGGCAGGGGTCATCTTCCGTAATGTTACCGCAAATCGTGCAATAGTGCAGATCCCGTTTCACCGCGGTCAAGGCACTGGCAAAGTCCTTGACGTCTTCATCCGCCATTCCCAAGGTGTAAAAAGCCAGCCGGGTCGCCGTCTTTTCGCCAATCCCGGGTAGCTTCATATACGAAGCAATCAGCTTGGCAATTGGTTCCGGGTACTGCATTAGAGCCCCAGCCCCTTCGTGTACTTGCCCAACTTGGCTTGGGTAGCTTGATCCACTTGGGCCAAGCCATCATTAACGGCGGCAATCACTAAGTCACTCAGCATTTCTGGATCATCTGGATCCACCGCCGCCGGCTTGATTTGCAGGTCGACTAACTTCTTGTCACCGGTAAAGGTCGCCTTCACCATGTCATCTGGGGCTACCCCAGTAAAAGATTGGGCGGCCAAAGCGGCTTGTTCTTCCATCATCTGCTTTTGCATCTTTTGGGCTTGCTTCATCATTTGTTGCATGTTCATTCCGCGCATCATAATCTTCATCCATCCTTTATCGTTAATTTAGTTGTCTTCAATTTTAATGCCGTCCGCGCCAAATAATTGTTGGGCCTGGGCAATCAAGGGGTCAGCCGGCGGCGGCGGTGCCTTGGGCGCCGCCGCTTTCCCGGCCTGATCGTAATACCCCCGCGAGGTCAAAAATTCCTGGCGAATCGTCGGCCACTTGCCACTCGGGACAAAGGCCACCTGCCGGGCCGTCCCACTGACTTGTTGCAAGGCTTGGCCCAAAGTCGTAGCTAAATCACCACCAGCCGCCTTGGCCAACAAAAAGTCATTATCGTAAGCGACCACCACCCCAGCGGGACTGGCCGCCACCGGCTTGGCTAAGTTTAACAGGGAATGTTGGGCCGGTGAAAGCAAGCTCAGCGCGTCGCCCCACAGCTCCCGCAAGTTGGCCAGATCCGCCTTAGTGGCGTGATCAAGCACTTGGTAAACCTGCTCAACATTCAAGCGAAACTCCCCGGACCGGCCCCCCGGTTTCTTGGCCGCAGAGCGCACCGTTGGTTGACTCGCCGGAGTAGCGGGTTGAGCCGGCCGGTTCAGTAAGCTCTGAACCTGCTTTTGCAGCTCGGCGATTTGCGCTTGCAGCTGCGCAATTTCGGCCGGCGCCGCCCCCGCTGCCGAACTGGCGGGCCGGTGCTGACTGAGCCGGACCGTGAGCACTTCCAGGTAAACGTCCGGGTGGGTGGTAAACCGCATTTCCTCTTGAATCTCGTTGAGCGTATCGATCATTGTGTATAAGACCGGCGCAGTGGCCGCCTGGCTCAACTCCTCAAAGTCAGCCGCCGCTAAGCCCGTCGCGGCCAGGGTTAATAAGTCCGGCGATTCTTGGTAGAGCAAGATGTCGCGAATAAAGGAGATCAAGTCTTCAATAAACCGCTGACCGTCCTTGCCTTGCCCCAAGACTTCCGTCATCGTCGCCAACGCTTGGGCACTGTCGCCTTGGGCCACTTGCAAGAAGTACTGCTTGAGCAATTGCTTGGTCACACTACCGGTCACCAACAGGGCATCTTTGAGGGCCAATTGGTTGTCACTAAATGATAGGGCCTGATCAAGAATGCTCAGGGCATCCCGCATGCCCCCTTCCGCCGCATTAGCAATCACCCACAGCGCCTGTTCATCATAGGCCAAATCCTTTTGGTCCAAGATAAACTTCATCCGCTCAAACGCATCCTGGGCACTGATGCGGTGAAAATCAAACCGCTGCACCCGGGACAAGATCGTCAACGGAATCTTGTGGGGTTCGGTCGTCGCCAGAATAAAGATCACGTTGGCCGGCGGTTCTTCCAAGGTCTTCAACAGGGCATTGAAGGCCCCCGTCGACAACATATGCACTTCGTCAATAATGTAGACCTTGTAATCAGCCTGGGTGGGCGCGTACTTAGCCTTATCACGAATGTCGCGGATTTCTTCGACCCCGTTGTTGGAAGCCGCGTCAATTTCGATTACGTCGCCAAGCTGGCCGGCTGTAATGGCCTGACAAGTCGGGCATTCATTGCATGGCTCACCATCCGTTTGGTGGTGGCAATTAATCGCCTTGGCAAAAATCTTGGCGGCCGAGGTTTTCCCGGTCCCCCGGGGCCCCGCAAAGAGGTAGGCGTGGCTGATCTGGTTGGTAATAATGGCATTTTTTAAGGTGGTGACCACTAATCCTTGCCCCACCACATCACTAAAGCGTTGGGGCCGCCATACCCGGTATAAAGCCTGATAGCTCATCGCAAATTCCTCCCATAATCAATCCTAGCCTGCCTTTGAACGCCCCTTGACGTTCAAAGTTACTCTACCCATTATACTAGCTTTTTGGCTCGTGCGGGAAAATTTACGATCACCGTAAGAAAAGAAAAAAGGAATGGTGATCGCCACCATTCCCCTGATTTGCATTTCAAGCGCTAACGAAATGCTTCATCACACAATTGGTATTTTAGTTCACTTCAATCAAACCGTACCGGCCATCCTTCCGACGGTAAACAATACTGGTTCCGTTGGTTTCGGAGTCTTCAAAGACAAAGAAATCGTGGCCAAGCATATCCATCTGAAGAACGGCTTCTTCTGAATCCATTGGCTTCAAAGAAATTTGCTTCGTCCGCACAATCTTTAATGGATCCGTAGCCGGTTCATCATCTTGGGTGTTGACGAATTCAAGTCCCTTAAAGCCCTTTTCCCGGGCCTTACGATTTACCTTCGTCTTGTACTTCCGGATTTGCCGCTCAAGCTTGTCGGTTACCAAGTCAATGCTGGCATACATATCGTTGGAAGTTTCTTCTGCCCGTAAGGTTAAGTATGGCAGTGGAATCGTCACTTCAACCTTAAACGTCTTGTCGGTGTACACCTTCAAGTTAACGTGAGCAGTGGCTTCAACGTTGTCCTCAAAGTACTTTTCGAGCTTGCTGATCCGCTTCGTTACATAATCACGGATTGCATCAGTCAAGTCAACGTTTTCTCCGCGAATATTGAATTGTAGCATTGTACCTCTCTCCTTTCAGTACAAGCGATAAGGCTTGCGAAATATCAAGAAAGCCCTTTCCTTGATATCTTACTTATATTATAGAGGAATAATAAAAAATATACAATCATTTCCGGAAATCGTTTTCTTTTTCTTGGAAATTCTCACAAAATTAACGGATTTGCGATCATTTTTGGCAATTTTGGTTGACTTTTGCTCAATTTAATGCACTGTTTAACTGGCCAACACCAAGCCTCGAATTTCCGTGCACCCCACTTGCCACAACAAACTGGCCGCATGATAAAACGTCCGGCCGGTGGTGTAGACATCATCTACCAAGACCACTGACTGGCCCGCTAAACTTTGGGCCGCCTTCGTCAAGGCAAACGGTTGGGGCGTTGCCAGCCGTGCCGCCCGGTCTTTTTCCGCTTGGCGCCCCTTGCGCTGGCCTTTGACTTTAAGGGCCGCTACCCGGTTTAAAGCCAATAAACCATTCACCTGGTTAAACCCGCGGGTGGCCATGGTCTCCGTACTGACGGGTACGGTCACAACCAAGGACCCGAGTTGGCCAGCCCGGGCCGTCAATTCCGCTTGAAAAACGCGCCGCAGCTGGTAATCGCCCTGAAATTTATAACGGTGCATGAAGGCTTTCATCGCCTGATTATATTGATAGCAAGGCGTCACCGGTACCAAGCGGCCAAATTGATCTTGCCACGCTCGACATTCTGCACACAGCTGGCCCTGCGCACTGGTCCGCCCACACCCCGGACAATGCGGCGCCGGCCAGGGGGCGAAGCTGGCTTGACAGGCCGCGCAAATTACCGGCGGCCGGACATCCCCCCACCGTAGCAACTCGAGCAAAGTGGGCCGCCAGGCCAAATTGCCCCCACACAAACAACATCCCGTCATTGCAACCGCCGTCCTTTCTGGTTGACCAGCCGAATTTGTTTCATTGCTAACACCACATTCCGGGCATACGCGCTCAAAAAGAAGGTTACCTCCCCATCCGGGCGACTACTGGCCCGGCCCACCCGGCCCGCAATTTGGACCAGGGCCGCTGCCGAAAAGACCGGGTCGTCCGCCCCGAGCACCAGCAAATCAATGGCCGGAAACGTGACCCCGCGTTCCAAAATGGTGGTGGTCACCAAAAACGCCAGCTGGTGGTGCCGCATTTGCAACACCTTGGCTTCCCGTTCGGGATCGGCAGCATGCACGGTCGTAAAGGCCACCGCCGGAAAGTGGTGCCGTAAAACAGCGGCTACCCCCGGTAAATCGGCAACGTGGGGAACGAAAAATAAAAATTCACGTTTCGCTGCCAAGCGTTGACTAATCCAATTCAAGACCGCCGCTGGTAAACGGCCCCGTTGGACCTGCTTGCGCCAGTTCCAGACCAAAACCGGGTGAATCGGCGGCAGTAAATGGCCGTGGTAGCGCAAGGGCAGGTAACTGATTGATAATTTCCCCTGGCGGACCTGACGCAACAGGCGCGCATCCGGCGTGGCCGTCATTAACAATAACCCCCCGGTCGGTTTCAGCGCCTGTTGGGTCGCGTAATGCAAGCCCGGCTCCATGGCGTACGGGAACGCATCCACTTCATCCACAATCAGCAGGTCAAAGGCGTGATAAAACCGCAGCAACTGGTGGGTGGTGCAAATGGTCAATTGGCGATAAGCATATGGCTCGCGCGCCCCACCATACAATAAGGCCGGAGTCAGGGCAAAGTCCCGCTTAAAGCGCGGGTATAATTCCCGACAAACGTCAATCCGGGGCGAAGCAATCCCCACGCGTTCCCGGCGCTTTAACGCCTGTTCAATTGCCGGGTAGGTCATTTCCGTTTTGCCGGCCCCGGTCACCGCCCACAGTAAATGGTGGGCGTGCTTGCCCATTTGTTGTTTGACCACGGCGGCCGCTTGCGCCTGCAAGGGCGACAATTTTCCTTGCCACCGCAGCACCGTCGCCGGCGGCGAAAATTGATTTGGCTCCTTAACATGGTAAAATTTATTTAACGTCGCGACCCGGCCCAAATTCAGGCAGGCCGGACAATAATACTGGGCGTTAGGCAAGGCGACCGCGGCCCGATCAAAGCGTTGGTTGCACCGCAAACAGCGCACCTGCTGGCCTTCAATTGCCATGGTGGGCAAGACTTCCACTCCCGCTGGTGCGGGCAGGGCCGTTGCCGCTGGGACTAATTCCCGGCGCCCATATAACAATTCAATTTCCGTTTTTTCACCCCCTACTTTATATATACGTCAAAAAAGCGAATTTTTACTTTTTTAAAGGGGGCAAATTTTGATTCCGGAGGAAAAGCACGATGAGCCAAGCCCAACCCTACATCACCATTGCAGCTGATACGACCTATGAGGTCACCATTAAGAAATCGCGCTTCATTTGTTCGTTGGCGCGGGTGACCAACGAAGCCGCCGCCCAGGCCTTCATCAGTCAAATCACCAAAGAGCACCGCAAGGCAACCCATAATTGCTTTGCCTACCTGCTGGGCGATCACGATCAAATCCAACGCGAAAGCGACAACGGTGAGCCCAGTGGGACCGCGGGCGTCCCGATTCTCGAAGCCTTGAAATTAGAACACCTCCACGACGTTTGTGCCGTCGTCACCCGTTACTTCGGCGGGATCAAGCTCGGGGCCGGGGGTTTGATTCGGGCTTACAGCAACACGACGACCGGCGCGATTCACCAAGCCGGTCTAATTAAACGGATCAAGCAGACAACTTTGGATATTACCGTCCCCTACCCCCTGTACGACCAAGTTAACTACTACCTTAATCAAGCTGCCCTGACCCAAACGGCACCGGATTATGCTACCGCCGTCACGGTCCACGTCTTTGTCGATGAAGATCAGGTTGAAGCCCAAATTGCTGCCTTAACCACCCGCTTTAACAACCAGTTGACCATTCAAAAAGGCACCCCGCGCTTCCACGAGGTGCCCCTGACCAATGATGAAAATTAAATAATTCCCCCGCTGCGGCCCAGTTGCCGCAGTTTTTTTACGCACTGAAGTTGGCCCGGGACCGGGGAGCGGGCTAAACCAGCGTCTCTAGCCCCCGTAAAACCACCAAGACCAAGCAGAGGCCCAGCAGCCACCAGGTCACTTTGCGCACCCGGGGATTGCGGGCCTGCCACTGCGGCCAATTTAAACTCAAGTAGGCGCCCACAATCAGCCCACTGCCAAAAATCCCCAACCAGCCAGAATGAAACCAGTTGTCTTGCACAGAAAATGACGCCATTAATAAAATTCCGCCGAGCCCTGCCACAGTCGCCCCAAGTTGTCGTTTCTGCATTTGCTGATCCTTTCTTATTTGCCAAGCAAAAGGGCTGGTAAGAAAAGCATATTTTCTCCCAGCCCCAGCCGTTATTCGTGTAAGTGATAATTGTAAGTGGAAACAATGATGTTCTGCCGGCTGTTTAACAAGGTCCGCAACCGCAAGGCGGTTTGGTTATGCAAAGCCAGCTGCCACGGGTGCTTCGGCACAAATTGCGGTACCAGCACCGTCGTCGAATAGTTCTTGGCCTCCGCGCGTTTGGCAATCACGTCGACAAACCGCAGAGTCGGCGTTGCAATCGACCGGTAAGACGAGTGAATGTCAACGAACCGGACATCCGGGTATTCGGCCTTAAATTCATTGGCCGTTTTGTGTTCTTTGCCTGGATTTTCATCAAAGGAAACGTGCATCGCAATCACGTAGTCCCCAATCGAGCGCGCGTAGTTGATCGCCCCACGGGTCACCTGCGTAACGTTACCAACTAAGACAATCACCGTCGCCCCATCGTAATCATGCAACTGCACCTTAGTCTTTTCGGCCACCCGCAGCTGCTTGCCCACCTTTTGGTAGTGGCTGTGAATGTTGTGGAACAACAAGAGCAGCATTGGCATGATGATCAAGTACGGCCAGACGTTGCTAAAGTGTTGCCAGAACAAGAAGACCACCAGGGCCAAGGAAATCAAGGCCCCAACCAGGTTAATGGCGGCCTTGCCTAGCCAAATGCCATCGCGTTCCCGGAACCAGTGGATAATCATCCCGGATTGGGAAAGGGTGAAGGGCACAAACACCCCCACGGCGTACAACGGAATCAACAAGTTGGTCTGCCCGTGGAAAATCACGATCAAAATCATCGCCCCCACGGCCAGACTGATAATCCCGTTGGAATACCCCAACCGGTCCCCCCGGTCCATAAAGGCGTGTGGCAAGAACTTATCCTTGGCCATATTGTAAGCTAAGATCGGAAAGGCCGAGAAGCCGGTGTTGGCCGCCACGGCCAAAATCATCGCCGTTGCTAATTGCAACAGGTAGAAGCCGACCCCGTGGCCACCAAAAACGGTCGCCGCAATTTGGGACAAGACCGTCGCCCGGGGGTTAGGAATGATCCCAAAGTAAAAGCTCAGGAAGGTAATGCCCGCGAAGAAGGCCGCCAAAATCAGACTCATAATCGTCAGGGTGCTGGCCGCATTCTTCTCCTTGGGAGCGTTAAAGTTTGGCACCGCATTACTGATCGCTTCCACCCCGGTCAAGGAAGCTGACCCGGCGGAAAACGCCCGGATCAACAAGACCAAAGACATCCCCGCTACGGGGTGCCCATAGTCAGCTGGGGCGTGGTAAGCAACGTGCCCAGTTACGATGTTGATCAACCCCCAAATGATCATGACGGAAATCATCACCACGAAGAAGTAGACCGGGATCGTCAAGAAATTGGCACTCTCGCTCATCCCCCGCAGGTTTAAGAGCATGATCGCCAAGACAATGAGCAACGAAATCGGTACCGAGTACTTATACAAGGCCGGAATGGCTGAAGTAATCGCTTCAGTCCCCGAGGTCGTTGACACCGCCACCGTCAGCATGTAATCGACCAGTAGCGACCCCCCGGCAATCAAGCCCCCGTTGTCGCCCCAGTTCTTCGTTGCCACCACGTAGGCCCCACCCCCACTGGGGTAGGCGTGAATGATCTGGCGGTAGGACAAGGTAATTGCCAACAGCAAAATCAAGACCACGGCCGCAATTGGCAACGAATACCACAAAGCCGCCGCGGACAGGGTTACCAAGACGGTCGTAATTTGTTCCGTCCCGTAGGCAACCGACGATAAAGCGTCCGATGACAAGAGGGCCAAGGCCTTGAACTTAGTCAAGTGGGCCTGCCCTTCATCAAGGGTTTTCAGTGGTTTCCCAATCAAAACCCGTTTCAGATATCGCCACATTTTTCTCTCCTATATAAAAAACAATTGTAAGATTTCACCCCACGCAATCCAAATGGCGGATTTACGTGGGGCCATTTGTAGATTGTAACGCAAGCGCTAGTGAAATGACAAGCATTCCCCTAAATTTATCTGACATGCAAAAAAAGGGTTCTTCGTCAACTGGTACTGATGAACTTTTAGAAGAATAATTGGTCTACCCCC
>NZ_AZFK01000043.1 GCF_001435775.1 Limosilactobacillus ingluviei DSM 15946 | reverse complement strand
CTTCCATGCGCGAAGCAAGGTCTAATCTGACTGGAGCCAAACGAATTTTCCCCCCCCTTCCCTCTTACAAGAGCCAACAAGCGACCATCAGCTCCTCGATAGATTGATTGAGGCCCAAATCCTTCAGTTTTCGCTTGAGAATGCACTGAAAACATCTCTCGGCGGCGTAAGCCAAATGCGCGCATAGTATCTATTTCATCCCGATGGCGTTGATAACGATCAGGATAAGTTCGCCGCCATTCGGCGGACGTCAACAATTTTGTGCGCCGTTCCAAGTAAGAACGTTTCGGCATACCAGCAATTGCAGACTTTACGACCCGATCTTCTGGGCGCCAATGTCCAGAACCGATCATAAGATGATTGATCATAAGAGCATCAGCGCCAATTGTGCTGGCGCTAAGGCCTCTATCACGCTGATAAACAAGATACTGAATAGCAATTTCACGCGAAATCTGATCCATAGAGCGGACGTTAGTCTGCTCTTTTAGCCAAGCGGCAAAGGTTTGTGCTCTTTTCCAGTGAAGTTCATAGCTACGATAAGAATAAATTCTTGTGTAATCAGCCCGGTGATTAGATTTAATTTTGTAACTGTGACGACTTCCGGCTCTCTTCTGTTGTGCAATCAGTTCTTGGCGAAACATTTGACGTAAATTTTTTGACATGATAACCCCCTGTTAAAACCTGGGACCGCGGTCCCCCTCCTGGGAGAAATTAGCAATTTTAGTGCGACCAGCGCCATTTTTCAGACGTTCTATTGGCCAACATGGGTTACAATCCCCGATTGGTCCCGACCTATGCAACAGTCAACTAATCACAAATCAATAATCAAAAAATTTACCTGTTTTTAATACCTAGAAAACGCTGTTCTGTAAGGGATCGGCTGGCTAACCAGCCTCCCGGCATTGGTTAGCCAGCCGCCCCTCTGCTACTCAGTACTTCTCTATTATTCCTACACAATTCAAGATCCACTTTCTTAAACCTCCTTTTTGAGCGCAGTACAAAAACTCCTCAAATTCAACTTTTTATGCCCCGCAGCCAAATAGTTGCGCTTGCTCTCACCAAGCAAATATAAGCTCCCCTCTTTCTTTATTCCTTGTAGTTGCAACTTTGCAACTGTGACAAACAAAAAGAGGACAGGCGTAATTACACCTATCCT
Organism: Limosilactobacillus ingluviei DSM 15946; assembly: GCF_001435775.1. Classification (GTDB taxonomy): domain Bacteria; phylum Bacillota; class Bacilli; order Lactobacillales; family Lactobacillaceae; genus Limosilactobacillus; species Limosilactobacillus ingluviei. Next base: position 2,696 of record NZ_AZFK01000043.1, on the reverse strand, counting down.
CAAGTTAATTATTTTCCCAAAATTTAAACGCCCAGCATCAAAAAATGAGGGCAACACAAAACATAACGCGCCTCCACCTGGAAGCTTTTACACAAAACGAAGCGGCCACTTGGTCGCAAGATGATCCATTACTTATCATCTATGGTTTTATTTTAGCATAGAAATAGAAACAATGTCATTTAAAAAAGTTGTCACCATAAACTAAGATCTAAAAGCCTAAAATCATACATGGTTTCCAAAAACATTCCACCTAGTTTTCAGAAACATATGCAACCTAATCCCTTGAGCCACAATGGATACAGAGATCGTTACCCCGCAAAAAGTGATCAGAGTTGTTTCTATATAGTATCAAGATAAGAAAACAAAATTGCCAGCAAGCTGGCAATTTTGTACCCTCTCCTTTTACTTACCTGTCAAAAAATAATTACCACGGCTAGCATTCCACTTCACGATAATTTGACGCACCGCATCACTAACTTTTTCGTCGGTCGTGTGAACTAAATTGCCATCTTCAATATCGTCCAAATGTAATTCAGCCCGTACCTGCTTCAGCAAACCACCAAATGAAATTTGTCGCAAGCCAGTCAGCGCCTCTTCCAGCGTCTTGACAACTGCCAAATCACGATCCACCTTTGCTTTTTCACCAGTTTCTCTTGCCGTTAAATAATCACCCGGCTTCACTTGGTACTTAGCCGTTTCCTTTGCCGAGGCCACCAAGGAATTAGTCCCCTTGCGCTTATTCCTCTTAACGGATTCTACGTTCACAATTGGCGTGTAATCTAAGTCTAGTACTTCCTGCCATAAGTCCGTCCACTCTTTTTGGCTCAAGTAACCACCTTTTTTAAAATACGAGTTTCTAACCATTAGCAAGACGTGATAGTGGTGGTGATAGGTAATCCCACCGTCTGGCAAATCATTAATCGTAATTTCTAGTGACCGAACATACCCTACTAAAAATTGCTTAACTGCCTTTCGGTGTATCAGCTTCTCAAAAGCTTTAGCAAAATTCTTGATCCGGCCCCGTAACTCTTGACCCTCTGCGTTTTTCTCGGTCAAGGTCAGAAAAATAAACCGATCTTGCGGTTCTCGTTTATGGGCCGCTTCCAGCACCTGCTCTAATTGCCACGACGCTTTCATAGACCGGCGCCAATTACATAACGGGCACAGGCGCGACTTACAAAACCATGCTCGCGCCAGCTTCCGCTTGCCAGTCCCATCTTCGGCAAATTCCAGTACGTTTCCGCACTCTTTAACTCGGGCCGATTTTTTTAAGCTCAGCATTTCCAAGTAAGTTGCATAATCCAAACTCTGCAATTTTTTCTTCTGCCATGGCCGCTTCTGGCCCCGAGAATCGTAATCAACAAATACTTGCTCTGCCATCAAAAAAGCTCCTTTCACACCCACTTTGAATAGTGCTAAGGAGCCTAAATCTAAGCGAATTCAACTCTCGCGGTTGAATTTTTTCCCACCTTTATGTACACTTTACCTAGTACAAAAAGTACGGAATAGATCTAAGCTCACGTATCCAGGACCGGCCAAAGTCACAAGGACAGCACGTGGGCTTTTTTCGTATAGTTTTTTTGCTATTTCCTAGTATAGCTTGGCCTGATGCATCTATCAAACCACTTTTTTTTGCCTCAATGGGAATCGCCTAAAAAATCAAAAAATCGAGCATTTCATGGGGCGCTGTCGCCCCCAAACCCCCGACCAAGCGCCGGGCGCTTGACCCCTGTATCCCTGCCGGGAAGGCGCGGCAAAAAAGAATTTTTGCCAACCGTAAGGGTGGCATTGATCAGCGCGTCAACTCCTTATCCTCCCTCCCTACGGTCAGTCCGGTACCGTTGACCCGCGGCTTCCTTGATCGGGCTTCGCCGCCAGCTCAATTAACCGCACAAGTTGATCAACATCTTCAACACCCACAGATTTCAGCAAGCTCACAAGGCCATCTAAGCCAATTTCAGACAATTTATGGTCATCATCGTAAGCCAACCCATTTTCGGCTAATTCATTTTCCAAATTATCCATGCGAGTTTTTAATTCATGCCGCAGTACATAATCATCAAGTGCCCGCGCCATTAAATTTGATAAAGTAATACCTTGGTTGCTAGCCAAATGTTTCAGATAATCACGTGCCTCAGCAGTAACACGCATACGAATCACCGTATCCTTGTTAGCGCGATTAATCTTTTCCATTTTTCCACCTCCTTGGTTTTATATTATCATTTTGTGGCTACATAATCAAGCTACATTATCGGCCAATTCCTAAATAATGCCGCAACACGTCAAGCCTATTGTGCCCCAACTCCTTACTTAGCTCAAAGAACGCCCCATATTGAGCTTTGTACGCTCCTATCTGCCAGTTGTCGGCAAGATTAATTTCTTTGGTGGACGGAACCCAACGCCATTTACCGTCCGGTTTACGGCCATCATGAATATAGGTCTTAACCGTCCGAAAACCCTGATACTGTTGATTATTAAGCTGTTTTAACCGTTCTTGGGCATACTCAGCACGAAAAATATGAGATGGAATCTTGGAACTAGGTTCTGAATAAAACGGCTTATTCGCGCGCATATGGCGAAGGTAAACTTCTTTTTTTAACAGATCCTCAGTAGCAGGATAAGCATACTGGCCATAAAGTTCTTCCATGCGCGAAGCAAGGTCTAATCTGACTGGAGCCAAACGAATTTTCCCCCCC
>NZ_AZFK01000042.1:39693-105729 GCF_001435775.1 Limosilactobacillus ingluviei DSM 15946 | reverse complement strand
GGGGGTAGACCAATTATTCTTCTAAAAGTTCATCAGTACCAGTTGACGAAGAACCCCAAAAACAAATGGCGTTATCCTTGGCTCGCTTGGGCTAAGGGTAACGCCATTTTGCTTGTTATTTTTTTTGCTCCATCGCCAATAGTTCCTTGGCGTGTTCGCGCGTCAGCTTAGTGATTGTGTCGCCCGCCAACATCCGGGCCAACTCATCGATTCGTTGCGCAGCTTGCAGAGGGGTCACTGAAGTCGTTGTCCGCTCATTGTGGACCTGTTTTTGAATCAGAAAATGGTGCTGGGCTACCGCCGCCACCTGCGGCAAGTGGCTGATACAAAGCACCTGCGATTTTTGGGCAATGACTTTGATTTTATCGGCAATTGCTTGCGCTACCCGGCCGCTGACTCCGGTATCCACCTCATCAAAAATGATGCTGGTCACCCCTTCGCCTTGGGCAAAAATCGTCTTCAGGGCTAACATTACCCGTGACAGTTCCCCGCCGGAAGCAATCTTAGCTAAGGGCCCCATCCGTTCGCCCGGATTAGTCTGGATGTAAAATTCAACGTCGTCTTGACCATCAGCCCGAAAATGCTGCTTAGCCACCGGGGCAAAGTGGACCGTAAAAACCGCCCGTTCCATGTACAGTTCCCGTAGTTGGTGCTGGACTTGTTTTTCCAACCGTTGCGCGGCCTGCTTACGCACTTCCGTCAGTTGCTGACCCAACTGCGTCAATTCACTGGTGGTCGCTTGCAAACGAGCCTCTTGATCACTGTCGGAATCGGCCACTTGCTCCATCTCATCTAATTCCGCTTTAATTTGTTCGTAGTAAGCCAGCACATCTGGCAAGCGGTCACCGTACTTGTGCTCTAAATCCCCAATCAGCGTCAGGCGATTTTCGATTTGCTCCAGGCGCCCCTGATCAAATTCTAACCCATCCAACGCCCGGCTAGCGGAGTCAGCAGCATCTTGCAGTGAGTAGTAGGCATCCGCTAACCCCTGGGCGAGATCTTTAAAGGCTGGGTCAAAGGCACTGATCGCTTCGACGTCATTCATCATTTCGGCGACCTGATCTAACACGGGGGCCCCATCCTCCCCATTCAAGCGGGCCGTGACCATCGCCAAGGCATTGTTAATCTGCTGGAAATGCACCAGCCGGTCCCGCTCCGCTTCCAAACTGGCTTCTTCATCGGGTTTGAGGGCCGCCGCTTCAATTTCTTCAACTTGGTACCGCAACATATCCAACCGTTGCGCCCATTGCTGTTCATTTTCTTTTTTGCGCTCTACGGCCGCCTTTAGTTGCTGATATTCCGCATAGGCGGTTTGGTACGCGCTTAACAATGGTTTAACCGGGGCTCCAGCAAACTGGTCGAGCATGGTTAAATGATTTTCGGGTTGCATTAAGAGCTGATGTTCATTTTGGCCTTGAATGTCAACCAGGCCCGCCCCAATCGCTTTGAGAATCGTGGTATTTACCAAGGTCCCGTTTACCCGGATCGTATTGCGCCCGCTTTGGTGAATTTCACGGGAAATAATCAGGGTCCCATCGGCATGGTCAATGCCATATTCATCCAATCGCGCCAATGCCTGGGGGTTTTCCGGGACCGTAAATTGCCCTTGCAGGGTCAGTTTATCCGCGCCCCGGCGAATAAAATCAGTTGAGCCGCGGCTCCCGGCCAACAACCCCACCGCATCAATGATAATTGACTTGCCGGCCCCGGTTTCCCCCGTTAAGACCGTCATCTGGTCATCAAAGGCTAAGGTCAAATGATTAATAATCGCTAAGTTATCAATCGTCAGCTCTTGTAACATTGCTCTACCTCATTTGTTCCAACGTTGCCGCAAATTGATCCGCCGCCGTGGCCGATTGGCAAACCACTAACACCGTCATATCATCGCCAATCGCCGTAAAGACTTCCGGGAATTCCAACCGGTTAATTAGCATTGCCACCACCGGGCCATGTCCCGGGTGCATCGTCAAGGACAAGAACCGGTCGGACTTTTTTAAGACCTGTAAATAGGTCTGAATTGCCTTTTGCAGTTGGGCATCTTCATTTTCCGACTTCTTGGTTGGCATACTGTAACGATACCCACCGTCCGCCGTCGGCACCTTGATTAACTTTAACTCCTTAATATCGCGTGAAATGGTCGCCTGGGTAACGGTAATCCCGACTTCCCCCAACAAAGTCACCAAATCTTCTTGGCGTTCTACCGCGTGCTGTTCAATAATTTGCTTAATTTCCGCTTGCCGGTTGGTTTTCTTCATTTCATCACTCACTCCTCTAATCGCTCGGCTTCCCCTACCGAATTTATTTTTTGGCGTTCAGCTCCGTCTGGGCGGCCGCCACTACCGCTGCAATATCAATCGTGGGCGCCACGTGGGCTTGGGCTGGCCCCACCAAGGCCAACTGGGCTAAAAATTCGATGTTGCCCTGACCACCTTTAATCGGCGAAAAGTCCAGCTGTTCAACGGCAAAACCCGCTGCCGTAGTAAAAGCAAAGACGTGCTCAATTACTTCCTGGTGAACGGCAGGATCCTTAATAATCCCATGCTTGCCCACCTTTTCTTTGCCCGCTTCAAACTGGGGTTTAATCAAAGCAACGACTTTGCCGGCGGGCTTTAAAATTTCCGCGAGCGGCGGCAAAATCAAACTCAAGGAGATAAAGGAAACGTCAATTGAAGCGAACTCTGGTTGGCCCCGGTGGAAATCCGCTAGTTTGGAATAACGGAAATTAGTTTGCTCCATGACCTCGACCCGGGGATCATCGCGCAGTTGCCAGACCAATTGATTCGTCCCCACGTCTAAGGCATAACTTAATTTGGCCCCATTTTGCAACATCACATCGGTAAAGCCACCCGTCGAAGAGCCAATGTCTAAGACGGTTAAACCAGCCACCGAAAGCCCAAAGACTTGCAGCGCCTTTGCCAGTTTTAACCCCCCACGACTTACATACGGCATTTTCTTGCCCTTTAGGTGCAAAGTCGTGGTGACCGGAATTTTTTGACCCGCCTTATCCAAGCGTTCATTATTTTGCCCCAAGACTTCCCCGGCCATGACCGCCCGCTTGGCTTGTTCGCGGGAATCAAATAACCCTTGTTTTACCAGTAATACATCAACGCGCTCTTTTTCCATCCCTTACCTCTCAAAATAAGCTAAAAATTCATCTAAAATCTGTGGTTGCACCGCTAATTGGGCCCCGAGGGCGTCCCGCGCCTGCCGCGCCGTGGTCAAGGCTTGGGCTAAGGCCGCTTGGGCCCCGGCCAATCCTAACAGTCCCGGGTAGGTATTTTTGTGCGCGGCCGCATCCCGGTGAACTTCCTTGCCAACTTCCGCACTGGTTGCGGTCACATCCAACAAATCATCCTGGATTTGAAAGGCCAATCCATAGGCCTTACCGAAGGCGAACAGGTCGCCAATTACCTGCGGGGTGGCTTGGGCAATCATCCCACCGGCCACGACCGCGTAAGCCAGTAAAGCCCCGGTCTTTTGGGCGTGAACCGTTTGTAACTGGCCCAAGGTCAGCTCTTCTTTTTCGCCCTCAATGTCCTTCGCTTGCCCCGCCACCATGCCAGCTGGTCCCGCGGCCCGCGCCAAACTCTTCACCAGTTGCACCTGCGTGGTCAGGGGCAGCTCGTTTTCCGTCAACCAAGTAAAGGCCAACGTTAACAAACCATCCCCGGCTAAGGTTGCCATCCCGGCCCCAAATTTTTTGTGGTTCGTCGGCACCCCCCGCCGTAAATCATCGTTATCCATTGCCGGCAAATCATCATGAATCAAAGAATAAGTGTGTAATAATTCGACGGCACATGCGGCCTTGACCACCGCGGGGGTTAATTCCTGGCCCAACAGTTCAGCCACCCCCAAAGTCAGGGCGGGCCGCAACCGTTTGCCACCCGCCAACAGGGAGTAGGCCATTGCCGCTTGCAATTGGGGTTGATCGACATCGACCGCCAAATGCGCTGCTAAGTAGTCATTGATCAGGGTTTGTAATTCTGAAAGCTTATGCACAGGTTTCCTCCCTTAATCCGTTTCAGGCCGGGCAAACTCAGACCGGTAACCCTGGTTTTGCACGCCATTGTTGCTTAAATCGTCACCAGCTTGTTCGGCGGCTTGCATATTCCCATTTTCGTCCACTAATTGGGCTAACGTTGCTTGCGCGTGATCCAACTGCGTTTGCATCGCTTGCGCCAATTGCATCCCCGTCTGAAATTCCTTAATGGAATCGTCCAAACTTAATTGACCGTTCTGGAGGTGGCCCACAATCGTTTGTAATTGGGCCATTTGTTCTTCAAAAGTTGCATCTGCCTGTTTAGTTGCCATTTTCTGTTTCCTTTCGAATTTCTTCGACCGTTACCGTTGCTTGCCCATCGTAAAAATGCAATTCCAACTGATCACCCGGCGCCAAATTCTGCGCACTGACCACTTGCGCAGCCTTCGTAACGTAGCTGTACCCCCGGTGCAAGACCTTCAAGGGACTGAGGGCATCCAACTGGCCGGCGGCTTGGGCTAGTGCTTGTTGCGCGCTTTGCAGCCGCGCGTGCATCGCTTGGCGCAGGGCGGTTTGCTGGTGCGTTAACTCTAGCTGATTGCGCTTTAAATTATTCTGTGGTGATACCAACTGAAGCTGGTTGAGCAGCCTGGTTAATTGCTGTTGCGCCCGTTGCAAGCGTTGGGCCTGCGCTTGCCGCAAGGCGGTTTGGGCATCATCTAATTGCTGACTGGGGCGTTCCAACAGCCGCGCGGGCTGTGCCAACGGGGAAGTCTGCCTTAACGTCGTCAGTGCTTGCGTAGCCATTTGTAATTTGGTCTGGACGCTCCAAACCAAATTGGCTTGCTGGTTTTTCAACTCCGCTTTGACATCCGTCAATAGCCAGGCCGACGCTTGCACCGCTGCCGCAGTTGGCGTCGCCGCGCGCTGATCAGCGGCCAAGTCGGCAATCGTCGTATCCGTTTCATGCCCCACGGATGAAATCACCGGAATTTGCGATTCCGCAATTGCGCGGCCAACCACTTCTTCATTAAACGCCCAAAGGTCCCCCCGCGAACCCCCACCGCGGGCAACAATCAGGGTATCGTAATCGCCATCCGCGTTGGCCCGCGCAATTTGGCGCGCAATCATTGGCGCCGCGTCGTCCCCTTGGACCTTCGTGGCATAAAAAACCAACTGGATCAAGGGATTGCGCCGGCGAAAGGTGGTGATCAAATCGTGCTTAACGGCCGCATCATTACTGGTTACGATCGCCACGCGCCGGGGAAACAGCCGCACTGGCCGTTTCGGTCGCTCAAACAAGCCTTCCTGGCTTAATTTGTGGTACATTTGCTCAAAGGCCACTTGTAAGCTCCCGACCCCAACCGGTTCGAGGTGATCCACATAAAACTGGTACTCCCCGTGGTTGGGGTAAACAGCGACCCGGCCCCGAACCAAGACCTTCATTCCGTTTTCTAATTGGACATGAACCTTCGCAAACGCACTCTGAAACATGACGGCCTTGATCTTAAACCGATCCTTGGCAGCCAACGTTTCATCATCGTCTTTGAGGGCAAAGTACTGGTGGCGACTGGAAGGACGGTAATCCGTCAATTCCCCCACCAACCATAAATGCCGGCTGTTCAAGTAGGGATCCGCTTCAAACTTCCGGTTAATGTAGCGGGTCAATTGGCCCACGGTTAATGGTTGATCCTTAGGCATCGGTCTGACTCCATTCCGCTAGATCGACCGTTTGGGTCATCAAACTGGCAATCGTCATCGGGCCGACACCACCCGGAACAGGGGTGATGGCTTGGGCGAGAGGTTCAACGGCCGCAAAGTCCACGTCGCCAACCAAATGGCCATCCGCCAAGCGGTTGATCCCGACATCAATCACGACGGCGCCGGGTTTAACCATCGCGGCCGTTACCAGTTGTGATTGCCCCGCGGCGACGACTAACAGATCCGCCGTCTTCATCAAGGCCGCCGCCGCCTTGGTCCGGCGGCCAATCATCGTTACTGTCGCATTACGGTTCACCAGTAAGGCTTGCAGGGGCCGGCCAACTAAAATACTGCGCCCCACAATCACGGCCCGCGCGCCCGCGTATTCAAAATTCAACGTATCAAGCATCGTAATGATCCCCCGCGGGGTGCAGGCCACCGGGTAATGCCCTGGCAAATGATTGTACAGCTTCCCCACATTCAAGGGATGAAAACCATCCACGTCCTTAGCCGGGTCGATCATGGCAACTAACGCTTGTTCATCCAAATGCGCCGGCAATGGCGATTGGACCAGGATCGCATGAATCCGCTCATCGTGGTTATAAGCATCAATGACGGCTGCCACCTCGGCTTGTTGCGCCGTGGCCGGTAAGGTGGTTTGCACCGAGTAAATCCCTAATTCCCGCGCTTTTCGTTGTTTGCTGCGTACGTAAACCTGGCTGGCCGGGTCGTCCCCCACCAAAATTACGGCTAAGCCGGGGGTGATCCCGCTTGCGCGCAAGGCGGCGACCCGGCGCGCCGTCTTATCATTTTCCAGCTGAGCGAGGCGCTTACCATCAATTAAAGTTGCCATGTGTCCAATCCCCTTTCGCTAGCAAAAAGACGAGGCCTGCGTACTCTTCGCAAAAACCTCGTCACTAAACGCAATTTGTTAATCCTGGGGCATTTCCTTTTCCAAACTGCCCAGGATCCCATTAATAAACTTCCGCGACGGTTCATCGCTGAAATCCTTGGCCAATTGCAAGGCTTCATTGATTACGACTGCCGCAGGAACCGTTGAATTGTAGCGCAGTTCAAAGGTTGCTAACCGTAAAATCACCAGGTTGGGCCGGGCCAGCCGGGCCAGACTCCAACCCGCTGCCAAGTGGGCTTCAATCAGCGCATCCAATTCCGCTTGGTGAGCCAGAACCCCCTCGACTAATTCGCTTAAAAAAGCGGGGGCACTTTCGCCTTCTTTCAAGGGCAAAACTTCTTGGTACAATTCACTCTTCTCTGCATCCGGGGTAGTTGCTAAAGCAAACAAGGCTTGAAAGGCTGCTACCCGAATCCGGTGCCGACTAAAACTCACTACTCTTCACCATTACTTTCTTCTTGTTCAAATAAGTTATCAGGGTCAAAGGCTTGGGCTTCCTTTTCCGTGATGATGCCTTGCACGTGGACATTGACTTCGGTTACGGTCAGGTCGGTCATCAGTGCAATCTGTTGCTTCACCCGGTCTTGAATCTGAGCCGCTACCTTGGGTACCGCGGCCCCGTAGGTTAAGTAAACGGCCACGTCCAAGGTCAACTGATCGTCTTTAACGGTTACTTTGACCCCCCGCCGGTGGTCCGAACGCCCTAGTAATTCGCCAACGTTATTGGCAAAGGAGCCGTGCATCCGGGCGACGCCTTCAATTTGGCTGGCGGCAATCCCAGCGATAAATTCCAAGACACGGGGCGCAATTTGAATTTCGCCCAGGGCCTGGTCGTTCGCATTCAAGATAATGGTTGAATCTTCTGCCATGCTTAAATCCTCCATTTATTATCAATTCACTTTCCGTGAACGGCGAAGCTTTTGGAACAGCCAGAAGTTCGCACTATATCTATTTTATTGTGCACTAGATCCCACTAAAAATCAACTCATGCTTCGCTATTTGAGCACCAGCAATTCCGTGGGGGCATGGGTCAGCACTTCATGACCACCATGCGTTACCAAAACGTCATCTTCAATTCGAACCCCAAACAAGCCCGGTAAATAAATGCCGGGTTCAACGGTAATGACTTGGTTGTGCTTTAAGCGTACTTGCGTGGTTGCTGGGCCATAGCTGGCCGGTAATTCATGCACCGTTAAGCCAATCCCGTGGCCCATGCCATGCTGAAATTCATCACCGTACCCCGCCGCTTCAATCAACTGCCGCCCGGCGGCATCCAGAGCGGCCCCATTGGCACCCGCCGCGATTTTTTCAATCACCGCTTGGCGAGCTTGGTTTACCAATTCATAGACCGCTTTAAATTCAAAATCGGGTTCCCCCACGGCCACCGTCCGGGTCAAATCCGCGGTATAACCATCAACCCAATAGCCAAAATCAAGCGTCACCACATCCCCAGCGGCAATTTTGCGCGGCGAGACGGTCGCATGGGGTTTGGCCGCATTCGGCCCCGAAGCCACAATCGGCGGAAAGGAGGCGGCCGTGGCCCCATGTTCCTTCATCCAAAAGTCCAACCGGTTCGCCACTGCTTGTTCACTCAGCCCGGGTTGCAAGATCCCAAGCAAATACTCGAAGGCCTGATCGTGCAGGTGCGCGGCCGCCCGTAACTTAGCCACTTCACGACTGTCCTTTTCGGCCCGCGCTTGTTCAATCAGGCCCCGGCACGGCACCAAATCCGCCGTCATTAATTCATCCAGCTGGTCGTAGACTTCATAGCTCAAACTGGTTTCAAAACCCAGGACCATTAAGTCCTGTTTTTCCAAAAGTTCATTAATGCTGCCGTAGTAATCGCGGGTAATCAATCCGGTCACTTCCGTCGTCGCAAACTCCCGCAGTGCTTGTGTATAGCGATCATCAGTCACCAAGATGGCCTGGGTCGCCGTAACCAGTAAGGCGCCATCCCCTGCCGTTAACGAAAAGCCGGTTAAATAAAAGATATTCGTCGCATCGGTAACTAACAAGGCGTCGAGGTACAGGGTTGGTAATTGTTGTTGTAAACGTTCAATTCGTGTCATATTTCCTCTCACTAAGCAACGATGAAAGCGGCCGCCCGCGCTTTGGGGCCACCGCTTCTTGTTTCCGATATTAGGGGTGGGCGTTTACTTGCCTTCGACTTCTTCGTCGGTTTGCAAGACCGCCATAAAGGCTTTCTGAGGAATTTCGACCTTGCCGACGGCCTTCATCCGCTTCTTGCCCCGTTTTTGCTTGTCTAGCAGCTTGGCCCGCCGGTCCGGATCCCCCGTGTGGATCCGGGCCGTAACGTCCTTACGGTAAGCTTTGATCGTCGTCCGGGCAATAATCTTGGACCCAATTGCCGCTTGAATTGGAATTTCAAAGTTTTGCCGCGGAATAATCTTCTTTAACTTGGCCGCAATTTCGCGCCCTCGTTCGGCCGCAAAGTCGCGGTGAGTAATGAAGCTCAAGGCATCGACCCGGTCCCCATTCAACAGAATATCGATTTTGACCAGGTCACTTTCCAGGTAATCATCCACTTCGTAATCCAGGGAGGCATACCCGTGGGTACTGGACTTCAATTTGTCAAAGAAATCATAGATAATTTCGGCCAGCGGAATATGGTAAATTACGTTGACCCGGGTATCACTCAGGTATTCCATCGTATCAAATTGGCCCCGCTTGCGTTGGCACAATTCCATCACCGCCCCCACGTAATCATTGGGCACCATGATTGAGGCTTTGACATAGGGTTCTTTAATGTCCTTAATTGCTGACACATCGGGCATTTCCGCAGGATTTTCCACCGCCTTGGTGGTCTGATCATGCAGGTCAACGTGGTAGGTTACCGAAGGCGCCGTCGTAATCAAATCCAAATCAAATTCCCGCTCCAGCCGTTCTTGGACCACATCCATGTGCAATAAGCCCAAAAAACCGCACCGGAACCCAAAGCCCAAGGCCTGCGAAGATTCGGGTTCAAAGGTCAGTGCCGCATCGTTTAGTTGTAATTTTTCCAGGGCTTCCCGCAAGTCATTAAACTTGGCGTTATCCGTCGGGTACAGCCCGGCATAAACCATGGGCGTCATCTGGCGGTAACCAGCCAAAGCGTCACTGGTTGGCTGGGCGGCTGACGTCACGGTATCCCCAACTTGGGTGTCTTTAATGTCTTTAATCGCGGCCGTAATGTAACCGACGTCTCCTGCCATCAAGACATCCCGCGCCAGGGGCTTAGGGGAGTTGATCCCCACTTCCGCCACTTCGTATTCAGCCCCGCTGTTCATTAATTTGATCCGATCCCCCTTCTTAACGGTCCCTTCAAAGACCCGGATCGATAAGACCACCCCGCGGTAGTCATCATACTTCGAATCAAAAATCAAGGCTTTCAGCGGCGCGGCCAAGTCGCTCGTCGGTGCCGGGACGTCATGGACAATTTTTTCTAAGACTTCGGCGACTCCGACCCCGGTCTTCGCACTAATATCGACGGCTTCATCCGTTTCCAACCCGATTTCATCTTCAATTTGTTGCCGCGTCCCTGCCGGATCAGCGGAGGGCAAGTCCACCTTATTGATAATCGGCAAAATTGCCAGGTCATTATCAAGGGCCAAATAGACATTGGCCAGGGTCTGGGCTTCGACCCCTTGTGTTGAGTCCACCACTAACAGGGCCCCCTCACAAGCGGCTAACGAACGTGATACCTCATACGAGAAGTCGACGTGCCCGGGGGTGTCAATCAAGTGGAAAATATAATCCTGGCCATCTTTGGCATGGTAAGTTAACGCCACCGCGTTTAACTTGATCGTAATCCCCCGTTCCCGCTCTAATGGCATGTCATCCAGGATCTGATTTTTCATTTCCCGCTTACTGATTGTATCCGTCATTTCCAAAATCCGGTCTGCTAAGGTCGATTTCCCATGATCAATGTGGGCGACAATCGAAAAATTGCGGATCCGTTTTTGGCGTTCCTTCATTGCTGCTAAATCCATTTCACCAGGCTCACTTTCTTATCGCATTTTCTAACTATTTAGTATACCAAAATTTAACGGACAAAGAAAAAGGGACCGGTTAAGTCCAGTCCCCAATTCAAATTTAGTCATCAAAGGCATCGCGCAGCTTATCAAAGAAACCGCCTTTGTAACCCTTCACGTCTTCACCAGAAGCCGCCGCAAAGGCCAATAAGGCTTCTTTTTGCCGCTTGTTGAGGTTTTGCGGTGTCTTAACGTGGACGGTAACGTGTTCATCACCGACCCCTTTCCCGTTGACAAATGGCACCCCTTTCCCCCGCAAGCGGAAGTTGGTTTCGGATTCCGTCCCGGCCGGAATCTTTAAATCAACATCACCGTGGACGGTCTTAACCTTGATTTTGTCACCAAGGGCCGCTTGGGTAAACGAAATGTCTTGGTCGACATAAATCGTCGTGCCATCCCGCCGGAAGTCCCGACTTGGCGTCACCCGAAAGACAATGTATAAGTCCCCGTACGGGCCACCGTTTTGGCCAACTTCCCCTTGGCCTTGCAAGCGCATTTGTTGGCCATCGTCAACCCCAGCTGGCACCTTCACCTTTAATTCATGCCGTTCACTCACGTGACCTGCGCCATGACACTTGGTACATTGGTCCCCCGGTTGGACTTCCTGACCGGTCCCATGACAAGTCGGACAAACTTCTTGGGATTGCATCATCCCCATCATCGTTTGCCGTTGGTGCAAGATGTAGCCTTGGCCGCCACATTGGTGACAAGTGACCGGACTCTTGCCCGGCTTGGCCCCAGTTCCGTGACAAACGTCGCATTGGGCATCACGATTGTACTTGATCGTCGTTGCCTTCCCCTTGATCGCGTCCATAAATTCCAGGGTCATCGTGTATTGCAGATCACGCCCTTGTTGTGGCGCCCGCGGATCGCGCCGCCGGCCACCGCCAAAGAGGTCCCCAAAGAGATCAGAAAAATCACCAAACCCTTGCGCACCGCCAAAGCCTTGCCCAAAGCCTTGTCCGCCAAAGCCCCCTTGGGGGCCAGCGGAGCCAAACTGATCGTATTGGGACCGCTTTTGGGCATCACTCAGCGTTTCGTAAGCTTCATTAATGTCTTTAAACTTTTGTTCCGCCCCTGGTTCATGATTGACATCCGGGTGGTACTTCGCCGCTAATTTCCGGTAAGCCCGCTTAATTTCAGCGTCCGAAGCATCCTTTTTGACGCCCAAAATGTCGTAGTAATCTTTCTCTGCCATGCTTTTTCCCCTTCAACTTTGCTGTGATCAATTCCGCTGGTCCTCGCACCACAACTTGATAACTCACAAAAGAGGTTGGGTAGCTACTCAACCTCTTTTGCCTAGCCGGTCACCAGCTTACTTTTGGTCTGGGTTGACTTCTTCAAAATCACCATCAACCGTCTTGCTATCGTTGTTGCCTTGCCCATTGTCATTGCCAGAAGTTGGGTTGCCTTGCCCCGCTGCCCCGTTTTGTTCTTGGGCTTGTTGGTAAAGCTTAACCGTCAAGTCTTGGATAATCTTGTTTAAGTCATCCTTCTTGGCCTTCATGGCTTCAATGTCGTTGGCATCCTTGGCCTTTTGTAATTCTTCCTTGGCGTCCTTGGCCTTTTGAATTTCGTCAGCGGAAACCTTACCGTCCAATTCCTTTAAGGTCTTGTCGGTTTGGAAGAGCAGTTGATCCGTTTCGTTGCGAACATCGGCTTCTTCCTTCTTCTTCTTGTCGGCTTCGGCGTTGGCTTCGGCATCCTTCTTCATCCGTTCGATTTCTTCGTCGGATAAGCCGGAGTTGGACTTAATCGTAATGTTTTGCTTCTTGTGCGTCCCTTGGTCTTCGGCCGAAACATTTACAATCCCGTTCTTGTCGATATCAAAGGTCACCTTGATTTGTGGCACCCCACGTGGTGCAGGCGGAATATCCGTCAATTGGAAGTTCCCCAGCGTCTTGTTGTCCGCTGCCATCGGCCGTTCCCCTTGCAGAACATGGATATCAACGGCTGGTTGGTTATCAGCGGCCGTGGAGAAGATTTGACTCTTGGAAGTTGGAATCGTGGTGTTGCGGTCAATCAACTTCGTGAAAACCCCACCCATGGTTTCAATCCCCAGGGACAGTGGCGTAACGTCCAGCAGAACCACGTCTTTAACGTCCCCGGTCAGGACCCCACCTTGAACGGCAGCCCCTAAGGCCACGGCTTCGTCTGGGTTGATGGAGTGGTTTGGTTCCTTGCCCGTCAATTCCTTTACCATTTCTTGTACGGCTGGAATCCGCGTTGAACCACCGTTTAAGATCACTTCATCGATGTCAGCGAAGGTCAAGTCCGCATCCTTCATCGCGTTGAGGACTGGTTGCTTGGTCCGTTCCACCAGATCGTTCGTCAGTTGGTTGAATTGAGCCCGGGTCAACGTCTTTTCCAAGTGCAGGGGGCCATTTTCACCAGACGTGATAAATGGCAGGCTGATTTGCGCTTCTTGCACCCCGGACAGATCCTTCTTTGCCTTTTCAGCGGCATCCTTCAGCCGTTGCAAGGCCATCTTGTCTTGGGACAGGTCAATCCCGTTTTCAGCCTTAAATTCAGCGACCAGCCAATCCATGATCTTTTGGTCAAAGTCGTCCCCACCAAGGTGCGTGTCCCCGTTCGTGGACAAGACTTGGAAGACCCCGTCCCCTAATTCAAGGATGGAAACGTCAAACGTCCCCCCACCAAGGTCGTAAACCAGGATCTTTTCATCTTTTTCTTGCTTGTCTAAGCCGTAAGCCAACGATGAAGCAGTTGGTTCGTTAATGATCCGCTTCACGTCCAAACCGGCAATCTTCCCGGCATCCTTCGTTGCTTGCCGTTGAGCATCGTTAAAGTAGGCTGGCACCGTGATGACAGCTTGCGTAACCGTGTCGCCAATGTAGTCTTCGGCATACTTCTTCAGGTATTGCAAAATCATCGCTGAAATTTCTTGCGGCGTGTATTGCTTCCCTTCAATGTCAACCGTGTAGCCGGCTTCACCCATGTGGCTCTTGATCGACTTAATCGTGTTCGGGTTGGTAATTGCTTGGCGCTTGGCCACTTCCCCAACTTGAACTTCCCCGTTCTTAAAGGAAACTACGGACGGGGTCGTCCGGCCCCCTTCAGGGTTGGTAATAATCTTTGGTTCGTTACCTTCCATTACGGCAACGGCAGAATTGGTCGTCCCGAGGTCAATCCCGATAATCTTGTTACTTGCCATTTTCTTACCTTCTTTTTTCTAAAATTATTGTGCAACAATCACCATGGCGGGCCGGAGTACCCGGTCCTTTAACACGTAGCCCGCTTGCAGGACTTGGACTACCGTGTCCGGTGTTTGACCATCCGCAACCGGTACTGTTTGAACCGCTTGGGAGGTTTGGGGATCAAACGGCTTGTTAAGCGCGTCGATTTCTGTTACCCCATGGTCCTGCAAAGCTTTTTCCAGGTGATCGTGAACCATTTGAATGCCCTTTTTCAATTGTTGGCCGCTTTCGTCGGTCACTTCAATTTCCAAAGCCCGCTTCAAATTATCTAAGACCGGCAAAATCCCCTTGGCGAGGTCTTGCCCATCGTATTTTAACAGTCCTTCGCGTTCCTTGGCAAAACGCTTGGTCATGTTTTGAATTTCAGCTTGGGCCCGCAAGTACTGGTCGTCTTTTTCCGCGATCTGTGCTTGTAAGTCTGCCACTTGCTTGGCCAAGTCCGTTTGTTGCTCTTCTGCGGATGCGGCTTGCGCTTCGGTCGTTGCTTCCTCGGCTTGCGCCGCAGTCTCTGCTGCTTGAGCGGCGGATTGTTGTGCCGCTTGCTTTTCTTCTGCCATCTAACCCCTCCTAGGAATCATAGTAATGATGATAGTAGTTTAACAACCGTTTTGCAAGTTCATGGCGAAAGGCATCCACCAACCCAATCGTGCGGGCATATGACATTTGCGCCGGCCCTAAGACGGCAATGATGCCTTCCCCATATTGATCAACCTGATACTTCGCCGTGATCAGCGCATAGTCATCTAACAGCTTATCCTTGGCGATTTCCGAACCAATCTTGACGGTTACCTCATCACCCGCGGTATCCAGATCAATCATTGACGACAAACGCTCACTTTGGTCCAGCAATTCATAAATCGCCTTCATCGCTTTGCCATCCTTATGCTCGTCCATTCCCAAGAGATTAAACCGGCCGCCAACGTAAAAGCGCTCGCCGGCAGCCCGGTTCACCACCGTATCAAAGATCCGCAAGAACCCTTCTGGCTGTGCCAAATACTGGGTCAGCTGCACTGGAATGTCTTGATTGAGGCGCTTGACCACTTCAGTCAGTGGCAAGCCCACCAACTGATCATTAATCAAGCGGATCACTGCTTCCAACGCTTCTGGATCAACGCGTTTGGGAATCGTAAAGGATTGGCTTTCAACTTCGCCACTATCCGTCACTAAAATCCCCAAGACGCGGGAATTCCCCAGGTCCACCAATCGAAACCCACTCAACCGCACATTTTGCTGTTCGGGCTTCAGGGTAAACGCGGTATATGACGTCAAGTTGGATAAAATCTCTGCCGAATGGGAAACAATTTCATCAATCTTTTGGAATTCCGTCCCCAAGGAATTGTGAATCATTGCCGAATCCGTTGCGGAAATCATCGCTGGATCCAAGAGGTGATCAACATAATAGCGATACCCCTGCTTGGAGGGCACCCGTCCCGAAGAAGAATGTTCCTTTTTCACCAGCCCTTCATGTTCGAGGACCACCATTTCATTACGAATCGTCGCCGAACTGACTTTAAAAGGCAATACCTCCGCCAAAAGCTTGGAGCCGACCGGTTGACCAGTGACGGTGAACTGACGTACAATCGCCTGGAGGATCAACTCTTGCCGTTGTGTTAGCATCTCATCACTTCCTTTTAGCACTCTTGGTTGCTAAGTGCTAAACACAATTAATAATATACCAACCTCACCGGTAAAAGTCAACAAAAGTCAAAGTATTTGGAGAAATTTTATGTCACAAGAAAAAGCGCGCTATATCAAGCCCCAAAGTGCCGTCGAGGCCATGGAGCTGATTCAAAAGCTCTTTAATCAATACCGTAATGCCCCCCTCACCCAAGAATTACTGACCTACCACCTGAATTTACTGACCCGGCTGCAAACCGACATCAAAACCGCCGCCGAACAAGCCGGCGATCCCAAACTGTTGACGGGCTTGCAAACGATGACGGCAGCGATGCAATCGTGGTCGGGGATTCGCTTTAGCGGGCGGCCCTTTCCCGGGAAGTTGCGCCACTTTAAATTAGACACCGATTCCCACCCGCACTTTAAAACCCAAGTGCACAAGATCAAAGGGACTGCCAGCCACCGTAGTAAGCGGCATTAATAGACTATAAACGCCCAGCCTTCACCACCATGAAAGCTGGGCGTTTGGTTTAAGCGGGTTTCACAATCGTCCAGGTGGCTTCACCTTGGCGATTGACCAGTTGCAAGCGTAATGGCAAAGCCGCTTGCTGGGCAATACTCAGCGCTTGGGGATGGATTACCTGCGCCCCGGCCGAATGCGCCAATTGTTGATAGGTCAAAGTCGTCGTTAACGTCGGCCCCGCGACTTGCTTTAACCGCAGTGACTTCGCCGGACTCACATCGACAAACAAATCCAACCGTTGGGCCCCAAAAGCTGCCGCTAAGACCGCCGCCGTAATGTCCGAGCCGCCCACTTCCAGGGTTGTTAATTGTCCCGCCGCATTTTGGCCTTGAAAGCCGGCCACCACGACGACCTGCGCATCAGACGAAAAGGCCTGTTCAATTGGTTGCTTATCCAAGCGCGCAATTTGGGCTTTTTGATAATGATCATTAGTATAGATCCCCGCTTGCGGCCCGGTTAGCCCTACCACGTTTAAGCCTTGCTGACGCATTTCGTTGACCATCAAGGACATCGCAATCACTTCCCCCGTGCCGACCAACTGGGCTAATTCACGCGGTTGTAAAGCACTAAAGTCACCCCCTACCAACTTTTCCAGGCTGGCCGTTGCATACGGTTGGGCGGGTCCCTTAGGGGCCGAAACCACCGCAATTACCCGGTGGCCCGTCGCGAGGACTTCTTTTACCTGACGGATTGCCAATTGGCGGGTCGTCACGTCTTGCATGACCTTACCACTAAACTTTTGGACAATTAAATTCTCCATCCTGTCATCCCCTTAACTGGTTTTATCCCCATTAAACCCTAAAATTCTAACCACTTTATGGTGCTTTGCTTAAGATTCAATTAATCCCCTGAACGACAACCGGGAGGGCGCCACCACATCAGCGATTACGCCCTCCCGGTTAATAAATTTAAGCTAAAATTTGGCGGGCCGCGCGTTCATCCGCGTGCAATTGTGCCACCAGCCCGGCCACGTCAGCAAATTTCTCTTCGCCACGCAATCGTTGTACCCATTCGACTTTCACGTGCTCACCATAAATATTGGCCGCAAAGTCAAAGAGGTAGACCTCAATGGTCTTTTGATTATGCTCGCCAAAGGTCACGTTATAGCCCACGCTGGCCATGCCTGGGTACCAGTGGCCATCAACCCAAAAGCGGACCGCATACACCCCGACGCTTGGCAAGCGCTCCGCCGGATTCCAAGCCACGTTAGCGGTCGGAAAGCCTAAAGTCCGTCCGCGGGCAAAGCCATGGACGACAATGCCCGTCGTTTGGTAATGATACCCCAGCAAAGCATTCGCTTCTTGCACTTGCCCTTCATCAATCAGGTGGCGGATTCGAGTTGAGCTGATTTTTTCCGCCCCCGCACTTTGTTCGGTCACTTCAATTACTTTAAAGCGCCCTGCCGCATAAAAGGGCAGGCGGGCCATGGTCGCCACATCCTTGGGCCCATAAGTGTGATCAAAGCCCGCAACAACGACTACCGCCCCCATGGCCACTAAGTATTGATCCACAAAGGCTTGCGGGGAGAGGGCCCCAAACCGCGCCGTAAAATCGACTAGGTAGACCCGGTCAACCCCTTGTTGCGCCAGCAATTCTAATTTACGCTCCGGCGTGGTTAGATAATGGACGCCCGCCGGAAAAGCTGAGTAGACAATCCCCGGCAACTTGTCATAGGTCAAAACCGCCAGCGGCAAATTTCGTTGCCGCGCTTCAACTTGCGCGCGTTGGATCACCGCCTGATGGCCCCGGTGAACCCCATCAAAAAAACCCATTGCCAAGACCACCGGTCCCGCTGGCAATTGATCAGTTTGCAAGGGATGATGAATTCGGTATACTTCCATTGCTTAATCCTCGTCTAAATCAATCATCTTCAATGGCTTGTAGACCGTCCCCTTTAGTTGGTACAAGGCCCGCAGCCGCTGTTGATAAAATAATGCCACTTGCGCGGGCCGTTGGTCAAGACTGGCCTGGGGCAACCAGCCCCCGTGCTTTACCGTTTGCCACTGTTCCGGCGTCAATTCGTGGGCGGGCCAGTCACGCACCGCGTAGGCCAACGGATAGAGATTTAGTAATTGAGCACTCATCTGATCTTGGACATCAGCCAAGCTCAAGGTTTGGTCCAGTTCAAACCCTCCGCTTTTTAACCGGGTTAAGCTGGCCATCGTTCCCGGGTAGCCCAAGGCTTTCGCCAGATCCACCACCAAGGTGCGGACGTAGGTCCCCTTGGAACAATCCACGATGAAGCGGACCCGTTGGGTTTGGGTAGCCGGATCATACGATGTCGCCGTCAACTTAAAACTGGTAATCGTCACTTGCCGCTTGGGGCGTTCAACGGTTTCGCCCGCCCGGGCATATTCATACAGACGCTTACCGTTCACTTTCACCGCCGAATACATCGGTGGAATTTGGGTCAGCGGCCCCACCATTTTTTGCATCGCCGCTTCAATCGTGGCGGCCGGAATCGGGGCCGTCACCGGAGCCGTAGCGATGACTTTACCAGTTAGATCCTCCGTCTCCGTCGCTTGGCCGATTAACAGCTCACCGGCGTATTGTTTTCCTGAGGCCATCAACAGGTCAACCAGCTTCGTTGCTTTGCCCACACAAATTGGCAATACCCCGGCCACCTCGGGATCCAAGGTCCCCGAATGGCCAATCTTTTTTTCATGTAAAATGCGGCGCAACCGACTTACGGCATCAAAGCTGGTCATGCCGCGTTCTTTATACAGTGGAATAATTCCGTCCATCTCATTCTTCCTTTCGCTTAAGCAAAAGGCGGTGCCAACCCGCGTCAGCACCGCCTGAATAAGTTAATTAGAGCTCGTTTTTCCGGTGCAATTCCCGCAGCAACTCATCAATGCGATTGCCGTATGCAACGGAAGCATCTTTTTCAAACCGAATCTGGGGCACTTTAAAGATGTTCAAGCGCGGTCCCAATTCACTCCGTACTAAGCCGGTCGCCTTATCCAACCCGGCTTGCGCTTTTTCGTTTACGGAAGCCTTGTCAGACAACAAGCTATAATAAATCGTCGCTTGTTGCAAATCACCGGTCACATCCACCCCGGTAATCGTGACGTCTTGGACCCGGGGATCCCGGACCCGCTTTAACAAAATATCGTCCACTTCACGCTGGATCAATTGCGCCAAGCGTTCTGCCCGGTAACGTTTGTTTGGCATAAGCTGCCTCCCTTCATTTCAAAGTGATTCACTGGTCAATTATTCAACCGGTACTTCTTTCATTTGGTAAGCTTCGATAACATCCATTTCCTTGATGTCGTTGTAGTTTTGAATCGTCAAACCACATTCGTAGCCCTGCTTGACTTCCTTGACATCATCCTTGAAGCGCTTCAAGCTGCCCAGTTCGCCATCGTAGATCACGACCCCATCACGCACTAAGCGCACCTTGGCATCGCGCGTAATCTTCCCGGACGTGACCATCCCACCGGCAATCGTCCCGATCTTGGAAGCCTTGTAAATCTGCCGCACTTCAACTTGCCCGATCGTCTCTTCTTCGTAAACCGGTTCAAGCATCCCCTTCATGGCGTCTTCGACTTCTTCAATCGCCTTGTAGATCACCCGGTGCAACCGAATGTCGATTTGGTTGGCATCTGCTTCGCTCTTGGCATTTGGCGTTGGGCGAACATTAAAGCCAATGATAACGGCGTTGGAGGCTTCGGCCAGGGTCACGTCAGATTCATTGATCGCCCCAACGGCCTTGTGAATAATGTCCACCCGGACCCCGTCAACCTTGATCTTTTGCAGACTTTGGGCCAATGCTTCGACGGACCCTTGGACGTCAGCCTTGATAATGATCGGCAAGGACTTCATTTGGCCCTTTTGCATCGTGGCAAACAGGTTATCCAAGGTAACGTGGCTGGTCCGGGCCCGTTCTTCGTCTTGCGCCCGCTTAGCCCGTTCTTCCCCGGCCGCCCGGGCCGTCTTTTCATCTTCAAAGACCACAAAACGATCCCCGGCTTCTGGGACGGCGTTTAACCCGGTAATTTCCACCGGCGTCGATGGCGTGGCTTCCTTGATCCGCCGCCCATTTTCGTTGGTCATCGTCCGCACCCGACCAAAGGTATTGCCGACCACGATTGGGTCCCCGACGTGTAACGTCCCTTGTTGAACCAAGAGGGTCGCCACAGGGCCGCGGCCTTGGTCCAATTGGGCTTCGACCACCGTCCCGACGGCCCGTTGGTCGGGGTTGGCCTTTAATTCCAACATTTCGGCTTGCAGCAGAATCATGTCCAACAGCTCATCAATGTTCTTCCCAAACTTCGCGGAAATTTGAACAAAGATCGTGTCACCACCCCAGTCTTCCGGAATCAAACCGTATTCCGTCAGTTGGGTCGTCACGTTGTCAGGGTTAGCGCCGGGCTTATCAACCTTGTTGACCGCCACAATAATTGGCGTTTCGGCTGCTTTGGCGTGGTTGATGGCTTCGATCGTTTGCGGCATTACCCCGTCGTCAGCTGCGACCACTAAGACCGTAATGTCGGTGATGTTAGCCCCCCGAGCCCGCATTTCAGAGAAGGCCGCGTGCCCCGGCGTGTCCAAGAAAGTAATCACTTGGTCGTTGTAATTAACTTGGTACGCCCCGATGGCCTGCGTAATCCCCCCGGCTTCTTGGGCCGTCACGTGGGAGTGACGAATGTTGTCCAACAAGGTCGTCTTCCCGTGGTCAACGTGACCCATAACCGTCACAACCGGTGGCCGCGAAACTAATTTAGCTTCATCTTGATCCGCCACGTCAAAGAACCGATCCAAGTCAGCGATATCTTCTTGGACCTTTTCCTTTGCTTCAATTCCGTAATCGGCCGCCAGGATTTCAATCGTGTCCTTTTCCAGGGATTGGTTTTGGTTCACCATAACCCCCAGCATAAAGAGCTTCTTGACAATTTCTGCGGCTGGCCGGTGTAAGACTTTAGCCAAGTCTTGGGCGTTCATCCCATCCGTGTATTCTAATACGTCTGGGAGCGGCTTATCCTTGCGTTGGGTTGGTTGCTTCGGTTGAATATTTTTCATCCGTTGGTTTTGCCGGTTCTTCTTGCCCTTTTTGTTTTTCTTCCCGTTCTTGTTGCCAAACCAGTGAACCCCATTGTTGTTGCCACCGTTGTTGGCTTTCTTATCGTGACCACCCTTGGCCGCCCCATCATGTTTGGCCTTCTTTGGTTGATCAGCCTTTGCCGTTGGCTTGGTTGAGGCTGGTTTTGGCGTCGACTTGGGGGTTGGCTTAGCGGCTGGTTGCATCAAGCTGCGCAGTTGCTTGGCTTGATCCGGCGTCACAGAAGACATGTGGCTTTTCACCGCCATTCCGTGATCATTCGCCAGCTTGACCAGGTCCTTGCTTGGCATTTTGAGTTCCTTTGCCAATTCGTAAATTCGTTCCTTAGCCATAGGTTCACGCTCCCTTTTGATTATTGATTAAGTAGTTTTTGAAACTGGTTTGCAAACCCCACCTGCTTGATCCCAATTACCGTCCGGGCTTGACCAATTGCCCCGCTTAATTCTTGCTTGGTAAACAATTGGCAAACGGGGGCGCCATAGGTTTGCGCCTTGTCAGTGACCTTTTTAGTCGTGGCCGCGCCGGCGTCTTGCGCCAGAAAAACCAATTTGACTTGGTGGGCTCGTAAGCCCTTAATCACTGCGCCTTCGCCCGTGGTGATTTGGCCGGCCCGGCGAGCCAGGCCTAAGAGGTTGAGGATTTTGAGCTGATTATTCATTGCCAAACAGCTTTTGGCGGGCCGCTTGGTGATCAGCGTACTGAATTAATTCATCGTAAAAGTCAGGGTTTAGCGTGACCCCGAAGACCTTATCAAAGGTCTTTTCGCGCTTGGCCCGTTCAGCAATCGCCACATCGATGCCCACGTAGGCCCCACGGCCAGGCTTCTTACCAGTTGGATCCAGCGAAACCTCACCTTCCTTATTCTTTACGACCCGGATCAACTGCCGCTTAGGCATCATCTCACCAGTAACAATATCTTTGCGCATCGGTACTTTTTTCTTTTTCATTCTTTTCACCCCGCTGCTTGCTTGAATAGTTTGTTAATTGAGTGGTTTATTCACCGTCAAAGGCAAATTCATCCGTTTGATCGGCAGGCATTTCCATTTCGGATAATGGCTTAATGTCTAATTTGTAACCCGTCAATTGGGCCGCTAAGCGAACATTTTGCCCCCGCTTCCCAATTGCCAAGGAGAGCTGGTTGTCCGGCACAATCACTGTGCAACCATGGTGCACCCGTTGCCGCACTTCACCATCTTCTCCCATCGGTTCTAATTCTTCCACTTCGCCATTGTTTTCGTCAAATAATACCCCTTTAACTTCAGCAGGGTTGAGGGCATTGCGAATGAACATTTCCGGTTCGTCTTCAAACTTGACGATATCAATGTTTTCGCCCCCTAATTGGTTGACGATGGCTTGGACCCGTGCCCCCCGTGGTCCGACACACGTCCCAACCGGGTCAACATTGGCATCGCGGGAGAAGACGGCGACCTTCGCACGGTCCCCGGCTTCACGAACAATCCCCTTGATTTCAACGATCCCTTGGCTGATTTCTGGGACTTCCTTTTCAAACAAGCGCTTCAACAGGTCGGGCGCCGTCCGAGAAACAAACACTTGTGGGCCGCGGGTTTCTTCCAAGACCCGGGTAACGTAAACTTGGACCCGGTCGTGAACCCGGTAGCGCTCGTTTGGCATTTGGTCGTGCTTGTTCATTGCCGCTTCGACCCCATCACCCAAGTCAACGTAGATGTAACGCTTGTCTTCACGCGCTACTTCACCGTCAACTAAGTCGTCTTGCAGGCGCTTGTACTTTTCGTAAACAATCCGCCGTTCCTCTTCCCGCAGCTTTTGCAGCACGACATTCTTCGCCGTTTGGGCCGCAATCCGCCCGAAGTCCCCGGGGGTAACTTCCTGACGCAAATCGTCCCCTAATTCGTAACCGTGACTGATTGCCATGGCATCCCGCAAACTGATTTCTTCAATTGGGTTGGCCACTTCTTCGACCACCTTTTTGAACACGTAGACCTTAAAGGCCCCCGTCCGGTCGTCGATCACCGCTTCAACGCGGGCATTGTTGTCATCATAGTTCTTCTTGTAGGCGTTGGCTAAGGCATCCGTTAAAGCTTCAACGATCACTTCTTTTTTGATGCCCTTTTCTTTTTCCAACACATCCATCGCTGCCAACAATTCTTGATATTGATTGTTTTTCTTCTTGGCTGCCATTTTTATCTCCTAATTATTCTTCGCATTCCACGATTTGTCACTGCGTTAAAATTTAATTGCCAAGCGGGCCTTGGCGACTTTATCCCGGGGGATTACCACGGTCTTGTGCCGCGTCTTATCAAGGTAATCTAAGGTCAATTCCGTTGCCGTCAAAGCAATCAGCGTGCCTTCGTAGACCTTGTGGCCCTCAATTGCTTGGTAGAGCGAAACGTGGATGTAGTCATTCACGGCCCGTTCAAAATCCCGTTCGTTGCGCAATGGCCGCTCAGCGCCCGGGGAGGAAACTTCTAAGAAGTAAGCTTGCGGAATCGGATCAGGATCACATTCATCCAAGGCTGCGCTCAGCTGATCACTCACCATCGCACAGTCTTCTAACGTAATCCCGCCGTCCTTATCAATGTAGACCCGGAGGTACCAACTCGGCCCTTCCTTTTCAAATTCCACGTCGTAGAGTTCAAATTGGTGGTCAGCCAAAATGGGATTAACCAGTTCCGTAACGGTTTCGATTACACTACTCACAGTTTTTTCACCTCCAGTTTAATTGCAATAAAAAGAGCGAGCATCCCTGCTCACTCCCTTCCGAAGTTATTACCACTTAATAGTTTACCATCGTCCGCGCTGCTTGACAAGCATACGAACCAGTCATTTCGTCCTTAGAACACAAAAAAGTCGGCAGCTCACGCTGTCGACTTTTTCACTATTCAGCATCAGCAACTGGGTAAACTGATACCTTCCGCTTGCTGCGGCCCCAGCGTTCAAACTTAACAACGCCGTCCACCTTGGCAAACAGAGTGTCGTCGCCACCACGACCCACGTTTTCACCTGGGTTGATGTGCGTCCCACGTTGACGGTAGATGATTGAACCTGCCGTTACCATGGAACCATCAGCGGCCTTAGTCCCTAAACGCCGACCAGCAGAGTTCCGGCCGTTCGCAGTGGAACCACCCCCCTTGTGGTGGGAGAAGAATTGAAGATCCATTTCCATAAGCATTACTTTCACCTCCAGCAGTGAATTTTAAATCTCAAACATTTTTACTTCAATGTATTGATCATAGCGTTCCGCAATGTCAATTATGCCATTTTGAAACGCCGCTAACAAGAGTTGCGATTTTTCGTCCATGCCAACTTCCGTGACCTCAAGATAGCCACCGTTGACATTGTCACTTTGCACTTGGGGAACTTGGGACGTAAAGCGTTCCAAGCTATTAACGGTATTGATGGCCAAAGCCGAAACCCCAGCACACACAATATCTAACCCTTCCGTGGCAAAGTCCGCGTGTCCTGTCATTTTAAAACGGGTAATCTTTTGATCCTTAAGGTAGAACGCCGTCTTAATCATCGGAAATTCTACTCACTTAGGCGTTGATTGCGTCAATCATAACCTTCGTGTAAGGTTGACGGTGACCCTTCTTGTTGTGGGTGTGCTTCTTAGGCTTGTACTTGAAAGTTACAACCTTCTTTTCCTTGCCTTGCTTTTCAACCGTCCCTTCAACAGCAGCGCCGTCAACGAATGGCCTCCCAACCTTAACGTCGTCACCGCCGACAAAAACAACCTTGTCAAAAGTTACCTTGTCACCTGCTTGGGCGTCCAGCTTTTCAACGTAGATCGCTTGACCAGCTTCTACCTTGTATTGCTTACCACCAGTAACAATAATTGCGTACATTTTGTGCACCTCCTTAATTCTTAGACTCGCCAGGATAAGCAGCGCAAAGCTTTAAAACTTACCACCGTGCGGTTGTAGTTGTCTGGTTCACAAATACAACATTGAAATTTTAGCAAGCTTGCTCGCCCCCGTCAACCCCTCCCAATAAAAAAACGCTGAAATTTTCAGCGTTAGCAGTTAGGCAGGTTGGATCCCTAATTCAACTTGCAGTTGGGCATCAAAGAAAGTCGTTACCGGGGCCGTCAAGCCTTCGGCCCCATTGAGCATTTTAGCCACGTTAAGCGTCATATACCGGGAAGTGTAGACCAATCCTTGGTCTAACCATCGTGAAATGACGCCTAAGACGGCCGAAACCACGAAATCAATTTGCAGTTCCAAAGGCACCGCACTATGGTCAACCGGGAGCCGGGTTTCGCGCACGTAGGCCATCATTTCCCCTTGCAGGCGCTCAAACAGCTGGTCATAGAACCGCTCGCCAACCGACTTGCCCAACAAGACGGTAAACACATCGGCATTCTGCTCAATGTAAGCAAAGGCACACTTGAGCGAAAAGACCCGGGAAGCACGCCGATCAGGCGGGGTAATCATCACATTGGCAAACAAATCATCAATAAAATCCTGCAGGGCCGTTTGAATAAAGTCCTGCTTGTCCTTATAGTGGAGATAAAAGGTCCCTCGGGTAATGTGCGCCGTCTCGGTAATCTTTTGCACACTGATACTCGACAAGGATTCGCGTTGCATCAAAGACACTAAGGCCCGGCGCAAGTTGTTCCGGGTTTTGATGACCCGGGGATCCATTTTTTTGGTTACCATTGGTTTCCCCTCCGTTCTGCTTGGTTTTCTGCTTGCAGGAGTTAATCAGCCAAGCTACTGGTCACCCCCGTCTTCCTCATCCGTTGTATAAATTGAATTACCGGTTTTATTTGACAATTGGCGGTTTTATAATATACTGATATAAGTTTGGGACGATAGCTCAACCGGATAGAGCATTGGTCTTCTAAACCAAAGGTTGTGGGTTCGATTCCCACTCGTCTCATTTAACCTCGCCCGCCACGTTGGCGTTTTTATTTTTCGATCCATTAAAAGCGCTTTCATCTAGTGATTATTGTAACATATAATTTTCGTAATTGCCATTTGTCATTGGACAATTTTTCCAAATCTGCCCTAACAACGGAGCATTCCTTTGACAATTCGGCGCAAATCTGTTTAAAAAACGGGAGTTGGCAAACTACTTAGTTTACCAGCTCCCGTTTTAGTTTAGCCTTGTTGAATAGCCGTTTCTAACGCAATCTTGATCATATCATTAAAAGTCCGTTCGCGTTCTTCCGCGCTGGCTTTTTCTTCCCCAAAGATCAAATCACTTACCGTCAGCACCGACAAAGCCTTAAAATGCAGTTTGGCGCCCAACAAATACAGGCCGGCGGATTCCATTTCCGTCCCCAAGATCCCGTAATCCGCCAACTTTTGCATGTCCAATTCGTCGTTGTAGAAGCGGTCCGCCGCAAAAATGTCGCCGACTTTGACCTGAATGCCTAACTTTTCGGCTACGTGGTACGCCGTGTCCAGCAATTCAAAGTTGGCCAGGGGCGCATAGTGCACGCCGGGGCCAAAGGTATTGGCGGTCACGGCTGAATCCGTCGTCGAACCAGACGCTAACAAGACATCCCGCACGTGCACATCCGGGGCCATCCCCCCGCATGAACCCACCCGAATAATGGTCTTGACACCATATTCGCGCACCAGCTCATTAATGTAAATCGACATTGAGGGAATCCCCATGCCGGACCCCTGCACAGAAATGCGGTGACCCTGATAAGTCCCCGTGTAACCAAAGGCATTCCGGACCCGGTTAACCTGCTTGACATCCGTCAAGAAAGTTTCGGCAATGTACTTGGCCCGGAGGGGGTCCCCCGGTAACAAAACTGTTTCAGCGTAGTCGCCCGCTTGGGCTTCAATATGCGTACTCATGCTAATTTCCCCCATTCTCAATTAATTCGTCAGCTGGGCTAAGAAACTAGTCCCGACTCCATTGCCGGCCACCCCGAAGTTCGCCAGAATGGTGGCCCCTAAGTCAGCGTAAGTTGCCCGCTGCCCCAGGTCAATGTCTCCATGCTTCATGGATGGAGAATAAGCCAACAATGGCACCACTTCACGGGTATGGTCCGTACCTTGGTAGCATGGATCATTACCATGGTCGGCCGTAATCAGCAATAAATCATCCGGCCGCAAGTTGGCCAAGACCGTCCCCAAGCGCCGGTCAAAGTCCATTAAAGCCTGCCCAAAACCGGCGGGATTTCGGCGGTGACCATACATGGCATCAAAATCGACCAAGTTGGTAAAGCAAAAACCGGTAAAATCGGTCTGCATCACTTCGTCCACGTGATCCATCCCGTCCATATTGCTTTCATTGTGGTAACCCTTGGTAATGCCATGACCCGAGAAGATATCATTGATCTTGCCAATCCCAATCACGGCGAGCCCCGCATCTTTTAGACGATCCAAATCAGTCGCCCCGGTTGGTTCTAATGAAAAGTCGCGCCGGTTGGCCGTCCGCGTGAAGTGATCCTTATCGAGCCCAACGTATGGCCGTGCAATGATGCGACCTACCGTGTATTCCGGCCCGTTGACCAGCGTCCGGGCGAATTCACAAATCCGGTAAAGTTCGGCTAACGGAATTACCTCCTCATGCGCCGCAATTTGCAACACGGAGTCCCCGGAAGTATAGACAATTAAGTCCCCCGTGGCCATTTGTTGTTCACCATAATCTTTGATGACTTCGGTCCCCGAATACGGTCGGTTCACGATTACCTTGCGCCCCGAAAAGGCCTCCAGTTGCTGAATAATGCTGGCCGGAAAGCCCTTGGGGAAGGTCGCTAACGGGCGTTCAACTGGCAGGCCCATCATTTCCCAGTGCCCATCCATGCTGTCCTTGCCCGCAGAAATTTCGACCATCCGCCCGTAGGCCCCCTTGGCCGGGTGGGCGACCGGGACCCCTTCAATTGGGGTCGCATGCAGATTACTCAAGCCCAGTGAAGCCAAATTCGGCAAGGCCAACTTGCCCGCAAAGTGGTGTCCAACGTGACCCAAAGTATCGGCCCCTTGATCCCCAAAGGCGGCGCCATCCGGGGCTGGCCCAGCCCCCACCGAATCCAACACAATTGCAAAAACGCGTTTGTAAGTCATCGTGTCCGCCTTCTTTCGCTACTTACCTGCTGCCAGTGATTCTTCCAAAATTGCTACGGAAGCTGAAACCCCTAACCGATCGGCCCCAGCGTCAATCATCGCTTCGGCTTCGGCCAGGCTGTGAATCCCCCCGGCAGCTTTAATCTTAAAGTCGGGACCAACGGTTTGCCGCATCAACTTAACGTCTTCGACCTTGGCGCCCCACTTCGAGAAGCCCGTCGAAGTCTTCACGAAATCAGCCCCAGCTTGGACCGTTAATTGGCAAGCGCGGACCTTTTCGTCATCAGTTAGCAGGCAATTTTCGATAATTACCTTCAGCAATGCCCCCTTGGCATGGGTTGCTTCAGCCACGGCTTGAATGTCAGCCGCCACCACTTCATCATGACCAGCCTTTAATTCACCGATGTTGATTACCATATCAACTTCCGTCGCCCCGTCATCGATCACTTGGTTGGTTTCAGCCACCTTGATGCTGGTGGCGTTGGCCCCCAGGGGGAAGCCGATTACCGCACATGGGTTTACCGTCGTTTCCGCTAAGGCCGCGCTGACTTTCTTCACCCAGTATGGGTTAACGCAAACCGACGCCGTATTGTACTTGATCGCCTCTTGAATCGTTTGATCAATCATTGCTTCCGTTGCGTCTGGCTTCAGCATCGTGTGATCCATGTATTTTGCTAATTGTGCCGTTGATAATTCCATTTTTTGAAACCCCTTTCAAACTTGGTACCACTCTAGTATAACGAAATCATCGTTAATAATCTAGCAAATTTTGCAAACGATTTCACAAAATTGATCATTACGCAACAATTTGGGGCTTTTGACGGAGCAAATTCTTAACAATTGTTTAAAATCGCCCCCATTTTGGCCTTCTGAATTGCAAACTCGTCCTTTTCGATCGATAATTTATTTATAGCA
Organism: Limosilactobacillus ingluviei DSM 15946; assembly: GCF_001435775.1. GTDB lineage: Bacteria > Bacillota > Bacilli > Lactobacillales > Lactobacillaceae > Limosilactobacillus > Limosilactobacillus ingluviei. Next base: position 76,763 of record NZ_AZFK01000042.1, on the reverse strand, counting down.
ATAATTTATTTGTGGGGTGATTATAATGTTGCCATTATTTATCATTGTTGCCATTTTAGCCGCCGCACTTGGTTGGCAGTTGCTTTTTGGCTCTTCCCAAGCAAACGAAAAAGAGCACGGGACCCACGGCCAGCAACGCCAGGCTTAATTAATAACAAAGAGGTCGGGAAAAACGCTGTTTTTCCCGACCTCTGTTGCTTTTATTTGACCGCGGTAAAAGTTTCTTGCCCGTCCTTGACGGTGTACATTGCTTGATCGCTATTAGGCGCCATCAAGCTCAAGGAGTACCCAGCCCCTAAAATCTTTTTGAGTTGAGCGGAGGTTTGCTGCAAGGATTTGGTCAGCTTCGGCCAGCCAATCTGCTCGGCCTGACTAGGGTCATCCAAGACAGCTTGCAAGGCCTTTTGCTCATCGCCGGCCGCCGGCTTGATTTGATAAGTCTTGCTGGCTTGATCAAAGCCAACGGTCCCGAGCTTACCATAGGCCTTTTGCAATTGACCAAGGAGGGCATTTTCCTTGCTGCTTTGATCGGCCCCAGCCGTCTTCATCGCTTGATTGCCAACCGCTAATGAGGAAGTGGCCGTTTGGGCGGTCGCTTGACGGCTGGTGGTCGACGAAGAACTGGCCCGGTGGTGACCGGTAAGCGCCCCCCAGGTCCCAACCCCCGTCAGAATCGCGCTGAGCAAGACCAAAAAGGTGGCCCACTTCCATTGTCCATACCGTTGCCATGAATTAAGCAGGTAGAAGATGCTCAACAGCAGCATCAATCCCCCAAAGATCGCTAATAAAATCATTTTTTCACCTTTTTTCTAAATTAACCTTCTTTTTTGCCAACTTCCCGGTACAATTAATAGTATCTTGAAATTGGAGGCATTTACGATGCGAATTTACCTAGCAGGACCCTTCTTCTCACCAGAACAAATTGCCCGGATCGAAAAGGTCGAAGCGGCTTTGCGCCAAAATCCCACGGTCGACAGCTTCTTCAGTCCCCGGCAATCTGACGAAAATGATGCGCCCAGCGCTGAAGTCGGCAGCCCCGCTTGGGCCAAGCAAATTTTTGCCAAGGACGTGGCCGAAATCGACCAAGCTGATGCCCTGGTGGTCGTGGCTGACTACGTGCATGCCAACGTTGACTCTGGCACGGCCTTTGAAGTCGGCTATGGCTACCATGCCCACAAACCGCTGATTATTCTCCAAGAATTAGCAGATGAACCATTAAACCTAATGATTGGCCAAGCCGCACACTACTACACCCAATCAATTGCCAGCTTGGCCACGTATGACTTTTCGACCCTGCCGAGCAATGAATTCACGGGTAAAACCTTCTAGCCCCAAGCCGAAAAAAGCATGTCACCTACTGGTTGACATGCTTTTTTGTTAGTATTCCATCAACGCTTTCACGTCGTAGTCTGCCAGCTTAGCGCGGCCGTTGAGGGCCTTTAATTCAATTAGGAAGGCCGTCCCAACAACGACCCCACCCATTTTTTCGACCATTTCAATCGTGGCCCCGATCGTACCACCCGTTGCCAACAGGTCGTCGACCACCAAGACCCGTTGGCCCGGCTTAATGGCGTCGGCTTCCATTTGCAGAGTCGCGGAACCATATTCCAAATCGTAGCTGGCGCTGACCGCTTCTCGCGGCAGCTTCCCCTTCTTGCGGGCCGGGGCAAACCCCACCCCTAATTCGTAAGCAACTGGGCACCCGACGATAAAGCCCCGGGCTTCCGGACCAACCACCATATCAACGTGCTTATCCCGTGCGTAGGCAACAATTTCATCCGTGGCTTGCTTAAAAGCTTGGCCATCCGCCATTAACGGCAAAATGTCCCGGAAGATAATCCCCTTTTCCGGATAATCCGGCACACTTGCGACATAATTGTGTAAATCTAAAGACATACAGATCTCCTCTAATTGGCTAACGCCTGCTGAACCCAGTGCTGCAACTGCGCCGTACTGCTCGTAAGCAAGACTTGCTCGACTTCTAAGCGGGCTGCCCGCTGGCGATAGCTCATAGTTTGTGTTAAATCCGCCCGTGTAATTTCGTCAACCGGTGCTAAAACACCACTCTTTATTGTAACAAATCTCAACTCTAAAAACACATGAATCATGAAAATTAACTGTTCATTATTCACCCGTAAGTAATTGGCCAGTTGGCTGCCCATTCGATTGAGGTTGACCGCCTGTTGGCGAATGGTCTGATATAAGGCCACAAACTGCTGGCGATTCGGCATCCCGGCCTGATGAAGCGGTTCCCGCGAATAACACAGCCACCGTAATTTCGCCGCGGTCTTGGCATTTTGGATAATCGCCGTGACGGTTGCCAAATCCGGTGGACAATCCACGATGACCACCGTTTGGTCCGTTAAATCCATCGTTTGGGCTTGGTGCGCACTCACCACCTGGCCCGCCGCGTTGCCCGTTAAGTTTTCCCGTAACTGTTGATTAAACGTCACGTAAACCGCGGTTTCGGCAAACATCGGCGCAATCAAGCGGGACACGCGGGCATCTTCGACCACCGGTCCCGTGGTGCGCTGGTCTTCCAGCAACAGTTGCAGACTGGTTTGCCCCCGCCACTGATTCAAGTCCAACTTAACGGCCAGTTCTGGCACCGCAGCTTGAAAGACCGGCGCCCAGTCCGCGTGGTTAAAGGCCACCACGGCCACTTCACCGGCGGGCGTGGGCAGGGTAAATTTGAGGTGCTGCTGCTGTTTGCCCATCGTCTGCACCGCCCCGATTTGTTGCGGCCGCACTAAAAAGACGGGCTGCTCATTCTCCGGACCAAAGGGCGCCAAACGTTGCAATTGCCGATAAAAATCAACCGTCAGCTCTTGGGCCGTCAATTCCCCCGCTAAGGTCAAGGTGGGCTTGGTCTGACCATCAAACTGCTGTGCTGTGGCCGCTGCTTGCAATACCGCTTGTAAGGCGTCCGTTTGTACCACCTCAAACGACAGGCCACACGCCAAGGGGTGCCCCCCAAAGGCGACCAGCAAGTCGCGGTGCGCATCCAAGGCGTCAAACAGGTTAAAGCCCGCCCGGCTGCGCCCGGAGGCCTTAGCAACGGTTTCCCCTTCATTTACGCTGGCAATAATCGTCGGCTTCCCCGTGGCTTGTAAGATATGACTGGCCACAATTCCCAACACCCCTTGGTGCCAGCCGTGGCCGACCAGCAGCAAGACTGGTTGGTCCTTTTGCGCGGGGCTTTGGGCCATCGCCAGGGCCGCCGCCGTCACTTCTTGCACGAGGGCCTGCCGTTTTTGATTGCAGTCGTCAACCACTTGGGCTAACTGTTTGGCCCGGTCTTCGTCTAACGTCGTCAGCAGTTCAACCCCTTGGTTGGCATCTTGCAAACGCCCTAAGGCATTCAAACGGGGGGCCAATTGAAAGCCCACTTCCTGGTCCGTCAGGTGGGCTTCATCCGCATTGGTCAAGGCCAACAGCTCATGCAAGCCAATTCGCGCCCCCAGGCGTAATTGTTGCAAGCCCAAGGCAATCAACGCCCGGTTTTCCCCGGCTACCGACACGACGTCGGCGATTTCGCCGATCGCCACTAAGTCTAACAGCTCCGTTGGAAACTCTTCCAACAGCGCCCAAGCGACCTTAAAGGCCACCCCGACCCCCGAGAGGTCGCCACCCGGGTATTCATCACCGGGATATTGGGGATGGACGATCGCCACGGCTTCCGGCAATTCAGCTGGCAAACTGTGGTGGTCAGTAATCACCACGTCCACCCCTTGGGCGTTGGCGTAGGCGATCGCTTCTTGACCCGAGACCCCATTGTCGACCGTTAAAATCAGCTGGGTGCCAGCTTCAATTAAGCGTTGGTACGCAGCTTGGTTGGGCCCATAGCCGTCCTTAAACCGGTCCGGCACGTAATAATTGACGTTGGCGCCCACCGTTTCTAAGGTTTCCACCATTAACGCCGTACTGGTGATCCCGTCGGCGTCATAATCCCCGTAGACCGTAATTAATTCCCCGGCTTCGATGGCCTGCATCAATCGGTCGACCGCGGGGGCCATATCATGCAAGGCGGTGGGTTCTTTAATCATTTGCAACTGGGGTTTTAAAAATTGCTGCGCCTCAGCTAAGGACGTACAGCCCCGGTGGACCAAAAGCTGCGCCAGTAGTGGCGGCAGATCACATTGCTCTGCAATCTGTGCGGCCAATGGCGTCTTGGTTAACGCTAATTGTTGCCATTCATAATTTGTCTGTGCCAATTCATCACCCCAATTGCTTAGTTACAGTTGCTGCCGATTTTGTTGATAATCAAAGACCTTCTTAATCGTCCAATCACCTAGCCCCGGAAAAACCTGGTAGAGCCACGAAAGTTGCGCCGTGTAAGCCGGGACGTTGATTTCCCGGCGCTTATAGCCCACGCTGTCCCAAATCTGCTTCGCCAGTTTTTCGGGCGAAATAAACATCCAGGCCGGGAAATGGGCCGCAAAATGTTGGTCTGGATCCGCTTGAGCCAAGAAATTCGTCTGCACCGGGCCGGGAGTAACCGTTAAAACCTGGACCCCAAAGTCCGCCACTTCCATCCGTAAGATATTGCTGAAGTGGATTAAGGCCGCCTTGGTGGCCGAATAAACCGCGCTGCTTGGCACCGGAATTTTGCCGCTTAAGGCCCCGATATTGATAATCGCCCCAAACCCTTGGTCCATCATTTGCTTGGCCACGGAGCGACTTAGGTACATGGCGGCCAACAGGTTAACGTTGGTCATCTTGGCCATCGCCGCTTGGGACTGCTTGGTAACTTCCACCAATTCTCCCGTCCCTGCTGCGTTGATCAAGACGTCAATTTCACCAACTTCATGGCGCACTTTGGTCAAGACATCATCAATAGCATCGGGATCCGTTAAGTCCAAGGGAAACGAAAAGGCCGGCCGGCCCGATAAAATCATGCACCGGGTGGCCAATTGGCGCAAAACGGCTGCTTGGCGGGCACACACAATCACAATTGCCCCCCGCCGAGCCGCTTCCAGGGCAATCGCCTGGCCAATCCCCCCGGAACCACCAGTGATCAGTACAACCTTGTTTTTCAGTGAACGCAGTGCTTTTAACCGCCGCATCATGCCTCAGTCACTTCCTTTTACTTGAGTGGAATGTCAATTTCTTCAAAATCCTTGACCACCCGGGTCGCCGGGAAAATTTCCCGTACTTGATAGGCCAATTGGGTCGCCGCTTTGCCAACGTAACGGGCGGAAATATGATTAAGCAGTAATTGCCCCACCTGCGCTTGCTTGGCCACCTGGGCCGCCTGCGCACTGGTGGAATGATAATAGTTATGCGCTAGGCGCGCTTCATTTTTAGCAAAGGTGCTTTCATGAACCAAAACATCGGCGTGCGCGGCTAAGGCCAACGCCGCCTTGGTCTTGCGTGTGTCACCCAAGATCGTCACGATCCGGCCCTTTTGCGGCGCCCCAATAAAGTCGTGGCCATCCAAAGTCCGGCCATCGGGCAGGGTCACCGTTTGCCCGGCCTTTAATTGGCCGTAAACTGGTCCCGCCGGCACCCCGAGGGCCTGCAGTTTTTCAACTTGCAACTCCCCGGGGTGATCGTGCTCTTCAATTCGGTAACCAAAGCAGGCAATTTTATGGTCCAAGCGCTTGGCCGAAACAGTAAAGGTCGCATCCCGGAAAATTTCCCCGTCATCCGTCAATTCCACAAACTTCAAGGGGTAAGACAAGCGCGACTCACTGACCCGCAACGCCACTTGGACATATTCTTTAATCCCCTTGGGGCCATAAATGGTTAACGGCTCATCGCCCCCCTGAAAGGAGCGCGAACTTAATAAGCCCGGCAACCCAAAGATGTGGTCCCCGTGCAAGTGGGTAATAAAAATCTTTTCAATTTTGCGCGGGCGAATTGTCGTCCGCAAAATTTGGTGCTGGGTCGCTTCACCCACATCAAACAGCCAGATTGTCTTCCGTTCTTCTAGCAGCTTCAACGCTAAACTGGAGACATTTCGTTGTTTGCTGGGCGACCCCGCGCCAGTGCCTAAAAATTCAATCTGCATAGCCAACCCTCGTTACTGAATAAATTCAAATGCAAAGTCTTCGATCCGCACCAGATCCCCATCCTGGATTCCTTTGGCCCGTAAGGCTTCATCAACCCCCATGTGCCGCAATTGCCGTGCAAAACGGAGTTGACTTTCTTCGTGCGTCAAGTCGGTCATCTTAAAGAGCCGTTCCAATTTCGCCCCGCTTAAGACCCACGTGCCATCGGGATCGCGGTCGATCGTAAAGTCCGGTTCATTGGTTGTGGCTTCAAAGTCGTAGTTGACGCTTTCTACTTCATCATGACGCAGGCTGTCAAAGGCCGGCGTTTGATCTAAGAGGTTCGCCGTCTTCTTCATTAATTCCTGAACCCCTTGGTGGGTAACCGCGGAAATTTCAAAAATTTCAGGTTGGTGCGCTTCTTGGGCTAAGGCAGCTTTAAACAGTTCCAGGTTGGTCGCGGCCTCAGGCAGGTCCATCTTCGTAGCAACCACAATTTGCGGCCGCTTCAATAATTCGGGGTCATAATTGGCTAATTCATGGTTGATCGCATGGTAGCGTTCAATCACTTGGTCAGGATCTTGACTCCCCATGTCCACCAAGTGCAATAAGACCCGGGTCCGTTCAATGTGGCGCAGGAACTGCAAGCCTAATCCGACCCCCTTAGAGGCCCCATCAATCAACCCTGGCATATCGGCCATCGCAAAGTCGCGTCCGTCTGGCAGCATCACCATCCCCAGGTTCGGCACCAGGGTGGTAAATTCGTACGCCGCGATTTTCGGCTTCGCGCCGGTAACGACGGAGAGCAAGGTCGACTTCCCAACGGACGGGAAGCCCACTAAGCCCACGTCCGCCAGCATCTTGAGTTCTAATTCCAGGTTCCGTTCTTCCCCTGGTTCCCCGTTTTCGGCAATTTCTGGCGCTGGGTTCTTCGCGGAAGCAAAGCGCATGTTCCCCCGGCCCCCGCGACCACCTTTGGCGACGACCAAGGTTTGGCCTTGTTCCACCAAGTCACCTAAAATCCGGCCACTGTCCAGGTCGCGGACGGTGGTTCCTTGCGGCACGGCAATCACCGTATCTTCAGCCGCCGCCCCGGTCATTTGCTTACTCATCCCATTTTGCCCGTTTTGGGCCTTAAAAATGCGGTGGTAACGAAAGTCCATTAACGTCCGTAAGCCTTCATCGACTTTGAGGATGATACTCCCCCCGCGACCACCATCGCCACCAGCGGGGCCTCCGTTCGGCACATACTTTTCGCGCCGAAACGCGACCATCCCATTGCCCCCCTTACCAGCGTGTACTTCAATTTTAATTTGATCCACAAAGGTTGCCATGTTTATTCTCCGTTCTTTTGTCGTTGCTTTCAATTATATGGGAAAAGGCAGACCCCGTCAAAATCAGTCGTGACTGCTGCCCTTGTTGACGGCCGCCTTTTTTTGCAAGGAAACTTTAATTAACTGGGCGGTTTTGGCATTAATCCCCAGCGCCCGAATTTGCTCCACCGAAGCCGTCGCAATCTTATCAATCGAGCCGAATTCTTTCAAAAGTTTCGTACGGGTGCGCGGCCCCACCCCCTTGATCTCATCCAAGCGGGAACTCAAGGAGTGCTTGGTATGGACCCGCCGGTGGAAGGTAATCGCAAAGCGGTGGACCTCATCTTGAATCCGTTGGACCAAGTAAAAGCCCTGACTGCGCGGATCTAAGTGGACCGGGGTCGCCGCTTTGCCAAACAGCAAGTCGGCCGTTTTGTGCTTATCATTTTTGACCATCCCCACCACCGGAATCGCCAAGTCCAATTCGTTTTCCAAGACATCCTGCACCGCCGCCATCTGGATTGCCCCGCCATCCATAAAAATCAAATCCGGCAACGGTTGGCCTTCCTTCAATAACCGGCTGTAGCGGCGCCGGATCACTTCCTTGGTGCTGGCCGTTTCGTCCGCATGATCAATCACCGTGGTCAACTTATACTTCCGGTATAACTTTTTTTCCGGTTCCCCATCAACAAAGACGACCATCGCCGAGACCGGATCGGCCCCCTGGATATGTGAATGGTCAAAGGCTTCAATCGTATGTGCCGCAGGCAAGCCCAGAGCATCGGTAATTTCTTTCATCGCCCCGGTGGTCTTTTGCTTGTCCATCGCGAGCAAGCGGAATTTTTCCTGAAGGGCCAACGCCGCGTTCTTTTCGCCCATGGCCAACAGGTCCCGCTTTTCCCCCCGCTGGGGCGTCCGCACCGGGATCCCCAAAATCCCAGCGATTTCCGCATTTGGCAAGCCCTTGGGCACAAGGAGTTCCTTGGGCAAAATGTTGTTCTTCCGTTGGTAGAATTGCAGAATGAAACTGGTCATTTCTTCGGCGGCACTGTCGACCACCGGAAAAAGCCGTTTTTCCCGCTTCATTAAACGGGCTTGACGAATAAAAAAGATTTGCAGCGACAACCAGCCCTTGTCAAAGTAGTAACTGATGACGTCGCGCGGGGTCTTATCATGGGAAATGATTTTTTGCTTTTCAACCGTCACTTCAATGTAGTGCAACTGGTCGCGCAACTCCGCCGCCCGCTCAAATTCTAGAGCCGCGGCCGCCTGTTCCATGCGCTGGGTTAGTTCGGCCTTAATTTGCTTGGTATTCCCGTTTAAAAAGGACTTCAGGCGTTTGATCTGCGCCGCGTATTCGGCTTCTGGGACCGTCTTAAAGCAAGCCCCCAAGCATTGACCCAAGTGGTAGTACAGACACGGCCGGCCCTGGTAGCCACTGCAGCGGCGCAAGGGGTACACTTTTTGGAGCAAATGGACCGTTTCTTCAGCCGCATAGACATTAGGATAGGGGCCAAAGTAAGCGGCCCCATCGTTTTTGATCTGACCGGTAATCTGTAGCTGCGGGTCCCGTTCGTTGGTAATCTTAATGTACGGATACCCGGTCCCCCGCTTTAATTTAATATTAAAGTAGGGCTGGTGCTTTTGGATCAGGGTAATTTCTAACAGGAAGGATTCCTTATTCGTCGAAGTGACAATCGTTTCAAAGTCGGCCACCGTGGCCACCATTTTGGCGACCTTGCCGGTATGAGAGCTCTTAAAATAGGAGCGGACCCGGTTTTTTAAATTTTTGGCCTTGCCGACGTAGATAATTTCCCCGTGGGCATCCTTCATCAGGTAACAGCCGGGAGCATCGGGCAGCAGGGCCAATTTGTGTTCTAAGTATTCACTTGCCATCGTTTTCCTCGCTTCCCCATAATCTTACTGCCTTTATTGTAACGACTTGCCCGCCGCAGGGCAAAAGCCGGGCTTGTAACCCCCAAAATTAGTCGATGGGCCACAAGCATGATAAAATAGGACCTAGTCAAAGACAATCAGTACCAACAAAGGAGGAATTACATGGGCTTAGTAACACGCCGACAGGACACTTTGGATCGCTTGTTTGAAAACTTCGCCATCGACCCGAAGCATCCTGATAAAACCGCACCCAAGCAACCAGAACAACCAGCTAAGGACGCTAAAAAAGCAGAACCAGCTGAGCACAAACAAGCTTAACCGACCATGAAAAGGGACTGGGAGAAAACACCGTTTTCTCACCAGTCCCTCTTTATTTTTATCCGCCCCCGTTGGCGTGGACAAACGCCCCTATTTGCGGCGATCAAACCCATGCGGGTAACGCTTGTTTAAGGTGGCAATATTGGCCTGTGCGACTTCATCAAACGGAATGTCGGCCCACTCGGCTACTTGCGAAAGGTACCATAAGACATCCCCCATTTCGTGAATCAGCTGTTGCTTATCGAGGGGCTTACCCTTGAAGGTGTAGCTCTTCACCAAATCGACGACCTGGCCACTTTCCCCCGCCAAGCCCAGGGCACAGTTGGTGAGGACCTGTTCATTGCCGTACAAGGTCCGCTTGGCGGCTTCTTGATACTCATTAAATTCCATTGCTACTTAACCCCCGTTTGTTGACTAATCCAATCCCAAACCTGCTCCTTGCCCAGACGGGTTTGGGCCGAAAAGAGGATCAATGGCGCGCCAGCTTGCATTCCCAAGGCTTGCCGCACCTGCTTTTCAATGCGGTTGTACTGACTGGGCTTGAGCTTGTCAACTTTGGTGGCTACCACCAAAGTGGGGACCTGGTAATAGGTCAGCCACTGGTACATGGCAATGTCGTCATCCGTCGGCACATGCCGCCCGTCGACTAATTCAATGACCCCCTTGAGTTGGTCCCGGTTGGTCAAGTAGTGTTCGATCATCTTCCCAAACTTTTCCCGTTGCTTTTTGGAAACCTTGGCATAACCGTAACCTGGCACGTCGACAAAGTACAAGGCTTCTTCTACGTGGTAGAAGTTCAGGGTTTGGGTCTTGCCGGGTTGACTGGAAGTGTGGGCAAAGTTCTTCCGGTTGATCAAGACATTCGTCAGTGAAGACTTCCCCACGTTGGACCGCCCCACCAGGGCAATTTCCGGCTGTTGGTCGGTGGGGTATTGGTCTTCTTGGACGGCGCTAATGGTAAGTTCGACTTGATTTACGTCCATCCTAATCCCCCTATGATGCTTGTTGATCGTCCATCACGTATTCCGGCGCCGCATGTTCCACCACGCTGGCCTTGGTGATGACCACCTTCTTGACATCTTGACGGCTCGGCAAATCAAACATGACATCACGCATGACGTCTTCAATGATCGACCGCAACCCCCGGGCCCCGGTATTACGGGCAATCGCTAATTTGGCCATTTCTTGCAGGGCTTCCGGGGTAAATTCCAACTGGCTGCCGTCTAAGCGAATCAGTTCTTGGTACTGCTTAACCAACGCATTCTTTGGTTCGGTCAAAATCCGGATCAGGTCGGCTTCATCCAGCTTTTCCAGCGCCGTCATGACGGGCAGCCGGCCAATAAATTCCGGAATCAACCCAAACTTTAACAGGTCCTCTGGAATCACGTGTTGCAAGATGTTTTTGTCCGTAACATCATTGATTTCCCGCGAATCAGTCCCAAAGCCGATCGTCTTATCGCCGAGCCGTTCCTTGACGATACTTTCAATCCCGTCAAAGGCGCCCCCGACAATAAAGAGGATGTTTTTCGTGTCGACTTGGATGAATTCTTGTTGCGGGTGCTTACGGCCGCCCTGCGGTGGCACGTTGGCAACGGTCCCTTCCAAGATCTTCAGCAGGGCTTGTTGGACCCCTTCCCCTGAAACGTCCCGGGTAATGGAGACATTCTCGCTCTTCTTGGCAATCTTATCAATTTCGTCGATGTAAATGATCCCTTTTTCAGCCCGTTCTACATCGTAATCGGCGGCTTGGACCAACTTCAGAATGATGTTTTCCACGTCTTCACCGACGTAGCCGGCTTCCGTTAAGGTCGTTGCATCCGCAATTGCAAAGGGCACATTTAAAATCCGCGCCAGGGATTGGGCTAAGTAGGTCTTCCCGGACCCGGTCGGCCCGATCACCGCGATATTGGATTTTTGCAGTTCCGTATCGTTATTATCCCCAGTCGTCATCGCATTGACCCGCTTGTAGTGGTTGTACACCGCTACGGCCAGGGTCTTCTTGGCATCCTTTTGCCCGATCACGTAATCATCTAATTGCGCCATAATTTCGGCTGGCGTTGGCACTTTGAACGTGCCCGTTTGGCTGGCATCGTCGGCTAGCTCTTGGGCAATAATTTGTTGGCAAAGTTCGACACATTCGTCACAAATGTAGACCCCCGGGCCGGCGACAATTTTTCTGACTTCGTCTTGTGATTTGCCACAAAAGGAGCAATGCACATTTTGTTCCGTGTTTGTATCTTCAAACATTCACTTTTCACCTTCCTAATTCCGCGCCGATCCTCGTAAACTGGCCGGCTTCATCCCGGGCCAATTTCAGGCGCTTGATCATGCCTTCTATCTTAGCAAACCCGTCGTTGAAATACTAATAAAGTGGTTTGCGGCTAACATAGAAAAAAGGCTACGACAAGCAGGCTTGCCGTAACCCTTTTTGTTAATCAGCCCTAACGATTCACTAGTCTTCGTCTGCTGGCAAGTCTTGCTTTGCAGAGTCGGCAATCAGGTCAACTGCCTTCTTGATTTCAACGTCGTGGGCCAACATGTCCTTGGACAAGGCCTTTTCAACCGCATCCTTTTCCATGTTGTATTCTTCAGCCAAGTCACTTAATTCTTGGTCGATTTCTTCGTCCGTCGCCTTCAGGTTGGCATCTTCAACAACGGCTTCCAGTACCAAGTGGGTCTTAACCCGCTTTTCGGCCCCATCTTCAAATTGCTTCTTCAAATCATCTTCGGTCGTGCCCGTGATTTGGAAGTACATTTGTGGGTTGATCCCTTGTTGTTGCATCCCAGCCAGGTATTGTTGCATTTGGTTGTTAACATCACTGTCCAACATTGCTTGTGGAATGTCTTGGATCGTGGCATTGGCAACCGCTGCATCAATTGCTGCGTCTTCGATGGCCGACTTCGCCGCAACTTCCTTTTGTTCTTGCAGTTGCTTCTTAGTCTTTTCCTTCAATTCAGCCAGCGTATCAACGTCTTCATCCACGTCCTTGGCAAATTCATCGTCCATTTCTGGCAATTGCTTTTCCTTGACTTCGTGGATCGTAACGGCAAAGTTTGCTTCCTTGCCCGCTAATTCCTTAGCGTGGTAATCTTCAGGGAAGGTTACCTTCACGTCAACTTCTTCTTCAGCCTTGTGGCCAACCAATTGGTCTTCAAAGCCTGGGATAAAGCTGCCGGAGCCTAATTCCAGGGAGTAGTTGTCAGCGGAACCGCCGTCAAACTTTTCCCCATCGATCGTCCCGACGTAGTCAATTACGACCGTGTCGCCGTTTGCAGCGGCTTCTTCCTTGAGGACCAATTCAGCTTGTTGTTGACGCTTCTTTTCTAATTCGCTGTCAACATCAGCATCGCTAACGGCCGTGTCTTGCTTTGGCACGGACATACCCTTGTATTCACCCAGAGTAACTTCTGGCTTCACGAAGATCGTGGCCGAAATCTTCCATGGTTGACCCTTTTCCATACTGTCAATGCTGATTTCTGGTTGAGCAACGGGTTCGATTTCCGTTTCCTTGATTGCCGCTTCGTAAGCGTCTGGCAAGACGGCGTTCAAAGCATCTTGGTACAGGGCTTCTTCACCGTACATTTGGTTGAAGATCGTCCGTGGCACGTGGCCCTTCCGGAAACCAGGCACCGTAATCCGCTTTTGCGTTTGCTTAAAGGCCTTGTCGATTCCCTTTTGGACCGTTTCAGTATCAATTTCGAACGTTAATGTCCCTTTGCTGGCATCGCTTTCGCGTTCCCATTTTGCTGACATTTCATTTCCTCCAATTACAATTCAGTTTTGGCTGGACTGGCCAACCTTACATACTTATTAAGTTTACCGTAGCTACCTTTAGATTTCAACTATTTCAGTGGGATTCTGCGGAATCCGCGGCGAAAAACAGAAAAAGGACCAGGAACTAAATCCTGATCCTTTTCGCCTTGAAAAAAGGTTGATCAACTAATTTAAATTAGTCCAACACTTCGGATACCACACCGGCACCAACAGTGTGCCCACCTTCACGGATGGTGAACTTCAGACCCTTTTCAATGGCAACTGGCTTTTGCAGGGCAACAGTAAAGGTAACGTTGTCCCCTGGCATAACCATTTCAACACCTTCTGGCAATTCGATCGTCCCAGTAACGTCAGTCGTGTGGAAGTAGAATTGTGGACGGTAGTTGGAGAAGAATGGCGTGTGACGGCCCCCTTCTTCCTTGGTCATAACGTAGACTTCACCCTTGAATTCCTTGTGAGTTTGGATGGAACCTGGGGCAGCCAATACTTGACCACGTTCGATTTGGTCGTGGGCAACACCACGGAGCAGAACCCCAACGTTGTCCCCGGCTTCACCAAGGTCAAGAGTCTTGTGGAACATTTCAACCCCAGTAACAGTGGACTTGAGAACGTCTTCCTTCAGACCAACGATTTCAACTTCGTCACCGACCTTAACAGTCCCACGGTCAATCCGACCAGAAGCAACAGTCCCACGACCAGTGATCGTGAAGACGTCTTCAACTGGCATCATGAATGGCTTGTCAGTAGGACGTTGTGGAGTTGGGATGTATTCGTCAACAACGTCGAGCAAGTGCATAACAACCTTTTCTTGTTCTTCGTCGCCTTCGAGAGCCTTCAAAGCGGACCCACGAATAACCGGAATGTCATCGCCAGGGAAGTCGTATTCGGACAAGAGGTCACGAACTTCCATTTCAACCAGGTCAACCAGTTCGTCATCGTCAACAAGGTCAGTCTTGTTTAAGAAGACAACGATGTATTGAACACCAACCTGACGAGCTAACAGGATGTGTTCACGGGTTTGTGGCATAGGACCGTCAGTTGCGGCAACAACCAGGATAGCACCGTCCATTTGAGCGGCACCAGTGATCATGTTCTTAACGTAGTCCGCGTGCCCTGGGGCGTCGATGTGAGCGTAGTGACGCTTTTCCGTTTCGTATTCAACGTGGGCAGTGTTGATAGTGATACCACGTTCCTTTTCTTCTGGAGCAGCGTCGATGTCAGCGTAGTCAGCTGCGTTGGCAAGGCCCTTTTCGGACAATACCTTCGTGATAGCTGCGGTCAAAGTAGTCTTACCGTGGTCAACGTGGCCGATAGTACCAATGTTAACGTGCGGCTTAGTACGTTCATAATGTTCTTTTTCTGCCATTAATGAAACCCTCCTAGTAAATTACAAGTATCATGCCTGGCCCGCCAATGGCTGACCAGACACACCCTTATATCTTATTGTACTACTTCTGATTGCTAATTCATAGTCCTAAATTAACTGATCAGAATTCTTAACCATAATATCAGTTCACCCTTGATTTGTAAACGGATTTGCCCAACTTTTTCGCGTGGAAAGCATTTAGAGACCCAACTGCGCCAATTGGGCATTTAACCGCCGCTGCCAGCGCCTAATCGTCTGCTCAGTTGGTGTCGCGGCCGGGCCTTGATGTGGCTGGCTCATTTCATCAATCCAGCGGCCGGGATCAATCATCGCCTTATCCACAAAGGGGTACAACAAGGCCAGGTGCAAGTTGAAGGTTTGCAGCCGGGCCTGGTAAGTCAACGGATCCGAATTGGCAAAGCGCTTGGCCAATTCAGCGTAGCCAGCCTGGACGACCGGCATTGCTTCCAAAGGCAAACACGCGGCGGGGGTAAAGGGGTATTCGTGGTCGTCGAGCCATAGCATGGTCAGTTCTTGGTCGACTTTTAATTGCACCAGGCTTTGCACCACGGTACTCTTCACCAGGGGTTTGACAAAGGGATCGCGCAAAACAAAGCGGCTGCCCTGAATAAATTCGGCCAGCGGCAACCGCAAAGCTTCAGCAAAGCGGCGCTGTTGGGCCAGCAAGCCACCATCCCCCAGGTGATAAAAATGCTGCAGGCGCGTGTGCAAGGTTTGCGGCGCCTGGGCTTTGAGCGTGGCCTCGGCATCCGCAATCTGGGCTTGGGCCGCCCCTTGCCGCGGGGCGGGCAGTTGCCAGGCTAATTGGCGGGCCCTGATAAAGCCATGGTTGGCCAGTTCGATCGTCAGCAATTGTTCCTGCAAATCAGCCGAGGCCAAATAGGCGGCGCGCTGCTCGTTGGCAATTGTCAGGGCCGTGCCATACTGTTCCACGGCCAGCAGCGCCCGGGTCAGTTCCCGGTTGACCGCAAAGTCATCCGTTTGTTCATACAAAGTTTGCAGTTCTTGAACCGCCGCCTGGTTGGCACCTTGGGCCAATAAGCGGCCGGCATGGTGTAATTGGTCGAGTTGGGTTGGCGTCATGCTCATTCCTCCATTGAATAAAGAGGCCGGAAAATTTTTCCGGCCTCTTTTGACGTTCAAACGTAATCAGTTAGTTTTTGGTTACCTTGGCATTCGTGGCTTTCGCCCGCTTCTTGCCCCGGCCCCGGGAAGGCCGGTTGCTTTGCCGCTTGGCTTTGCCACCTTCCTTGGGCTTGGCTGGGGCTGGCGTTGCCTTTGATTTATTCTTGCGCTTGGGGTGTTGATTAATTTCCATAATCACCGGCAAAATGACCGGGTGGCGCTTGGTTTGGTTAAATAAGAAGCGGTTTAATTTGTCACGCACGTTTTGCTTTAAGTGGCTCCAGTCGAATTCCTTTTGGTCCAGGTCTTCTTGGATCACTTCTTCCACTAATTCGGCACTTTGCTTCATTAACTGCCGGTTAGTCTTGACAAAGACAAAGCCCCGGGACGTAATTTGCGGCTTGGTGACGATCTTTTTCTTCTTGCGGTCAATCGTGGCCACCACAACAAAGATCCCGTCTTCTGATAAGACCCGCCGGTCCCGCAAGACGATATTGCCAATGTCGCCAACGCCAATCCCGTCAATCATCGTATTACCGACTTCTACCCGGTCACCTAAGTGGAAGCGGCCGTCTTGGTAGGTTAAGACGTCCCCCTTGCTGGTCAAGAAGATGTTTTCCGCTGGAATCCCCACTTCTTCGGCTAAAATCGCGTGTTGATCCAACAAACGGTATTCCCCCTGGATCGGCATGAAGAAGGTTGGCTGCATGAAGTTGAGCATCAGCTGCTCGTCATTTTGGTTCCCGTGACCGGAAGGATTTAAATCCTCAGCGATAAACTTCACCTCGGCCCCCGTCCGGTACAGCATATCGGTCACCTTTTGGACCACGGCTTCCATTGCATATGAGGGGGTCGTCGCCACAAAGACCAAATCGCCTTCCCCGAGGGTCACTTCCGGATCGTCACCATTGGCGATTTCTTGCAGGGCCTTGATCGGCGCCCCCATCTTGCCCGTTTCTAAGATCACAACTTCTTCTGGTGCCAAATCGGCGGTGTCCGCCATCGTCACCAGCAAGCTCGGATCAAAGTGCAGTTTACCCAGGTTCATCGCCGTGCTGACGATTTGTTCTAAATCTTGGCCCCCGGATAAGACGACCTTGCGGCCACTGGCAGCCGCGGCATCAAAAATCTGTTGGACCCGCATGATGTTGGAGGCCACACTGCCGACCACAATCCGGCCGTTATGATTTTCAAAGACATCCAAAATGTAGGCCGCGATGTCTTTTTCCCGGGTCGAGGCTGCCGTTAACGCCGCCCCGGCCGAATCACTCAATAGCAATAAGACCCCGGCTTGGCCGACTTGGGCCAGCTTAGCCAGGTCAGTCCGGTAGCCATCACGGGCGGTTTGGTCAAACTTAAAGTCCCCGGTGTAGACGATCGCCCCTTCATCGGTGTGCAAGACGATCCCCAGCGTGTTGGGCAGGGTGTGGGTCGTCGCAAAGAAGCTGACCGTCACATTTTGAAAGTCAATTTCCGTGGCGGGGTCAACTTCATGGAAGTCATTGAACTTCTTGACCTGCTTGTGCTGCTTCACGGCCAGCTTGGCCAATTCAATCGTCAAGCGGCTCCCAAAGACCGGCACCTGGAAGTCCATCAAAAAGTACGGCAAGGCCCCAATCGCGTCGGCGTGACCGTGGGTTAAAAAGACCCCGGCAATCTTGTCGGCGTGTTCTTTTAAGTAGGCCCAGTCGGGAATCACCACGTCGATGCCCATCAATTCATTTTCGGGGTACTTCAGGCCGCAGTCCAAAATAAAAATCTGGTCGTTCACTTCCACGGCATACATGTTCTTACCGTTTTCGCGCACGCCCCCAAAGGGAATTACATTGATTTTTGTCACAAATCTGTCTCCTTTTACCTTTAATTCAACTGTTAATTGGCAACTGGGTAATGGTTGGGTCCCGTTGTCATTATTTTTCCAGAGTTATGATATTCCTATCTTACCACACCCCAGCCGCGCAATTCAAAAGCTCGCCCCGCCTTTTTGACCAGCGTATAAAAAAAGACCCCAGCCAGCGCTGAGGTCGAAAGGATTTAAGCTGATTACCGCCGCAAACCAAGGCTCTTGATCAGTTCCCGGTAAGCAGGCAGGTCCGTCCGCCGGAGGTAAGCCAACAGGTTCCGCCGGTGACCGATCTTCTTCATCAAACCACGTTGGGAGTGGTAGTCGTGCTTGTGCGTGCGGATGTGTTCGTTCAATTCGTTAATGTCCGCCGTCAAAACTGCCACTTGCACTTGCGTGGAACCAGTGTCCCCTTCGTGCGTTGCATATTGCTTGATGATTTCGTTCTTCTTTTCCTTTGAAATAGCCATAACTATTTTCCCACCTTTCAATTTTTAACCCCCGCTGCTAAGTAAGACGTCGGTGAGGATCGTCAAACTGAGGAGCGGGCTGATCGCTTTTGCGACCCTAGCTAATATACTAAACTTCCCTGGCAATTGCAAGTTTTCTTTTTCCATTCGGGAATCCCTATTGCATTGCATGGCATGATTCGGTATAATGACAAATGTTGAAAATTCTGGTCAACCGATACCAAGAGGTACGGAGGTGAAATTGAAATGCCAATTATTAAGTCAGCAATCGAACGCGTCCGCGTTAACGAAAAGGCAGCAGCACGCAACGCTTCCCAAATGAGCGCTATGCGGACTGCCATCAAGAAGTTTGACAAGGCAAAGTTAGCCGGTGCAGACAACGTTGAAGATCTGTACAAGCAAGCAATCTCTGCCATTGACCGCGCCCACTCCAAGGGCTTGATCAAGGCTAACAAGGCTGCCCGTGACAAGTCACGTCTGGCTGCCCGCCTTGCAAAGTAATGAAATAAGAGCGTCGGGAATTCACCCGGCGTTTTTTATTACCTAATAACAAGCGCGCTGAGCGAGGAATTCCTCACCCAGCGCGCTTGTTTAGTTTAATTAACTAACCTTTTGGCTGTATTGTAATAAGAACAATTGAAAGAGCAATTCCGGCGTCCGGTTGGTCGTCTTGAGCGCTTTTTCAATCCGGACCAAACCGAGATAAGCTTGGCTCAAGGCCGGTAAGGTAAAGCGCTGGACCGTTTGGGCGGCCAATTTGACCCGGTACGGGTGGACCTTGAGTTGCTTAGCCAGGGTCGCCTGACTCAGCCCACGGGCCGTCAAAATTTTCACCTGCAATAACAAGCGGAACTGACTGACCAGGACCGCGTTGATCTGCAGGGGCTGTTGTTGGGCGGCCAATAATTCCCGGTATAAGCCCAGCGCCTGCTCTTGGTGCCGCTGCAAGACCGCCGTCACCAGATCAAAGACGTTTTCATCCAACGATTGCGCCACCAGCCCTTGCACGCTGGCCGCATCGATTTCCTTGCTCTGGTAAGCCAAGAGTTGCAACTGCGGTAAATGAGCCATCATCAGACCATAATCGGCGTTCGTGCGCCGCACCAGTTCATCCAAGGCTCCGCGGCCAAAGTGAAAGCCGGCTTGCTGCACCCGGGCCTGGATCAACCGCCGGGCGTCTTGTTCACTCAACGGCGCGGCACTGACCTGCACGGCCTGCTTTTTTAGCGCCTTGACGACGGCCTTGCGCCCATCGAGCTTTTCATAGGGCGCTAAAATCACCAGCACCGTCGATGGTTGCGGGGCCTTCAGGTAGTTTAACAGCAAATCCGGATCCTGCTTGACCTTCCCCCGGCCGCCATTTCCGGTTAAAAAGGCCGGCTTGTTTAACAAGACTAACCGCCGTTCCCCAAAAAAGGGCGCCGACTGGGCATCGTCCAAAGCCGTCGCCAAATCCGTCTCTTCCAAATCATAACTGCCGACGTTCATGACCCGCTCTTCTTCTGGCACTAGGGCCAAAAAAGCAGCCCGGGCTTGATCCAATAAGACCTGCTGGGTCCCTAAGACCAGGTATAGCGGGGCAGGGTGGGCATTTTTTAATTGCGTGCGTAAGGTGGCAACATCCACGTCAGTTCACTCCCTTTCAATTTCGTCGTCCACTTGCCGTGGTTTCCCCAGTAGCGATAGGTAATCATCCCCCGCTGTTGGGTGGACCAAAAGGGGATGTGCTGGCGCTTTAAGGTCTGGATGGTGGATTGGTGGGGATGCCCGTAGCGATTCTTGCGGCCCGCGGAAATAATCGCCAGCCGCGGGCGCAACTGGCGCAAGACCGCGGGATCACTCGCCGTTTGGCTGCCGTGGTGCCCCAATTTTAGGACCTCCACTTGCAGCTGGGGATAACGGTGAAGGACGGCCCGCTCCCCGGCCCGGTCTAAATCACCGGTAAACAAGAAGCGTTGGCCGCCAAATTTCCCCCACAAGACCATTGAATCTTCATTCTTCCCCTGCCCGGGGCCAAAGGGGTGCAGGACCGCCAGGGGCAAGCCCACGGGCTGGGAGCGATCCGTGACCGGAACCACCGGGACTTGGGCGGGAAGTTGCCGGGTCAGCTTCGGCAGTTTTTCCATCCCCTGGGGTACCAGGATCGCCTTGACTTGCAGCTGTTGGACGACCGTGGTTAAGTAACCGATGTGATCAGCATCACGGTGGCTGAGGCACAAATAGTCCAGCCGGTGAATCCCGTGGCTCTTCAGATAGTTGACGCTGGTCGTCAGGGCCCGGTCCCGCTGGGCCGGTTGGCGCTTTGCCCAGCCGGGTGGGCGAAACTGCAGCTGGCCGCCGGTGTCAATCATGATCACCTGGCGGTTCAACGGGGTGCGAATCAGGGCACAGTCCCCCTGCCCGATGTCGACAAAGGTGACCTCGCCGCTAAGCGGACAGTGAATCACCCCAAAGCACAGCAGGTAGGCCCCCATCAACCACGGCCAGCGGCGGCGAAAACGGACTTCCTCCTCGACCAAAAGCAAGGTGACCAGCAGTAAGCCGACGACCACCACCGCAGCCGGTTTACCGAAGTAACAGTTGCCCGGCAGCGCCGCGAGACCCGTCAAAGCAGCTTGCAACCCCTGCAAGCCAGCGTTTGCCAGGCTTACCACCCCACTAAAGCCCGGCCCCAGCAGGGCAATGACCAAGAGGCCCGGTAAGACCACACTGGCAAACAAGGGCACCAGTAGCCAGTTGGCCAGCAGGCTCAAAAAGTGGAATTGGTAGGCCGCATATAATAAGGGCGGCAGGCCGATTAACTGGATCGCCACCAAGCGGCGCCAGGCCGCCTGAAACTGGCAGCGACTGATTCCCCAGGCCAGCAAGTACGACAGCTGACCGCCCAGCGACAGCAGCACCCCGGGCTGCAAGAGCGAGTGGAGAATCAAACTCACCTGCCAACTGACCCGACTGGAGCAACCGGCCTGCCGAGCCAGTAATTGGAATTCTAACATCAAAATCGCCCGGGTCAGGCTGGTAGCACCCCCGCCCAGCACCCACAAGAGGGGCAGGGCAATAATTTCCAGCCAGGTGGTAGTCTCTCTGGTCACATGCAAGGCCAAAAGTCCCCCACGCAGCAAGGCTACAAAGACAAAGGCGTGCAACCCCGACAAACAAAAGAGGTGAATCACCCCGAGGGTCTGGGCCGCCGTAATGGTGGGACCCAAGGCCGGATCATTTTGGCCTAACAACAAGCGCTGACAATAGCTGGCCAGGGGCTGGGGAAAGCGCGCCAAGCGATGCGTCAGCCGGGCGCGCCAGCCGTGAATGACCGCCCAGGGGCTAGCCGGGGCCAGCGGGGTCAACGCCCCGCGACCGCGCACCTGGTTGGCCACCCCCTGGGCGTTTTCATATTTTTGATAATCGAATTGGTTGACGTTGGTGGCGGGCAACAGGGGCCCCTTTTGTCCGGTGACCGTAGCGACCACCGGCGTCGTCAACTGCTTGATTTGCTTGACTTGGGCCGGTGAGGTCAACTGCAGACTGACCCGCACTGGCTCTTTGCCCAGCCGTCCGGTTGCTAAGGCCAGTTGGCCATTGACCTGCCACGCGTCCGGCTGGACCACGACTTGGTAGGTCCCCATCCGGGCCGCCGGCAGGGTCCGCTGCTGAATGACGGTCTGATGCAGCAGGCAACGCCCCACCATCGCCAGGGCCAGCAGCCCCACCCACCGCCGGCCGCGGGGGCAGTGCCAAGTCGTCAATCGCCAAGCTAAGTAGGCCAGCGCCACCCCGGCCCAGAGCTGGTGCCCCAACAGCAAGGCGGCCACCAAGGCGACCGCCACCGCCGCAAAGAAACTGCCAATTTGAAGCGTACGCTTAGTCCTTTAAGTGGATGTATTGGTCTAAATTGACCTCATCCAGGATATTGGCATCGAGTTTAATCTGGTGAAGTTTGACCCCTTTTAAGGTAATCAAGCGCATCGCGTAGTCATCGTTGTGGTAATTGCGCAGGTAATTGATCTGGGTAATGCCGGCCTGCAGCAGACTCTTGGTACATTGCAGGCACGGGAAATCGGTCACGTACACGCTCGCGCCATCCGTTGAGGTCCCAAAACGGGCACATTGTAAGAGGGCGTTCATTTCCGCGTGAATCGTGCGGACACAGTGACCATCGCGCAAGCAGCAATCTTCATCGATGCAGTGCACGTCGCCGGCCACCGACCCATTATAGCCACTGCCGATAATCCGCTTATCGCGGACCAGCACCGCCCCGACGGAGAGGCGCTTGCACGTCGAGCGCGACGCCAGCAAGGCCGCTTGGATCATAAAATACTGATCCCAATCAATTCGTTTCTTCATCGTTCTCCCCCCTTTTACTGGTTTGAGTAAACATCAATAGTACCAGTATAGCAAAGTTTTGGGGTCACACCAGGTTAAACCGCAAGTTGGTCCTTTAATTTTGCGACGGTCTTTTCACCAAAGCCATCCACGTTTTGCAGTTCCTCAATCGTTTTGAACTGGCCGTGGCTTTGACGGTAGGCCAGGATTTTATCGGCCTTTTTATCGCCGATCCCGCTGATTTTCATCAAACCTTCCTTCGTGGCCTGGTTCAGGTTGATCTTTTCCTGATCAGCGGCCGTTCCCCCGCCAGCCCCCGCCGAATCGAGCGGGGTTGCGACCTGTTCACCCTGGCTCGGGACGTAGACGACTTGTTGGTCGACCAATTGCTTGGCTAAATTGACCTGGCGCATGTCAGCCGCCGGCGTCTGGCCCCCGGCGGCTTTGATCGCCTCTTGGACCCGCTGGCTCTTGGCCAGGGTGTAGACCCCCGGGTGGTTGACCGCCCCTTTGACGTCCACGACCACCTTGCCGGTATTAGCCGGCGCAGATTTGACCGGAGCCGACTGACGCTGTGGCAACACCGGCGGCGCACTCATCGTCTGGTGATACCAATAGCCACCCCCACCAAGGACGAGGGCCAAGCCGATCAACCAGGCCGTTTTATGCATCTCCCAGCTTTCCTTGAGCTGGGTTAAGAGTTGTTCCATATTTTTCACCCCCTTATCTTATATATACGTCAAAGCGGGCGATTTTTAACTTTTTAATTTGGAATTAGGGGGTTTTTTTCTGCCCTCCCCCAAAAGAAAAAGCACCACGGTGTTTTCACCATGGTGCACAAAACTTAATATGGCGCCGTGTCCTTGAACAGCATCCCGGTCGCGTGGAGCAAGATCTGGCTGGCCTGCCCGTTTTGGTACACGATCTGCGGGGTGAACTGTAAGCCCATGACCCCGTCGGCCAATTCGATCTGGGCGCGAGAGCTCAATTTGTCCTTGGCCGTTTCGTACAGTTCCTCATAGACCTGGGCGTCTAATTTCGTCAGCGTCAAGTCCCGCTCGACAACGACCGTGAGCAATTCCTGCCGTTCGTAGCGTTGCGGGTCAAGGATGTTAGTCGTCAACATTAACCGCATTGGTTCCCCCTCCTTGTTAGCGATGAGTTTGTAAGTACTTAACCGCGTCATTGAACGTTTTAACCGGCACGACCTTCATCTTCGGCGCGTATTTTTGCGCCGTTGCCTTCGCCAACTGGTAGTTTGTTTGGTGGCCTTCTTCGTATTTTAAGACCACCTTGGTCGGCTTGACGTAGGGCGCAAAGAAGACCGTTGCCCCTGCCTTGTGGGCGGCAATCACCTTTTTGTCGATCCCGCCGATTTCACCGACCTGACCCTTGGCATTGATCGTCCCGGTCCCGGCGATCTTGCGGCCGTGGCGCAGGTCCTGTTGGGTCAGTTGCTCGTATACTTGCAGGGCAAACATCAACCCACCTGATGGACCCCCGATCTGACCAGGATCAATCTTGGTCTTGATCTTGGTCGTGACCTTGACGTTGTCAGTCAGGATAATCCCGATCCCGGGCTTGCCGGTCGCGATTTTGACCAGCTTTTGGGTCGCCTGCTTGGTGCGACCGTTATGCAGGTAAGTCACCGTCAGGCGGCTGCCGACCGGGCGGTGGGCGATGTATTGCTGGTAGCCGGCCGCGTTGTCAAAATGATGGCCGTTGACCGCCGTGATCGTATCGCCAACCTTGACTTGGTGCTTGAAGCGCGAATTCTTTTGTACCGACAGGACGTAAATGCCCAAATACTCCTTATGGTATTCCTGGTGGGCCGCCTTAAAGGCCACCGCGATCGCTTCATTGATCGCACTTTGCATGTAGAAGTCCTGCACTTTATTGTAGGTCCGACTCGACTGGCCGCCCGTGACCGCCGCGGCTGATTCAATCGTCGTGTGCGGGGTCAATTTGGCCCAGATCCAAGTCGCCGGCCGGGCCTGTTGCAAGTAGACCGAGGTAATCATAAAACTCCCCTTGCCCCGATCGGGGTGATCTTTGACCTTAACGTAGGCCTTGAGGTCGTCGGCGGTGCCGGGACTCTCAATGTAGCTGTTTAAAGGCCAAAAAAGGGCCCAGGCCACAAATAAAATGGCAAGCAGGCCCCCCAAGATCCGGCGGAGAATCCGCTTATCTTGTTTCGTGTTCATTTATTTTTCCTCCGTGGCTTGCCCCTGGTTGCGGGCGCTGATCCGGGCCTCTTCGCGTTCGTGCATCCGCTTGGCCAGGTCCGCCGAAATATTGGACGGCAAGAGGGCATCGATGTCGCCGCCAAAGCGGGCCACTTCCTTGAGCAGGCTCGAGGAGAGGTGTTGGTACTTCGGGTCGGCCAACAAGAAGACCGTTTCAACTTGATCATCCAAGAATTGGTTCATCGCCGCAATATCGCGTTCGTACTGGAAGTCATTGGTATTGCGCAGCCCCCGCAAGAGGTAGTCCGCCCCAATCTTGTTCATTAAATCAACCGTCAAGCCCTGGGTGGTAATCACCGTCACGTTGTCAAAGCCACTGGTGGCCCGCTTGACTTGTTCCACCCGCTCTTCGACGGTAAAGAGCGGTTCCTTGGCGGTATTGGTCATGACTGCGACCGCCAACTGGTCAAATAAGACGCTCCCCCGCTTGATCAAATCGAGGTGGCCCAGGGTCAGGGGATCAAAGGTCCCCGGAAAAATTGCTACTTTCATGTTTATCCTTCTTTCCCGTTAAAATGATAAATCGTCAGCACCGTAATCCCGTAATCGTGGCGCCGCACCAGTTCAAAGCCCGGCAAATCCGCTGGCAAATTGGCTTCCTGATTGGTTTCCGCCACAATTACCGCCCCCGGATTAAGCAGGTCTAAGGCCACCATCGTCGTCAGGTTGGCGACAATTTTTTGCTTGGCGTAGGGCGGATCGAGGTAGACCAGGTCAAAATGCTCGTCGTGGGCGGCTAACAGCTTCAGTGCCTTTTCCGCATCCTGCTTAAACACGTCAAATTTTTCCGGGTGCTTGGTCGCGGCGATATTTTTTTGGATCGTCTTGATCGCCGCGTACTGGCGGTCAATCAAGACCGCGCGTTCAATCCCGCGGCTGACCCCTTCAATACTGAGGCCACCGCTGCCGGCAAACAGATCTAAGCTGACCCCGCCATCAAAGTAGGGGCCGATGATATTAAAGAGGGACTCTTTGACTTTGTCCGTGGTCGGACGGGTCGCCATCCCCGGGACCGCACTTAACTTGCGGCCGCGAAATTCTCCTGCAACTACTCGCATCGTTTATTCATCCTCATCTTGTGATTTATACAGGCCGGTCGATTTCAGATCCACCACGTCGGGATCCAGCGTTTGCCAGGGCGACAGTTCCACCCGTTTGACGTTGCGCAACTGCTTGATTTCCGGCAGTACCTTGGCCACTTGGGCTTGATTCACGTACATCATGACGTAGTGAAAGTGCTTGGACACATATTGGATCCGGCCGTAATGGCGTAGGACCCGGACCACGCGGCGGCTGGTAATGTAGACAACGAGCCCTTGACGCTCAGTCAACTCAAACATGGGCCATCTCCCCTTCCAATTTTGCCAGGGCCGCCCGCTCCTTTTGGCGACGGCTGACATTTAAAATCAAGCCTAAGGAGGCACTTAAGACCAGCATACTGGACCCCCCGTAAGAAATAAAGGGCAAGGTCACCCCGGTAATCGGCAAGAGCCCGGAGACCCCACCGACGTTAAAGGCGGTTTCGACCGCTAAAAATGTCGCCACCCCGTAGCAGAGCAGGC
This sequence comes from Limosilactobacillus ingluviei DSM 15946, assembly GCF_001435775.1. Taxonomy (GTDB): domain Bacteria; phylum Bacillota; class Bacilli; order Lactobacillales; family Lactobacillaceae; genus Limosilactobacillus; species Limosilactobacillus ingluviei. The sequence continues at coordinate 50,512 of NZ_AZFK01000042.1, read as the reverse complement.
CTTCGTACATCTCATTGGTCCGCGCTCCTAAAATAATAATCCGGCAGACTAAGATCGCCAGCAAGACTAAAATCAAAGCGACGGCCACAAAGCCGAGTTCTTCGGCAATCACCGCCAGGATAAAGTCGGTGTTGGGTTCGGGCAGATAACCCATCTTTTGAATACTATTGCCCAGCCCAGCCCCGGTCAGCCCACCGTTGCTGATCGCGTAGTAGGAATTGACCAGCTGGGCCCCGGCCCCATTCTTGGTCCCAAAGGGATTCATGTAGGCAACAAAGCGGGCCGCCTTATAGCTACCAGACCAGTGGTCAATAATCCAATTTGACGCCAGGGGTAAGCCGATCATTATGACCGCCAGGGCCGATGATAAAATCAGCGAGCCGATTTTCCAGGCCGTCGCACCGGCCAAAAAGATCACAAAGGCAATCGCGGCATTGATCGCCATCCCCCCGGTATCGGGCTGAATCACAATCAAGAACAGCAAAGCCCCCGTTAGGAGCGCCGGGCGCGTATACATGTGCTGGTGACTGGCCTCTGGGTGTTCATCGTAATTGGCAAAGTGGTTGGCCAGGTAAATAACCAGGTAGAACTTGACCACTTCAGCCGGCTGGATGCTGATGATCCCTAGGTTGATCCACCCCTGGGCCCCATTGACGGCCGCCCCAAAGCCCTTCACAAAGATCAAACTCCCTAACAGGGCCAAGGCCGAATAACCTAGGAGCCGCGCGTCGCGAAAGACGTTCAAATTCATGTTGGCAATCAAGAGCGCCCCACTGACCCCCAATAAGACGTAGATCGTCTGCTTGAACAAATAGGCCGTCGGCGAGCCCCCGGTCTGCATCCGAATCGCGGCGCTGGCCGAGTAGACCATCACAATCCCGATCGCACACAAAAGCAGGTAGGGCACCAGCAGCCACGGGTCGAGCTGGCGCATTTTTTCCTTTAATCTTCGCATAAAAACCCCCTTCTCGGGCACGTGTTGCCAAAATTATACCGCGAAACGGCGCAATGTCACGGAATTTTACACCATGCAAAAAAAGAGGAGCGAAGGGGCCGCCTCCGTTCCTCTTAATCCGCTTGGCTTACTTGCTTTGCGCTTGCTTCTTGCGCTTAGCTGCCTTTTCCCGTGCGTTGGTGTTCAAGATTTGCTTGCGCAAGCGCACGTTTTCCGGCGTGATTTCACAGTATTCGTCGTCGTTTAAGAATTCCAGGGATTCTTCCAAGGACAAGTGAGTTGGCGTCTTGATCCGGGCCATTTCGTCAGACCCCGCGGCCCGCACGTTGGTCAGGTTCTTCCCCTTGGTGATGTTAACCGTGATGTCGTTTTCCCGGCTGTTTTCCCCGACGATCATCCCTTCGTAGACTTCCGTCCCTGGATCGATCAAGAGGGTCCCACGGGATTCAATCCCCATCATGGCGTAGGTCGTCGCCTTGCCGGCGTTCATGGAAACCAAGGTCCCCTTTTGACGGCCTGGGTTCCAGTTCTTGATCACTGGGGCGTACTTTTCAAAGGTGTGGTTCATGATCCCGTACCCACGGGTCAAGGACATGAATTCCGTCGAGTAACCGATCAGGCCCCGGGATGGTACCAAGTAGATCAAGCGGGTTTGCCCGTTGTCGGTTTGTTCCATGTTTTGCATTTCCCCCTTGCGCTTGTTCAGGGAGTCAATCACGGAACCAGTGTATTCATCCGGCGTGTCGACTTGCACTTCTTCAAATGGTTCGCATTCCACGCCGTCGATTTCCCGGTAGATAACTTGTGGCCGGGAAACCGCCAGTTCGTAACCTTCGCGCCGCATCGTTTCGATCAAGATCGAAAGGTGGAGTTCCCCCCGGCCAGAAACGGTCCAAGCACCCGGATCGTCCGTGTCGTCGACCCGCAGGGAAACGTCGGTGTGCAATTCAGCCCGCAGCCGGTCTTCCAATTGCCGGGAAGTGACGAATTGCCCTTCGCGACCAGCAAACGGCGAGTCGTTGGTCCGGAAGGTCATTTGCAGGGTCGGTGGATCAATCCGCAGTGGGGTTAAGGCTTCTGGGTGTTGGGCATCAGCGACCGTTTCCCCAACGTTGATGTCTTCCATCCCGGAAACGGCAATCAGGTCCCCGGCTTGGGCTTCTTCGATTTCTTCGCGCTTAAGCCCGAAGAACCCGAACAGCTTGGTTACCCGGAAGTTCTTAGTCGAACCGTCCAGCTTCATCAACGTTACTTGGTCGCCGACCTTGATCCGGCCACGCACGACCCGACCGATCCCGATCCGACCCACGAAGTCGTTGTAATCCAGGATCGCCACTTGGAATTGCAGTGGTTCGTCGGAGTTGTCGACTGGGGCGGGAATCGTCTTGACAATCGTGTCAAAGAGTGGCTTCATCGTGTGTTCTTGGGTCGCGATGTCAGAGTCGTAACTGGACGTCCCGTTCATGGCCGAAGCGTAGATCACTGGGAAGTCGAGTTGGTCTTCGTCCGCCCCTAATTCAATGAAGAGATCGAGCACTTCGTCGACAACTTCTTCTGGGCGAGCCCCCTTGCGGTCCACCTTGTTGATAACCACGATTGGCACCAGGTGTTGTTCTAAGGCCTTCTTGAGCACGAAGCGAGTTTGTGGCATCGTCCCTTCAAAGGCGTCGACGACCAGCAGCACCCCGTCAACCATCTTCATCACCCGTTCCACTTCCCCACCGAAGTCGGCGTGGCCGGGGGTGTCTAAGATATTGATTTGGTACTTGCCGTACTTAACGGCCGTGTTCTTGGAGAGGATCGTAATCCCCCGTTCCCGTTCAATGGCGTTGGTGTCCATTGCCCGGTCTTGGATGTCAAAGTGTTCTGGCAAGGTATCGGATTGCTTCAGCATTTCGTTAACCAAGGTCGTCTTACCATGGTCAACGTGAGCAATAATCGCAATGTTGCGGATATCATCACGCGAGGTCAAGTCTAATCTTCCTTTCTTCTCGATCGAATCGGTATTAACTCATAAAAAAACTGTGACGTCATGGTCACAGCAAGCCGGCTAATTGACAAGGGCGAAGACATCGTCCGCCACTTGCTTCGTCGCTACTAATACAAGGTTAGATGATAACACATCGAGTCCTTTTTCGTCAATGGCTTTTACCACTAATCCCAAGCCCTCAGCCAAGGCCCGGCCAGCGGCCAAATCCCACGGCTTGAGGCGGGATAAATACAGGCCTAAGCGCCCTTCTAAGACGTTGATGATCTCCAGCCCCGCACTGCCATACAAACGCAGGCCGCTGGCGTTTTTGATCACTGCCTGGACGTTGTGGTGATTGGTAAAGAGCAGGCCGTAATTAACATCGACCAGCGAACCACGCAGGCCGCGATCGACCGGTGGGGTCAGGGGGTGGGCGTTTTTAAAGACGCCCACGCCAGGGCCACCGTGATAAAGGGTCTGGTTCATCACGTCCATAATGTAGCCCAATTTGGGCTGGCCGTCTTCGTAGCAGGCCAGCATCGTCGCAAAGTTGGTCTGCTGCTTGACAAAGTTCAAAGTCCCATCGACCGGATCGACGATGTAGACCCGGCCGCTGAGGTCGTGGACCTCATCGCCGAAACCTTCTTCACTGATGATTTGGGCGGTCGGGTCAATTTCTTTGAGCCGGGCGGTAATGAAGCGCTCGGTTTCCTTATCCACCGTCGTCACCAGGTCGTTGAAGGTCGTCTTGGCGTCAACTTCGTAGTGGTCGGCCATCAAAGCCAAGGTCTTTTCTCTCGCCGCCCACATCAGGGTTTGTAATTGTGCATCCAAAGCTGCCATTGATCTACCCCCGTGCGGTCAAAGCAACCCGCCCCTGCGGATTGGCCAGCGCCGCTTGGACCACCTCGTAGAGCTGGTAGCCACTGGCCCGGGCAAAGTCGCGGCCGAGCCGTTTTTCCTCGCTCTTGGCTGGCACGACCCGCTTAAAGGCTTGGTAGGTCGCTTGGACCTTGGCCGCGGCCACGCCCCCTTCGTAGGCCGCTTCGACCGTATTCAAAAAGGCCATTACCGTTTCAATTTCGGCTACCGACCAGCTGGGGTCGAGCGGGTATGCATAATTTTGCTCCATGACGCCACGTCCTCTCAATTGCAATTTCTAATTATTTTACCATTTTTCCGGGCGCAAGAGTTAATCACACGCTTAATTCCCGGTAAATTTTGCCGGGATCCAGCGAAATCTTTGGCCCCCTGCCAATTTGTGATAAACTTGAAGAAGCAAGGTGCGCCCCTGGGCCACCATTACCAATCACTTTGGAGGGATTCAATTGTTTTTAATGAAGGATATTACGCGGGATGGCAATCCAGTCCTCCGCAAGCGGGCCGCCAAGGTCGAATTTCCGCTGTCCGCTGAAGACCGGGAATTAGCCCGACAATTAATGGAATACTTAGAAATCAGCCAAGACGAAGAACTCTGCAAAAAGTACGGGCTGCGGGCCGGCGTCGGCCTGGCGGCACCACAAGTCGGTGTCTCCAAGCAAATGGCCTCCGTCTTGGTCCCCGCCGAGGAAGAAGGCGGCAAGCCGGTCTTTAAGGACGTAATCATCAACCCGGTGATCGTCAGTGAATCAGTCCAATACGGGGCCCTGACCGAAGGGGAAGGTTGCTTGTCCGTCGATGAAGACGTTCCGGGCTACGTGCCCCGGCACGACCGGATCACCCTCAAGTACACCGACGTCGATGGCAACGACCACACCGTCCGCTTGAAGCACTACCCGGCGATCGTGTGCCAACACGAAATCGACCACTTGAAGGGGATCCTCTTTTACGACCACATTAATAAGGACGCGCCGTTTGAAGCCCCCGAGGGCACGGTGATGTTTAGCTAATTTGCTTCTTTGAAAAAAGAGGGTTCCGCATGAGAACCCTCTTTTTTCGTGGTATCAAATGGATAACACCAATCGCGTAAGCCTAGAAGCAAGGCCTCCCCTTCCCTGACTGCGAGACTACTTTTAAACCGTTTGACGTCAAATAACTATTGCCCCTGCCGCGCGTACTTGGCTTCGACTGCCGCCTTTTCAGCTTTCCACCAATCGCGGTGCTCAGTATACCAGTCGATCGTGTGCTGGAGCCCAGTTTCAAAATCAGTGAATTCTGGTTTCCAACCCAGTTCAGTCCGCAGCTTTGTGGCATCGATCGCGTAGCGCAGGTCGTGACCCGGCCGGTCCTTAACTTGGTCGTAGGCATCGGCCGGCTGACCCATCATTTGCAGGATCAACTCGAGGACGTCCTTATTGTTCTTTTCGCCGTCGGCCCCGATCAGGTAGGTTTCACCGATCTTGCCCTTGGTCAGAATTTGCCAAACGGCCCGCGAGTGATCGTTGGTGTGGATCCAGTCGCGGACATTCTTGCCGGTCCCGTAGAGCTTTGGCCGAATTCCGCTTAAGATATTGGTAATTTGGCGCGGAATGAACTTTTCGATGTGTTGGTACGGCCCGTAGTTGTTCGAGCAGTTCGAAATCGTCGCCCGCAAGCCAAAGGAGCGGACCCAAGCGCGGACCAGCAAGTCGGAGCTGGCCTTAGAAGACGAGTATGGACTTGACGGCCGGTAAGGGGAATCCGGCGTGAACTTTTCGCCCGGCCCTTCCCCGTGGCCCGGCAGGTCTTCGCGTAGCGGCAGATCACCGTAGACTTCGTCGGTCGAAATGTGGTGGAAGCGGACATCGTACTTGCGGGCAGCGTTGATTAGTACCGAAGTACCGACAATATTGGTTTGAATGAACGGTGTCGGGTCAAGGAGCGAGTTGTCGTTGTGGCTTTCCGCCGCGTAGTGGACGATCGCGTCGGCGTCCTTGACCAGGGAATCAACCAGGTCCACGTCGCAGATGTCGCCGACGACTAACTTCACCCGGTCCTCCGGTAAGTCGGCCAGATTAGCCTTGTTACCGGCGTAGGTCAGCTTATCTAAGACGGTCACGTGAACCCCCGGGTGGTTGTTGACAACGTAATGGACGAAGTTGGAGCCGATGAAGCCGGCGCCCCCCGTCACGATGATGTTTTTGTACATAAATCATGCCTTACTTTGTTTGATTTAAAGCGGTTAAATCAGAATCCTTATCTAATATAGTCGACTTGGGGTGAAATTACAAATCTCGTTGCGACAAAAAAGCTTAGTTTCAGTCTGCGCCAAAACTAAGCTCCTCGCTACTTAATTCTAATCTAATCGGCCAGCCACTTGTTGCACGACCAAGGCCGCCAAATGATTCCCAAGTTGAACGGCTTCATCAATCGGCTGACCTAATGCTAATCCCGCAAGCACACCACCGCAATGCGTATCGCCCGCTCCAATCGTATTGACGACGTTGACTTTTTCTGCGGGAATAATTCGTTCCCCCTGGTCATCAAACAAGCAGGTTCCTTGGGCCCCTAAGGTCAGCATTACTGGCTGTTGCGTTAGGTGATACAACGCTTTTAACCGGCTTTGCCGATCAGTTTCCTTAGCCATAAAGGCTAGCTCATCCTGATTACAATGAATCATCACCCCTGGTGACAACAGTCGGGCTAAGATCGCTGGCTGGATGTGTTTGATCCGCGGTGACGCATCAAATAAGAGCGTTGCTTGCGGCGCTTTTTGCGCCAGCACATCTAGAATTACCGTGGTCGCTGCTTCATCTTCCGCTTCATAGCCACTAAGATAAACATAGTCATATTGCGATAGCGGTAGCTTTTCAAACCACGCCGGCTCCCATTTTTGTTCAACCCCAGGCACCGTCAGAAAAGTCCGCTCGCCATTGGGTTCCACCATGCATAGATCCCAACCATTATCCACCCCCTGAACTTGAAGGAGCAATGGAATGTGCTTAGCTGCCATGGCTTGACGGACTACCTCTGCATACTGTCCTTGGCCGACTGGTACTAACAGATCACTCGAAACTTCAGTCCGCCGTAAAGCACCATCAACATTAAAAGCACATCCACCAACAACTGAGCTAACTGGCATCCCGGTAACATCGCCACCCGCCGTTGGCAATTGAGGGACATTAACAATTACATCGACAAAAGCAGCCCCGATTACTAACACTCGTTTAACCATGTGACGCAGCCCCCTTTAGTTTAGAAATAATCGTAAAGAGGCCCATGACAACAATCGCAACTAGGCCGGCCATGAAGACAGCCAGGCTACTATTATCGGCAAAAATCCCCCGAGCAAACAAACCCCGGTATAAACTGTTGCTAGTAAACAAGAAACCAGTAATAGTTGCAATCACCCATGAAATAATCCCGGGCCAATTGTAATGGACTTGCGAATCAGCTCGCATTAAATTAATATCATAGCCCCGTTGACGGTAAAGAACTGAGTCAACCAAGAAAATCGCCACCCAAGCGGCCAAACAAATCCCCAGGAAATTTAAGAAGAGCTCAAAATTACCCAAGAAGTCTCCTGAAATAAACAGGACATAGACCGAAATAACAACGATGATAATCCCATGTAAGGTCAACGAAGTCCGCTGCGAAACTTTAATTCCAACCGTCGCCAAATTGATCCGGGCCGAACGGAAAGAAACCAAACACTGGGGGATTAGACCACCAGACGCAACTAAGAAGTACAGCGCCCCAAACCAAGCGGGGACCGCTTCGTACATTACTTGATACGGGTCACTCGCCGATGCCAAATGCGGCGAAATCGTGCTTAAGAGGACCCCACCCGCCATTAATACGAACAGCGGGATCGCTGAACCTAGGGTTGTGTTCCAAAAAGTCGCGGCGGGTTTGGTTTGCGGATTTACATACGCTCCCCAGTCAGCTGCTGCCATCGACCACGAAATACTGGATCCGGCTGCGATAAATGCCACCGCTGGCAACCAACCTGTAAGCCAATTTCCGGCTGGCATCCTCATGGCCACGTCCCAATTTGCCCGGATCAAAAAGAAACCCAAAATCACTAGGGTTAGCAAACCGAAAATCCAGCTTAACCAAGTTTGAATTTTCGCCAAGGTCTCCTCTTTAAAAATCCCCGATAAAATTACTAAACTGGCAAAAACCACCAAGCACAGCAACTTCGTAAAATTATTTTGGGGTAAGTGCATGGTTTTCAGCATTGCTGAGAATAGTAAGGTCCCGGTAATTACGTTAACTGATAGCCAACCAACCATGTTGAGCCAGGCCATCGCATTAGGAATCTTATTTCCGTGAGTGCCATAAGCCGCCCGACTGAGTTTAAAGGTTGTGACGCCTTCGCGTTGGCCAATCATAGCCACCCAGCCCGGAATCACAAACGTCAGCGCCCCAATTAATGCCGCACTCAGGGCCTGCCAAAAAGACAGGTGAAAGCTAACTACAATTGCCCCATAGACAAAACCCATGATCCCGACATTTGCCGCAAACCAATTGTAGAATAACTTACCTGGACTCAACGTCTTGTCTTGCTCCGCAACTTTGATCGTTTCTGCTTCCATTATGAATGCCTCCATTCATTTTGCATCAAGCTTGAAAAGCCAGCATTTGTTCCGCGAATCTGTGAATATTGTGTTGGGGATTTTTTTGATCAATTAACTGCCGCCAGGCCACTGGGATCTTATTGGCCCCTTGTTTAGCACCGCAAATCGCCGTTGCCATCGCCCCAATCGTATCAGTATCGCCACCCAAGTTCGTACATAAGTAAGCACACTGCTCAACATCACGGGTGAAGTAGGCAATTGCCACGGCGGCCGGAATGCTTTCCGAAACCATGGTACCTGTCCCTAACGTCTCATAAATCGCCTGACTAAAGCCAGCCGGATCATTCGCATGTTCTTTGGCCAGCCGCAAGCCGAGTTGCAACCGTTGATGGGTCTTAGCCGCCCAGGTTGGTGCTCCAAGTTTAAACGCTTCGTCGTTTACTGCTGAGGCATACGCTATGATTTGATCCCAATCATAGTCCGCCACTGCAGCCGTCACTGCGCCGGCAATCATCGCCGCCCCGCTGATGGCAACATCACTGGAATGGGTAATCTTGGTTACTTCGTAGACCATTTTAATCAATTCGGCCTGTTGAGATGGTTCAAAGAGCGCCCCGATCGGCGCAATCCGCATCCCGCAACCATTAGTCAAAGCGGTCTTGGTTACTTCATGCGGATCCTTGCCCTCCTTTACCAACGTCAAGGCCGCCTTACTGCTTGGTCCCAAAACGTTGTTGTCCCAAGCGCCAACTTGATTTGCCCAATCCATAATATGCTTGACTAAGACTTGTTGGTTAGGCTGCCAATTTGTTTCAATCAAGGCATCCAAAATTGCGAAGGCCTGATTGGTATCGTCCGTGTATTCGCCCGCCGTAAAATGCTGGGCAATGTCGTTATCGCTTGTACCATCCAAGAATTCAGTGATGTGGCGGCCAAACTTCGCCCAAATCTTTTCTAAGGGCCAGAGTTCAGTCGGCATCCCCATCGCGTCACCAATTGCCTGGCCGTAAAGGGTCCCTAAAATTTTATCTTTATTCCGCATTAATTTTCCTTCTTCACTAATCCTCTGTTCTTCGACTTTTGTGAATCGATTCACAATATAAATCATCAAGCGCTTAAATATTAAGATATCACTTTTAATGCCGTTAACAATATTTTTTTGTAAATAATACTGATTATTGTTCAAAATAGGACCGTTAATATCTTCGGTATGATATGATGTAAGACATGAAAAAATTAAATGAAATCCAACTAAATTAAATTGAAAAGCATCTGACGCAAGAAACTGATACCAAGCATTATCGTAAGTTGCTCACTGTTAAGTTGTGGGGCCAAGGGAAAAGCCAACACGAAATTCTAGAGATTACTGGCACTCCACAAAGTACACTTCAACGTTGGGTGAATACTTACAAAACACAAGGTATCAAACAATTGCTTCAAGATCGTCGTGGGGGACGGCATCATCAAACCGTAACGGCAACCCAAGAACATGAATTTTTCAAGCAAGTTGAAGCAGAAGCCAACCAAGGATATTTCGTAACTGTCCACGAATTGTGGTGTCGATTTAATCAGACCTTCGATTGTTCAATAGCCAAGTCAACCTTTTATAGTGTTCTGAAACGGAATAATTGGCGTAAAGTTACCCCTCGTAAAATCCATCCTAATACTAATTAGCCATCAAAATGGGTTAAACCCATTTTGATGGCTAATTAGTATAAATAACGATCATAAGTATGTGAAGTTCACCACCATCTTTTTCAGGACCTGGGCTTTAATTATTTAATTTCCCGAAATGTCAATTTAAGTTAGAAAAAAAGTAGTTGCTCATCAGTGACATACTTTATGAATACCTCGTAAGGTGTTTGATAGCCCAATAACTTGCGAGGAATGTTGTTCCGGTAGCTCATTATTTGAGCAACCTCTTCATCAGCTAGGTGGCGGAGATCGCGACCTTTGTGGAGTCCATCGCGCCGCAGAAGGCCGTTGTTGTTCTCGTTTAACCCCCGTTGGTTAGGTGCCCCCACCTCGGCAAAGTAGGTCTGGAGGTCAAATTGGTTGGCAATTGCTCGCCAGTCAGCGAACTCCTTCCCATTGTCGAAGGTAATCGACTTGAAGTAGTGGGGTGGAAACTTTGCCAGCCATTCCTGTAAGTGCTGGATCACACTGGTGGCCGTCTTACTATGGACGTTAAGAATTACTTCGACTTTGGAAGTCCGTTCTACCAAAGTCATAACGGCGCCCTGATGTCCCTTGCTCTGGACGGTGTCGGCTTCAAGGTGGCCGAATTCACGGTTAAAGTTGGGAAAGTCGACAGCCCGTTGGTGAATGCTTTGGCCAAGTTGACCGGCCTTCCCCCGCCGTTCTACGTAACCATTGGGGCGACGTTTGCCTTTCATCGGCAAAGTCCGCACATCGTCAAAAAGGCGGTAAAGCGTCCGCATACTACAGCTGAGTGGT